>NZ_CP183979.1:3166900-3800280 GCF_049913155.1 Arthrobacter sp. R-11 | reverse complement strand
ACCTGAGACGAAGGGCCGCACCCTCGCCGAGATCTCAGCAAACTTCTCACACTGACACCGGGACTTCACAGTAGGATCCCGCAGGGTCATCCGCACTAGTCCGGCGACGTGACGGATCGCAGAGGGCCTTCCCTGGGGGCGCGGCATCTTTGGCGCGTTCCTGGGTGGTGGCGTTGAACGGAGGGCCGCCGCTGGTGATCAGCTGCGGGTGGTGAGACCTGTGTTGCTGGCACAACTTTAGGCCTGGGAAATGAACGGCGATATGGCGGCGGCGTGTAAATTTCGGAGCGTGACACCGAACGCCCCCGAGAACCCCGAACTGCTGGTCGATGCCGAAATCGACGAGGTCCCCGCGGCCGGACCCACAAGGGTCTCCACCAAGAAGGGCCTCGTGTACCTGGGCATCTGCCTGGTGCTGATCGGCTTCAACCTGCGCACGGTGTTCTCCAGTTTTTCCGTGGTGCTTCCGGAAATCACCGCCGACGCCGGCCTGCCGGGCTGGTCGGTGGTGGTGCTCACCACGGTGCCGGTGACCCTGCTGGGCGTGTTCGCGCCGTTGGCTCCGGTGCTGGCCCGGCGTTTCGGTGCCGAGCGGGTGCTGCTGGGTGCCATGGCCGTACTGACTCTTGGACTCCTGCTGCGTCCTGTCGACTTCCCGGTTGCCGGCCACCTGCCCGCGCTGCTGGCCGGAACTGCCGCCTGCGGTGCCGCGATCGCCCTGTGCAATGTGCTCCTGCCGGGCGTGGTGAAGCGCGACTTCGCCCACCGCCTGGGACTCATGGGCGGTTTGTATACGACGGCGATCTGCGCCTCCGCTGCGCTCGGTGCCGGCTTCACCTATCCGGTGTTCCGGGCAGCCGGCCACTGGACTGCGGCGCTCTGGTTCTGGGCGCTGCCGGCCGCCGTCGTGCTGTTGCTGTTCCTGCCGCTGGCGCTCCGCCAGCCCGCCGTCCGGCACCAGCTGCAGGTGCAGGGCGTGAACGTGTGGCGTTCCGCCGTCGCCTGGCAGGTGACGGTCTTCATGGTGCTGCAGGCCATGATGTCCTTCAGCGTGTTCGCCTGGCTGGCGCCGATCCTGCGCGAGCGGGGGATCGACGGCGGCACGGCCGGGCTGATCGTGTCCGTTTCGATTGCGCTTCAGATGCTTGGTTCGCTGTTCGCCCCGGGCCTGGCCGCGCGGTTCACGGACCAGCGCGCCATCAACGTAGTGGTGGCCCTGATGACCGGCGGCGGCTTTGCGCTGAGCATCTTCGGCCCCGTGGAGCTCGCGTGGCTGTGGACCGGATTGCTGGGCCTGGGCCAGGGCAGCCTCACCGCGGTGGCCCTGACCATGATCATGCTGCGCACCAGGGAAGCGCACACGGCGGCGCACCTGTCGGGCATGATGCAGGGGCTCGGCTACGGACTGGGTTCTACCGGCACCCTGCTGGTGGGCCAACTGCATCAGGCCACGGGTGGCTTCGCGGCGGCGGGCATCCTGTTCCTGGTGGTCGGTGCGCTGGCGGCGGTGTTCGGCTACCGCGCCGGCCGGAACCGGTATGTGGAGGGCTGAGGCCGCCTCACAGCACGTGGCGGAAGACCCAGAGGTCCTTCGGGCCGCCGTCGAAACTCCAGTCCCGCTCCGGAACCCGCACGAAACCCAGCGATCCGTAGAGCCGGTGTGCCGGCGTCATCCAGGCGCCGCTGGTGATCGCCACGGCGTCCACGCCGTCCAGCGAACGGGCGTGGTCCAGGATCCGCCGGACGATCTCCCGTCCCACGCCCAGTCCTTGCGCGGCCGGGTCCACGGCCAGCATGCGGAACTCGATCTCGCCGTCGAGCGCAACCTCGGTGTATTTCCGGCCCGGATGGGTGAGCATCACCGAGCCCACGGCCCGGCCGCCGGATTCGGCGATCCACAGCTCGGCGTGCCTGGCCCGCTGTTCCACGTCGCCCAGGATGGCCAGGTAGGGGTGGCCTTCGGTGAGGTGACCGGCGTCGAGGTAGGCCGCGAGCGTGATGCGCCGGATCTCGGCGAAGTCGCCTGCCTCGGCCTTCCGGATGCGGAGGGCGGTGCCTGTATCAGCCACCGTCACGCGGACGCAGCCCCGACGTAGGAATCCAGGCGGCCGAGCTCCGGCTGCGAGGAGTGCTGCCCCACGGCGTCGGCCCCTACCGCATTGGCGGCCGCGAGCGCCTGCTCGTCGCTGAGGCCGTTGCGCAGGCCCAGCACAAAGGCGGCGCAGAAGGCGTCTCCCGCCCCGATCGTGTTGACCACCGCGGTGCGGCGGCCGGCGGCGCGGGCCACCTCCTTGCCGTCCCGGAACAGGGCCGAGCCGTCCTTCCCGTAGGTCACGGCCACCAAGCGGGCCTGCGCCAGTTCCGGGATGAGCTCGTATTCGGTTTCGTTGACGATCACCAGGTCGCAGCGCTGCACCAGTTCCGCCGGCAGGGGCTGTGCCGGGGCGGCGTTGAGGGCGAAGAAGCCGGGGTGCCTGCGGGAGGCCTCGATGACGACGTTCAGGCCCACCTCGAGTTGGCAAAGAAGGATCTCGTCTTCGGCGAAGGCAACGCCGTCCAGGGACACCTCGCCGTTGGCGCCCGGGCACACGACGATCTGGTTCTCGCCGGCGCTGTCGACGACGATCAGTGCGGTTCCGGTGGGCGTGCTGCGGTGCGCGACGTCGGCCACGTCCACGCCCGCGGCGGTGAGCGCCTCGATCATTTCGCGGCCGGCGTCGTCGTCGCCGACGGCGCCGATCATCCGGGCGGAGCCGTCGAGGCGGGCTGCAGCGGCGGCCTGGTTGGCGCCTTTGCCGCCCGGCTGCCTGCTCAATGCCCCGCCGCCGATGGTTTCCCCTGCCGTGGGGAGGCGCTCCGCGGTGGCGATGAGGTCAAGGTTGATGCTGCCGAGCACGGTGAGGGCGCGGCGGTTCGGCACAGGCCGGATCGAAGAAGTCATGGGGGACAGTGTAGTCATTTTCACACTTAAATGTTGTACTTGCTCGTAATACGTGCTTGTATAACAACTCGAATCCACCGAGGGTTCCGTCAACCCCGACCCGAGAAACCCCGACCCGAGAAACCCCGACCCGAGAAACCCCGACCCGAGAAACCCCAACCCGAGAAACCCCAACCCGAGAAACCCCAACCCGAGAAACCCCGACCCAGAAACACTGCCCGACGAACAAGGGAGTTTGTTGTGATTTCCTCACCCGCCAACGCGCCTGCCGCCAACGCGCCTGCCGCCAACGCGCCTGCCGCCGACGCCCAACACGGCCCCGCCGAAGCGCAGCCCGCCGGCCGCCGCCCCAAGGCCGCCGTCCTCATCACCACGCTCCTGCTGGGTGTGCTGTCGTTCCAGCTCAACGCCAGCATGGTCACCCCGGCGCTGCCGCAGATCGGCGCGCATTTCGGCGCCGACGCCGGAGCGGTGGCCCAGGTGCAGTCCATGTTCTTCCTGGCCGGCGCCATCTCCGGCCCCATCATGGGCCGCTGGAGCGACTTCATCGGCCGCCGCCGCGCACTCCTGCTGGTGCTCGGGGTCATGGCCGTGGGCACCGTGCTGTGCCTGCTCGCTCCCAGCCTTCCGCTGCTGGTCGTGGGCCGCTTCCTCCAGGGCGTTTCCAGCGCCATTTTCGCGCTCGCCTACATCGTGCTCCGGGAAAACCTCGATGCCCGCTCCTTCGGGACCTCCGTGGGCATCATCGCCGCGGTCAACGGCGGAATCGCAGGGTTCGACGGCTACGCGGGCGGGCTGATGACCGAGGCCTTCGGCTTCCAGTCGATCTTCCTCGTGGTCCTGGGCCTCGCCGCGGTCGCCGCCGTATGCATAATCCGCTTCGTCCCCGCCGGCGGTGCGGCAGCTGCCAGCGGCCGCATGGATTGGTGGGGAGCGGCACTCCTCTCGGCGTTCCTGGTCTGCCTGAGCTACTTCGTCAGCACCGGCTCCTCCGCGGGCTGGACGTCCGTCCCCGCGCTCGCCCTGCTGGCCGGGACCGTGGCCGCGTTCATCGCTTTCTGCGCGGCGGAAAAGCGCCGCAGCTCGCCCTTGATCGCCGTGCACCACCTGCGCTCCCGCCAGGTCTGGACCGTCATCGCCACCACCGTGCTTACCCTCGCCGGCATCTTCGCGATCATGAACTTCACCGTGGTGCTGCTCAGCCAGGACGGCAAGAACGGCTTCGGCTTCAGCGCCTCCCTTTCGGCATTGCTCTTCCTCACCCCGGCCGCCCTCATCGGCGTTTTCGCCGCGCCCCTGGCCGGCTGGTTGACGGGCCGGATGGGCTGGATCAGGACGCTGCGCATCGGCACCGCGCTGAGCCTGGCCTGCGCCGTGGCAGCCGCCCTCTTCGCCGGAAACGAGTGGGCAGTCCTGGCCGCCGTCGCCGCCCTCGGCATCTTCTACAACGGCTTCTTCCTCACCGCCATCAACGGACTCTCCGTGCTCCTCTCGCCCAAGGAAGCCCCGGGTTCCCTGCCCGGCATCAACGGGGCCTCCTTCGGCACCGGGGCGAGCCTCGGCGTCGTCCTCGTGGCACCGTTCGCCGGGCTCGGCACCCAGGGCGGCTACGGCGTCGCGCTCTGGATTTCGGTGGGCATCACCGCCGCGGCGCTGCTGGTCAGCCTCCTGGTCCCCGCCCCCGACGCCTCCGCCTAAGCCCGCACCTCACAACAGAAAGCGATACCCAGACATGCTGCCCTTCTACCTGGACTGCGACACCGGAATCGACGACGCCCTGGCGCTGGCCTACCTGCTGGCCGCGCCGGAGGCCCGGCTGCTCGGCATCGGCAGCGTCAGCGGGAACGTGGCCTCTGCCACCGGCGCCGTGAATACGCTTGACCTCCTGCGCCTGGCCGGCCGGCCGGAGATTCCGGTGGCGGTGGGGGCGCATGACTTCCAGGCCCGGGCGTTCGACGGCGGTGCTCCCCACGTGCACGGCGCCAACGGCATCGGCGGGGTGGCGCTGCCCAAGTCGGACGCCGCGCCGCTGGCCGAAACCGCCGCTGAAATGCTGGTCCGCCTGGCCCACGAAAACCCAGGCGAACTGCGCGTGCTGGCCATCGGCCCGCTGACCAACATCGCCGAGGCCCTGCGCCTGGAACCGCGGCTGCCCGAACTGGTCGCCGAGGTCACGATCATGGGCGGCGCCGCCATGGTTCCGGGGAACATCAGCCCGGTGGCCGAAGCCAACATCGGCAACGATCCCGAGGCAGCCCGCGAGGTCCTCGCCGCCCCGTGGAACATCAAGCTGGTGCCGCTGGACGTGACCATGAGCAACGTGCTGGAAGAGGAACACCGGCTCGAACTGCTCGCCTCGGACAGCCCGCTGGCCCGTGCCCTGGGCGAGATGCTGGGCTACTACTACCGCTTCTACGAGGGCATCTTCGGCCGCGCCTGCTCGGCGATGCACGATCCCCTCGCCGCCGCGGTGGCCGTGGACGCCGTCGCCCTGCGCATCGCGCCGGTGGTCCATGTGGAGGTCGACGCCGGCGACGGCCCGGGCCGCGGGCAGACCCTCTGCGACCTGCGTGGTGTGCACCTCGGATTCCCGGAGCAGGCCGGTGCCCACTGCCAGGTGGTCCTGGAACTCGAAGAGGACTTCGCGCCGCACCTGATGGCTGCGCTGCTGGCACCCGTGCCGGTGGAACCCTAAGCCGCTACGGGACCGGCCGGGCCCTGGAATCAGGACTGGCCGGTCACCGTCAGGGCAATGAGCACGCAGTTCAGTCCCACGATCAGGGTGGCGCTGGTCCAGCCGGCGATTTTCAGGGCCTTGGAGTCGGTGTGGATGCCCATGACACGGCGGTTGCCGGTCAGGCGGATCAGCGGGATCAGGGCGAAGGGGATGCCGAAGCTGAGCAGCACCTGGCTGAGGACGAGCGCGAGGGTCGGTTCGATGCCGGCGCCTAGGATGATGAGGGCCGGAATCAGGGTGATCACGCGGCGGACCAGCAACGGGATGCGGACCTTCAGCAGCCCGCCCATGATGGTGGCGCCCGCGTAGCAGCCTACCGACGTCGAGGCCAGGCCCGACGCCAGCAAACCGATCGCGAAGACGACGCCGATTGCCGGTCCGAGGGCGGAGGTGACAGCCGCGTGGGCACCCGCAATCGTGTCGGTTCCCTCGATGCCGCGCAGGCTTGAGGCGGCGAGCAGCAGCATTGAAATGTTCACGACGCCGGCCAGCAGCAGAGCTCCGACGACGTCGAAGCGGGTGGCCCGGATCAGCCGGGTCCGCACCGCCGGGTCCTCGGAGAAGCCGTGCCGGTCCCGGGCCAGCGCCGAGTGCAGGTAGATCGCGTGGGGCATCACGGTGGCGCCCAGCATGCTCGCGGCGAGCAGGACGGTGTCCGTGCCCTCAAAGCGGGGAAGCAGACCGCCCAGGGCGCTGCCGGCGTCGGGGGCGTTGACGAACAGGCCGGACATGAACCCGACGGCGATGACTCCCAGCAGCACGAGGATCGCGTACTCGAAGGTCCGCTGCCCCCGCTGCGACTGAAGTGCCAGGAGCGCCATGGAGGCCAGGCCAATGATGACGCCGCCGGCCAGCAACGGGAGGCCGAACAGCAGGTTCAGTGCCACGGCACCGCCGATCACCTCGGCCATGTCCGTCGCCCCCGCAACGATCTCGGCCTGGGCCCAGTACAGGCGGCGCCGCTTGGTGCCGAGGCGCTTCCCGAGGATCTCCGGCAGGCTCATGCCGGTGGCCAGGCCCAGCTTCGCCGACTGGTACTGCACCAGCACCGCCATGGCGTTGGCCATGACCAGCACCCACACCAGCAGGTAGCCGTAGCTGGCGCCGGCGGTGAGGTTCGCAGCGACGTTGCCCGGATCGACGTAGGCGATGGCCGCCACGAAGGCCGGCCCAAGCAGCAGGAGGCGGGACCATACCTTTGCCGGTCCGGTGCGTGTTTGGAGGGTGGCGGTTGTAGCCATCAAGGGTCCTTCGGTCAGGGCGTCTGCTACGAGGATACCCAATATTTAGGCACACCGAAAATATGATTTTAGGGCAGCCGCTCAACTGCCGGGCCTTCCGGCCCCCGGCACCTTACCGCAGCGTGGGTACGACGCCCGCGCCGGCAAGGCGGCATAATCGGGTGGATGGTCATGAATGCACCCTTGCGCGAGCTGGACGGGCTGGACCGGCGGATCGTCGGGGCCCTCCAGGTCAACGGCCGTGCATCCTGGCGCCGCATCGCCGAGGTGCTGGGGGAGTCCTTCAGTACCGTGACCCGGCGCGGCATGGCCTTGCTGGAATCCGGGACGGTCCGGGTTGCCGGGCTCGTGACGCTCGGCCCCACCCACCTGGTGGAGGTCCAGTGCGAACCGGCAAAACTGGCCGGCATCGCGGAGGAGCTGGCCAAGGACCCCGACGCGAACTTCCTTTACGCCCTCACCAGCCCCACCCGACTGCTCTTCGAAGTCCAGGCCCGCCCGGGCAGGCTCTCCAGCCTGGTGCTTGAGGAGCTTCCCGGGCTCGACGGCGTCACCCAGGTGAACGCCTGGCCGCTCATGGAGTACTTCCGCACCGTGGCCGAATGGCACCCCGGCCCCGTCACCGCCGAGGAAACCGCGGCCCTTCAGGACTTTCCCTCGCCGGTGACCCGGCCAAGTGCCAGCGCCATCCTCGACGACGTCGATACCCGCCTGGTGCAGCTGCTGGTCGAGGACGGCCGCGTCCCGGTGGCCGACCTCGGTGAGGCCGTGGGCCTCTCGGCCCCGGCCGTCCGGCGCCGGCTCAATACCTTGTTTGAACAGGACACCCTCACCGTCCGGGCCATTGTCGAGCCGGCGGACATCGGCCTGCCCATCGAGGCCGTCATCTGGGTCCGCACAGCACCTACGGACGTTGCCGAGGTCGGCCGCCTCCTCGGCGGCGAAGCGGCGGTGCGTTACGCCGCCATGGCGCTGGGTGAGTTCCAGATCATGGCCAACGTGACCCTCCCGAGCCTGAATGAACTGCGCGACTTCCTGCTCGAGTCCCCTTGGGCCGGGCGCGCCCTCGCGGTGCGCAGCTCCCTCGTCGTCCGCGCGTACAAGCGCGGCGGCGTGCGCATGCCCGAACGCTCCTGACGAGCCGCTCGCCCGGGGCGAGCGGCGCCGGGGCCCAGCCCCTCCTGACCTTTCTTGAAACGCGAAGGCCCGCGACATGCCGTGAACCACGGAGCGTCGCGGGCCTTGCCGCGTCAAAGAAGGTCAGGACGGTCGCCGCGCCTTGGCCGTCTCTGACGCTTCCGCGCGCCAAAGAAACTCTCCCCTACCCCTAGCCAAATGTGATTGGCACCACTATGGTGATTCATTAACTCCAACTGAGGCGAATGAACGGCTCAAAAGGAAATAAAACAAAGGCTCAATGAATCATGACGAATGAATTGGTGTACCGCAGGGCGGTGGAGCTCGCAACGCTCCTGCGCTCCCGCGAGGTATCCGCCGTCGAGGTGCTCGAAGCCCACCTCGACCAGATCGACCGCTTCAACCCGCTCGTGAACGCCGTGGTCACCATCGACGAAGATGGTGCCCGCGCAGCCGCGGCGGCGGCCGACCGCAAGATCGCCGCAGGCGAACCGCTCGGGCCCCTGCACGGGCTGCCCATCAGCTTCAAGGACACCGCCCGCACGGCCGGAATGCGGACCACCTTCGGGCACCCGCGCCACGCGGACCTCGTGCCGGAAAGCAACGACCTGCACGTGCAGCGCATCCTGGACGCCGGAGCGATCCGCGTGGGCAAGACCAACGTGCCTGAGTACGCCGCCGGCTCCCACACCTTCAACCGGCTCTTCGGCACCACCCGGAACCCCTACGATCCCTCCAAGTCGGCCGGCGGCAGCAGCGGCGGAGCGGCGGCGGCCCTGGCCTCCGGCTTCCAGCCGATCGCCGACGGCAGCGACATGGGCGGCTCCCTGCGCAACCCGGCCTCGTTCTGCAACGTGGTGGGCCTGCGCCCGACGCCGGGCATGGTCCCCAACACCGACGGCGGCAACGTCTTCTTCCCGCTGGGTGTCGCCGGTCCGATGGGCCGCACCGCGGAGGACGCTGCGCTGCTGTTCTCGGCCATGCGCGGTGCCACCCCGGACGATCCCTTCTCCTTCTTCCCGGCCGAGGAAGGGCATGCCGGAGATCCGTCCCCCCAGGACTTCGCCGGACTGCGCATCGCCTACGCCCCCACCCTCGGCGGCCGGATCCCCGTTGCCCGCGAAGTCCTGGACGTGCTGGATCCCCAGGCCAAGGCGCTGGCGGGCCTCGGCGCCCACGTGGAGATCGACTGCCCGGACCTGGAGGGCTCGGAGGAAGTGTTCCGCGTCTTGCGGGCAGCCAGCTTTTACGCGGCCTGGGGAGACGAGCTCGACGCCGAACCCGGCCTCTTCAACCACTTCCTCGCCGGGAACATCCGCGACGGCGCCGGCCTGAGCGGGCGCGACGTGTTCCGTGCCGAGGAAGGCATGACCCGGCTCATCCGCAAGGCGGCGGAGTTCTTCAACCACTACGACCTTGTGATTGCGCCGGCCTCGCAAGTTGCGCCGTTCGACGCGGAGCTCGAATACCCCACCGAAATCGAGGGGCAGCAGCTGACGAGCTACCTCGACTGGATGCGCGCCCCCTACCTGTTCACCCCGCTGGGACTCCCGGCCCTGTCCGTCCCGGCCGGCTTCACGCCGTCGGGCCTTCCCGTCGGCCTCCAGATGATCGGCGCACGCGGCAGCGATGTCCGCCTGCTCCGCCTGGCCTCGGCCTTCGAAAAACTCTCATCCTGCTCAGCCGTTCGCCCCCAAGGAGCTGCAGTCCTATGAGTACCACCCTCGCATCACCCAAGCGGCTTGCCATCGCCGCCGTCCCCGTCATCGGCATGATCATCACCCCGTTCCTGCCCTTTGTCTCTTCCCCCACCCTTTGGCTGGGCCTGCCCGCCGCGATCGTCTGGATGGGCCTGATGATCATCGCCACGGTGGCGGCGTTGCAGATCATCGAGCGAAGCTACCTGCGCGAAGGCGGCGCCGAGCTGGACCGGCTCGAACTCGAGCTTTCCGAACAGCGGCGCGCTGCACTCGACGTGAACGGACCGGAGGCCCACTGATGCTTACTGTCGCCATCATCATCGGAATCATCGGCATCGGTGCCCTCGGCATCGCGGGCCGCCGCCGCCAGACCGAGCTCTCCGGCTGGACGGTCGGAAAACGCGATCTGCCCCGCTGGACCACCTGGTTCCTGCAGGCCGGCGAGTCCCTGACCACCTTCAGCTTCCTCGGCCTGGCGGGCATCGCCTTCGGCGGCGGCGTCGCCGCGCTCTTCGCGGTCGCCTACCTGACCATCACCTGCATCCTCCAGTACTTCGTGGTCCCGCGGCAGCGTGAACTCGGCGCAAACCGCGGCTACCTGACCATGGCCGACTTCTTCCGGGACCGCTTCAAGAGCAAGTCCCTGGGCAAGACGGTGGCCCTCGTTGGTGCCGTCTTCCTGATCCCGTACCTGCAACTGCAGATCACCGGCCTCGGCCTGATCGTCCAGTTGGCCACCGGCAGTGAATCGGCCCGCGGGTACAGCATGGCCGTGGCGAGCGTCCTGGTGGTCGTCTTCGTCATCTGGGCGGGCATCCGCGGCTTGGCCAAGGTGGCCATCTTCAAGGACTTCGCCATGCTCGCGGCCCTCGTGATCGTCCTGGCCGGCGTGATCGCAGGCATCGGCGGCATCCCGGACATCTTCGCCAAGGTCATCGACACGGCCCCGGACTACCTCACCATCACCCATCCCGGCTTCGACGCCACCTTCTGGGTGACCTCGGTGATCGTCACGAGCATCGGCGCCGGCCTGAACACCTTCCCGCACCTGTGGCCGCCGGTCCTTGCCGCCAAGAGCGGCGCCGTGCTCCGGGACAACGTCAAGTGGCTCGCCATCTACCAGTTCCTGCTGCTCATCCCCATCACGGCCGGCATCGCCGCCACGCTCATCCTCGACCCGAAGACCAAGGGCAACCAGGTCCTGCTGAGCGTCGCCCAGCACACCCTGCCCGAACCCCTCATCGCGGTCATCGCGATCGGCGGTGCGGCTGCCGCCATGGTTCCGGCGGGCGCGATCGCCATGGGCATCTCCTCGCTGGTCTCGAACAACCTGCTCACGGTCAAGAACCCCAAGCTGCGGTTCCGGATCAACCACGTGGTGGTCGCCGTCGCCGTCGGCCTGGCCCTGGTGTTCGGCCTCGCGAAGTCGGACATCGGCGCGCTGCTCCTGCTCACCTACGGCGGCCTCACGCAGCTGGCTCCCGCCGTCGCGATTGCCATCGGCCGCAAGGTGCGCGTCGGAGCCGTGCCGGTCAACCTGGGCATCATTGTCGGCACGCTCACGGTCGCCGTCATCACCTTCGGGAACATCCCCACGGGCGGCGTGGATTCGGGCCTTATTGCCCTCGCCCCGAACCTCCTGGTCCTCGTCATCGGGGAGTTCATCCGGCGCCGCCGCAACCCGCTGGCGGTCCAGGACACCGCCGACGACGGCGCGGATTCGCTCCCGGGACGCCCGGCGGTAGGGGCCCAGGCATGACGGGCCCAGGCATGACGGGCCCAGGCATGACGGGCCCAGGCATGACCGGCCCAGGCTTGACGGGCGCCGCAAGCGGACCGCTGGACGGCAGGCTCGTCGTCGATCTCTCCCGCGCGCTCGCCGGCCCGCACGCCGGCATGATGCTCGGCGACCTCGGCGCCCGGGTCATCAAGGTGGAAAATCCCGACGGCGGCGACGACACCCGCGGCTGGGGTCCGCCCTTCGTGGACACCCCGGAAGGCCGCGAGTCGACGTACTTCCTCTCCTGCAACCGGAACAAGGAATCACTGCGCCTGGACCTGAAATCCGCAGACGGCCAGGAAACCCTCCGCGAACTCCTGCGCCGGGCGGACGTGCTGATCGAGAACTTCCGCCCCGGCACCCTGGACCGGCTGGGCTTCGACCCCGCCACCCTCGAGGAACTCAACCCGCGGCTTATCGTGCTGGCCATCAGCGGCTTCGGCCACGACGGACCGGAAGGCCGCCGCGCAGGCTACGACCAGATCGCTCAAGGCGAGGCCGGCCTGATGTCCCTCACCGGCTCCGGCCCGGAGGACCTGCAGCGCGTGGGCGTGCCGATCGGGGACGTCCTGGCCGGCATCCACGGCGCCTACGGGGTGCTCGCGGCCCTGCTCGAACGGGAACGGAGCGGCCGCGGGAAAGTGGTGCGCACCTCGCTGCTCTCCTCGATCGTGGGCGTGCTGGCCTTCCAGGGCACCCGCTGGACCGTGGGCGGCCAGGTGCCGCAGGCCCAGGGCAACCACCACCCGTCCATCGCGCCATATGGGCTCTTCCGCTGCGACGGCGGGGCCGTGCAGATCGCCGTCGGCTCCGAAGGACTCTGGCAACGCTTCGCCAGCGAGTTCGGGCTGCCCGCCGCGGACGAACGCTGGAAGGACAATCAGTCCCGCGTGGCCAACCGGGACGGGCTCATTGAGGCCATCGAGGCCGTCTTTGCGGAGGCCGGTTCGGAGGACCTGCTCGCCCGGCTGGAAGCTGCGGGCATTCCCGCCGGCCGGGTGCGTTCCCTGGACGAGGTCTTCGCCTGGGAGCAGACGCGCAGCCAGCACCTGCTCCTGGACATCGAGCACCCTACGCTCGGCCGGATCGAGATCCCGGGTTCCCCGTTGCGTTTCTTCGACGGCGACGGCGCCGAAACCACCCGCTTGCGGCACGCCGCCCCGCCGCGGCTCGGCGAGCACGACGAAAGCATCCGGGCCTGGCTGGGCGAAAATCAATGGCTGGATGAGGATGCCCTGCTCGGCGCCTCAAGCGCCGGAGCCGCCGGGGTGGGGACACCATGACGGCGGTGCTTGAGAGCGGGCGCACCCGGCCCGTCCGGCTGCGCGGTGCCGACCTGTTGGAACAGCTCCTCGACGCCGGCAGTTTCCGCAACTGGGACCGGCCGCCGTCCGTCCCGGCCGGCGCCGCGCGGTCCTACCTCGACGACCTGGAGCGGGCCCGCGAACGAAGCGGCGCCGACGAAGCCGTGCTGTCCGGCGAGGGACTGATCGACGGCCACCCCGTCGCCGTGCTGGCCAGCGAGTTCACCTTCCTGGGCGGCTCGATCGGCCGGGCCACCGCGGACCGGATCGTCGCGGCGATCGAGGAAGCGGGCCGGCGCCGACTACCCCTCATCGCAGGACCGGCCTCCGGCGGCACCCGCATGCAGGAGGGCACGCTCGCCTTCCTGCAGATGGTGCGGATCACCGAAGCCCTCACGTCCTATAAGGCGCTCGGACTGCCCTACATGGCGTACCTGCGGCATCCCACCACGGGCGGGGTGTTCGCGTCCTGGGGTTCCCTGGGCCACCTGACTGTCGCCGAGCCCGGCGCCCTGGTGGGCTTCCTCGGCCCCAAGGTCTACGCAGGGCTGAAGGGGGAGGAGTTTCCCGCCGGCATCCAGTCCAGCGGGCACCTGCTCGCCCACGGAACCGTCGACGCCGTCCTGGACGTTGCTGGCTTCCGGAACGTCGCCGCCGGGGTGCTGGGGATCCTGGCGGGCAGCGGAGCGGCCGCTCTGTTTGCAGCGCCCGACGGCGGCGCCGGGCCCGCCCGTCAGGGTTCCGTGTGGGACTCGGTCCTGCGCAGCCGGGATCCCGGCCGTCCGGGACTGGCGGAACTGCTCGACGCCGGTTTCGGCCGCACTGTCCGGCTGTCCGGAACGGGACGCGGCGAGCTGTCGGCGAGTACGGCCGTCGTGCTGGCAGAGCTGCCGGAACCCGGCGGTCACGGCACCCGTCCGGTCGTCGTCGTCGGGCAGGACCGTGCGGCACAACGCGCCGGTGCGGTGCTGGATGCCGCGGGGCTGGCGCAGGCCCGCCGCGGCATGCGCCTGGCGCAGGACCTCGGGCTGCCGCTGGTCACCGTGGTGGACACCCCGGGCGCCGAACTTTCGGTCCAGGCCGAGGAGGCCGGGATCGCCGGGGGTATTGCCGACTGCATCGCAGGGCTGCTGCAGCTCACGGTGCCCAATGTGGCGATCCTGATGGGCGAGGGCACCGGCGGCGGGGCGCTGGCGCTCGCGGCCACCCGCCGGACCGTGGCCGCGGAGCATGCCTGGTTGGCGCCGCTGCCGCCCGAAGGCGCCAGCCTGATCGTGCACGGCAACACCGCGCACGCCCGGGAGCTGGCGGAGCAGCAGCGGATCGGCGCCCGCGAACTGTTCGACGACGGCGCCGTGCACGAACTGGTCGGCGAAGCTCTGCCGGGCGGGGACCCGGGTTTCTGCCGCCGCCTCGTTTCCGCGGCCGCGCGGCAGTTGGCGGCGCAGGAAAGGCTCGCCGTTCACGAGGGTGAGTCGCAGGAACGGCGGGGAGGCCGTAACTCCTGACCTTCTTTGAACGGCGAGGGCCCGCGGCACACCGTGAACTACGGAGTGCCGCGGGCTTTGCCGCGCCAAAGAGGGTCAGGAAAGTTCGGCCGGGTCGTCAGCCTTCCTGCCCGGCCAGCTCTTCCAGGACGGCCATTGCGGCGTTGTGGCCGCCGATGCCGCTCACCCCGCCGCCGCGCCGGGCACCGGCGCCGCAGATGAGGATGCGCGGATTGCCGGTGCCGACGCCCCATCGTTCGGCCGGGGTGTTCCGCGGCGCGTCGTCGTCGAGGAAGGGCCATTGCAGGGGGCCGTGGAAGATGTTGCCGCCGGGCATGTTGAGGGCGTGTTCAAGGTCCAGGGTGGTCTTGCATTCGATGCACGGCCTGCCGTTGGCGTCCTTGAGGATCAGCTCGTCGATCGGCTCGGCGAGCACCGAATTCAGGGAGGCGAGCACGGCCGCCTGGAGTTCCGCACGGCGGACGTCGTTGTTTTCCTCGGTGATCCAGCGGTCGGGAACGTGCAGGCCGAACACGGTGAGCGTCTGCGCCCCGGCCGCGGCGAGTTCGGGCGAAAGGATGCTCGGATCCGTCAGGGAGTGGCAGTAGATTTCGCAGGGCAGCGGGTCCGGGATGGCTCCGCGGACTGCTTCCTGGAACGCTTCCTGGAGCTGTCCGTAGCCTTCGTTGATGTGGAATGTTCCGCCGAACGCGGCTTCGGGGGCCACGGACTCGTCGTTGAGCCTGGGCAGCCGGGCGAGCAACATGTTCACCTTGATCTGCGCGCCTTCGGGGCGCGCGGAGTCCGCGGGGGAGTTGCCCGGCAGGCCGTTGAGGACCCAGGGGGCAACGTTGGCCAGGACGTGCCGCCCCTCGGCAGTGTGCTCCGCGCCGCCGAACCCCTCATCTGCCAGACGGTAGCGGACGCCGCCGTCGGCCGAAACCGAGGTGACTTCCGCGCCGGTGAGCAGCGTCGCCCCGGCCTCGCGGGCCGCGCGTTCGAGCTCCCGGGAAACGGCGCCCATGCCGCCGATCGGGATGTCCCAATCGCCTGTTTCGTTTCCGACGACGTGGTAGAGGAAGCAGCGGTTGGCGTCCAGCGAGGGGTCGTCGAGGGAAGTGAAGGTCCCGATCAGGGCGTCGGTCGCCACGACGCCGCGGACGACGTCGTTTCCGAAGCGCCGGGCGATGGCCCGGCCCAGCGGCTGTTCGATGAGCTCGTCCCACAGGGCGTCGTCGTCGAGCAGCTTGCGGGCCTCGGAACGGCTCGGCAGCGGTCCGCAGAAGGTGGGGAACAGGGCCCGGGCCAGGCGCCCGGTGTCGGCGTTGAACTCCCGCATGGCGTCGAAGTCGGCGGCGCTGCCGGTGACGCGCTCGAAAGAACCGCGGGTCGCCTCGGCGTCGCCGCCGTCGATCAGCAAGCCGGTGGAGGTTTGGCCGGGCACCGGGGTGTAGGAGGAATAGCGGCGGCGGGCCAGTTCGACGTCCAGTCCGAGGTCCTCGATGATCTGCTTCGGCATCAGGCTGACCAGGTATGAGTACCGGGACAGGCGGGCGTCCACACCGTCGAAGGCGGCGGCCGAGACGGCGGCCCCTCCGAGGTGGTCATCGCGTTCGAGCAGGAGCACGTCCTTGCCCGCCCGCGCCAGGTAGGCCGCGGCCGTGAGGCCGTTGTGGCCTCCGCCAACAATTACAACGTCGTAAGAGGTGGTGTTCATGCGCCATTCTCCAACACATCCGGCCCCCATCCCGGAAGGACATGTCCCCTCCAAGCGGTGAAGGATGGACATATGCGCAATATGTCCACTCTTCGTGCCGGGCAGAGGACATGTCCCCTGTGGTCCGGCTGGTGGCAAACAGTTCCTAGTGCGTCAGGTCCTTGCCCTTCGTCTCCGGGATCGTGAACACGAAGGCGATGCCGATGGCCAGCAGCACCACGGCGTAGACGTTGAACAGGTTGCCCTGGCCGGTGCTCGCCAGCCAGCTCTGCAGGTAGGGGGCGGTGCCGCCGAAGGCTGCGACGCAGATGGAGTAGGGGACGCCGACGCCCACGGTGCGGATCTTGGTGGGGAACAGTTCCGCGTAGACGGCCGGGACGATTGCGGCGCTCGCAGCGATAAAGAAGAGCATCACGGACATGCCCACGGCCAGCTGCCACGGGGAGTCCTTCAGCAGCCAGGTCATCGGGAAGTGCAGCAGCGCCGCACCGCTGGCACCGGCGATGAGCACGGGCTTGCGGCCAATCCGGTCCGAGAGCTTGCCCCAGAACGGGAGGGCGGCAATGAACACGATGTTGCCCACCACGCTGGCCCACAGCGCTGCGCCGCGGTCCATCTTGAGGGTGGTGGCGGCGTAGCTCGGGGCCACGACACCCCAGACGTAGTAGATGACGGTCAGGCCCACGGTGAGCCCGATGACCTGCAGGGCCTGCTTGCGGTGCCGGAAGATCTGCGGCCAGATCGGATCGTGCTTCTCCTTGACGGTCTCGGCTTCGAACGCCTCCGTCTCCTTCATCCGGGCCCGCATCACGAGCGCGTAGACGCCGAGGATGCCGCCCAGGATGAACGGGATACGCCAGCCCCAGGCGGCCATGTCCGCCTTGGTCAGCACCGCGGACAGGACAGCGCCCAGGAGCGTTCCAAGCAGGATGCCCACCGTGCCCGAGGTGTAGATGAGCGTGGCCCAGAAGCCGCGCTTCTCTTTGGGGGCCATTTCCGAAAGATACGTCTGCGACGACGGCAGCTCGCCGCCGTGCGCCAGGCCCTGGATGAGACGGGCGAACAGCAGCATGATCGAGGCGAAGACGCCCACCGATTCGAAGGTGGGCGCGACGCCGATCAGCAGGCTGCCGAAGGCACCGAGGGCGACGGCAAAGGTCATGGACGTCTTGCGGCCGATCCGGTCGCCGATCCAGCCGAACACGAATCCGCCGAACGGGCGGGCCACGAAGCCGACGGCGAAGATCGCCAGGGTGGAGAGGATGGCCGAGGTGGGGTCGGCGCTGCTGAACAGGGCGCTCGCGATGAAGGGGGCGAAGGTGGCGTAGATGGCCCAGTCGTACCATTCGACGGCGTTGCCGATGCCGGTGCCGACGAGGGTGCGCAGGTGCGACTTGTGTTCCTGGACGGGAACCGGGGTGCCTGTGGTGGTCATGTCATGCTCCAAACGGGGGAGTGGTCAGTTGCGGGCGCCGGCAAGGGCGGCGATGCGGGAGACGGCCAGTTCTGCGTAGAGCGCTGCGCCGTCGGCCAGCACGCCGTCGTCGAAGGTGGCAAAGGGGGAGTGGTTGTAGGCGGCGGCGTGGGGGTCCGTCCCCTTCGGGACGGCGCTGAGTCCGATGAACGTGCCGGGCACCTCGGCCATGACCCGGGAGAAATCCTCCGATCCGCTGAGCGGGGTGGCCCAGCGGGTGTGGCGGGACTCGCCGAACATTTCCTGGATGGTCTTCTCGGCGGTGGTGGTTTCGTCTTCATTGGTGACGCTGAGCGGGTATTCGCCGCGGTAGTCCACATCCACGTCCAGGCCGTGGGCGGCGGCGATGCCCTGGAGGAGCGCCGGGACGGCCTTCATCATGCGCTCGCGGGAGGCCTCGGAGAAGGTCCGGATGGTCGCTTCGAAGCGGGCGGTTTCCGGGATGACGTTGCGCTTTGTCCCGGCCTGCAACACCCCCACCGTGAGGACCACGGGATCGAACATGTTGAACTGCCGGGTGATCATCACCTGCAATGCGGTGACCATCTCGGCGGCTGCCGTCACCGGATCCTTGGCCGCGAACGGCGCGGAACCGTGACCGCCGGCGCCGAGCACCGTGACGAACAGGCCGTCCGAGGCGCTCATGATCACGCCCGGCTTGGTGCAGAACTGGCCGTACGGTTCCATCGCGGAGAAGACGTGCATGCCGTAGGCGGCGTCCACCCTGCGTCCCGCAGCGTCCAGGACGCCTTCGCGGATCATGTGCCCCGCGCCGTCGAATCCCTCTTCGCCGGGCTGGAACATCAGCACCACGTCCCCGGCCAACTGCTCCCGGCGCTCGGACAACAGGGTCGCGGCGCCGGCCAGCATGGCGGTGTGGAGGTCGTGTCCGCAGGCGTGCATGGCGCCGTCCACGGTGGAGGTGTAGTCCACGCCGCTGCGCTCCTGCACGGGCAGGGCGTCCATGTCCGCGCGCAGCAGCACGGCCGGCTTCTCAGCTGGGTTTCCGTCTGCGGCGCCGGGTGCGCCGCCGCGCAATACCGCGGTGACCGACGTCGTGCTCTCACCCAGGGTGATCTCGTACGGCAGGCCGTCGAGCGCCTTGAGCACCTTCTCCTGCGTGCGCGGAAGGTCAAGGCCGATTTCGGGCTCGCGGTGGAGTTCGTGGCGGAACCGGACAATGTCTTCCTGGAGTTCCCGGGCGTCTGCGGCGATGGTCATGCGACGTGGTCTGCCTTTCCGAATGGTCGGTAATACTCTCCAAGCAATTGTGGAGTGATGCCGTTCACATCCGTCCAAATGGCTGGAAAAATCCAAGAATGCGATGATTCATGCAGGATTCGTGCATCAATGTAGGAGTGGCGATGGAACTGAGCGAGGAGGACCTGGGGCTCATCAATGCCCTGCAAATCGCCCCGCGGATCAGCTGGTCCGACGCCGCCGGAGTGCTCGGCGTCCACGCCACCACCCTCGCGGCGCGCTGGGAGCGGCTCCGCTCGGCCGGCGCGGCCTGGACCACCGCCCACCTGA
The DNA here is from genome assembly GCF_049913155.1 of Arthrobacter sp. R-11. Lineage (GTDB taxonomy): Bacteria > Actinomycetota > Actinomycetes > Actinomycetales > Micrococcaceae > Arthrobacter. The sequence goes on along the minus strand of NZ_CP183979.1, from coordinate 3,781,232 downwards.
TCGGCGACCCGAAGCAGATGTGCCTGGCCCTGGTGGACATCGACTGTGACATGCGGCTCCGGGCGGACGTCACCGCGGCATTGGCGGCGATCCCCGAAGTGGTGACCGTGGAGGAGGCCGCCAGCAACCGGGACCTCATCCTTACGGTCATCACGCCCACCCTTGCCGCGTTCACCGATACGGTGGTGCCGCAGTTCAAGGAGATCAAGGGGCTCCAGAAATACCGCACCTCCCTCTGCACCCGGCTGCACACCGGCGGCCATGCCTGGCGCCTGAACGTGCTGGACCGCTCGCAGCAGGCCGCGCTCAAGGCCCTCGCCGGCCCCGAAGTCTCCGCGGCCGCGGCGCCCGTGGGCCCGGAGCTGCCGCAGAGCCACCTGGACCTGATCCCCTTCCTCGCCCAGGACGGCCGGGCGACGGCGGCGGACATGGCCCGCGCGCTGGGCCGCAACCCCGCCACCGTGCAGCGTCAGCTCAACCGCCTGCTCGCCAGCCACGTGCTGTCCTTCCGCTGCGAGGTGGCGCAGAAGTTCTCCGGCTACCCCGTGACCTGCCAATGGTTCGCCAACGTCCCGGCCGGCCAACACGAGGCCGCGGCTGCCGAACTGCGCGGCTTCCGGAACCTCCGGCTCAGCGCGTCGACCACCGGGCGTACCAACTTCGTGATCGTTATGTGGCTGCATTCGCTTTCGGACGTGATGAACGCCGAACTCGCCCTGCAGCAACGTATTCCCGGCATCGAACTGGTGGAAAGCGTGGTGGTCCTCAGCTCGGCCAAGCGCGTCGGCTGGATGCTGAACCCGGATACGACGGCGAGTGGCGCCGTCGTCGTCCCCGTCGCCGAACTGAACCCGACGGCGTAGCTACCGCCGCTGATTGCTGCTGTTTGTATCCTCCCAAAAAACAACAAAAACAATCATCGAAGTTGTTAGGCTTGGCCAATGACCCACGACGACCTCTCGGCCGGGATCCTGCGCCGCCCCTACCTCCTGGCCACGGTGGGTTCCTGTGCCCTGGTGTTCATGGTCGCCTTCGAAGCCATGGCCGTCACCACGATCATGCCGCGCGTGGGCCTCGAACTGGACGGCCTTGAACTCTACGCCCTGGCCTTCGCCGCACCCCTGGCCACGAGCGTGGTGGGCATGGTGGTGGCCGGGAACTGGGCCGACCGGCGTGGACCGGCAGGGCCGCTCTATGCTTCGGTGGCGCTGTTCACGGCCGGGCTGCTCATCGCGGGCACGGCCCTGAGCATGCCGGTGTTCGTCGCCGGCCGCTTCGTGCAGGGCCTTGGCGGCGGCGCGATGACCGTGGCCCTCTACGTGATGATTGCCCGCGCGTATCCCGCTCGGCTGCACGCGAAGATGTTCGCCGCGTTCGCAGCCGTGTGGGTGATTCCGTCGATGGTAGGGCCGTTTGCCGCCGGCGTGGTGGCCGAGTTGATCGGCTGGCACTGGGTCTTCCTTGGTGTGGTGGTCCTTGTGGTTCCGGCGGTGGCGATGACGGTTCCGGCCTTGCGCCAGATGCGCGGGCCGGCTGACGGTGCAGGCACCGCAAGCAACTCTGTGCCCTGGAAGCTGGGCCGGATCGGCTGGGCGGTGCTGGCCGGCGTCGCGGTCCTCGGCCTGAACCTCTCCGGGCAAGTGCCGGTGGCGGGCTGGTTGCTGGCCATCGTCGCCCTGTTCGTTGCACTGTTTGCCGCGCGGCCGCTACTGCCCCGCGGCACCCTCATCGCCGGCCGCGGGCTGCCGAGCGTGATCCTGCTGCGCGGCGTGGTTTCCGCGGCCTTCTTCGGCGCCGAGGTCTACATGCCCTACCTCCTCACCGAGCGCTACGGGTTCTCCCCGGCGTTTGCGGGGCTCGCGATCACGGGCTCGGCTCTGGCATGGGCCACGTCCTCGGGAATCCAGGGCCGCTGGGGTGGCCGGATCAGCAACGCCGTGGCCATCCGGACCGGCACCTGGGTGGTGCTCGCCGTCCTGCTGCTGGAGCTTGCCGCCGTGCTCTTCGCCTGGCCGCCCCTGCCGGCCATCATCTGCTGGACTTTCGGCGGCGCCGGCATGGGCCTGATGTTCCCGCGGTTGAGCACGCTGACCATCGGCCTGTCCGAGCCCGACGCCCAGGGCTTCAACAGCTCTGCCCTGTCTATCTCCGACTCCATTGGCAGCGCCCTGGCCCTGGCCATGGCGGGGATGGTGTTCAACCTGCTCGCAGCCGGGTACGCCTTTGCCGGGGTATTCGCACTGACGGCGGTGATCGCCGTCATCGGGATGCTGGTGTCCCCGCGGGCCAGCGACATCGCGCCGCAGTCCAAGGCCACGGTCCTCGCCCGGAACTGACTAACGCTTGTTCCGGGTGGCCCGCAGCACCGTGTCCACGAGCGTCCTGCTTTCGCCGTCGGCACCGGTGACGAAGCGTTCCCGGGTTTCGAGGACGTTCACGGTCCAGGCGTCCAGGACGCCGTCGAGAGCGGCGGCGAGTTCCTCCGGCGTGTAGAACGTCTCCCGCGCCGGGTGCTGGCCCTGCGGGTAGTGGCCCACCACCAGCAGCGTCCCGCCCGGCGCCACAGCCCCGGCCGCCGTCGCCGCGGATGCGCGCCAGTCCAGCAACGGGGAATGCAGGTACTGGGAGGACACCAGCCCGTAGCCCGTATCCGGCCGCCACGTTGCCAGGTCCTGCCGTTGGAAGCTGATCCGTTCCGCAACAGCCGACTCGGCGGCGTGCGCGGACGCGCGTTCAAGCGCGACGGCGGAAACGTCGACGGCGGTGACCGCCCAGCCCTGCTGTGCGAGCCAGATCGCGTCGGCACCTTCGCCGCAGCCAAGATCCAGTGCTGTGGCGTTGTGCCCGGGAACCGAGCCGGCCGCTTCCACCACCAGCTGGGGGTTCGGCCTGCCGCTCCAGATCCGCGACTGCTCGCGGTACCTGTCGTCCCACAGCTGCTCCGCACTCTCGGCACCGGCACCGAAAGTGTGGGCTCCGCCGTCGTGGTTTCCGCCGTCGCCGTGCTGCCCGCCGGAGGTGTGCGTTCCGCTGTGTTCCACCTTGGCTTCCTTTCGTTCGTGCTCCCATCTTGCCCCGCAAATGGCCCGGGAGCCCGGGAATCCGCTGGCGGTGGAATTCCTCGGTGGAATTCCTGGCGCCCGGCCCCTGTTAGACTGGACGAACTTGATGTGCAATGGGAGGCCCGCGCGTGCGGGCCTTGTTCATGTGAGAGGCACATCCTGCGTCGATGAACGCGTTCGGTCCCGGCCCCGGCTTCCCGCCAGGCGGTTGACCACTGACTTTTTCCTCGGCGAACCCCTGGCCCAACCGGCGTCGGGGGCCGATGCCCGGACGGGCGCCGCCAGAAAGAACCCACGAAACACATGACTACTTTTGCTGCCCTTGGCACGCCCAAAGCCATCGCCGAATCCCTCGCAGCCAACGGCATCGAAGAAGCCTTCCCCATCCAGGTCAAGACCCTCCCGGACACGCTCGCAGGCCGTGACGTGCTGGGCCGCGGCCGCACCGGGTCCGGCAAGACCATCGCCTTCGCCATCCCGCTGGTAGCCCGCCTGGCCGAGCGCGAGGCCGCGTACTTCCGCAAGCCCGGACGCCCCATGGGCCTGGTCCTGGCGCCCACCCGCGAACTCGCTACGCAGATCAACGCCACGGTGGAACCGCTGGCCAAGGCCATGGGCCTGAACACCACGGTGATCTACGGCGGCGTCTCCCAGACCCGCCAGGAGAAGGCACTCGGCGCCGGCGTGGACATCGTCATCGCCTGCCCGGGCCGCCTGGAAGACCTCATCCGCCAGCGCATCGTGACCCTCGAAAGCGTCGAGATCACCGTGCTGGACGAGGCGGACCACATGGCCGACCTAGGCTTCCTCCCCGTGGTCAAGAAGCTCATGGACATGACCCCGTCCCAGGGCCAGCGGCTGCTTTTCTCGGCAACCCTGGACAACGGTGTGGACAAGCTGGTCCACCGTTATCTGTCCAACCCGCTGACCCACTCGGTCGATGACCCGCAGGCGGCCGTGACCACCATGGAACACCACGTCCTGGTGGTCAACGACCAGACCGTCAAGAAGCAGCTGGTTGTCGAACTGGCATCCGGAACCGGGCGCCGCGTGCTCTTCATGCGCACCAAGCACCACGCCCGCAAGCTGGCCAAGCAGCTCACCGACGTCGGGATCCCCGCCGTCGACCTGCACGGCAACCTCTCGCAGAATGCCCGTGACCGCAACCTTGCCGAGTTCTCCTCCGGTGACGTGCGCGTGCTGGTGGCCACCGACGTCGCGGCCCGCGGCGTGCACGTCGACGACGTCGAACTGGTCATCCACGTTGACCCGCCCACCGAGCACAAGGCTTACCTGCACCGCTCCGGCCGTACGGCCCGCGCCGGTTCCGAAGGCACCGTGGTCACGCTGACGCTCCCCGAGCAGCAGCAGGACGTCAAGAAGCTCATGAAGGCGGCCGGCGTGGACGTCTCCTTCGAGCGCGTCACCGCGAACTCCCCGCTGGTGGCCGAGCTCGTGGGCGACATCGCCGAGAAGGTTGATCCGCGCACCCGTGCGGCCCTGTTGGCGGCCAAGGCCCAGCCGCAGGGCGGCGGCACCTCCACCGGCGCCAACGCCCAGCGCAAGCGGGCCCGTCGTTCCGGCCAGGCGGCTCCTACCGCGGGTGGCCGTGGCGGACGCGGCGGACGCGGCAAGGTTTCGGCCGAGCCCGTACGCACGGACCTGAACCGTGCCGACCGACGTGCCGCAGCGAACGAGGACGTTGCCCGCAACCCGCGCGGCCGCGGCAACGGTTCCGGCCACCGCAACGACGTCCCGGCCGCCCAGGGCCAGGGTGCCGGCAAGGGCGGCCGCGGCGGACGCCCGGCCACCGGCCAGCGCGCCGGCGGTTCCCGCTCGGCGTCGGCCCCGCGTTCGGCATCGGCAACCAGCACCCGTGGCGCTTCCGCGGGAACCTCCGGCAACAAGGCCGTTTGGTCCTCCAACAGCGGCGGCACCTCCGGCGGCTCCTACGGCTCGGGTTCCGGCAACTCCGGTTCCGGCCGCCCGGCCCGCAGCGGTCCGCGCCGGGCCTCGGCTCCGGCGTCGAACGAGCGCCGCGGCCGCTAGTCCCCACCAGCCCAACGGGCCCACCAGCCCAACGTTGTGAGGCCTGCTCTACGTCCAATGGCCAAGCCATAGGACGTAAAGCAGGCCCCGCAAGTAGCTACCAGCCGCGCTCGCGCCACTCCTGCAGCTGCGGGCGCTCGGCGCCGAGCGTGGTGGGCTTGCCATGGCCCGGGTGGACCACTGTGTCATCCGGGTAGGCATTGAACAGCCTCTCGGTCACATCGTCCAGCAACGAGGTGAAGCGCGCTGCGTCGTTCTGCGTGTTGCCCACACCTCCGGGGAACAACGAGTCGCCGCTGAAGATGTGCGCCGGGCCGTCCGGGTCCTGGTACACAAAGGCGATCGATCCGGGGGTGTGACCGCGCAGGTGCACTGCGGTGATGTCGAAACCGTCGAAGTTCCCCACGTCGCCGTGCTCCAGCAGCACGTTCACGGGCACGGGTAGCGCGGCGGCGTCGTCCACTCCGGCCGAGGTCTTCGCTCCCGTGGCCGCCACCAGCTCCGGCAGCGCACGGACGTGGTCCCAATGCTGGTGCGTGGTGGCGATCAGGGCAAGCTTTGGCGTGGCCGTGGTGTCTGCCGCCGACTCCGCCAGCATCGCCTGGATCGCCGGCAGGTCGTCCGCGGCGTCGATCAGCAGCTGCGCCCCGCTCGCCTTCGCGGTGAGCAGGTACACGTTGTTGTCCATCCCGCTGACCGAGATCCGCCGGATGGTGATGTCCCGCAGGGAGTGAATGAGTGAGTCCATCCACCCACTCTACGGAACGCTACTCACGGCCCTGCGACACCCAGTTCGGGTCAGCGGAACGCGACCCGACGACGGCGGAGGCGGCGCCGTCGAGCGCGTCCAGCTGGGCGGCACTCAACTCGAGGGACAGCGAGCCGAGGTTCTCGTCGAGCCGCTCCGCGCGGCGCGTGCCGGGGATCGGGACAACGGGGATGCCCAGGCGGCGGCCCTGCGCGAACAGCCAGGCGAGGGCCACCTGCGCGGGGGTGGCATTCTGCTCGTCCGCTACCGTGCGGACGGCGGCCACTACGGCCTGGTTGGCATCGATGGCGCCGTCGGCAAAGCGTGGGATCCGGTGCCGGAAGTCGCCTTCGCCGAGGTCGCTGGCATTGACCGTGCCGGTGAGGAAGCCACGGCCGAGAGGGGAGTAGGGGACGAAGCCTGTACCGAGTTCCCTGGCTGCGGGGACTACGTTGCGCTCGACGTCCCGGCTCCAGATGGACCATTCGCTCTGCACCGCGGCAATCGGGTGCACGGCGCTGGCTTCCCTCAGCTCCTCGGCCGTCACCTCGGACAGCCCGAGGTGACGCACCTTGCCCTCCCGGACCAGCTCCGCCATGGCCTCCACGGTTTCCACAATCGGAACGCGGAGGTCACGGCGGTGCATGTAATAGAGGTCGATGGTGTCGGTGCTGAGGCGGCGCAGGCTGTCCTCGGCGGCCTGCTTCACGTAAGCAGCGTCGCCGCGGACCTCGCTGTAGCCGGTGCGGACATTGCCAAGGATGCCGAACTTCGTGGCCAGCTGGACCTCGTCGCGGCGATCCTTCAGCAGCTGCGCGATGAGTTCTTCGTTGCTGCCCTGGCCGTAGACATCCGCGGTGTCGATGAAGGTGATGCCTGCGTCGACCGCATGGTGCAGGGTCTTGAGTGGCTGTGCGGGTTCGATGTCGCCGTAGACCCCGGTGAGGGCCATTCCGCCGAAGCCGAGGGGACTGACCGTGAGTCCGTCGCCGAGGTGGATGTTTGCAGGAATGTTCTCGGTTGCCATGGTTCTCCATCCTTCGGGATTGCTGCCTTCGTTGGCAAGAACCCGGCCCGCCGCCGGACTATTCCGGAAGGAGCGTCACGCTTCCCGGTCGCTGTCGCCCGGGAGCGCTTTCAGGCCGGCAGCGCAGCCCACGATTCCCGCGATGAAGAGAAGCTTCAGCGGGTTGGCGGGTTCGACGCCGGTGGCCATCGCCCAGGCAACAGTGAGTGCCGCGCCGATCCCCACCCATACGGCGTAAGCGGTGCCGAGGGGGATGCGCTTGACGGCGAGGCCCAGGCCGGCCATGCTCAGCGTTGCGGTCACCGCAAAAACCACGGAGGGCAGCAGCTGGCTGAAGCCCTCGGACAGGCCCAGCGCCGTCGCCCACACGGCCTCGAGCACGGCGGAGGCCAGGAGCACCAGCCAGGAAAGGCGGGCGGACATCGTTACGCCACCACCTTCAGGCCGACCACGCACATGCCGATGCCCGCCAGCAGCGCCAGCCGCGCCGCCGTCGGGCGTTCAACCTTGGTGGCCATCGCGTAGGCGGCGGTGAGGACAACGCCCACGCCCACCCATACGGCGTAGGCCGTGCCGGTGGGGATGGTCTGTATCGCGAAGGCCAGGCCGCCGGTGCTGGCGATGACCGAGACCAGGAAAACCAGGGAGGGTACGGGGCGCCGGAAACCCTTGGAACGGTGGAGGGCTGCGGCCCAGACGGCTTCGAGCGCACCGGAAAGAATGAGGACGATCCACGACATGACTTTTCCTTTGGCCAGTCTTGTCGCGTGCCGGGTACTGAACCGTCGTCCGGAGGCCCGGATGCGGGCCTTGCTTTCAGGCTAGCAAATTCCGCTCCCCGGGGGCATTTCCGGTGCTGGGTAGACTGCGGGGATGCCCGAATTGATCGAAGTTCCCGCCGGTTCGGTGGAACTGCGCGATGCCCGCTCGGATTCCTCCCGGAAGGCCGGCCTGGTTCCTTTCGCCCTCGGCAGGACCCAGGTTACGCAGTCGGAATGGTCGGCCGTTCTCGGGCTGGAGGTCCTGGCCGCGCCGGAGATTCCCGCACACGCCGTGACCTGGTTCGACGCCGTGCGCTGGTGCAATACGGCGTCGTCGCTTGCTGGCTATGCCTCCGCTTACGAAATCGACGGGCGGGATGTGACCTGGGACGTCGGCGCCGACGGTTTCCGCCTTCCCACGGAAGCCGAATGGCACTGGGCATGCACGGGAGGAACGGGCCGGCCAAGGTATGGGGACCTGGCGGATATTGGCTGGACGATGGCGGACGGGGTGCCCGGTCCGCAGGATGTCGGGCTCAAGGCCGCGAACCCCTTTGGGCTCTTCGACATGCTCGGCAACGTCTGGGAGTGGTGCTGGGACTTTGCCGATACCGCTCGCTACGCCGATTACCGGAGCCTTCGTGGCGGCGGCTGGGCGGATCCGGAATGGAATTGCCGGGCAGCAGTCAGGCGGGGAAGCGCGCCGGACGCGGTGCTGGAAGATGTGGGCTTCAGGGTGGCCCGCGGTCCGGTAGGGGAACCCGGTGCGGAGGCCGCCCAAGGCTGGTCTGCGGAAGCGGACCGGAGCCGCGCCGGCATCCGCGGGCCGCTGCCTGTCGGGTGGACTCCGTACCGGGAGCTCCTGAAACGGTGACGACGGCGGGCCCCGCCAGCCCGCGCCGGGGCTAGGCCGTAACGCGGTCGATCGACACAACGGCCAGGAAGCCGCGTCCCAGGATTTCCGGGCTGCGGCTGTCTGAGCCGACCACGGCGTCATAGCGGGCCAGCCCGGTGGGCTCCGGCGTCGCGATTTCAGCGCGCTCTTCAGTGTCAGCCTCCGGGTCCGCGCCGGGAACCACGGACGCCTTGCCCTCGAGCAGGACGGCAAGCTGGCCTTCGAACACCGGATGGGCGCGCTTTTTGGAGAGTTCGATGATGGAGGTGTAGCCCTTGAAGGCCCCGGCGCGGGCGATCACGTTGAGGTCCCGGATGTCGCCGGTGGGCAGGGCGGAACTGGTGTCGGCTTCGCCGGAGAAACGGAACGGCCGGTACTTCTCCACCGGGTGTTCCTCGCCGTCCACCGTGAGGAGCAGCAGTTCGCCGTCGATCACGGTGAGGACCCGCTCCATGCCCGGAAAAACCGAGAAGGCGCCGGCCTTGGAGACGTCCGCGATGCTGACCCGCCAGTCCCAGGCCCCGTCCTGCGCTGAGGCTGCCTTCGGATGGCTGGCGAGCTCGCGCGTCACCCCGCCGCCGTTGCGCCATGGTTCGGGCCTGATCTCGGAAAAACGGATGATCTCCATGCACACCACCTTATCCACGGACACCGTTCGGAGCAGGGCGGCACGGCTTGCTAACGTCTTGGGTAGGAGATTCATCAGGAGTACGGCTGGAGGCACGGGAGTGTTCGTCAAAGTGTGTGGCCTGAGCACGCCCGAATCCGTGCAGGCCGCCGTCGAAAGCGGTGCGGACGCCGTTGGCTTCGTGCTCACCAAGAGTCCGCGCGAGGTGTCTGCCGAGCAGGCACGCACCCTGCTCGCCGGAGTCCCGGCGGGGACTACCGCCGTCGGGGTCTTCCGCCATGAAAGCGCCGCCGACGCCGTCGCCATTGCCCGCGAGGCCGGCCTGGAATGGGTCCAGTTGCACGGTTCCCGCACCCCGGAGGACGTCCGCACAGTGCACGACGCCGGAATGCGGGTAATCCGCGCCGTCACCTTGGGTGCCGCGCCGGAAGAGTTCGCCGACTGGGGCGAAGAAATGCTCCTGGTGGACGCCGCCGTACCCGGCTCGGGCGAGGCGTGGGACTACGGGCTGATGCGGGAAAAGGGACTGGCCAGCCGGAACTGGCTGCTGGCTGGCGGCTTGTCCCCGGAGAACGTGGCGTCCGCCGTCGAGGCCGCTTCTGCGTGGGGCGTGGACGTGTCCTCCGGCGTCGAGTCCTCCCGCGGCGTGAAGGACCTGGCAAAGGTCCGCGCGTTCGTGAAGGCCGCCAAGCAACCCAACTGACTCGCAGTTGTTGTCGTTTTGGGCGCTCAAAACGACAACAACTGCGAGCTAGATGGTCAAGCCCGAATTAAGGGGCCGTTCAGGGCAAACCCCTACCCCTTCCGGCCCCTCGGCGCGGGAGAATGGTAGGCATGAAGACGATCCTCAACATCATCTGGTTGGTTTTCGGAGGGTTCTGGCTGGCGCTGGGCTACTTTGCGGCCGGCATCGTGTGCTGCGTGCTGATCGTGACCATCCCCTGGGGGATCGCGTCCTTCCGCATCGCTGCCTACACCCTGTGGCCGTTCGGCAGGACAGTAGTGGACAAGCCCGGCTCCGGAAACGTGTTCACTCTCCTGGGCAACGTGATCTGGCTGCTGGTGGCCGGAATCTGGATCGCGATCGGCCACGTGGTCACCGCCTTCGCCATGGCGATCACCATCATCGGCATCCCGCTGGCCATCGCCAACCTCAAGCTGATCCCGGTGTCCCTCATGCCGCTCGGCAAGCAGATCGTGCCCAGCAACCGGCCGTTCGCCAGCAACTACCGCTAAGAGCGGGCGCCATGGACAACCGCAACCCGGAGGTGGATGCCTGGCTGGACAGGTATGAAAATCCGCAGCGGCAGCTTGTCTCGGAAGTCCGCGCTTTCATCCTGTCCTTGGACCCGGGCATCAGCGAAGCCATCAAATGGCAGGCTCCCACCTTCATGTACGAGGGAAACATCGCATCCTTCTTCCCCAAAGCAAAGAAGAACGTCACCCTGATGTTTCACCAGGGTGCTGCCATCGAGGACAGCGCCGGGCTGCTGGAGGGCGACGGCGGGGCCTCGCGGGTTGCCCGTTTCCTGGACGCAGCGGATTTCGAGGCCAAGAAGGCCGCCCTTGGGGCCGTGGTCCGGGCCTGGATCGCAAGCAAGGGCTGAACTGCAAGCAAGGGCTGAACTGCCAGCAAGGGCTAGGCCCGCCGGAAGGCTCCGTCCCGCAGCACGGCCACCGCGGAGGCGGCGTCCAACCCGGCGGCGATCTCGACGTCGTCCGGGTAGCCCGCCCCGATCAGCTCCCGCCCGCTCGAACAACCCCGCAGCAACTGCGGCAGCGCGGGTTCGGCAGCATCGAAGGCCGCGGCGGCCGTCAGGGCCTCGGGGGAGAAGGCCTCGGGCGAGAAGACGTCCCGCCCCGCCGCTGCGAGCCCGGCCAGGAATGCGCCCGCGCCCCACAGGTCCTCCACAGCTGGCCGGAGTCCGCCGTCGGGCCCTGTCCCACCGCCGTTATGCCACAGTTCGCCAGCCGCCACCACGGCGATCACCGCATCCTCAGGCAGCGTGGACAGCACCCAGTCCGCCGTGGCCGCGGCGTTGCGCAGGCAGACGGCGGCCAGCAACGGCACCTCGGAAGCCAGCTCATGGCAGATCGCCGAGCCGTTGGGGGAGGGCAGCACCACCCGCTCCAGTCCTGGGGTGTCGCGCAGGCTCGACGGCGACAGGCTCAGCCCGCCGCCGTTCCGCGGGCCCGCCAGCGTGGCGTGGTGGTGCACGGCGAAGTCCTCCGCACCGGTGTCCTTCCATCGGTACGGGTAGACCAGGACACCGCGCTCGACGGCGACGCTCACGCAGGTGCTGAACGAAAGGACGTCGACCACCAACGCGAGGTCGGCCCCGGCAGAGATGGTGCGGGCGCCGTCGAGCCCCCATTCGAACCTGATCCGGTACGGCTGCTGCCGGTGCACGGCCCCGGCGGTCACTGCAGTTCCGCCTGCAGGTTCCGGCGTGCGGCGTCCAGCCAGAGTGTTTTGGCCCGGGAGCTGTGGAACAGCGGGTCGAGCGCCAGCAGACGGCGGACGACGGCGGCCCGGCCGGCGGCGAAGTCGGCGTCGCTGACGTGCGCATAGTCTTCGCGGACATCGGCCAGGTAGCGCGCGTACGCCGCAGCTTCGGAGCCCAGGACGGAGAGGTCCGCGTCGCAGAGCAAGGCACCGGCATGGTCGCCAGGTTCGGGGTCGTGCGTGGCGGTGAGCCTGACCAGCCGGGCCACCTCGGCGATGTCTTCCGCGGGCAGGCCCGCCTCGGTGAGGCGCTTCTCGGCAAGGACGGCGGATTCCTCCTCGTCCTGGCCTGCGAGGCCTTCGTAGACGGCGTCGTGGAACCATGCCGCCAGGGCCACCGTGCGGGCGGGCAGCGCAGGTTCGGTCAAGGTGTCCAGCGCCTCCAGGACGGCCAGCAAGTGGGTGCGGCTGTGATACTTGCGGTGGTCTTCGCCCCAGCGTTCCAGCAGCTCGAAGCCGAGCTCCTCGTGTCCCGGGAGGACCGAATTCCAGCGTTCCAGCAGCGGGACCGTCAAAGCCTTGCTGCGTTGCCGGGCCGGGATCCGCAGGCCGCTGGCGATCAGCTTGCGTACCAGCACCCGGGCTTCCACGGCGATCGCTCCGGCCGCCAGGAGGTCCGCATAGCGGCGCTCCGGAACGTCGTAATGGTCGCCGTCGAAGGCCCGCTCGGGGACGCCGGCCGCCGCGGCGAAGGCGTGCAGTTCCTCAAGGGATGTGTCCGACACCAGGTGGGAGAACACGGTCCCGTGTGCGGGCCACAGGGGCGGGTCGACGTAGACGGCCATGGCCAAAGTGTAGTCCCGGCGGAGGGCCCGGCAAGGGGCCCCTCAGCGCTCGGCCGGAAGGATGTTCTGGTTGCCCCGGAAGGTGTTCTCCGGGTCGAATTCGCGCTTCACCCGGGACAGCCTCCGGTAGTTCTCCTCGCCGAAGGCGGCCACGATGCGCTCAGGCCCTTCGTGGCCGATGAAGTTCAGCCACACGCCGCCCGTGGTGTGCGGGGCGATGTCGGCGCGGAAACGCTTGACCCAGGCCCTGGCCTCCTGCCCGCCCTCGGGCGTTTCCGCCAGACCGAAGGGGTGGCTTACCCAGGCGGCACCACGGTTCTGCAGGGGAGTGGACGCCGCGGCCGACCCGCCCACGGCTCCGCCCCAGCGGGCGATGAGCTGCTGTGAGTGCTGGCCCGGCAGCCGCTGCGCCGAGTCCACGAACAGGTCCAGGGCGTCGTCCGCAAGCTCGTCATGGTAATCGGCGCTCCAGTAGTTGTACATGCCGGGCGGGTCGTCGAGCATGCACTGGAAATCCGCATATCCCATGGGTTCCACGAGGTCCACAGTCGGGCCCAGGTCCCGGAACGGCTGGACATGGGCGGCGCCCTCCTCCGCGTCGCCGGCATAGAGGTACGCCAGCCCAAGAGCCATCTTGCCCACCATCTCCTCCGGGACGAACGGTTCCGGCGGAGCGGTGAGGAATATCAGGGCTGTCCCCACGGCGTCGGGGGCGGCCAGGGCTGCGTCCCGGTAGCCGCGGCTCACTTGCGTTGCGGCGCCGCCCGGAAAGAGCATGAGTCCCGCCTGCACGGTTGGCCCGAGCTCCCGCAACTGGAACGTGAACGCTGTGGCCACACCGAAGTTCCCGCCTCCGCCATGCAATGCCCAGAACAGTTCAGGGTTTTCCTGCCCGCTAGCGGTGACCTGCTCGCCTGCCGCGGTCACCAGGTCCACGGAGAGCAGGTTGTCGCAGGCGAAGCCGAAGGAGCGTTCCAGCCAGCCCGATCCGCCGCCCAGGGTGAAGCCTGCCACACCGGTCGTGGATGCGCGGCCGCCCGTGGTCGCGAGGCCGTGTTCCTGGCTGGCGCGGTCGAACTCGCCCCAGTTCACGCCCGCGCCGACCGTGATGGTGCGGGCGTCGCGGTCAACGTTGATCGATTTCATGGGCCGCACATCCACCACCAGGCCGCCTTCGTTGGTGGACATCCCGGCCACCGAGTGGCCCCCTGCGCGCACTGCGACATCAAGCCGATGGGTGCGGGCGTGTTGCAGCGCTTCGGCCACCTCGGCGGGAGAAGCGCATTGCGCAATCACTGCCGGCCGGAGGTCGATCATTGCGTTGAAAAGCTTCCGCTTCTCGTCGTAGTCCGGGCTGTCGGGCCGGGTCCATTCCATGGCGCACCTCCGCGTCCGCGGCCCTACCCCCACGCTAAAACAGTACGACGGCGGTGCTACCGCCAGCCATGGGGGACCCCTTACGAATTGCTTTCAGCCCTGGCGCTTGGCTGCTGCAGCTCCCAGGGATGCCAGGCCCTTTTCGAAGTCCTTGCCCACCAGCTTGTCCATGTTCATGAACAGCGCGAACACCTTGGACATGAAGGTCTTGTTTTCGCCGGTCATGGTCCAGGTGACCCTGGTGCCCTCGCCCTCCGGGGAAAAGGTGAACTCGGTGGGATTTACCGCCTTCATGGGCTTGGTGAATTCAAGCCGGATGTTGATCTTGGTGGGTTCCACGGCATTGACGATTTCCATGTTTCCGGAGCCGGCCTTGTTGTTGCCGCTCCAGGTGTACTTGGCGCCCACACCGCTTTCATTGCCGGAGTAGCTGCGCTTCAGATTGGGGTCGACGGCTTCCCACGGGGACCATGCGGTCCACTTGTGGAAGTCGTTGACCAGCGGAAAAATCTCGGCCGCCGGGGCCGGAATGAATGCGTTCCGCGAAACGGAAAAGGTAGCCATGGGCCAATCGTACGTCCGCGCGGTCCGGAAATTGAGGGCCTGAAGTGGCGCCGGAGTTTCGTGGTGCGGTGCCCCGGTCGCACCACGATTGCAGTCCCGGCTACATTCCGGGAATATCGAGCGCCGGGTATATCTGGATGCTGGATTCGCCTCCGCTCATGAAATGCGGGTGGTCCTTCACCAGTTCGGCTGCTGCGTCGAGGTCATCGGCCTGGAGGATGCTGTAGCCGCCGACGCCGGTGGTGGTGTCCGAGACGCCCGAGCCGGACACTTCCTTGCCGACGCCCAACGGGGTGCCGAAGTCGACCAGGGCATCCCCGGTCCTGGCCGCCCAGTCGGTCCAGGCTTTCATGCCGGCTTCGGCCTGTTCGGGCGTGCTCTCGGCGATTTGGGATTCGGCCGACATTGAGCCGATGTAGAGAACTACGAACTTCGTCATGACAGGTCCTTTTCTCCTTGCGCCATCGGGGTCATCCTTCCGGTCACAGCTTGATCGTAGGACGTGGCGGGGCCACCCGGCAGCGTGCACGGTACTCGATTCTGCCTGCCGCGGGAGAAGCGGGGAATCAGTCCGCAGGGCAAGCGCTGGACAGGCGTTCTTCGGTGGGCAAGCATGGACCTCAGAAGGCAGAAATCAAAGTTGAGCGTGATAGACTCAAGTTTGTAAAAGTCGGCTGACTCAACTTTGGAAGATTCTTTAGCCTCCCGAAAGGAGCTCTTTTTTGGACGTCAAATTCACCACCAAGAGCCAGGAGGCTCTTTCCGCGGCAGCCATGAACGCCTCGACCGCGGGCAACCCGCAGCTCGAACCGGCCCATCTGCTTAAGGCCCTCATGGACCAGCGTGAGGGCGTCGCCGTCGCATTGCTCCGCGCCACCGGCGCGGATCCGGACGCCGTCAGCGTCCAGGCGAGTTCCGCGATCAAGGCGCTGCCGTCGTCGTCGGGCAGCTCGGTCCAGCAGGCCCAACTGTCCCGGCCTGCGCTGCAGGCGATCAAGGCCGCGGAAAGCGAAGCCGAAAAGCTCGGCGATTCCTTTGTCTCCACCGAGCACCTTCTGCTCGGCCTCTCCGCCGGAAGTGACGCCGTCGGGAAATTGCTGCGCGACGCCGGAGCCTCCCATGAAGCGCTGCTCGCCGCCCTGCCGGGTGTCCGCGGCGACCGCAAGGTCAACTCCCCGGACCCGGAGAACACTTTTCAGGCGCTCGAGAAGTACGGCACGGACCTGACCGCCGTCGCGCGTTCGGGCAAGCTGGACCCGGTGATCGGCCGCGATTCGGAGATCCGCCGCGTCATCCAGGTGCTCTCCCGCCGGACCAAGAACAACCCGGTGCTGATCGGCGAACCCGGCGTGGGCAAGACCGCCGTCGTGGAAGGCCTGGCCCAGCGCATCGTGGCCGGCGACGTCCCGGAGAGCCTGCGGGGCAAGACCCTGATCGCCCTGGACCTGGCCTCGATGGTGGCGGGCGCCAAGTACCGCGGGGAATTCGAAGAACGGCTCAAGGCCGTGCTGGAGGAGATCAAGAACTCCGAAGGCCGGATCGTCACCTTCATCGACGAGATCCACACCGTCGTGGGCGCCGGCGCTACCGGGGACAGCGCCATGGACGCGGGCAACATGCTCAAGCCCATGCTGGCCCGCGGCGAGCTGCGCCTGATCGGTGCCACCACCCTGGACGAGTACCGCGAGAACATCGAGAAGGATCCCGCCCTGGAACGCCGCTTCCAGCAGGTCTACGTGGGCGAGCCGAGCGTGGAAGACACCATCGGCATCCTGCGCGGGCTCAAGGAGCGCTACGAGGCGCACCACAAGGTGGCCATCGCGGACTCGGCCCTGGTGGCCGCCGCGACCCTGTCCAACCGCTACATCTCAGGACGGCAGCTGCCGGACAAGGCCATCGACCTGGTGGACGAAGCCGCCTCGCGGCTGCGGATGGAGATCGACTCCGCACCGGAGGAGATCGACCAGCTGCGCCGCTCCGTGGACCGGCTCACCATGGAGGAGCTCGCCCTCCAGGGCGAGACCGACGCCGCCTCCGTTGAGCGCCTCGCCGCGCTCCGTGCGGACATGGCGGACAAGAAGGAAGCCCTCGCCGCACTCAATGCCCGCTGGGAAGCGGAAAAAGCCGGCCTGAACCGGGTGGGTGAGCTCAAAGCGAAGATCGACGAACTGCGTTCCGCCGCGGAAAAGTACCAGCGCGAAGGCGACCTCGAATCGGCGTCGCGCATCCTCTACGGCGAGCTGCCTGCGCTCGAACGCGAGCTGAACGCGGCCGCCGAGGAGGAGTCCGCGCGGGTGGCGGGCGGGGGAGCGAAGCCGGACCTCATGGTCGCAGAGGAAGTCACTGCGGACGACATCGCCGAGGTCATTTCCGCCTGGACCGGCATTCCCGCCGGACGCATGCTCCAAGGCGAATCACAGAAGCTGCTGCACATGGAGGAGGAGCTCGGCAAGCGGCTGATTGGCCAGCACAAGGCTGTCACCGCGGTCTCCGACGCCGTCCGCCGGGCCCGCGCCGGCATCTCCGATCCCAACCGGCCCACCGGTTCCTTCCTGTTCCTCGGTCCCACCGGCGTCGGCAAGACCGAGCTGGCCAAGGCGCTGGCGGACTTCCTCTTCGACGACGAACGCGCCATGATCCGGATCGATATGTCCGAATACGGCGAGAAGCACTCCGTGGCCCGCCTGGTCGGCGCCCCTCCGGGCTATGTCGGCTATGAGGAAGGCGGCCAGCTCACCGAGGCCGTGCGCCGCCGGCCCTACTCCGTGGTGCTGCTGGACGAGGTGGAGAAGGCCCACCCCGAAGTCTTCGACATCCTCCTGCAGGTGCTCGACGACGGCCGCCTCACCGACGGCCAAGGCCGCACCGTCGACTTCCGGAACACCATCCTGGTGCTTACGTCCAACTCGGGCAGCCAGTTCCTGGTGGACCCGAGCCTGGACCCCCGGGCGAAGCAGGAGGCCGTGATGTCCGTGGTGCGGGCCTCCTTCAAGCCGGAGTTCCTGAATCGCCTGGACGAAATCGTGTTGTTCGATCCGCTGACCGTGGACGAACTGGCCGACATCGTGGAACTGCATGTGGCCGAGCTCGCCAAGCGCCTTCACGGCCGGCGCCTCGCCCTCGAGGTCAGCGACGGTGCCAGGGCCTGGCTGGCGATGAGCGGCTTCGATCCCGCCTACGGGGCCCGGCCGCTGCGCCGCCTTGTGCAGCGCGAGATCGGCGACCGGCTTGCCAAGGAAATCCTGGCCGGTGAGATCGCCGATGGCGACACCGTGCTGGTGGACACCGTGGCGGATGCCGACGAACTCACCATCGAAGGACTCGAAGCGCTTGTTGGGCCCGACGGCGGTGCCCCCGCCGGCAGCGGCCTGGTGGTGCGCCGGAAGGAGTAGGGCCGGCCCTTACTTCTGGAGCACGCTTTCCTTCAGGGTGTTGCCCGAGTCCACCACGATGAAGCAGTCCACGCGACGATCGCCGCGGTCCCAGCTGGTGGAACTCGGGTACACATTCTGCTGGAGCAGCTCGTACTTGCCGGCCGCCTCGTTCAGCATCACGGTAAGGCAGACTTCGCGGCCCTTGTCCCGCAGGGCGTTGGTGCCCGGGAAGCCGTCGTTCGCCTTGTAGCTGAATACGGCGCCGAGCTGGGCGGAGTGCGGCGTGGTGCATTCCACAGCGCGGGCCTTGCTGGCATTGGAATCGAAGTCGGCAAAGCAGTCGCCCAGCCGGTAGTCCTTGGATTCGATGTCCGCGGGCAAAGGGCCGCGGCTGGATGAAGCTGAGGCGCCCGGGGTGCCGGCCGGTACGGGGCGGTTGCCGAAGACGGAGACCAGGGTCCAGATCACGGCGATGATCAGGAGCAGCACGAAAAGGACGATGCCGCCGATGATCAGCCGCTGCCGGGTCAGAAGGTCCATCGGGGTGCGCGACGGTGCCCGGGCGGCGGGCATGGCATCGCCGTGTCTGTCCTCCGGGTTGTCCGGGGAGGGGTTTTCCTGGCCCATGTCCGAATCCGTGCCTTTCGTGCTTGCGAAGCTCAGCTGAAGCTCCCCTTTGGGAGACTTTACCCAAATTCTGCCCGGTCCCGCCTGCCCGGATTCATACCGGGCCTCCGGGGTGCCTGAGGCGGGCCCGGTGGCACCCAGTCACTGCCGAAAGCATGTAATCTAGACATACGACAAATTGACCAAACATTCCGGGGCCTCACCGATCGCCAAGGTGACCACCTCCGGTCCAAGTACAAAAGGGGGTCACGCCATGGGGCGCGGCCGTCAAAAGGCAAAAGCTACCAAGCAGGCTCGGGACATCAAGTACTACTCCCCGAACACTGACTATTCGGCCCTTCAGCGTGAGCTGACGGGGCCATCAAGTCGTGCGGTGAGCCACTTCGATGACGATCCCACGGAGCCGGATTACTCGGCCTATGCGGACAAGTACGCACAGGATGACGAAGACGACGAGGTAGACTCGCGCCGCATCGGCTAGTGGGTGCATGCGGTGCCGCCAGGCACCGGTGACGCCACCGCCGTCGTACTTTCACCTCCCGGACTCCCGCACACCCGGAGCGAAACCGGGAAGCACAGTTCCTCACCCGCAGGGTGCGCCCATCGGCGCCCCTGCGGGTATTTTGCGTGCCCGGACCTGCCGGGCCCGTGCCCATGGGCTCAGCCGGCGGATCCTCCGGATCCGCGGGGTGTCGAGGCGTCGAGTGACGCCGACAGGGCTTCGATGAACTCCGTCTGGGCGGCAAGGTCACTGTGCGGGCTTGCGTTGAATGCGGCGATGACGGCGTCCAGGTAGAGCCTGTTTACCCATCGCATGGCCTGCCGTCCGCCCGGTGTGAGCGCCAGCCGGATGCTCCGGCGGTCGGTGGGGTGTGGCTGCCGCAGCAGCAGGCCCGCCCGCTCGAGCCGGTCGATCATGGTGGTCATCGACCCGGTGGTGAGATCCATCAACTCGGAAAGCTTCTTGGGGGTGAGGCCTTCGAGGTCGGCAGCATGGGAGAGCGCATTCAGCTCCGCCATGCTGATGCCGAGTTCCTTGGCAATGCCCGCCCTCAAGTTACCGCTCGTGAGCTGCAGTTGCCGCAGCAACAGAACGAACGGCACGTAATCAGCTGAGCTGGCCATGGCCGGTCTCCCTAAATATCTTGATGAGAAAGTTACTTCAGTATAGGGGTAAGTCGTGCAACCGCCCTAGATTTTTCTTCATTCCAAGCCGGACGACCCGTTTTAGCTTGAAGGAAATGTAGCTTGATAAAAATACTGCTTGACGATCAAGTGAAATTTGCTAGGCTGGTTCCCGAACCCGCAGCAGCGCGTTCACCCGATTAGGTCTCAATCGGCCCCCAGTTTTCAGGAGTCACCATGCGCACTTCAGTCCACGCAGCAGTCATCGCAAAATGGGCTGCCGTTCCTGCCGCACTGGTCGTGAGCGGTCTGCTTGTATCCCAGGCTTCGTACTCTGCGTTCAGCGCAACTACCAACAATGCCGGTAACAGCTGGGCTTCCGGCAGCTTGGCACTCAGCAACGATGCATCCGGGACGGCGCTGTTCTCGGCTTCCAACATCAAACCGGGGGACGCGGGAAGCAAGTGCATCACCGTTTCCACCACGGCAAACGTGGCCAGCACCCTGAAGCTCTACGCCTCCAGCTACAGCAAGGGCACCAAGAACCTCGGCGACCGCATCAACGTCACCGTCACCAGCGGCAGCTTCCCAGGTGCGGCTCCGGCCAACGGTGCCTGCACCGGTTTCACGGCCGGCTCGGTTGCCGTCGCCACGACCTCGCTGACGTCCTTCGCAGCCGCTTCCGCCAGCTACGCAACGGGTGCTGATTCCTACGCGCTTCCCGCCGGCGGTTCCCGCACCTACAAGATCGACTGGACCTTCGCTACTGCAGGTTCCCCCGCTGCGGACAACCCGTACCAGGGTGACACCGCGTCCATCGGGTTCACTTGGGAGTCCCAGAGCTAGACCCTCCGTGCTTGCCGCCACCCGTCCCATCCTGTAGGAGCCCCCGATGTTGCCGACAGAACAAGCAGCCGCAGCGGACGCTGCTGCGCCTGCCGGCGACCCGAGGACACCGAAGGGACACTCCATTTCCCAGCAGTGGCTGCGCGTTCTGGGCGCCGCGCTGGGGCGGGTGGTGGTGATTCTCGCAGTCATGATGATGGGGTGGGCATCCGTTCCCGCCGTCCTTGGCTGGCAGCCCACCACCGTGGTGAGTGGCTCCATGGAGCCAACCATCAAAGTGGGCGATGTAGTGGTTTCCCGGCCCATGGGAGCTGAGAACCTCATCCCGGGCCGCGTGGTCCTGGTGGATGACCCGGACCATGCCGGGCGGCTGCGGCTGCACCGCATCGCCACGGTGAATCCGGACGGTTCCCTCGTCCTGCGGGGAGATGCAAACGCGGCCAATGACTCCTCAAGCGTGTGGCCTTCGGCCGTGCATGGAGTGGGTTACCTGAGGATCCCGGCGGTCGGACTGCCGATCGTCTGGCTTGGCAGGGGGCAATGGCCGATGGTTCTCGCGGGCGTCGCGCTGCTGGCGGGGGCACTGGCCCTGACGAGGCTGGACAGGCATTTTGCCCGTCCTCGCCGGAAGGACTCCAAGTCCGGGGGCCGCCGTCGGGCAGAGTGGAAAGCCTGGCTGGTACCGGCACGCCGGGCAAGCTGCACTGTGCTGTTCCTGGTTGCCGCCGCCGGCCTCGCCGGCATGACGGTGATGACCGCACCGCTGGCGCACGCGGCATTCTCAGGCACGAGCCACAACCTGGCCAACACCCTGTCCTCCCGGACGTTCTTCAGCTGCACGGCGGCTGCCTTGGCCGACGCGCCGTCCCTGTTCTACGCCTTCAACGATTCCCCGAAGCCGGCCACTGCCGTCACCGACAGCTCCGGCAGCGGCAACGACGGCACGTTCCGCATGACGGCGTCCCTCGGTACCTCGGTTCCCTGCGCCGGGGACGCCGGCAACACTGCGGACCTTTCCGGACTCCGGTACATCGCCACCACCACCGGCAGCACCGGGCCCACGGTATTCAGCTACGAAATGTGGTTCAAGACCAGCTCCATCCTCGGCGGGAAGCTGGCCGGATTCCAGGACTCCAAGAACAATGCCACCGGCGTCAACGACCGCAACCTCTACATGCGCGTCGATGGAAAGCTGGTCTTCGGCGTCTCTCCAGGCGGCACCATGCAGACTGTCGTCTCACCGTCGGCCTACAACGACGGCGCCTGGCACCACGCCGCCGTCACACTCTCCTCCGCCGGGATGAACCTCTATGTCGACGGTGCCTCCGTGGCCTCCTCCGCCGCCGTCACCACCGCCCGGAGCGGCTACACGGGGTACTGGCGTTTCGGCAACGGCGACCTCACGGCCTGGCCCGGAGCCGGCCTCTCGGCTTTTGACGGCCAGGTGGACAACATCGCCGTCTATGACACAACAGCCCTCACGCCGGCGCAGGTGCTGGCGCACTACCAGGCTGCCGCCCCGTAAGCGATCGGATCCGCGCCATGCCCACTGACACTCATTGCCTTCCGGAACCGATTTCCGGGAATCAAAGGATTGCATGCTCCCAAGAAAGGACCGTTGGCCATGAACAAAAAGATTGACTTCCTGTTGCTTGACGACCTGGATGGAAGCAGCGCGGATGAGCGGGTGAGGTTCGCCGTCGATGGCATCGACTATGAGGTGGACCTGTCCTCGGCGAACGCGGCGGCTTTCCGCTCCTACCTCGGGGTTTTCATGAACGCGGGCAGGCGGAAGGCCGCGACCCCGGCAGCCCAGGGGCGGAAGGAAGCTCCGCTTTCCGTGACGGCCAGGATCCGCCGCTGGGCGATGGAACAGGGCTACGAGCTGAGCAGCCGCGGCCAAATCCCCAAGTCGATCGTGCAGGCCTTCCAGGCCGCCGAGGGGACCGCCTGAACGCACCCGGCGCGGGGTCACTTACGGCCCATGCAGGGCTTCCCGGGTGTGGGCGGTAAGGGACCCCCGTCGCACAAGAAAGCGGGCCGGCAGTTCACAACTGCCGGCCCGCTTTCCGTTGTTTCGCTTAGGCGTACGCGTTCACCAGACGGACCGCTCCGCCGTCGACCCCCTTGGCACCCTGGACGTAGTCCGGGCCGGTCTTGTCGATCGCGTCGGAGTCCGCCGAAACGGTGCCCATGATCCAGGACGGCAATCCGCGCTCGTTGAGGCGGGCCACGGCGGCGTCGGCGATTTCCGGGGACACGATGGCCACCATGCCGACACCCAGGTTCAGGGTGCGCTCCAGGTCGGCCAGCGGCACGTTGCCGAGCTCGGACACCAGCTTGAAGATGGCCGGCAGTTCCCAGGTGGCACGGTCCACCGTGGCCACGAGGCCCTGCGGCAGCACGCGGGCCAGGTTGGCGGCCAGGCCGCCGCCCGTGACGTGGCTGAAACCGTTGACGCTTCCCTTTGCGGCGGTGCCGCTGTTCACCGGGAAGGCGCGGGCCAGGTCCAGGCAGTCGGCGGCGTAGACGCGGGTGGGCTCGAGCAGTTCCTCGCCCAGGGTGCGGCCGAGTTCGGAGACCTGGCGGTCCAGGGCCCAGCCGGCGTGGTTGATGACGCGGCGGACCAGGGAGTAGCCGTTGGAGTGCAGGCCGGAGGAGGCCATGCCGATGACGACGTCGCCGGCGCGGACACGGTCCGGGCCCAGCAGCTGGTCGGCCTCGACAACACCGGTGGCGGCACCGGCCACATCGTATTCGTGCTCGCCCAGCAGGCCCGGGTGCTCGGCGGTTTCGCCGCCCACCAGCGCGGTGCCCGCAACGGAGCAGGCCGAGGCGATGCCGCGCACAATGGCGGCGATGCGCTCGGGAACAACCTTGCCGCAGGCGATGTAGTCGGTCATGAAGAGCGGCTCGGCGCCGACCACCACGATGTCATCGACAACCATGCCCACCAGGTCGAAGCCGATGGTGTCGTGGATGTCCATGGCCTGGGCGATGGCTACCTTGGTGCCCACGCCGTCGGTGGAGGTGGCCAGCAGCGGCTTCTTGTAGGTCAGCAGCTTCGAGACGTCGTACAGGCCGGCGAAACCGCCGACGCCGCCCAGCACCGAGCTGTTGTGCGTCGCCTTGACGGCGTCCTTCATGAGCTCGACGGCGCGGTCGCCCGCTTCGACGTCGACGCCGGCGGAGGCATAGGTGATGCCTGAGTTTTCCGGGGCCCCGGTGTTTTCAGCGGCATAGGAGGCGGAGGTCATACAGACTCTTTCTTGTCGGCGTCGGTCAGCAGGTTCTCAAACTCGGCGTCGGGTCCTGGATCGCAGCCCGTTGCGCCCGGCTTCTCTGCCGGGTCCTCTGAATCGTTTACGGAAGTGTTCGACGGCGGCAGCCCGCCGAGGTCGGTGCGCTCCAGCAGGTTCTTGCCCAGTTTGTCCGAGCCCGGGAGCTCGATGGGGTACTGGCCCGTGAAGCACGCGGTGCAGAGGCGTTCGCGCGGCTGCTGGGTGGCCCCGATCATGCCGTCTTCGGAGATGTAGGCAAGGGAGTCCGCGCCGATGGCCTGGGAGATCTCGTCGATCGTGGCTCCGTTGGCGATCAGTTCCGCGCGGGAGGCGAAGTCGATGCCGTAGAAGCACGGCCACTGCACGGGCGGCGAGGAAATCTTGATGTGCACCTCGGCAGCGCCGGCCTCGCGCAGCATGCGCACGATGGCGCGCTGGGTGTTGCCGCGGACGATCGAGTCGTCCACCACAACCACGCGCTTGCCGCGGATCACGGATTCCAGCGCGTTGAGCTTGAGCCGGATGCCGAGCTGGCGCAGGGTCTGCGAGGGCTGGATGAAGGTACGGCCCACGTAGGCGTTCTTCACGAAGCCGTGCGCGAACGGGATGCCGGATTCCTCGGCGTAGCCCACGGCGGCGGGGGTGCCGGATTCCGGGACCGGGATGACGATGTCGGCCTCGTGGGTGTTTTCGCGGGCCAGCTGGCGGCCCATCTCCACGCGGGACTCGTACACGGAACGGCCGTTGATGGCGGCGTCCGGGCGGGCCAGGTACACGTACTCGAAAACGCAGCCGGCCGGCGTCGCGTCCGCGAAGCGCTGGGAGCGGACACCGTTCTCGTCAATGGCAATGAACTCGCCGGGTTCGATCTCGCGGATGAAGCTGGCGCCCACGGTGGCCAGGCCGGCCTGCTCGGAGGCCACCACCCAGCCGCGCTCCAGCCGGCCGAGGCACAGCGGGCGGATGCCGTACGTGTCGCGGGCGGCGTAGAGGGTGCCTTCGTCCATGAACACGAAGCAGAAGCCGCCCTTGATCTTGGGCAGCAGCTCCATGGCGGTTTCCTCGAGGGTCTTGCCGGGTTCGCCCTCAAGCAGGGCGGTGACCAGTGCGGTGTCCGAGGTGTTGCCCTGCTTCATTTCGCCGGTGAGCTGGCCGTCGTTGCGCTCCAGGATCATTTCTCGGAGTTCGGCGGTGTTGGTCAGGTTGCCGTTGTGCGCCAGTGCCACCGTGCCGGTGCTCGTGGCGCCCAGGGTGGGCTGTGCGTTGGCCCAGTGGCTGGCTCCGGTGGTGGAGTAGCGGCAGTGGCCGACGGCGAGGTGCCCGGTGAGGGTGTTCAGGGTGGTTTCGTCGAAGACCTGGGACACGAGGCCCATGTCCTTGTAGACGTTGATGCGCTTGCCGTCACTGGTCGCGATGCCAGCCGACTCTTGTCCGCGGTGCTGTAGCGCGTACAGCCCGTAATAGGTGAGTTTTGCTACCTCTTCGCCAGGGGCCCAGACTCCGAAGACGCCACAAGCGTCCTGGGGTCCTTTTTCGCCGGGGAGAAGATCATGTGAAAGTTTTCCGTCGCCACGTGCCACTGGTTGATTGTCTCACGTCCCGGGCGTGGTATTTTCCGCGGCCGCGGATTGTGACCCTCCCGGCGGTGTGATATCAGTCGTCGCCGGGCTCGTCTTCGGCCACGGCTTCCACGATTGCGTGCTCGCTCCGCCGGAAACTCAAGCGGTCCAGGAAGAGCGCCACGATGCAGCCCAGGATCACGCCGCCCGCTGCGAAGGCGACGGTGAAGAAGCCAAACACCGCGCCGGCGTCGAACGCTGGATCGGCAGGAAGGCCGAACGCCACGAAGGCCGCCACCACGATCCCGAGGAGCCCGCCGAGCACCATGAACGGCACGAAGCGGGGTGCGCGGCGTACCGTGATGCGCCGCTCCGGTGCGCCTGCGGCGGCACCATCCGCGGAGTTGCCGGTGATGTTCGAGTCCTCAGAAACCATGCCTTCCAGCCTACCGGTTCCGCCCAGCCCAACTGACTCGCAGTTGTTGTCGCTTTGAGACCTCAAAACGACAACTATTGCGAGTCAGTTGGGTGGGAGTGCGGCTAGCTGCCGCGGTAGGTCGAGAACGCGAAAGGGCTCAGGAGCAGCGGCACGTGGTAGTGCTCGCCGGCGTCGGACACGGTGAAGCTCAGGTCCACCTCCGGGAAGAAGGTCTCCGTGCCGAGGCCGGCGTAGTACGCGCCCGTGGCGAAGTTGAGCCGGTACTTGCCGCCCGGGACCCGCTCGGGGCCGAGGTTCTTGATCCGGCCGTCGGCATCCGTGGTGCCTTCCGCAACGGAAGTCCAGCTGCCGCCGTCGAACACTGACAGCACGACGGCGACGTCCGCCGCCGGGCGGCCGGAACCGGTGTCGAGGATATGCGTGGTGATCTGGGAAACGCTCATGCGCCGATAACTCCTTCAAGGCGGAGCAGGGCGATTTCGCGGAGCTGCTCGGCCACGATGCGGTCTTCTTCTTCGGGGGTGTGGGTGAGGCGTTCGTTGAGGGAAGCCAGGATGTCCGAGGCGCTGCGGCCGGCGGCGCGGATCAGGAAGACCCGGTTGAACTTCTCCTCATAGGCCCGGTTGCCTTCGGCCAGTGCGCGGGCGGTGGCGTCGTCGCTGGGGTCCACGCCGGACTGCTCCGAGCGGGACATGGCCGCCTCGGTGGTCGACGCCTGGGGGCGTTCGCCGATGCGCGGGTGGTGGGCGAGCGCGGACTCGAGTTCCTCCGCGGTGAACGGAGCGGCTGCATCCTTGGCGAAGGCCAGGAGGTCATCCTTGCCACTGAACGGCCGGGCGTCGGCGATTTCCCCCACCCAGCGTTCGACGTCGAGGCAAGGGCGCAGGACTCCAACGGCGTCCGTACGGTCTGCGCTGTTGAATTCTGCAAGCTGCATGCTTGGTCATCCCTCGTGCAAATGCTGGCATCCATGGTGACGGCTATGCGGAACTCCGGCGCTGGTGCCGGATAGGCCCCGGGCTGACGCTGCAGCACGTTCACCTTCCGCATCATGGAACTGTTATTTCAGCATGCGTAATAGTCAAGCGGAGGTGCGGCGCCGCTGTCAAGGGTCCCCGCCAAGCCTCGCGGCATCACTGCTGGCAAGATCGTACCGCCCGCGGCGGGCCTGCGGCAGAATTGCCCCAACGGGTGAAGGAGTTCGCTATGCCAGCCATCTTGACGTCCAGGTTCCTGTTCGGCCCCGGTCCGGGCAACGCCTACCCGGAGGCCATGGCCGCCTTGTCACACCCGGTGATCGGCCACCTCGACCCCGTGTTCATCGAGCGGCTGGACCGCACCTGTGCCGGCCTGCGGACGGTCTGGGGAACGGCGAACACCCGCACCCTGCCGCTGAGCGCCACCGGTTCCGGCGGCATGGAAGCCGCCTTCGTGAACACCGTGTCCGACGGCGACGTAGCCGTCGTCGCCGTCAACGGGCTGTTCGGGGAACGCATGTGCGAGGTGGCCCGACGCTGCGGCGCCACGGTGGTGCGGGTGGACCATGAATGGGGGCAGCCGGTCGACGCCGAACGCGTCCTGGCGGCCCATCCTGCACCCAAGGTGATCGCCGCCGTCCACGCCGAGACCTCCACGGGCGTGCTTTCGGACATCGCCGCACTCGGCGCGGACAAGGGCGACGCCCTGCTCATCGCCGACGCCGTGACCTCGATCGGCGGCCTCGAACTGCTGGCCGACCAGTGGGGGATCGACGTCGGCTACGCCGGAACGCAGAAGTGCCTGGGCGTGCCGCCGGGCCTGTCTCCGTTCACGGTCTCGGAACGGGCCTTCGAACGTCGCATCCGCGATCCGCGCTCCTGGTACCTGGACATCGGGCTGCTCGGCGGCTACGCCGGCGCCGCCACCGGCAGCCGCACGTACCACCACACCGCGCCGGTCACCATGATCGCCGGGCTCGTAGCGGCGCTGGACCGGATCCTCGCCGAAGGGCTTGAGGCGGTGCAGGCCCGCCACCACAAGGCCGGTGCCGCCCTGCGTGCCGGGCTGCAGGAGCTGGGCCTGGAGCTGTTCGCCGCCGAAGGCAGCCGGCTGGACAGCCTCACCACGGTGAAGGTGCCCGACGGCGTGGATTCGGCCGCCGTGCGCGGGTACCTGCTGCGCAACTTCAGCATGGAGATCGGCGCCGGAGTCGGTGCGTTCAAGGACACCGTCTGGCGGATCGGCACCATGGGACCGAACGCTTCGCCTGCCGCCGTCACGTTGGTGCTGGGCGCGCTGGAGGAAGCGCTCGCGAAGGCATGAGCTTTCCGGGCCCGCTTGGTTAGCGGTCGGGTGTCTCGCGGTTTCCGACGGCTTCGATCCAGTCGACGGCCTCGTCGGAGAAATGGAAACCGCTGGAATCCGTCTCGCCGGCCCACCAGGCCTCCGAGGCGATGGAACCGCCCACGTCCACGATCTCCCTGACGATTTCTTCCGGTACGGCATCTCCGTTGTTGTCGATCAGCCACTGCTGTGTTTTCGGTGTCAGCCTGCGCCACCAGTGGGCCATCTCCAGGGGCTCTTCGAAGGTCATGCGCATCAGTGTCCCACTCCGGGGCCGTCCGGACGAGGGCTATGGGGGTTCTTCGCCGGGGTCGCCGGGCGGGTCAACCCTTAGGAATCTCCTTCGGGTCGCAGCCGGCGGATTCCACGGGGACCCCTAGCCGCACGTAGGCCGTGCCCTTCGACTCGACCCGCAGGGTGGCGCCTGCAGCATCCGTGCTCTTGGCGACCACCCAGCCCCCGGGCACCGGGTCCGTTCCGCCGAATGCGGCGAAGCCATGCTTCTCCAGGACCGGGTCCGCGGCAGCGAAGACGTCGTGGAACCTCTTCGAAGGCTCCACGATGTCCCTGGCACTTTCCATTTCGGCCAGGTAGAGCATGCAGGTGCCGTCCTGCCGGCGCTGCATCGTGGCGGGGGAGTGGACGTTCCAGCGGATGCCCGGCAGCTTCTTTTCCAATGCGGCAACGACGTCGGTCCGCACGGCGTCGTACTTGGCGAAACTTTCCGCTACGGGCGCGTGGGTCCCGGCCACCGAGGGCCCGGACGGCTCCGGGGTGGCCGGCGCGCTGCAGGCGGCCAGCGCCTGGGCTCCCAACAGCGGAACAGCTGCTGACAGCGCCAGGCGGCTCCGGCGTCGTACGCGGTTATGTCCTGGGCGGTTGGGTCCTACGCGGTTCACTCGTATCCGGTTCATGGTCCTCAATCCGTATCGGCAGGCGTGGACTCCCGGGTGAGGATCCAGGTGTTCGTCCCGTCCTGGCGTTCGAAGGTGACGGTCGTCACAAGGGCCTCGATGAGGGCCAGGCCGCGGCCGGACTCGGCGTCCTCATCGGGCATATCGGCCCGCATGTCGTTGGCAAACGGTTCGCGGGCATTGTGCGCACTGACCCTGGCCTGGAGCCTGCGGGTCCTGACGGTGATGTCGACGTCGAGTTCCACCGGTTTGTCCGCGGCCGGAAGCGCGTGCTGGACGATGTTGGCGGCGGCTTCGATCACGGCGGTGGCGAAGGTCATCCGGTCCATGTCCGGAACGAACGAGGCATCCTCCCACAAGGCGTCCAGTTCCTCGTGGACAGCCTCGATCGCTTCCTCGTTTGCGGGTCCGTGGTAACCCTTGCGGGCGAGCACCTCAGTCATCGCCGAACGCCGCCTCGGCCGAGGGGTACGCGGTGAGGACCCTGTCCATGTTGGTCAGTTCCAGCACCATCTTGACCTGCGGCTGGACGCCGGAGATCCGAAGGTCCCCGCCTGCCTGGCGCGCGGCCTTGAGGCAGCCGATGAGGGCGCCGAGGCCGGAAGAATCCATGAAATCGGTCTCCGCGAGGTTGACCACCACCCGGCTGGAGCCGCCGGCCACAACCTCGGCCACGACTTCCCGGAGTTTGGGGGCAGCCACCATGTTCAAACGGCCCACGCCCTTCACCTCCGCGTAGCTGTCTTTGACCTCGTAGCTAAACTGCATCAGTGTTCCTCTCTTTTGGGCTTTCCGGGCCTTCTGGGTTCTCCGGGGGGCCGGAACCTTCGGGGACGAATCCCTTGTACAAAACCGCCTTGACCAGCACGCTCAGGACCACCAGGTCAAAGGCCACCCATGCCCCGTTCACCAGTGTGCCGA
This sequence comes from Arthrobacter sp. R-11, assembly GCF_049913155.1. Lineage (GTDB taxonomy): Bacteria > Actinomycetota > Actinomycetes > Actinomycetales > Micrococcaceae > Arthrobacter. The sequence goes on along the minus strand of NZ_CP183979.1, from coordinate 3,751,422 downwards.
GGGGCTCGGACAAACCGGCCAGGAGCCGCGCCATGCCGGCCACCAGCCCCACGGCCAGCAGCACCGCCACGATGATCTGCGGACGGATAAGGCTCCAGCCCGGCCCGCCGTCCTGCCGGGCTTTCGGGGTGACAGCGAAGCCCAGGGGACGTCCGAACCACACGTTGCGTGCCGCCGTCGTGCAGGACTTGATCCAGGTGGGGAACAGCGCCAGGCTGTACTGCTGCCCGCGCCAGGTGGGGATGCCGTGCCCGGCCACCACGAACAGCAGCTGGTTCACCACCATGAACGGAATGAAGCGGACAAAGAACTCCAAGCTCAGGCTGCTGACCGGGAGGATGCCGAGCGTCAGGTAGATGACCGGCGCCGTGAAGTACACCACGGCCGCGAAACCGCTCAGGTAGCTCCACATCGTGGAGAAGTACATGAGCCGTTGCCCCCACGTCAGGCCGCGCTGGACCAGGGGGTTCTCGCGGAGCATGACCTGCATGGTGCCCTGGGCCCAGCGGAGGCGTTGCGTGAGCATGGTCTTGAGGTCCTCGGGGGCCAGGCCGTTGGCCAGGATCTCGTGGTGGTACACGCTCTTCCATCCGAGGGCATGAAGGCGCATTGCCGTGGCCATGTCTTCCGTGACCGAGATGGTGGCCAGGGGCATCACGGGCTGGGCTTCGTCGGTGCGCTCAACGGAGATGGCGTCCAGGACAGCGTGCACGGATTCGAGCGCTCCCAGCGGGGACCACTCGCGGCCGGACATGCGGTCGACGGCGTCAGTCGCCACCGTGGTGACGCCACCTTCCCCGACGTGGGCCAGTTCCATGGCGGCGATCTCTTCGAGGTCGGCCTGCAGGGCGGAGAAGTCGGCGGCCACGAGCGTACGCACGGCCTCGTCCACCTTCCGGCGGACCCGGTAGGTGATCTCGCTGAGGGATGCGCCGGCCTCAAGCTCATGCTGGGCCGCCTTGGTGGCGGCCTCCACCTCGTCGAGCATCTGTTCGACCAAGGGGTTTTCGGCCTCGGCGGATCGGCGTGCCTTCTTGATGGCGGACGTGGAGGCGGCCAGGGCGCGGTGCACGCTCTGTTCCGTGGCCTTGACGTAGCCCACCAGGCCCAGCTGCATGAGGGCTTCCCGGCGCAGGATGGCGTTCGACCCGCAGAAGAACGCTGCGTTCCACCCGTCCTTGCCTTGCTGGATGGGTCCGTAGAACAGGGGCGCCTGGCTGCCCAGAGGGTCGTCGGCAGGCACATTGATGAAGTACTGCGGAGTCTGGACCAGCGCTACCCGGTCATCGTTGAAGTAGCCCAGCGTCTTGTCCAGGATGTCCGGCTCGGGGATCTGGTCGGCGTCGAGAATCAACAGGTATTCGCCCGAGGTGAGCATCAGCGCGTTGTTCAGGTTGCCGGCCTTGGCGTGCCGCGGCATGTCCGGGGTCCAGTCCGCGCTGCGCGTCACGTAGCCGATGCCGTTCGACTCGGCGAGTTCGCGCAGCGCAGGCCGCTTACCGTCGTCGAGGATCCAGGTGCTGTGCGGCCGGCGGATGTCCTTGGCGGCGAGGGCCGTGGTCATCACCAGGTCCAGCGGCTCGTTGTAGGTGGTGATGAAGACGTCAACGGTGGCGTCGTCAGGGGCAGGCGGAGGCGGCTTCCTGATCTTGAGTTTCCACACCGTGAGGCCGAAGAGGATCACGTCGATGAGGCTGTACGTCTCGGCGATCACCAGCGGAACCGCGATCCACCACGCCTCCCAGTTCAGCGACGCGAGCCAGCGCCATGCGACGTAGTTGACGCCAAGAATGGCCGTGAGGACAACGAGCAAGCGGGTCCAGAAACGTGTCACAATCCCCCTTTTGTGGCCTAGTGCCGAATCGTGCCGTTCGTTTTGCGGCGGACGACGACGGCGGTCACGTCGTCTTCCGCTGTCGCCGCGGGTGCCAGTTCAAGCAGCGCGGCGCAGACTTCTTCCGAGGTGCCCTCGCTGCGGGCGGCGCGCTCCACGTTCCGGATGAAGTCTTCCAAGGAATCGTGGGCATCGAGCACGCCGTCGCTCACGATCACGAGGGAGTCGCCGGGTTCGAGTACGAGCTCCGCGGCGGGCCATTGCTGGTCATCGAGGATGCCCACTGGCGGCCCGGCTGACACCAACCGCCGAGCGGGCCCCTCAGCCGGAACGTGCAGGCCCAGCCCGTGGCCGGCGTCGATGTAGCTGAGCTTGCCCGAGGCGCTGTCCAGGCGCGCGTGGAACATGGTGACGAAGGAGCCGGACTGGTCCAGGTCCGAGGTGATGGTGGCGCTGGCTGAGCCGAAGGCGGCATCGATGGCCGGGGTGTCCGCTACTGAACGCATGACGGCGCGGACGGTGGCGGCAATCAGCGCCGCACCCATGCCCTTGCCCATGGCGTCGGCGACCGTGAGGTGCATGCCGTCGGGAGTCTGGTACCAGTCGTAGAAGTCCCCGCCCACGCTGCGCGTTGGACGGAAGGCCCCGGCGACATCGTAATCGTTGAGCCTGACCGCTTCCTGCGGGAGGAGGCTTTGCTGCACCACGGCCGCGCGGGCGAGTTCGTCGCTCTGGCCGGCGTCTTCGGCAGGTGCCGGGGCCGGGCGTGCACGCCTGAACAGCGCCCGCACTCTGGCCTGGAGTTCTTTGGGGCTGAAGGGCTTGGTGAGGTAGTCGTCGGCCCCGGTGTCCAGGCCGGCCAGGCGGTCCAGCTCGGCGGTCCGGGCCGAGAGCATCACGATGTAGGCATCGGAGAATTCGCGCATCCTCCTGCAGGCTTCGATCCCGTCGATGCCCGGCATGTTGACGTCCAGGGTGACCAGTTCGGGCCGGATGTCGCGGACGGCTTCGACGCCGGCCAGGCCGTCGGGGGCCTCCACGACGTCGAAGTCGAGCTGCCGGAGAACAACGACGAGCAGCCCGCGGATGTCGTCGTCGTCCTCGATGACGACTGCGCGACGCTGGACCGGGGCGGAAGACATAAATCCATTAACTCCTGTCACAGGAGGTTTGTCACTTTTGGTCAAATTAAGGCAATGCCCGCTCAAAGAAATGAGCGGGCATCGCACGAATTTGCGGTGGTGCGTGGTAGGCGCCCACCGGGGTGAGGAAGGCTAGACGCCCAGTTCTTCCTTCAGAGCGGCGACGTGGCCCTGGGCCTTCACCTGGTACTGGGTGAGGACAACGTTGCCGTCACCGTTGACCACCACGGTGGAGCGGACCAGGCCGTCAACCACTTCGCCGTCCACCAGCTTCTCGCCCCAGGCGCCGTAGGCCAGTGCCACGGAGTGGTTCTCGTCGGAGAGCAGCGGGAAGGTCAGCGCGAATTCGTCGACGAAGCGCGCGATCTTCTCCGGCGCGTCCGGGGAGATGCCTAGGACTTCGTAGCCGGAGCCCTGGAGGCTGGCCAGGCTGTCGCGGAAATCGCAGGCTTCGGTGGTGCAGCCGGGGGTGGAGGCTTCCGGGTAGAAATACACGATCACATTGCGGCCGCGGAAATCGGAGAGCGAAACCTTCTGGCCGTTGGAGTCGAGCAGGGCGAAATCGGGGGCCTGGGTTCCGGCGAGGAGTTTCTGGGTCATGTTGTGATCCTTGACTAGTCGGGCAACCGCCGTGGCCGGCGATCTCTCATACAAATAACGGTCTGCCTAGATGCAGTATTCCGCAGGCCCGCGCACCGTGGTCCCGGGTCCGGGCACGAATTGGTAACCGCCACCGCGTACTGTGGCGATGGCGTTGCGGGCGGAGCCCAGCTTGCGCCGGACGCGTCCAACATACACGTCGATCGAACGGAACGCCGCGCCGGGGCAGTCGAGTGACTCCAGGAAGCGTTGCAATTCTTCACGCGGGATGGGACGGGAAAGGTTCTCCACGAGGTAGCGCAGGAGCTTGTGCTCCATGAAGGTGAAGGTGACCGGAACGCCGTCGAGCAGCACGGTGTCTGCCGCCAGGTCCACGGCCAGGCTGCTGCGCCGGCCGGACAGGGCGATCGGCTGGGCGACGACGCCGGAAGCGGCGCCGTGCCGCAGGTGCAGCTCGGCCTGGGGAGCCAGGCGGCGGGCCCGGGCCAGCACCGCTTCGGCGGCCTTGGCCCAGATCTCGGGGTCGATGTCCTGGCCTTCGGCGGGCTCCACCCACACGGCCAGGCCGCGGGCCTGGACGCCCGGGCGCAAACCGGAACGAAGACCTGGGTGGCCCTGGTGGGCCGGCTGGGCGCCGGCCAAAGAGCCGGCACCGGCCAATGGGCCGGGCCGGTGGCCGGCGCGCAGGGCTTGGCGCGCGCCGGCTGGCGGGAGCGAATGGACGTTGACGGCCATCGAATCCGCCTTACACGCCGCCGCGGCGGATCAGCTTTCCGCCGGGGGTCTGGCCGTCCACCACCGAGCCCCGCAGGTAGGTCTTGCGGACGACGCCGGAAAGCGCCTTGCCGTCGTACGGAGTGATGGGGTTCTTGTGCTTGAGCTTCTTGACATCCACCACGAACGCCTCGTCCGCTGCGAACACCGAGAAGTCGGCGTCGTAGCCGAGCGCCAGCTGGCCCTTGTTGGACAGGCGGGCCAGGGCGGCGGGCTTGGCGGACATCCAGGAGACCACCTGCTCCAGGGAGATGCCGCGGTGGCGTGCCTCGCTCCAGATCAGGGACAGGCCCAGCTGCAGGGAGGAAACGCCGCCCCAGGCCACGGCGAAATCGCCGTTTTCCAGGTCCTTGAGGTCAAGGGTGGAGGGGGAGTGGTCCGAGACGATGCAGTCGATGGTGCCGTCTTCCAGGCCCTTCCACAGCAGTTCCCGGTTGGATGCCTCGCGGATGGGCGGGCAGCACTTGTAGGCGGTGGCGCCGTCGGGGATTTCCTCGGCCATGAGGGTCAGGTAGTGCGGGCAGGTCTCAACGGTGAGGTTCACGCCATCGCGCTTGGCCGAAGCGATCATGGGCAGCGCGTCCGAGGAGGAAAGGTGCAGGATGTGCGCGCGGGCGCCGGTCCAGCGGGCACGTTCGATGACCTCGGCGATCGCTTTGTTCTCGGCACCGCGCGGGCGGGAGGCCAGGAAGGTGGCGTAGTGGTCCCCGCCCGGGTGTGGGGCGTGGTCGATCGCGTGGGAGTCCTCGGCGTGGACGATCATGAGCGAGTCGAAGGACTTCAGCTCGCGCATGTCCTCTTCCATCTCGTCCGCGTCAAGGTGCGGGAATTCGTCTACACCGGAGTGCAGCAGGAAGCACTTGAAGCCGAAGACGCCTTCGTCGTGCAGGCCGCGGAGCTCGGCTTTGTTGCCGGGGATCGCGCCGCCCCAGAATCCGACGTCGATGAACGCCTGGTCCTCGGCCACCTCGCGCTTGAGCTTGAGGCCTTCCACGGTGGTGGTGGGCGGGATGGAGTTCAGCGGCATGTCGATGATGGTGGTGACGCCGCCGGCCGCTGCGGCACGGGTGGCCGAGGCGAAGCCTTCCCACTCGGTGCGGCCGGGCTCGTTGACGTGGACGTGGGTGTCCACGAGGCCCGGGATGAGGGTTTCGTCGTCGGCGAGGTCGATGACTTCGGCGCCGGCCAGGCCGTTGCCGAGCGGTTCGATGGCGGCGATCACGCCGTTGCGGACGCCGACCTCGCGGGCGGCGATTCCCGCAGTGGTGAGGATCCGCTTGCCGCGGATGACCAGGTCAAAGCTTTCAGACATTGAGAGACTCCTTCGTGCGGGAGGCGGCCGCGAGCTGTGCGCCGATGGTCCGCCCCAGCTTTTCGAGCAAGGTTCCTGCTTCCCTTATACATACTTCGACGTCGGATTCAAGGCTGGTCAGGGGAAGAACCTGCCGGAATCCCGAGTCGCTTTGCTGCTCCTGGCTCAGGGTGGTCCGGCCGCAGACGGCCACCACGGGAACGCCCGCGGCTTCCGCAGCACGGGCCACGCCCATGGGGGTCTTGCCGAGCAGGCTTTGTTCGTCCAGGCTACCTTCGCCGGTGATCACCAGATCGGCGCCGGCCAGCTGTCCGGCGAGCCCTGTGAATTCGAGGACGACGTCGATCCCCGGCCGCCGTGCCGCGCCCAGGACCGCGATGGCGGCGTAGCCCACACCGCCTGCCGCGCCGGCGCCCGGTGCCTCGGCGGCACGCCCGGCGCGGTCGCCGATCTCTTCGCCGAGGACCTCGACGAAGCGGGCCAGGGCGGCGTCCAGCGCGGTGACATCCTCCGGCGTCGCGCCCTTCTGCGGACCGAACACCGCCGGGGCGCCGAGCGTGCCGAGGAGGGGATTGTCGACGTCGGACGCCAGGACAAAGCGGCTGTCCTCCAGCCGCACGTCCAGGCCGGAGAAGTCGATGCTCGCCAAGCCGGCCAGCGCGCCGCCGCCTGCCGGGAGTTCGTTGCCGTCGGCGTCCAGCAGCCGGGCGCCCAGGCCCTGCAGCACGCCGGCGCCGCCGTCGGTGTTGGCGCTGCCGCCGACGCCGAGGATGATCTTCCGGCAGCCCAGGTCCAGCGCGGCGCGGATGAGTTCGCCGGTGCCGATGCTGTTGGCTTCCTTCGCGGTATCGGTGCTGGGGCCTCCCGGGAGGAGGGCAAGCCCGGAGGCCGCCGCCATCTCGATGACGGCCTGGTTGCCGCGGACCGCGAAGTCCGCCGTCACCGGCTCGCCCAGCGGGCCGGTCACGGTGGCGCTGCGGCGGGTGAAGCCGGAGCCGACGGCGGCGTCGAGGGTTCCCTCGCCGCCGTCGGCTACTGGAATGAGCGTGGTCTCCAATGTTTCCGCGGCACCCGCAGCGTCGAAACCGGCCGCCAGGCCGTCCGCCAGGTGCCGGGCGACCTCGGGAGCGGACAGTGAACCCTTGAACTTGTCCGGGGCGATGACCACACGCATTCCGTTACCTCCTTGTACTTGCTTGCTTACTAGTCCAGCAGCGCGATGATCGCCGTGGGGGCGTCCTCGCCGCGCTCGGCCAGCTCTTCGAACTCGTTCACGCCGTTGATCTCGACACCCATGGAGATGTTGGTGACCTTCTCCAGGATCACTTCGACCACCACGGGAACCTTGAATTCCTCCATGAGTGCCTTGGCCTTGTCGAAGGCGGCGGGCAGGTCGGAGGGGTTCTCGACGCGCAGGGCCTTGCAGCCCAGGCCTTCGGTGACCTTGACGTGGTCCACGCCGTAGCCGTTGGTCTCCGGGCTGTTGATGTTCTCGAACGCCAGGGAGACGTTCTGCTCCATCTCGAAGCCGCGCTGCGACTGGCGGATCAGGCCCAGGTAGGAGTTGTTCACCACCACGTGGATGTACGGCAGGTTGAACTGTGCGCCCACGGCCAGCTCTTCGATCATGAACTGGAAGTCGTAGTCACCGGAGAGGGCAACAACGGTCTCGCCCGGCTTGCCGCGCACGACGCCGAGGGCGGCCGGAGCGGTCCAGCCCAGCGGGCCTGCCTGGCCGGCGTTGATCCACTTGCGCGGGCCGAAGACGTGCAGCAGCTGCGCGCCGGCGATCTGCGACAGGCCGATGGTGGTCACGTAGGTGGTGTCCTTGCCGAAGGACTTGTTCATCTCTTCGTACACGCGCTGCGGCTTGATCGGCACGTTCTCGAAGTGGGTCTTGCGCTGCAGGGAGCCCTTGCGCTTGAGGCAGTCGGCAACCCAGGCGGTGTAGTCCGGCAGGCCTGCTGCGGCTTTACGCTCGCGGGCGATTTCCAGCAGGCCGTCCAGGGCCGCACCGGCGTCGGAGGCGATGCCGAAGTCCGGGGAGAACACGCGGCCGATCTGGGTGGGCTCGATGTCGATGTGCACGAACTTGCGGCCGGCGGTGTAGGTGTCCAGGCCGCCGGTGTGGCGGTTGGCCCAGCGGTTGCCGATGCCGATCACGAAGTCCGAGGCCAGGAGGGTTTCGTTGCCGTAGCGGTGGGAGGTCTGCAGGCCCACCATGCCGGCCATCAGCTTGTGGTCGTCCGGGATGGTGCCCCAGCCCATCAGGGTGGGGATGACCGGAACGTTCAGGATCTCGGCCAGTTCAACCAGCTGCGCGGAGGCGCCGGCGTTGATGATGCCGCCACCAGCGACGATCAGCGGACGCTCTGCAGCGGTGAGCATGTCCAGGGCCTTTTCCAGCTGCTTGCGGCTGGCCTTGGGCTTCTCCACGGGCAGGGGTTCGTAGGTGTCGATGTCGAATTCGATTTCGGCCATCTGCACGTCGAAGGGCAGGTCCAGCAGCACCGGGCCCGGACGGCCGGAGCGCATCAGCTGGAAGGCCTTCTGGAAGGCGCCGGGAACCTGGCCCGGCTCCAGGATGGTCATGGCCATCTTGGTGACCGGCTTGGCGATGGACTCGATGTCCACGGCCTGGAAGTCTTCCTTGTGCAGCTTGGCAACGGGGGCCTGGCCGGTGATGCAAAGCATCGGGATGGAGTCGGCCCAGGAGGCGTACAGGCCGGTGATCATATCGGTGCCGGCGGGGCCGGAGGTGCCGATGCAGATACCGATGTTGCCGTCCTTGGCGCGGGAGTAGCCGTCGGCCATGTGGCTGGCGCCTTCAACGTGGCGGGCCAGCGTGTGGCGGATGCCGCCGTGCTTGCGCATAGCGGAGTAGAAGGGGTTGATTGCCGCGCCCGGCAGGCCGAACGCCTCGATGGCGCCTTCCTTTTCCAGGATGGCGACTGCCGCGTCAACGGTGCGCATCTTTGCCATTGTGTGCTCCTAAAAGTCTTGGGTTTTCGCCCCGTTTGGTGTCCCGTGCGGGGCGGTTTTGGGTGTGTCGGGCTGAGCCGCCGTCGTTTTCGTGCGACGGCGGCTGCCGGGTTTGCTTGTTTCGCGCCTTGCGGCGGTGGGTTTACTTGCGGCCGGAGAGCTGCAGGACCTGCTTGAAGAGTCCCGAGTGGTCCAGGCCGCCGTCGCCCTGGTTGACGGTGGCGGCGACCAGCTGGGCGACAGCCGCGCCGAGCGGGATGGCGACGTTGGCCTCGCGGGCTGCGGAGGTGACGATGCCCATGTCCTTGTGGTGCAGGGCGAGGCGGAAGCCGGGGTCGAAGTTGCGGTCGAGCATCTTCTGGCCCTTCTGGTCCAGGACCTTGGAGCCGGCCAGGCCGCCGCCCAGGACCTTGAGGGCGGCGTCGGTGTCCACGCCGTAGGCCTCGAGGAAGGCGATGGCTTCGCCGAGGACCTCGATGTTGACGGCCACGATCAGCTGGTTTGCAGCCTTGACGGTCTGGCCGGAGCCGGAGGGGCCAACGTGGACGATGGTCTTGCCGACGGCGTTGAGGACGGGCTGTGCGGCCTCGAAGTCTTCGGCGGAACCGCCGACCATGATGGACAGCACAGCGTCGATGGCGCCCTGCTCGCCACCGGAGACCGGGGCGTCCAGCGGACGGATGCCGGCGGCCTTGGCGGCTTCGGCGAGGCGGACGGCAACGTCCGGGCGGATGGAGGAAGCGTCGATCCACAGGGTGCCCTGCTTGGCGTTGGCGAACACGCCTTCTTCGCCGCCGACAACACCCTCTACATCGGGGGAGTCCGGCACCATGGTGATGACGACGTCGGCGTCCTTCACGGCGTCGGCGATGCTGGTGGCACCCTTGCCGCCTTCGGAGACGAGCTTGTCGATCTTGTCCTGGCTGCGGTTGAAACCGGTGACGGTGTGGCCGGCCTTGACGAGGTTGATGGCCATGGGCAGGCCCATGATTCCGAGGCCGATGACTGCAACGTTGCTCATTGTGGATCCTTTGCTGAAAGTCTTTGTTAACTCAGGTGTGCTGGTCTTAGCGGGCGGCGGGAGGCTAGCGGGCGGCGCGTTCGCGGATGGCCCAGGCGAAGGCGGTTTCCTGCGGTTCCTTGTATTCGAGGCCGATGTAGCCTTCGTAGCCGAGTTCGCGGCTGCGGGCGATCCATTCGCCGAGCGGGAGCTCGCCGGTGCCGGGGGCGCCGCGGCCGGGGTTGTCGGCGATCTGGATGTGGCCGAAGTCCTTGGCGTGGTTCTCGATCACGGCGGCGACGTCGTCGCCGTTGACTGCCAGGTGGTAGAAGTCAGCCAGCAGCTTGACGTTCTCGACGCCGGACTCTTCCTTGACGCGGGCGATGACGTTAAGTGCGTCCTGTGCCTTGAGGAGCGGGTACTTGGGTGCGCCGCTGACCGGCTCGAGGAGGACGGTGCCACCGATGCGGGCGACGCCCTTGGCTGCCTTCGCGAGGTTTTCGGCGCCGATTGCGTCCTGCTCTTCGGCGGAGATGCCGTCCACGCGGTTGCCGTAAAGGGCGTTGAAGGCCTTGCAGCCGAGGCGCTCGCCGATGCCTGCGACGACGTCGATGTTGTCCTGGAATTCGGAGGAGCGGGCGGGCCAGGAGACCAGGCCGCGGTCGCCGCCGGGCATGTTGCCGGCGTTGAAGTTCAGGCCGGTGAGCTGCACGCCGGCGTCCTTGATGGCGTTCTCGAACTTCGTCGTTTCTGCATCCGACGGGACGGAGGTGTCGAACGGCCACCAGAACTCGACGGCGTCAAAACCGGCAGCCTTGGCGGCGGCCGGGCGCTCGAGCAGGGGCAGCTCCGTCAGCAGGATGGAGCAGTTCACTGTGTACGTCATCGTAGGTGTCCTTCCGAGGAGGGGCTTGGATCTTCGTTCCACTGGCCTTGTCTTGGTCGTTTTCCGCTTTGTGGAATTTAGATTCTGCTTTATGAAAAGTGTAAGGAAGGTTGGGTGAGGGAGTCAAGGGGTTACGTGTCTGGCGGGTTGTTTGGGATACCAAAGGGACTTGAGAGGGCGGCCCTACGCGCGGAGGAGGCTGTGGTGACGTTGCCTCGGGGGCAATACCCGCCCGGTCCTCGCCGCCCCCAAAAAAGTCAGTGCCTTGTGATGTGATGAGTTCATGGAGATCACCACCGACCCTGCGGCGGTTCGGTTTCAGGCAGCACCGGGAGGGAGCGAGACCCTTCCGGAGTCGGTGCTGTCTGAATTGGTGACTTCACTCGAGTCTTTGGAGGCCACGATTGCCCGTTTGCAGTCTGTCCGCGAGGGGATTCTGGCTATGGCTTCGCAGCTGGCGGGGTTCATGGAGGTCACCGGCAGGGCGCCGTTGACTGCGCGGGACTCGCGGACGGCTGAGATGGCGCAGCGTGCGGTGGCGGCGGAGATCGCGACCGCGACCCGCAGCAATGACCGAACCGTGCAGCGTCAAATGGGCCAAGCGGTTGAGCTGCTTACACGTTTCCCCCTTACCTTCGGTGCTCTTTCTGATGGGCGCATCAGCTTGGCCCATGCCCGGGTGATCCAGGACGCCGGAACCGTGCTAGAGGGTGCGGATGCCTTGGCTGCGTACGAAACCGTTGTGGTGGCGTGCGCGGAGCAGCGGGCGCCGGGGCGGGTGCGGCGTTTGGCTCTGCGGGAGGCCGAGAAGGCCCAGACGGCACCCCTTGCTGACCGACATGAAATAGCCCGTGAGGAACGCAGGGTTTGGGTAGATAGTCTGCCTGATGGCATGGCGCAACTCGGGGCTGTTCTACCCGCCGCGGTGGCTTTCGGTATTCACGACCGGCTCACTCAGATGGCGCTCGCACACGGTGGGTCTGATGCCGATCACGGACTCCCGGCTGCTGAACGGCCCCGAACCATGGACCAGCTCCGGGCGGACCTACTCGCGGATCTCTTGCTCTGCGGGGCGCCGACCAACCATGACACCCCGGAGGGTGTCCTGGCCGCGATCACTGCCCGGGTGGAGGTGACGGTCCCGGTGCTGACACTGATCGAAGGTGCCTCGGTCCGGGAAGTCCCGGCCGAACTCGGCGGACGGCATCCGATCGACCCCGGCACTGCGCGTGCCCTCGCCGGCTCGGCATCCGCCTGGAACAGAGTGCTTACCGACCCGTTTACCGGTGCGGTGCTGGCCGTGGAGCGGTACCGGCCCACTGAAGACTTGCGGCGCCTTCTCGCGGCCCGAGATTCCTGGTGCCGGTTCCCAGGATGCGGGATCAAGGCCCGGGCACTGGACCTTGATCACACCGTTGACGCGGCTCTGGGCGGAGCTACGGAAACCGGGAACCTCGCCGGACTCTGCCGACGGCATCACATGCTCAAACATCACTCCCGATGGCGGCTCCGGCAGGTGGGGGCCGGGATATTGGAATGGACCAGCCCCGCGGACCGGACATACGTAGACCACCCGCCCATACCCCCGGCGCACACGGCCGCACTCATCTCCGAGTCAGGGCCAGATCCCGGAAGCGAGTGCGTGGCGCCACCGTTCTAGCTGGAACGGTTTTCACAAACCCCGGCGCGAGAATCTGGGTTGCTCAACCGTCGCTCTGCGCCGCTTGCCCGCTTCGCTCAGGACCGACCGGCGCCCGATCCGGTGGAACAGCGGAACGCCGAGTTCCTTTTCCAGGCTCGCGATGGTCTGGCTCATGGATGGCTGTGCGATGAGTAAGTGTTCGGCGGCGCGGCTGAACCCATCATGGTCGACGACGGCTAGGAAGTACTTGAGCTTTCGCGTGTCCATGGCGGGTCCTTGTGTGCTTCGGGTGATGTTGGCGGGCGTTTTTCGGAGAGCCTGTCGGGCGGGTGCGCGGATCCAGATAGCTTATGCCGATCAGTTGACTGTCCTTGTGCCGGGATTCCATGGCAAAAGGAAACCGGATGGTTGTTTATGTTTGTCCTTGGATTGGCATAATCCCGAGATGCTGTGCCGGGGCACACCGACCGTGGACGGACGAAATCAGAAATTGGGGGACTATCTGGAAATAGTTAGGTATCTGAGATGGCCAAATGCTCAGGATCTTGGCCAGGCCGCATTTGCGCTAATTGCTCTCTTGGCGGTCGGAGCGGCCTGCGGCGCTGGATCCCGATTAATATTTCGTTCCGTCGATACGGTTTGGCTCCATCAGCTGCCCCTCTGGACGCCCTCCTGAATTGGAGCTGGTCGAATGGAACAGCTGCCGAGGCCCCTACTCCAAGCTCGCGATGGTCCGGCTCCTTTACTGGCGACTGTCCTGGTCCTGAAAGTCCATGCCTCTCGCGGCCCCCTAGCTCGAAACAAGCAGGCATTTCAAGTCAAAAGGAAACCGGTTGGCTGGTTTTGGTTTCTCCATGGATTGGCATAATCTCGGTTTGCCCGCAGGGGCACCTGCCCCGTCCGACGGGCGAAAAATCAGATACTGGGGGACTACATGAAAATGGTTGGGAATCTGAAAAAGGCAAGTGCCGCAATTGCACTCACTGCGCTCTTGGCAGTCGGTGTGGCTTCCGGTGCGCAGGCCACTAGCGGTTCGGGGACAGCATACTTTGACAACGGCCAGCCGATTACCGCGAATATGTGGATTCAATCCGTTGCCAAAGGCGGGTGCGGAAGCTTCGCCTCGTCGGCGGTAATGAACGTTTCACCTAACTGGATCCGGAACACTACTTCGTTCTACCAGTACGGTGTTGGCTCCATCAGCATCAAGGGCGTTAATGTTTCGGGCTCCGGAACGAGTAACCCCGCGACAATCCAGTGGACCAACAGCAACGGCGCCAGGGGTTCGTACCTGAGCGGGACTGTTTGCATGGGATGGGGATCGTTCTACCTAGGTGCGGATGTAGCGGCAACTGCCTACTACTACGGCAACCTGCGAACCGCCTCCGCGCACGTCTAACGAAGAGATCGGCACTGTAGCAGTGAAAACAAGTATGCGTGTTGGTCGTCGTAATTCGCACCGCGCACGGAGCCTCACACGTCTGTCGTTGCTGACCCTGACCGTGCTTGGCTTGGCTGCCTGCAGTGCCGGTCCTTTCGCGGAAGCCAACGATGTCTCCGCCATAAAGGAAGACCTGGTGAAGCTCCAAGGTGCCAACGGGCTCGTCAGGATGCCCGAATCCGCGGGCCAGGAACGTGGAGACCTCTACACAACAGCACTCTATTCGGACGATCTTGGCCCGTCATTGCTAACCGCGGGCGATGCAAGCAAAGTCGTGGATGATGACCTGGGCAAGCAGGACACGGCGGATCTACTGACTCTCTGGTCTGCCCTCAAAGTCCTCAAAGCGACGGGCGGAGAGTTGCCTGGGATTCTGGACAAGAAGCTGGCAGACGCGGCCATCCCTCCCACGCAACAAGACGTGGGGGCGGAGATTGCCGCCCTCTGGTTTTGGATTGACCTCGGCAGGATGCGTGATTGGTCGGGCGGTCACCGGTCGGCGTCGGAGCGGGAAGTGGTCTCCCGTCTCAAGGCTATCGACATAGCGTCCATCAAAGAGAAGCCCTACCTGTTATGGCGGCTCTTCGATTCATATTCGGCGCTCAAGGTTCAAGGGCCTGAAGAATTGGAAACAGCGCTGAAATCCCTGGATATCAAGAAACTGCCGTCCGACTATGAATCCACGCTGGATTTCCAGGCTGCACTTGAGACCAGAATCAAATTCGACCGCGACTTGCTCGTTCCCAATGACGCGAAAGGCCACATTGTCCGAATCCTCGAATCGGGCCAAGTCGATGATGATGCGCTGATCGACTCAATGCTGCGGTCCTTGGAATTGCTCGACGCCCGGGCCGAACGCCAGCGGATTGTGAAAGAGAAAGTCGTCTCAAGACTGGATGCTGGGAACGGACTGATCCGCTCATCTGCCCTGGACAACGGATCGGTCCATGGAACGTACCTCGCCGCGAGGCTGCTCGATACGGAATTCCCGGAGGTGGCAGGGGAGCGAACCAGGGACCAACTCGTGCGCGCAATTGAAGCGCCGAAGGCCGATCTGATTACCCAGCTCAAAGCCCTTGTTGCTCTGAAGCGCTCGGGATCCGATTTATGGCGCAACTACTCCTCGGTCATCCAGCGGGGGAAAGCCGGAGTTCCGGGAAAAGTGACCCAAACCAATTTGGGTGAATACATCGAACTGATCGATGTTTTGGCGCAGCTCGATCCCGACGTCAAGCTTGCTCGGCTCGAACCGTTCGACGCCGACCCCGCAGCAGAAGAGCCTCTTTCCAAAGCGCTTCTTGCCCTTACCAACTCGATGTATTTCGCAAACAATGCGGAGGTGAGATCAATGTTTCCCGCTGTGCAGGCCAAGCTGCCCGGCCTGATCCGGGAACCTGGATCGAATGGCCTCAACTACTTCCGCGCCCTCACGGCAATGACCAGCGCAAGCCTCTCCGGCTTGGGGTCGGACGATTTCGACGCCGCGGCGGAAGAGCTTCGGAAGCTAAAGGGATGTAAGGAATTTCCGTCGCTGTATCGGCTGGAATCGGACCAAGGGGCACAGTGCAGCCTTTCGCTCTCGGCGGCCATGATCGCTGTTCCCGGCGCCTACAATCTCGGAGAGAATAAATGACTTCGGTCCTGCGTTTGGAAAACATTCACAAGTCGTTTGCTGACGAGGGCGGGAGGCGGCACCAGGTTTTGGCCGGCGTCGACCTTCATGTCAGGCAAGGGGAAATCGTCTGGCTCCGGGGTGAGTCCGGGTCAGGCAAGTCGACCATCCTGAACATTTCGGGTCTGCTCTCGACGCCCGACGCCGGCAGGGTCTGGATCAACGGCCATGACCGGACCAAGGCTTCCTCCCGTGCGGCCGCGGCGGTGCGCTCCAATGAAATCGGGATGGTCTTCCAGAGCAGCAACCTGTTGCCGGAACTTACTGCGCTGGAAAACATCGTCCTTGCCAGTGGCCAGCCGTTATCCAGGGGGGCCATCATGCAACAACTGGAACGCTTCGGACTCGCGGCGGTGGCCGACCGGAAAGCCAAGAGGCTTTCGGGCGGACAGCAGCAGAGGGTCGCCTTCTGCCGGGCCCTCATCAATCAGCCATCGGTCCTCCTTGCCGACGAACCGAGCTCCGGTCTTGACGCAAGCAACACCGAGGCCATCTTGGAGGCGATGCGAAGCGGAGCCGAAAGCGGATGCGGAGTCCTGGTGGCCTCCCACGATGAGATTTTCAAACACGTTGCCCACCGTCAGCTTCCCATGAGCGAGGTACTCGTTGAACAGGTATAAGGTCTTCACCGGACGAGCGGTGCGGCTTTCACTTTCGAAACTGCGGCCGCTGGCGGTCCTGATGGCACTTGGCATCGGTGCGTTCGTTTTTGCGGACAGCGTGGTGGGTGCGGGCATCAGCTCCTACTCGAACAACATCACCACTAACTCGGCCCTGAACTATGTCGAGGTGACGTCGGTTGGCCCGGACTCTGCCCGCGACATCACTGAGGGCTCGCTGGCCGAATTCGACGGGATCGAGCACGTCGCCGGTTCGTCGGGCTGGGCGCAGATCGACCTGGCCATTGAGGAACCAGCCAACTGGCCCACTGCGAACAACCCCGGCGCCTTCACCGGGACCCCTTTCATCAGCGGAATCACCCCGAAGCTGGTGCAGGGAAACTTGCCCGCAGGCGAACCAGGCGAGAAGGACATCCTCCTTCCTGACATGGGCCAAGGGCAAAGCTACGCGCAGCTCCTCGGCAAGGAAATCGCGTTTGTCTACACGAAGGAGATTGCTCCCGGCCGCGGGGAACCTGCCGCGATCACCCTCCGAGTGGCCGGAATCTATGACAACTCTTCGCCAGGTACGGACGGGGCACAGGCGGCCTATGTTTCCGGTGCCCTGCTCAAGTCCACCCTTTCCAACGCGAGGGAAAACGCCAAAGCAATCGCCTATCCCCGCGCGTACGTCCGGGTCGACTCCGCCGATCAGGTGGTGACCGTCCAGAACGAAATCCGCGGACTGGGCTACTCGGTGAACAGCGTTGCCGGCCAGATCCGCTCGCTCTCAGGCCTGTTCGCCCTCCTGCAATTGGCCAGCTGGGCCATCGGTAGCGTCTTGGTCATTTTCTGCCTTGGCGTCGGCATTTCGGTCGGAGGTAGCTGGATCAAGCAGCGCGCCCGCGAAGTGGGCCTGCTCAAGGCAATCGGATGGTCCGGAGGCTCAATTGCGGGTGTCTACATGGTCGAGCTTGCCGCCGTCGGTCTCATCATCGGCCTCGTCGGCGCGGCCCTGGGGACCGTGTCTTCACTGATTGGAACGGCCGTCTTCAACGGCCTCCAACTTGAGCTACTGCCGGTTGCGGCCTGGGCAACCCCCAACTGGCTGCTCGTCGCCGGGGCGCTCCTCTGTGTTCCGCTATTTCTCTGCGTCGGTGCGGTGGGGCATGTCGCAAGGCTCGCCCGGCTGGATGCGGATTCATCGCTGAGGGATCTCTGACTCTAGACCCCCACCCCAATTAGAGTTAGTCTAATTAACATGAAATCCAGCGGGACGCAGAGCCGCCCGTACGTCATGGGCAAGCGGGCTTCCACTGCGGCCGAAACCGGGCGGCGGATCCTCCAGTCGACCCTGGATCTGTTTATGGAAGGCCCGCTCGCCAACGTCACCCTGGCCGCCGTGGCCGAGCGCGCCGGCGTCACCGTCCAGACCGTGATCCGGCGCTTCGGTGACCGCACCGGCCTGATCAACGCCACCGCGGAGTACTCGACGGAGCACGTCGCGAGCCAGCGGGACGCCGCCCCGGTGGGCGACCTGGCCGCCGCCGTCGAGAACCTCCTGGAACACTACGAGACGACGGCCACCCTCGCCCTGAAGCTGCTCTCCGAGGAGGACACCTCCCCGGTGCTGGCCCGGATCACCGAGGGCGGGCGGCAGTACCACCGGCAATGGTGCGCGCGGGTCTTTGCGCCGTTCCTGGAGGAGCTGTCCGGACCCGACCGTGACCGCCGCCTTGCCCAACTTGTCGCCCTCTGCGACGTCTACACCTGGAAGCTCCTCCGCCTCGATGCGGGGCTGAGCCGCGACCAGGTCGGCATTTCCCTGCTCGAGATGCTCGAGCCATTCACCCGGAGACCCTGATGTCCACCGTTCTCGCCTACACCTCGCCCGCCATTGGCCACCTTTTCCCCATGGTTCCGCTGCTGCTGGAGCTGAAGGCGAGGGGCCACGATATCCACCTGCGCACGCTTCCCGGCCAAGTCGCCGCCATGCGCGAACTCGGCTTCCACGCAGCACCCGTCGACCAGCAGCTGCTGGAGCTGGAACACCATGATTACCTCGCCAAGTCGGTCAGGACGGCGTTGGCATCCAGCGTGGACACCTTCACGGCGCGGGCCCGCTTCGACGCCCCCGACTTCAGGGCGGCGATGGACGACGTCGGCCCGGACCTCCTGCTGTTGGACGTCAATGCGTGGGGTGCCGGCACCGTCGCGGAGAGCGCCGGCCTTCCATGGGCCACGGTCAGCCCCTACATCCCGCCACTTGAGTCCAAGGGAACTCCGCCGTTCGGCCCGGGGCTTGCCCGGATGCACGGACCGCTGGGCAGGGCGCGTGACGCCGTCGTCCGCCGCGTGGTGATCGCCGCCGTCGAGAAGGTGATGATGCCCGGAATCAACCGCATGCGTGCCGACGCCAGCGGCGGACAGCTGCCGCCCCTGCAGACTGCCGACGCCTTCTTCCGCCGTGCCCCGCTCATGCTGGTGACCACCGCGGAGCCGTTCGAGTATCCGCATCCGGACTGGGGACCCGGAGTCCGGATGATCGGTGCCCTTCCGTGGGAGCCCCCGGCGGAGCTGCCGGCGTGGTTCGACTCGATTGATAAGCCCGTCGTCCTGGTGACGACGTCCTCCGAATACCAGGCGGACGAGAAACTCGTGCGCACGGCTTTGGAAGGCCTAGCCAACGAACCGTTCATTGTGGTCGCCACCGTTCCCGCGTCCGGTGCCGCCGGAACCGCCGGCGCGGAAGGCCTGGCCGCCGTCCCCGCCAACGGGCGGATGGAACGCTTCGTGCCGCACGGCCCGGTCCTGGAACGCGCCGCGGTCGCCGTCACGCACGGCGGCATGGGAGCCACCCAGAAGGCGCTTGCCAGAGGCGTGCCGGTGGTGGTGGTCCCGTTCGGCCGTGACCAGAATGAGGTCGCCGCGCGGGTTGTGGCCGCCGACGCCGGTGTGCGGCTTCGTCCCGCGAAGCTCACCCCGGAGACTCTCCGCGCCGCTGTCCACGAGGCAATCGGCAAAGCAGCCGGCGCGCGCCGGGTAGCCGCCGGATATGTGGCGGCCGGGGGAGCAGTGGCCGGCGTGGACGCCCTCGAAGACCTGCTCTCCAGGAAGTACACAGGACACGCGGGGGCCGCCCAGTAAAGTGTGTTTGGATCCTTGCCTCAGGCGTCGCGAGAGATCAGCCGGCGGGGTGAGGCTGCGGTAGGCCGTGTGCTTGGCCTCCTGACCAGGGCAATTGTGAAGGCAGCTGTGGCGATGGCGAAGGTCACGAGCGGGGGTCCGGGAATGAGTAGCGCGGCCAGGCAAAGCGCGACGAAGCTCGCGGCCAGTGCGACGATCCCGAAGGGCAGCATCCGCTCCGGCGCCGCCTTGAGCAGCCCGGCCAGCATCCACAGCAGCAGCCCGACGACGAACATCGCCAGGCCCATGCTGAGGCTTATGCCTTGGGTCAAGGATTCCGCCTGGAGCGAGATCGGACCGAGCTGAATATGGGAAGCGCGCATCGCTGCGCTCAGCTCGGGGTCGCCCGGCAGGGCAAGGTCGAGGATGTCGTGTACGACGCCGGTGAACATCCAGGCGGCGGCGCCGACTCGGAAGGCAGTCAGCTGCATTAGGACTCCACGCTGCCGGCTGCCGGCGGTTCGGGCCAGCAGCGGGTGTCGGTGATCTGTCGTAGGGTCGCCAACTTGCCGTCCCGCACTGTCAGGACGTGGGCAAATGGGGATTCCCAGCCGTCGCCGCGGTAGTGCCCGAGTACGAGGACCTCGTTGTCGGCAACAACGAATTTCCGGTCGGGTTCGCATCGGAGCGTGAAGTCGTAGGCAGGGATTCGTCCCCAGACGTTGGCCACTGCCGCCTCCCGGCCGTGGTGTTCCCTGGCGCCGGGGAGGGGCAGGCCAGGGCTCAGTCTAAGGACAAAGTCTTCGTGCAATGCATTCAGGATCTCCGCAGGCTGCCTGGCCGTGAGGGCACCGTAGAAATGCTCGACGGCAGACAGTATGTCCGGTTTGTAGTCATTTCCGTTGTTGTTCATGGCCCGGACTCTACGCCTGTAGAGGGTGCTTGGCAACCCTTTTTATGCGCGGGTCTCTACTGGCGTAGAGGCCCTATACTCGTGGCAATGGAGACATCCGCGCTGTCGCGTCGCACCGAGATCGCCGACGCAGCTATCAAGACGCTCGCCAATGAGGGAATGCGCGGGTTCACCCATCGCGCGGTTGACCGCACGGCCGGACTGCCCCAAGGGTCGACGTCGTACTACTACCGGACCCGGGCCGCCCTGCTGGATGCACTGGTGGGGCGTCTCGTCGAACTGGACGAACTGGAACTGCCGGACCAGTTGGAAGATGTCGAAGATGCGATCGGCCACATGGCCGGGCTGCTGATCAGTTGGGCGACCGACAACCGGGAACGCCAGATCGCCCGCTACGAGCTGCTCTTGGAGTCGACGCGGCGGCCTGAACTCCGGCCTCCCCTCGACCGCGCGCGTACCCAGGTGCAGTTGATGCTCGCCGCGCGTCTTCACGGGGTTATCGGTGCGGACGCGGAAGGCGTCGTGCGCCAACTCACCGCACCACTGGACGGCCTGCTGATGTACCACGCCACCCTCGCCGTACCGCCGGACCGCGAACAACTGACTGGACAGCTACGCGGCTTGATCGAATGGGCGATCGCCTACCAGCGCTCTAGCGATTCTTCGACGCCGGGACACGAAGCTCCCTGATCCCAGCGGGGTCCGCCAGGAACCGAGCAAACGCCAGCTCAGCGGCCCCGATCATCATGAGGTCCGAGCCCAGTGCGGCGCGATGGATCTTTGCCTTGTCCGCTGCGCCGCCCAGCGCCTGGGTGCGCAGCAGGCCCTCCAGGGTGCCGGGGGAGAGCGAATGGAGCACGCCAAGGAATCCGTCGAGCACGATGGTGTCCGGGTTGAAGGTATTGACGGCGTTCCGCAGCGTGATTCCCAGGAAGCCCAGCTGCCGGGAGACTTCCGCGGCCAGCTCCGGGCTGTCCTTGGCGCGCAACGCCTCTTCGAGCTGTCCGGCGTCGCCGCCTTCCAGCCCTGCCAGTTCAAAGAGGGGGGACTGCGAGACTTCGGTCTCGAGGCAGCCGGTGGCCCCGCAGTGGCAGGGCCGGCCGCCGGTGCGCACGAAGGTATGGCCCAGTTCCCCCGCATATCCGGTGGAGCCGCGCAGCAGCGCGCCGTCCGCGATGATGCCGCCGCCGATGCCGCTGGCGCCGCCGTTCAGGTAGACGAGGTTGCCGCGCCCGGCCCCGGCTCCGAAAATCAGCTCGGCCTCCGCGCCCAGTGAGGCGTCGTTGTCCGCCAGGCAGGGGTAGCCGGTGGCCTCGCTCATCATGCTGGCCACTGCTTCGTCCCGCCAGCCCAGGTGCGGGGCGTGGCGGACCACTCCGTCCGCCCGGTTGACCAGGCCCGGCACCGCCATGCCGATGCCGGTGATCCGGTAGGAGGCGTCGAGCTCGGACCGCATGCCGGCGATGACGGCGGCGGCGATGTTGACGGCTTCCTTGGCCGTGGGGATCCGCTCCGTGGCGAAACGGATCTTTTTCTGGACCTTTCCGCCCAGGCTCACCAGCCCGATGGTGACGGCGTCCACTTCGGGATTCACGGCCAGCGCTGCCGTGGACGGATCAGGCCGGACGTCCGGGCTGGGACGGCCCACCTGCCCTTCGCCGGACGGTGCGCTTTCATAGACGAGTCCGAGGGCAACGAGCTGGCCCACCAGCGTCCCCACCGTTGACCTGTTGAGGCCGGTCCTCTTGGTCAGCTCCGCTCGGCTGATGACCCCGTGGTGGTGGACCAGGGACGAAATCAAGGCCAGGTTGTTCCGCCGTGACGGATCAAGATCGCCGGCCATGGCGGAGGGGCGGGCTGTTGCGGACATCATCGCGAGAATATCAGCTGCCAAACACGGCGCGGTCGAGGAATCCGTTGCGGAACTTACCTGTCGGATCCAAGCGCCCCGCCAGGGCTATGAAGTCGCCAAAGCGCGGGTACAAGGGCACGACGGCGGCAGCACCGGCGTCGAACAGCTTGCCCCAGTGCGGCCTCACCGCGAACGGGGCCAGTTCCGCTTCGATCAGCGGAAGGGCGGCCTCCACCGCCGGCTGGTCCTGGCGCCAGGTGAAGTGCAGGCCGATGCTGTCGCGGCCGTAGTTGGGACTCAGCCAGAGACTGTCCGCGGCCATGGTGCGGATTTCGCCGACCAGCAGCAGAGGCGTCACCACATCGGAGAGCCGGCGCATGGTGCGCAGCGCATCCACCGCGTGCTCGCGCGGGATGAAGTATTCACTTTGCAGCTCGTCGCCCTGGCTCGGGTTGAACTCCATCCTGAAATGCGCCAGCCGCTCGGACCACGGCCCGGGAACTCCGAGCTGCTCCGTGCAGTTGCTGCCGGATACGCCGGGCAGGGGGTGCCGGGCTTCGGTTGCCGGGACGCCGCCGAAGAATGTCTCCGGCGACGGTGATGATGCCAGGGCCGTGCCGCGCCGCTTGAGCCACGCCTGGCCGATGCGGTCCCCGCTCCAGTCGGTGAACAGGCTGATGCTGTAGGCCGAGGACGTCACGGCGTCAAAGTCCGCCAGCACCAGGTCCCAGCTGAGATCCTCGAAGACACTCTGCGAGACATCGAAGCTCGGCTCGATGTCTAGGGTCAGTTCGGTGACGATGCCGAGTGCGCCCAGCCCCACCACCATGCCGTCGAAGTCCGGATCCCCGCGGCGGGCCGTGAGGAGGCTGCCGTCCGCGGTGACCATCTGTAGGCCCGCGACGGCGGTGGCAAGGTTGCCGTTGGCGTCACCGGAGCCATGGGTCGCCGTCGCGATTGCCCCCGCGATGGAAATGTGCGGGAGCGACGCGAGGTTGTGGAGGGCGAATCCCTGGCGCTGGAGTTCCTCCGCGAGCGTCCCGTAACGGGTGCCCCCGCTTACCGTGACCGTCATGTTGTCCGGGTCCACGCTGATGCCGGGCTCCAGACGGTCCAGCACCACGAGGGTTCCCGCAGTGTCCGCAATGGCGTTGAAGGAATGCCGGGACCCCAGCGCCCGGATGCGCCGCGCGCCGGCCACGAGCGCCTGGAGCTCGGCAACGTTCTCCGGATGGGCGATCCGCGGGGCTTGGTAGCTGTAGTTTCCTGCCCAGTTGCGTTCGGCTACCAGTTGATCAGTCACGGTGAATCCTTCTTCCGGGGCTTCGTGGTCCTATTTGATGTTCTAAACAACATAACAGCCGCATGCCGCTCCGGGCTATGGTTTTCGACGACTTTCGGTCCCGCCTTCCTCGGCTAATTTACTAGCCAAGTGGTTGACATCACAGAAATCCATAATATGTTTGGTAGCAGAACAATTCAGTTCGCCAAGCTCATCTCAAGCCAACCCGGAGCCCTCAATGACGATTCAGCCCACCCGCGAAGACAAATTTTCCTTCGGTCTGTGGACCGTGGGATGGGAGGCCCAGGACCAGTTCGGTTCCGCCACCCGTCCGCCGCTGGACACTGTGGAAGCCGTCAACCGGCTCAGCGACCTCGGCGCCTACGGCATCACCTTCCACGACAACGACCTCTTCCCCTTCGGCTGCTCGGCGGCCGACCGCCAGCGCGAGATCGACCGCCTGCAGGGTGCCCTGAAGGCCACAGGGATGGTCGTTCCGATGGTCACCACCAACCTGTTCAGCCACCCCGTGTTCAAGGACGGCGGCTTCACGAGCAACGACCGCGGCGTCCGCCGCTTCGCCCTGCGCAAGGTGCTGGACAACATCGACCTCGCCGCTGAACTCGGCGCCGAAACCTTCGTCATGTGGGGCGGCCGCGAAGGCAGCGAGTACGACGCAGCGAAGGACATCCGCGGAGCCCTGGAGCGCTACCGCGAAGCGGTGAACCTCCTGGGCGACTACGTCACGGACAAGGGCTACAACATCCGCTTCGCCATCGAACCGAAGCCGAACGAACCCCGCGGCGACATCCTGCTCCCCACCCTCGGCCACGCCCTGGCGTTCATCGAAACCCTCGAGCGCCCCGAACTGGTGGGCATCAACCCCGAGACCGGCCACGAGCAGATGGCAGGCCTGAACTTCACCCACGGCATCGCGCAGGCCCTGTACCAGGGCAAGCTCTTCCACATCGACCTCAACGGCCAGCGCAGCATCAAGTTCGACCAGGACCTGGTGTTCGGCCACGGCGACCTGCAGAACGCCTTCTCCCTGGTGGACCTGCTCGAAAACGGCGGTCCCGACGGCGGCCCGTCCTACCAGGGCCCGCGCCACTTCGACTACAAGCCGAGCCGTACTGAAGACATCAACGGTGTGTGGGATTCCGCGGCCGCGAACATGCAGACCTACCTGCTCCTGAAGGAACGCGCCAAGGCATTCCGCGCCGACCCCGAGGTCCAGGCTGCACTCCAGGCGTCCCGCGTCTCCGAAATCAACGAACCCACCCTGAACCCGGGCGAGGGCTACGAGCAGCTCCGCGCCGACAAGACCTCCTACGAGGACTTCGACGCCGACGCCTACTTCGGCGGCAAGGGCTTCGGCTTCGTGAAGCTCCAGCAGCTCTTCATTGAGCACCTCCTGGGAGCACGCTGATACCGTGCCGGCTGCTTCCTTGAACCTCGTTGCCGGGGTTGATTCCTCTACTCAAAGCTGCAAAGTGGTGGTCCTGGATGCGGACAGCGGTGCGCTGCTCCGCGAAGGACGCGCAAGCCACCCGGAGGGCACGGAAGTCCACCCGGACGAGTGGTGGCGGGCGCTTTCCGAAGCGTTCGACGACGCCGGCGGCCTGCCAGGTGTCCGCGCATTGTCCGTCGGGGGCCAGCAGCACGGCATGGTGCTGCTGGACCGCGACGGCAACGTGATCCGCCCGGCCCTGCTGTGGAACGACACCCGTTCGGCAGGCGCCGCGGCGGACCTCACCGCCGAGGTCGGGGCGGAGGACTTCGCCCGGCGCACCGGACTGGTGCCCGTGGCGTCCTTCACCGTCACCAAGGTCCGGTGGGTCCGGGACAACGAGCCCGAAAGCCTGGCCCGGGTGGCCGCCGTCGCACTTCCCCACGACTGGCTCACCTGGCGCCTTCGCGGCTACGGTCCGGCCGGCTCCAGTCCGCTGGGACCGGACCTGGACGCCCTGACCACGGACCGTTCGGACGCCAGCGGCACCGGCTACTGGAGTCCGCTGACCGGCCGCTATGACCTTGAGCTGTTCAAACTGGCCGCCGGCCAGGACGCCCGGGAAGCCTCTCCCGACGGCGCTTCTCCCGACGGCGGCGGGTCGGCCGGCGTCGTGATCCTGCCTCGCGTGCTGGGTCCCGGAGACAGCGCCGGCCGGGTTCACCCTGACTGTTTCGGCAGCTCCCGGATAGGCGGGACTGATGGAATCCCGGCCGACGGAATCCTGCTGGGCGCGGGGGCCGGCGACAACGCCGCCGCGGCGCTCGGCCTCGGAGCGAAGGCCGGCGACGTCGTCGTGTCCGTGGGCACCAGCGGCACCGTCTTCGCCGTCGGCACCTCGCCCGGACGGGATGCGAGCGGCACCGTGGCAGGCTTCGCGGACGCCAGCGGTGAATACCTCCCGATCACCGTGACGCTGAACGCCGCCCGCGTGCTCAGCTCCGTTGCAGGAATGCTCGACGTCGACTTCGACGAACTCTCCCGGCTCGCCCTTGAGGCGGAACCGGGTGCCGGCGGTGTGGTGCTCGTGCCGTACTTCGAGGGGGAGCGGACCCCCAACCTGCCCCAGGCGAAGGCGAGTTTCCACGGCCTCAGCATCGCCTCCACCACCCGGCCGAACATCGCCCGGGCAGCCATCGAAGGGATGCTGTGCGGCCTCGCCGGCGGGCTCGAGGCTCTGCGCACCCAGGGCGGCCGGGCAGAACGGCTGCTGCTGATCGGCGGTGCCGTGCAGAATCCTGCGGTGCAGCGGATCGCGGCCCAGGTGTTCGACCTTCCCGTGGTGGTGCCGAGCCCGGGGGAGTACGTTGCCCGGGGCGCTGCGGTCCAGGCGGCGTGGGCGCTCGCAGGGGAACGGCCGGACTGGCCCTTGGCCCTCGATGCCACCCCGGAGCCCGACTTCCGCGCTTCCATCGGCAGGAACTACGCGAAAGCTGCGGCGCTTGTTGCCAGGGGTGCCGGCCGGGCTGGCTGAGCTGAAATACCCGGGCTGGAAATACCGGGCCCGCACGACGCATAGATCCGGAATTACCCGCCCATGGGCCCTCCCTGAACGATGATGGAGACCACCACGTTTCCAAGCCGCTCACGGAGGGCCCATGCCTCATCCATCGACGCCCCCAACCGCCGGCCGGGTGGGCGATGTCCGCAGGCAGAACCTGGCACTCGTCCTTGCCGGAATCCACAGGAACGGTGGCGTGACGCGCGCCGGGCTTGCGGCCGACAGCGGCCTGACCAAGGCCTCGGTGTCCAGCCTGGTGGCGGATCTGCTCGAGTCGGGCCTGGTGTGCGAAGACAGCGTTGCCCGGGACGGTGAACGCGGGCGGCCGGGGACGGGGCTCGTGCTCAACCCGGCCCGAGGCGCGCTCGCCGCGGAAATCAACGTGGACCACCTGGCCGTCGGGGTGCTGGACTTCGCGGGGCAACTGTCCTTCCACGAAAGCCTCGAACGCCGTAACCGCGGAAGCAGGCCAGGGGAACTCCTGCCGCTCCTGGTGGACATGGCCGAACGTGCGGCAGCAGCGGCAGCGGCCTCCGGTATCGAACTTCTCGGCGGGGAACTCACGGTTCCGGGACTGGTGGACGCGGAGCGGAACGTGGTGCTGTCCGCCCCCAACCTCGGCTGGGCCGGCGTCGACCTCTCCGGGGAGCTGCCCAAGCTCCTGCCCGGCGCGCCTTTCGGCGTCTCCCTTTCGAACGAGGCTAACAGCGCCGCGCTCGCGGAACTCTGGCACGGCCACGGCGCGGTCTTCCCCGACTTCCTCTATGTGTCGGGTGAAGTCGGGGTGGGCGGCGGGCTCGTCGTTGGCCGCAGGCTCTTCGCCGGTCCGCAAGGACATGCGGGCGAGATCGGGCACATGGTGGTGCATCCGGAAGGGCCACCATGCGCTTGCGGCGGGCGCGGTTGCCTCGAGACCTTCGCCGGTCAGGACGCCATATATTCGGCAGCCGGCATAGAACAGGACCCGCCCCGGATGGGCCGGCTCTTGAACCGGCTGTCCGATGGCGACGAGGGCGCGGTATCGGCCGTCGAACAGGCCGGGAGGTATCTCGGAATCGCGGTGGCATCGACCGCGCGGGTGGCGAACGTCTCCGCCGTCGTCCTGGGCGGGCATTTCGCCGCGCTCCAGGAATGGATCGCACCAGCACTGTGCCAGAGCCTGGAGCATTACGCCCCGGGGCTCGTCCCGGGAGGGAACGTGGTGTTCTCCGGACTGGGGCAAACGGGGGCGCTCATCGGCGCTGCCGCCACCTCAGTCCGGAGAATCCTCGGCAGTCCCTACGAACTGATCCCCTGAACTCCGCCAACGGGAACCTCAATAGCCAGTGCTGCCAGCTCCACGGGTTCCGGCCGCGCCACCGTGCTCTTGATGGACACCGCCGATCCGTTGTGCGCGGAGGCCAGAACCGACTCCATGACCTCCAGCGCGTGGTAGGCCAGCTGTCCGCCGGCGCGGGGCTCTGATCCGGGGGCAGTGGCTGCAAGGTCCGCGATGCCGAAGCCCCTGCCGGAATCCACATAGCCCGCCGAGACCGGGAGGGTCTGCCAGGAATCGGCGCCGAGCGCGAAAAGCTCCACGTCGCCGTCGAAATGGTTCGGGTCCGGCACTGCGAGCGTCCCGAGCGAGCCGTGGACCTCGATGTTGGCCGACTTCGTGCTGACCGCATCAAAGCTCATGAACAGCGTCGACAGGGCCCCGGAGGCGTGCACCAGGACGCCGGTGACGTGCGAATCGATGTTCACCGGGATCACCTCGCCCTTACGCGGCCCGGAGCCGATCACCCGCTCCGGACGGGTGTGGCTTGCTGCCCCGATGACCGAGACCACCGGGCCGAGCAGGGTGACGAGGGCGCTGACGTAGTACGGACCCATGTCCAACAGCGGCCCGCCGCCGGGCTGGTAGTAGAAGTCCGGGTTCGGGTGCCAGCGCTCGTGCCCCGACGTCACCATGGTGGCGCTGGCCGAGATCGGGGAGCCGATCAGGCCGTCGTCGATCGCTTTGCGGGCGGTCTGGATCCCGGTTCCCAGCACCGTGTCGGGGGCGCAGCCGACCACGACGCCGGCCTCCCGCGCGGCGTCGAGCACCTGCTTCGCCTCCGCTGTGGTCGCCGCGAGCGGCTTTTCGCCGTACACGCTCTTCCCCGCGGCGATCGCCTTCAGGGCTATCGGCCCGTGCGCGGCCGGGATGGTGAGGTTCAGGACGAGCTCGACGTCGTCCGCCGCCAGGAGCTCGTCCACGGACAGGGCACGGACACCCTCGTAGGAATCGGCCACGGCCTGCGCCCGCGCAAAATCCAGGTCCGCGACGGCGACCAGCTCTATGGCGTCGAGCCGGCGGAAGTTGCTGAGGTACTGGGCGATGATGGCGCCGCAGCCGATGATTCCAACCTTGAGCGGCTTGTCTGTGTCTAGCGGCTTGCCCAAAGCATGCCCCTTTCGATGATCGTGCGGACGTTGGCGTCCTGGAGGATTTCCACGCGGTGGCCGGGGGTGCAGACGAAGATCCGGCCCTTGGCCCATTGCCGGGTCCAGATCGCCGGGGAGGTGACTTCGCGGTTCCACTGGTCCCAGTCCCGGACCTTCTGGGTGGTGGTGGCGAGGACGTCGATGTAGTCGTCCGCGAGGACCCAGTACTGCTCGGTGACCAGCTCGAAATCGCCGATGCCCTCGGTGATCGGATGGGTTGCCGCGGCCGGGAGCATGTTCACTGTGTGCGGCACGTAGTTATCCGACATTTCGCCGATCAGCTCATCCGGGTGCTTGCCGGGGTGGCAGGCGAACTGGCCGCCGATCATGTGCAGGTAGTCCGAGGTGTTCCGGTAGGAATCGGCAATTCCGCCGTGCCAGCCGGCCAGGCCCGTGCCGTTCTCGACTGCGGTGCGCAGCCCCTCGAACTCGTCCTTCTCGATGGTGGACATCGTCACGCACTGCACGATCAGGTCCACGCCGGCCATGTATTCCGAATCGGCATATACCTTGGGGGATTCCTCCACCCGCACGTCGTAGCCGTTGTCCTTGAGGAAGGGGATAAAGAGTTCAGTGGCCTCGGTGGGCTGATGGCCGTCCCAGCCGCCGCGGACCACCAGGGCGGTCTTCTTGTCAGTCATGTTGTCCTTTGCTTGGTTGTTGCGTACCGCAGGTGTTTGTTGTGTACGACGGCGGCCCCGCGGCTGCGGCGCGGGCCTCACCGGCTGCTGAAGGCGGCGTCGAAGGCCGCGGCGGGCGGTGCGATGCGGGCAAGTTCCCGCACCATGGCCAGGGACTGCGGCGCCCCGACCAGGCGGTCCATGCCGGCGTCTTCCCATTCGACGCTGGTGGGTCCCTCGTAGCCGATCGCGTTCAGGGTGCGGAAGATCGGCTCCCAGTTCACGTCGCCGTGCCCGGCGGTAACGAAGTCCCAGCCGCGGCGGGGGTCCGCCCAGGGCAGGTGGGACCCGAGCCGTCCGTTGCGGCCGTTGAGCTGGCGCACCGATTCCTTGACGTGCACGTGGAAGATCTTGTCCGCGAAGTCCTGGAGGAACATCACCGGGTCCAGATCCTGCCAGATGAAATGCGAGGGGTCGAAGTTCAGCCCGAAGCTCTCCCGGTGGCCGATCGCTTCCAAAGTCCGCTTCGCAGTCCAGTAGTCGTAGGCGATCTCGGAGGGATGGACCTCCAGCGCGAAGCGGACCCCGGCCTCGTCGAACACGTCCAGGATCGGGTTCCAGCGGTCCGCGAAGTCCTGGTAGCCGCGCTCGATCATCGATGCCGAGGCCGGCGGGAACATGGCCACGGCCTTCCAGATGGCGGAGCCGGTGAAGCCGGTAACGGTGCCGACGCCGAGCCGTGCGGCGGCCCGGGCGGTCGCCTTCATCGCCTCGGCCGCACGTTGCCGCACGCCTTCCGGCTCGCCGTCGCCCCACACCCGCTCCGGGAGGATGTCCCGGTGCCGTTCATCGATGGGGTCGTCGCACACCGCCTGCCCGGTGAGGTGGTTGGCAATCGCGAAGACCTCCAGCCCGTTCCGCTTCAGGATGTCCAGCCGGTCCTGAACATAGGCGTCGTCCACGGCTGCGCGGAAGGGGTCGAGGTGGTCGCCCCAGCAGGCGATCTCCAGCCCGTCGAAGCCCCACTCGCCCGCCAGCCGGGCGACCTCTTCGAAGGGCAGGTCTGCCCACTGGCCGGTGAAAAGCGTGATCGCTCGTGTCATTGGATTCCTTCCTCGACTTTCTGCCAGAGGCTCGATTCGGCGGCGCTCGCCTCAACGGCGGCAAGCACCTTTTGCACTTGCAGGGCGTCGGCGAACGACGGCGAAGGCTGCGTGCCTGCCGCGATCGCCGTCACGAGGTCCACCACCTGGTGGGTGAAGCCGTGCTCGTAGCCGAGGCCGTGGCCCGTGGGCCACCAGTTGCCGACGTACGGATGCTCGGGTTCGGTCACGAAGATCCGGCGGAACCCCGCGTCGGGCGACTCGGCGGCGTCGTAGAAGGACAGGACGTTCATGTCTTCGAAGTCGAAGGCGAGCGAGCCGAGGGTGCCGTTGACCTCCAGGCGCATCGCGTTCTTGCGTCCCAGCGCGAAGCGTGTGGCTTCGAAAACCCCGACTGCGCCCGCGGAGTTGCCGTCGCCGTCGAACCCGTCGCCGGAGAAACGGGCGCTGAAAATGGCCGCGTCGTCGACGGTGACCGTGCCGCGCGGGGCATCTGCGCCGACGTCGCCGTGGCCGCCCAGGCCCACGAGGTCACCGGCAAGGGGACGTTCGTGGACGAAGGTTTCCAGCAGCGCGGAGACGCCCGTGATCTTCTGCCCGGTGACCCACTGTGCGGCATCGATGCTGTGTGCTCCGATGTCGCCGAGCGAACCGGATCCGGACTTGGACTTGTCCAGCCGCCAGGTCATGGGCGCGTTTTCGTCGCTGAGCCAGTCCTGCAGGTATTGCGCGCGCACGTGCCGGACGGTTCCCAGCCGGCCTTCCTCGACCATCCGCCTGGCCAGGGCCAGTGCGGGAGTGCGGCGGTAGGAGAATCCGCACATCGAAAACACTCCGCGTTCCGCGGCGGCCAGGGCGGCCTCGGTCATGCGTTCGGCTTCGGCCACCGAGTTCGCGAGCGGCTTCTCGCACAGCACGTGCTTCCCCGCCTCCAGGGCGGCGATCGCGATTTCGGCGTGGGTGTTGCCCGGCGTGCAGATGTCGATCAGGTCGATGTCGTCGCGCTCGATGAGATGGCGCCAATCCGTCTCCACGGATCCCCAGCCGAGCTTGGCAGCGGCGGCGCGGACGCCGTCGTCATTCCTTCCGCACAGGGCGGTGAGCTGGGGGTCCAGGGGGAGATCGAAGAACCTCGGCGCCGTGCGCCAGGCATGGGAGTGGGCGGCGCCCATGAACGCGTACCCGACCATGCCGACCCGCAAGGGCTTAGCGGTAGTCACAGGGAATCCTTTCTATTTGCTGAAGCCGGCCGTGAGCCCGCTGATCAGTTGGCGGCGGGCCACTACGTAGATGACCAACAGCGGCAAGGTGGCGAGCACCACCGATGCCAGCACCGCCGGGATGTTGACGCTGAACTCGCCCTGGAATGTCCACAGGGACAGCGGAAGGACGCGGGTGGACGGGCTTTGGGTCAGGATGAGCGGGAACAGGAAGCCGTTCCAGACGCCGAGGGCGTTGTAGATCCCCACGGTCACGACGGCGGGACGCGTCATGGGCAGCGCGAGGCGCCACATCATGGCCCAGTCCGAGCAGCCGTCCAGCCGCATGGACTCGAACAGTTCGTTGGGGACATCGCGCATGAAGTTGCTCAGGATCAGCACGGAGATGGGAATCGCGAATGCGATCGACGGGAGGATCAGTGCCAGCAAGGTGTCGTAGAGGTGCGCCTTGGTGATCATCCAGTAGATGGGGATGATCGTGGCGTGCAGCGGAATGGCCAGCCCGAGGAGGAAGAGCCTGTTCGTCCAGCCCAGGAAGCGGGTCTTGCCGCGGACGATCGCGTAGGCGGCCATGAACGAGACCAGGAGGGCGGGCACCACACTGCCGACCGTCACAAGGAGGCTGTTCACGAAATACATCGCGAAGTCGTTCTCGAGCACCAGTTTGTAGTTGTCCAGTGTTGGCTCGCTGGGCGGCATCATCGGGTTGGAGGTGAAGAAGCCCGCCTGGTTCTTCAGGCTCGTCACCACCACGTAGTAGATGGGGACGATGATGATGGCCAGCCACAGCCAGCCGCCCAGGCCGCCGAGGAAGTTGGGGCGGGAGCGGCCCGGGCCCTTGCTCCGCTGGGCCGGCTTGCGGCTCGGGTCAACCCGGACTGCAGGAGGAACGGGAAGCTGGGTTGTGGAAGCCATCAGGCACCTTCCAATTGGCTTGCGTTGCGGTTCTTGCCGCCGAGGCGTTGCAGGATCAGGGCCAGCGCGAGGCCGATCACCACGAGGATGACGCCCAGGGCGCTGGCGGCTCCCATGTCGTTGGCTTTGAAGCCGGTCAGGTACATATGCAGGGGCAGCAGCCGGGTGGAGTAGCCGGGGCCGCCGCCGGTGAGGACGAAGACCAGGTCGAAGTACGCCAGTGAGCCGACCACCATGAGGGTGGAAGACGTGATGATGGTGTATTTCAGCTGGGGCAGGGTGATGGCGAAGAACTGCTGGACGCGCCCGGCGCCGTCAATCTGGGCCGCTTCGTACAGGGAAGCGGGAATCTGCCGCACGCCGCCTTGGTAGATGAGCGTGTGGAAGGGGACGAACTGCCAGGCGATAACGAAGACCACCACGAACAGCACGAGGTCCGAATTGCCGAGCCAGTCCTGCGCCAGGAACGGGATGCCGAGGCCGGGGCCGAGGCCGAAGTTCGGGTCCAGCAGGGCCTTGTACGCGATGGCCACGGCGGCCGAGGAGAGCAGCAGCGGAACGAAGTACAGGACCGCGAGGACTGCCCGGTATTTCTGGGAAGCGGAGGTGAAAACGCCCAGCAGGAGGCTGATGGGTGCCTGGACGATGAACGAGAAGAACATGATCTTGGCGGTGACCAACAGTGCGTTGCCCGTGACCGGGTCGGTCAGCACGGTCGTCCAGCTCGAGAAGCCGTCCAGCTTGATTTCGCCCAATCCGTCCCATTTGGTGAAACTGAGGAAGAAGACGCCGGCCAAGGGGACGATGGCGAACAGCAGGAAGAAGAACAGGGCTGGGGCGGCCAGCCACCCCGACGGGCCCTTTTCAAGGACCCGTCGGGAAGCACCGGTAGAGATGGACACTGCTTACTTTCCGATCGTCGCGTTCATCGTGGAGACGAACTGCTCGGGGGTGATCTTCTTGAGGAAGATCTGGTCCAGGTTCGCCAGCATGGCGTCGCCCTGTGCGGGGCTCAGGGCCTGGTCCCAGGAGAGGGTGAAGCTCGGCGCGTTCTTGGCCATGCCGTAGACGTAGCTCAGGAAGTCCTTGTCCGGCGAGGCCGCCAGCTTGCCTTCGATGCCCGTGGTGACAGGGACAGCACCGGAATCGATGAGGGCCTGGGTGTCCGCGTCGGTGAACATGCCGCTCTTGACGTACTCGAGGGCGGCCTTCTTTTGGCTGTCAGTGGCCTTGGACGAGATCGACCAGAAGTTGGACGGGTTGCCCACCACGTTGGCCGGATCGCCCTTGCCGCCGGAAACGCTGGGGAACGTGGTGTAGCCCAGCTTGCCGCTGGAGACGAAGTCCGCCGCGTCCTTTTTCAGGCCCTGGTAGATCCAGCCGCCCTGCAGGATCATGGCGGCCTTCCCGGTGTAGAGGAGGGCCTGGTCCGCGTTGCTGTCGGCGGCGATGGAGGAGAAGCCGTTGATGAATCCGCCGGCGTCCACCAGTTCCTGGATCTTGGTCAGGGCCTCCTTGACGGCGGGGTCGGACCAGGCGCCGGGCTTGTTCGCAGCGATGTTGGCAAACACTTCCGGCCCGCCGATGCGCTCCACCAGGTACTCAAGCCACATCAAGTCGGGCCACTTGGACTGGCCGCCCAGCGAGAAGGGGGCGACGCCGGCAGCCTTGAACTTCGGCACGAGCGCCATGAGTTCGTCCCAGGTCCTGGGGGCCTGGGCGCCGACCTTGTCGAAGACTTCCTTGTTGTAATACAGGACCACGGGCTGCACGTTGTTGTTCGGCAGGGCGTAGGTCTTTCCGTCGATCATGCCGTTCTTCAGGACGGAGGGCAGGTAGCGGCTCTTGACGTCCGGGTTGTCCTTAACGAAGTCCGAGAGGTCGGCCACCTGGCCGGCGTCCACATAGGACTTCAGGACGCCGCCGCCCCAGCCGTAGATGAAGGTGGGTCCCTGCCCGGCGCCGACGGCGGTGCGCACCTTGGTCTTGTACGCATCGTTCGCGAAGAAGTCCAGCTTGATGGCTCCCTCCGGATGTGCCTTGTTCCAGGCGTCCACGGACTTCTGGAGCACCGGCTGGTTGCCGCCAGTGAGTCCCCACATGGTGGCCGAATCGGCGCTTACTGCCGAACCTGCAGGACCGCTGGATCCGCAGGCCGCGAGGGAGATTGACACTGCCGCAGCAGTGGCGGCGATCGCTGCAGAGCGCAACGTGAGTTTTACCATTTGCATTTCCATTCGTCCTTCGGGCTCGACGCTGATTGCCCGGCTGTTGGTTTCGGGAGTCCGGCGCTCGGGGAGGCCGTTGCCGTTGGTACTTCCGCTTCGAAATATTTCGACAGTATTTTCGGCCTGTGAAGCAAATCTAACTGTGGCCTTGGTCACGGTCAAGGACTTTGGGGCATAAAGTTCAACCCCTTGACGAAATGTTGGTTGACTTCTTGGGCAGAGGAACACAGACTGTTGCCACCGAAATGTTTCGAAAGAGTCGAGGTGTGTATGGCCGGCAGCGAACGCCCAGCCAAGTTGACATTGGCCGCGATTGCCCGGGAAGCGGGCGTTTCCGCCCCCACCGTCTCGAAGGTGGTCAACGGCAGGGAGGATGTTGCCGCGGACACCCGCGCCAAGGTCCTCACCGCGCTGGAACGCTCCGGCTACAAGTCGCCCCTGCAGCGGAAGAACATCGCCTGGCGGCGGCCGGTAGTGGAAATGGTCCTCGACTCCTTGAACTCCGCATACGGCGTGGAAGTGCTCAACGGCGTGCTGGAGCATGCGGCGGCTTCCGACGTCGAGGTCCTCCTCAACGTGACCGGCGTGCAGGGAGCCTCGCCCCTCGGCCCCGAACAGCGGGCGCAGCGCATCATCGACGAAGGGCGCAGCGGCATGATCGTGGTGACGTCGGCCTTCGGCTCAGAACAGTTGGAGCCGTTTCTGCGGCGGCAGATTCCCATCGTCGTCATCGACCCACTCAACCCGCCCCCGGACGACGTTGTCAGCGTCGGTGCCAGCAACTGGGCCGGCGGCAAGGCCGCGACTGCCCACCTGCTGGGTCTCGGGCACCGCCGGATCGCCTACCTGGGCGGACCGGAGGCTGCGGAATGCAACCAGGCGAGGCTCCATGGCTACATGGCCGCACTCATGGCAGAAGGTGTGCCGGTGGAGGAAAGCTACATCTTCTCGGGGCCTTTCCGGCCCGAGCACGGAGTGGCGGGCATGAAGTCCCTGCTCCAGCTGGAGCAACGGCCCACGGCCATCTTTGCGGCAAGCGACAGCATCGCCCTGGGCGTACTTGCCGAGGCCCGCCGCCAGAAGGTCCGCATCCCCGAGGACATGAGCGTTGTGGGATTCGACGGGACGTACCAGGCCGAAGAATCCGTACCGCCACTGACTTCGGTGTCCCAGCCGCTGCAGGAAATGGGCCGCGCCGCCCTGCGCTTCGTCTTGCGCCAGATGCGCGGCGAAACCCTGGACTCACGCCGCGTGGAGCTCGCAACCCATTTGGTGGTCCGCGAATCCACGGGTAAGGCCCCGAATGGCGGCATGAATTCATAACGGCAGCTTGGATTGAATTACGTTCCGAGGAGTCACGTATTTAGGCTGCAATTCATGTTTGCGCTGCGAACTGCCCTGATTCTGTTGTTAGCACTGAACTGATATCGTGTTATCACCGCGAGAATTGTCTCGTGTTATCTATGGGGAGAAAAGCATGAAACGAACACTGGCCGCGCTATTCGGCGCCCTGACGCTTACAGTTGCCGGGCCCCTCGCCCCGTCGACGGCGGCGACTCCGAGTATTACGCCCGCACAGGTCACCACTGGTTTCTCGGGAATCGCCTATGGTTCCTACATTTACAATTCCGACAAGACACTTACGTCCGGTCCCACTGCTAATTCATCGATTGGCTGCACAGGTCTTACCGGATTGACTTCCAGCAACACCGCCGCAGCCTTGAATGTGCCTGCAGTGGGTGCCGTGGGCGCCGCCGCAACGAGCGTCAGGACGCTGGAAACGGCAACCGGCAAACGCATCGAAGGACGTTCGGTTGTCGGCAGCACCAACCTGCTGGGCGGACTCATCACGGCCGGGACCATTTCGTCCGTGAGTATCGCAGACAAGAACACCGCCGGGGCATTTTCCGGCACGAACCAGACCAATATTGCCAACCTGAAGGTCCTGGGTCTCCCCGTGGCCGCCAACCCGGCCCCCAACACGGTGATTGACCTGAACGTGCCCCTCCTGGGTTCGCTCGGCAAAGTTACGCTGAATGGCCAGGAAAAGAAGCTGGTCAACGGTACTTACCAGGTTTCGACGACGGCGCTGCGCGTCGAGGTCCTCAAGGCCGGAATCGCAGGCGTGAAGGCCGGAACGGACATCCGCCTGGGTGTCAGCCTCGCTAAGCTGACGCCGGCACAGCTTGGCTACGCCACGGGCGCAGGGTTCACGACAAAGACCACCCTGGCGACCGGCCTGCTCGGTTCGGGACCCACCGCGTATGCCGCCCTCAGCTGCGGCGCCGGAACCCAGACGGTAAACCTGGCGGGAGCCACCCTCCCGGGTCTCGCAACGGTGGGCGCCTCCACGACGACCACCACCACCACCGTCGCTCCAGCCCTCAAGGGCACCGTGACGAATTCCCTTGCCGGGCTCAATGTCCTGAGCGGCGTGATCCAGGCTGACGCCATCAAGGCAGAGACCAGCGCAAGCCGTGCCCAGGCAGGCGGCGTGGTCACCTTGACCGACACCTCAACGTTCACCAACCTCAGGATCGCCGGGTTGCCGGCGATCAATGCCTCTGTTGCCCCCAACACCGTGGTCCAAGTGCCGGGCTTGGGCAAGGTCACTTTGCACAAGGTAACCAAGACCTCCGCGGCAATTATTGTCACGATGGTCGAAATTGTCCTGAACCAGTCGATCGGCGGCCTGCCGACCGGATCGACGATTCAGATCGGCTATTCAAGCGCGGGCATCAGGAACTAGGCGCCCAGCGATCCAGCCAGGGGGTGTCGCCGCAATCCGCGGCGGCACCCTTTTGCTTTGGGCCGCGGCCCGGTGCGTTCATGAACGTACGCCGTTTGGGTTCTTCGCAGGGCTCAATGAAACGATGAGCACCATGGTCTCAAAGATTGCCTATCAGGGAGAGCCGGGAGCCAACTCGGACCTCGCCTGCAGGGAAATGTTCCCCGACGCGGAAAGCGTTCCATGTGCCAGCTTCGAGGACGCTTTTGAGCTGCTGTCGACGGGAGCCGTGGAACTGGGGATGATCCCCATCGAGAATTCCATTGCCGGCCGCGTGGCTGACATCCATGCCTTGCTGCCGCAGTCCAAGCTGCAGATTGTCGGAGAGTATTTCCTGCCGATCCGTTTCGACCTGATGGGCGTTCCCGGAAGCAGCATCGAGGAAGCCACCGAGGTCCACAGCCATATCCATGCGCTGGGGCAATGCCGGCGGATCATCCGTGAGGCTGGCCTGAAGCCGGTCATCGCCGGGGACACCGCGGGTTCCGCGCGGGAAGTGCGCGAATGGAACGACCCCCGCAAGCTGTCCCTGGCTCCGCCCCTCGCGGCGGAACTGTACGGGCTCGAGGTCCTGGCCTCCGGCGTCGAAGATGATCCGAGCAACACCACCCGCTTTGTGGTCCTCACGCAGGAACGGCCGCTTCCAACCAAGGAGGAATTGCCCGGCCCGGCGATTACGAGTTTCGTCTTCCGCGTCCGCAACGTTCCGTCGGCCCTGTACAAAGCCCTCGGCGGTTTCGCCACCAATGGCGTGAACATGACCCGGCTGGAAAGCTACATGGTGGGCGACGAATTCGCCGCCACGATGTTCATGACCGATGTCGAAGGACATCCGGAAGATCCCCGGCTTCGCCGCGCCCTGGAAGAACTCGAATTCTTCACCACGGAAGTACGGATCCTCGGGGTGTATGCCGCGGATGCCTATCGCGCCAGGCGGGCGGACAATTCCTGAGGGCTGCCGGCTTTCCTGGAAGCGGAAGTTGTTAGCGGGTTTACCCCGAACATTCGTCCGATGGTCGGTTGGGCAGGAACGGGGAGTTGCCCGCACCATTTTTCCCATCAATTCACCGGCCGGATCACCAACGGGACAACCGGAATGACGCAGGATGCGCTCGTAATCCCGGCATCCACGGCACCCTCGCCTCCAGCCGGTTATTCCTACCCGTGTCATCGCACCAGTCGAGCTGATGGGGCACGGCGGTGACCCCGGCTTTGCCGGGCTTCATCCCGGCCGGGACTTTGAAAACCACAAAGCCGGTCCGGCGCGCCATTTATCGATTTTCCCGTCGTCGATGAAATTGCTTCAAGGGCAATTTGCTTGCAGTTCGGCGGCAATTCCATCTCGGAAGCAAATGCAGCGTCAGCGCTTGGGCGGCTTGGGTTTCGGCGCGGGGGCAGGTGCCGGCGCGGGCGTCGGCGTAGGCGAAGACTCGGGCACAGGAGTGGCGTCCACCTTCTTGACCGGCGCCGGGGCAGGTGGCGGGCCGACCTTGCTGGGGCGCGGGCCGGGGCCGCGCATCATGGACTCCGGCGGATCCGGGAACTTGCCACCCGGGTAGAGCCGTACCACGTTCACCATGTAGTTGGCCCACTGCGGGCCGGCGATCATGTAACCGTCAAGCACCTTGTAGAACTTGCCGTTGATGGTGACGTTGCGGCCCTCGCGCGTCTGGCCCTTGGAGGTGTCGCCGAAGAACGACGCCGTTGCGAGCCCGCGCGTGTAGCCCACCACCCAGGTGGCGCCGTTGGTGTTGGACGTTCCGGTCTTGGCGGCGGTGGGCATCAGGTCCTGGACCTTCGGGTGGATGTACCAGCCGGAGCCCTGGACCAGGACGTCCTGGAGGACGGCGTTGACGCCGCGGGCCACTTCCGGTTTCACGGCGTCCCGGCAGCTTGCGCGGTCCGCGGCCAAGTGGCGGCCGTCATGTGCCACCACCGAAACCAGGGCGATCGGCTCGCAGTAGCGGCCGTCGTTGGCGAAGGTGGAGAAGGCGCTGGCCAGGTTGAGGGGGGAGACTCCGATGGCACCGAGCAGGTTGCCCAGCTGGTGCATGTTGATCTGCGCCCGGTCCAGCCCGCTGTGCAGGCCCACGGCGTCCACCATCTTCTGGATGCCGCAGAAATCGAGCTGGGCCGCGGTGGCGAAGGTGGCGGTGTTGATCGAGTTGAACAGGCCGTAGTTGATGGGCATCGGCCGGTAGTAGCCGGGATCGTTGTTCTGCAAGTCGTCGTCGGCACCCTCATTGGCGGCCTTCTGCGCCGAGCTGTAGCCGCCCAACACCCGCTGGCCGCAGCTGGACCGCCACGGGAACCCCACCGGGTAGACTCGCCGCGAAGCATCCACGATCGCATTCAGCGGCTTGCCCTCGTTTAGCCACTCCGCGAAGGTGAACGGCTTCATGGTGGAACCGGGCTGGAAGCCGCCTGCTCCACTGAGGTCGTAGCCGTTGGCGTCCCGGGCATCGACATTGAAATTCAGCTGGGTATCGAACTTCCCCGGCGCAGGCAGGAACACGGTGTTCTGCGCCATCGCCAGGATCCGTCCCGTGCCCGGTTGCACGGTCACCAGGGAGGCTCCCCATTTGTCCGGGTTGGCGCCGGCCGACAGGTTCACCTGCGTCTGGGCCGCGGCCTGCAGCCGGCTGTCCAGGGTGGTGGTGATGGTCAGCCCGCCCCGGTACAGCAGCTTCTCGCGGTCATCGACGGTAGCGCCATAGGCCTTGTTGTTCAGGATCAGGTGCGCCACGTAGTCGCAGAAGTAGGGCGCCATCGCGGCCCCGGCGCAACCCTGGCGGGCCGGCGTGACCTTCAGCTTCAACGGAGTGGAGGTGGCGGCGTCGTACGCCTTCTGCCCGATCACGCCCTGGGCGAGCATCTTGGACAGGACCACGTTCCGCCGCTCCACGGCGGCCTTCGGATTCGCGATCGGGTTGTAGTAGCTGGGGCTGTTTACCAGCCCGGCCAGCAGGGCGGCCTGCGGCAGGGTGAGGTTTTTGGCCGAGGTGCTGAAGAACAGCCGGGCCGCGGCCTCGATGCCGTACGCATCCCGGTTGAAGAAGACGATGTTCAGGTACCCCTCCAGCACCTGCGCCTTGCTGTACTTCTTCTCCAGTTCCAGGGCCAGCTTCATTTCGCGCAGCTTGTCCAGCAAGGTCTTCTGGTTGCCCAACACTACTTCATCGATCCGCCCGGCGGAGAGGCGCTGCTCGTTGAGCACGTTGGCCACATACTGCTGGGTGATGGTCGAGGCGCCCTGGCGGTCCCCGCCGCTAAGGTTGACCCGGAGCGCCCGGATGATGCCCTGCGGATCCACGCCGGTGTGTTCGTAGAAGCGGTTGTCTTCCACCGCCACGATTGCCTGGCGCACGTAGGGCGAGATGTTCTCCAGCTTCACCGGCACCCTGTTTTCGGCGAAGAAGGTGGCGATCAGCTTCCCGTCAGCGCTCAGCACCCTGCTGGATTGCGACGGCGGGCCCACCTGCAGCTCGGCCGGCAGCCCGTTGAAGTAGGAGACGGATCCACCGACTGCGAACCCCGTGGCCGCGATCACCGGCACCACCAGGCTGGCCGACAGGACCCCGCCGATGACGCTCAGGACTAAGTATCCGAAGACCCTGCCGAGGGTCGTCGCCACTGTGAATTTTGGACCATTCCTCATCGTCATGCCCCAGACCCAATTCCCAGCCATTGGCCTGTCCCGGATTCCTGAACCCCGGCTTAAGGCCAGACTACGCCCGGAATCCGCCAACAGGGGAGAGGGCACGGGCGGCCTGGCCATGGGAATTCGAGGGCGGCTCCGGCCGGTAAAATCATCCGGTGAACACCACGATCCCCAACGAGCCGCACAAGGCCGTACTCCTCACCGCGGTCGGCACCACTGTGGTGATCGCCGTCGGCGCCTTCATCCTTTCCTTCGCGGCCCTGACCGATCTTGCGCAGCGCTCCGGCATCGAAGCCCACCTGGCTTGGATCTGGCCCATCATCGTGGACGGCATGATCGTGGCCTCCACGGTGGCGATCGTGGCGCTGAACGGCCACAGCCGCCGGGCCATGGTCTACCCGTGGACGCTGCTCTTCTTCGGCGCGATCGTTTCCACGGCGGCCAACTCCGTCCATGCCATCCTGACCGTGGACGCGATCCGTTCCGGCATCCCGCCGGTCGTTTCCGCGCTTGTTGCCGCGATGCCGCCGGTGGTGCTCCTGGCCATCACCCACCTCACGGTGCACATGTACCAGAAGCGTGCGGAGGTCGCCGAACTGCACCGCGAGCGGGCTGCCCAGGAGCAGGCCGAGTTTGACCAGATCGAGTGGGAGCGGGCCGCGCTCGAAGAGGCTTACCTCGCCCCGGAGTACCACGCGCCGGAATATCTCGCCCCGCACGTGCCGCCCGCGCCGACGGCTGCCCCGGTGACCGCCGCAATTCCGGTGCAGGCGCCCGCACGGCGGGAGGACGACGTCGCCCCGGCCCTTTATGAGGAAATGGTCCAGGCGCTGGAGCCGGTGGATCCGGCCCCCGCGGACAGTGCCGGCGTCAGCTTCTCCGATGAGGAGCTGAGCCAGGAAGACCTGCCCGACGACGATCCCCGGCTCCGCACTCCCGTCAAGGCCTGAGGCGCGTGGGGTCAGCCGCCTGTCGGCTGATTGCTACGCCGTCTGGTTGAAGCGGACGTGGTTGCCGGACGGGTCGCGGAACGCGCAGTCCCGCGGACCCCACGGCTGGTCGATCGGTTCCTGCAGCACCTCGGCACCGGCGGAGCGGAGATGTTCGAAGGTGGCGTCGACGTTGTCGGTGCGGAACACGATCACGGGCAGCACGCCCTTGGTCAGGAGCACCTGGAGGGCGTCGCCGTCGTCCTTGGACCGGCCGGCGTGCGGCTCGGAAAGCACCAGTTCCAGGTCCGGCTGGGAGGCGCTGCCGAGAGTGACCCAGCGCTGCCCGTCGGAGCCGACGTCGTTGCGCACCTCGAGGCCGAGCGCGTCACGGTAGAAGGCGAGCGATTCGTCAAGGTCGTTGACAGTGATCTGTGAGTACTGGAGTGAAATGTTCATGCCTCAAAGCTATTGCGGCGTTCATGCGGATGCTTCTTCAATCCTGCTCGGCTTGCGGTCCGGCTTTGTGCGCTGCCTGGCGATGCAGGAAGGCATGGCCTTCACTGCCTGGTGCTCCCGGTCGCGGTAGGCGCTGGGTGTCATGCCTACCACCTCGGTGAAGCGGGAACTGAAGGACCCCAGCGAGGTACAGCCAACCTCCATGCAGGCGTCGGTGACACTGCTGCCGGCACGCAGCAGGGCCATGGCCCGCTCGATCCGCCGGGTCATGAGGTAGTTGTAGGGAGTCTCCCCGTAGGCGGCCTTGAACTGGCGGGAGAAATGCGCCGGCGACATGAGCGCGCCGCCCGCCATCGTGGGCACATCCAGGGGCCGGGCGTACTCGCGGTCGATCAGGTCCTTGGCCCGGCGCAGGTGCGCAAGGTTGGCCAGTTCCTGGGGAGTCATGCGGCCAGTTTAGTGCCCAAGCTGTCGTCTGTAGCTGACACGCGTACATTCTGGTTCTTGAGTCACCGCTTGGTCCTGCGATTAGGCGCAAGGCGGCGCTAGGCTCGCTCTCAGAGGCGGGACGGGCTCGCCGCTAGCCAAGGGATTGAACCCATGACACAACAGACTGGAACCAAACCGACGTCAACGACGGGCGCTCCTGCGCACCCGCGATCGTATCTGAGACCTACACGGTTGCTCTCCCAAAGCGAGCCGGCAAAGCTGCACCCATCGGTCCTGGCCGAGGCCGAGCGCCGGGCCGCAAGCATTCAGCTTCGAGTCGCGGATGCAATCACGGCCTTCGCCGGATCGATGAACTTCGTCTACTTGCATGTGTTGCTTTTCGCTGTATGGATGCTCGTGTTCGAGCAAAGCCCGTGGCCGACGTTGACGCTGATCGTCTCGCTCGAAGCGATCTTTCTCTCGACCTTCGTCATGATCGGACAGAACCGTCAAGCGGCTTTCCAACAGGTGAAGGCAGACCATGATTACAACGCCCAGGAGCAACTGCTCGAGGAGAATACTGAGCTGACGCGTGCGATTCACAAGCTCACCGCCCAGATCCACGAGCGGATCCTCGCGGACGTCACCGCATCTACTCGGGAGGCGGCTGCCGCTGTTAAGCCGCAGCAGGATGGCCCGGCGGGTCACTAGACCAGATGAGCTGTGAAAAAAGGGACGAACGTCAAGGTTTTGCCGTTGCCTAGGAAGAGGCTCGAAGAGCCGAACTGGACCGTCGGAGCAGGCAACTGTAATTTGCCCGAATCGGAAGTCGTACCCCTTGGGCACGGGCGTCACTTACGGCCCATTCCGCCGGGCAAAATGGGCCGTAAGTGACGCCGCGTCGGGAAAGTCAGCCCACCAGCGCGCGCGTGTGGTCGTTGAGGAACACTCCGCGGGGATCGAATTCCCGGCGGACCTGGATGAAGGTATCAAGCTCGGGGTAGAGCCTTTCCAGGCGGCTGCGGCTCATGAAGTGGATCTTGCCCCAGTGTGCGCGGGGCTCGAACTCCTGCAGCAGGGCGTCGGCGTCACGGAAGAACGGCCAGTAGTCCGTTCCGGGTTCGGTGGTGAGGGTGATGACCGTGGTGTCCCGGCCCTGGAACTGCGACAGGTAGCCCTCGTCCGCCTTCACCCACCGCACCTCCACCGGGTACTGCTGGTCCGGGTGCTTGGTGCGGATGAGATCCTGGATGGCCTCCGTGGCCGCCAGCCCGTGCCCGGTCGGGACGAAGTATTCCAGCTCGTGGAACGGCGTGGTGAAGCCGCCCGGATAGATCCTGTAGGAACGGTCCAGGCGCTTGCCTTCGACGCCGGAAATGCCGCTTTCGTCCTTGAGTTCGACGACGTTGTACCGCTTGGTGTAGCTCCGGTTGCTCATGCGCTCGCCGGGAGCGCCGGGCAGATCGAGGAGTTCCGCGGAGCCTTCGCCGGGGCACCACAGGAAGGAGTAGTGCCGGTTGCCGGCGATGTCCGCATCCCAGCCGGCCACGGTCTCGGCCCAATCGGGGTAGGTGATTTCCTCCTGCAGGTAGTA
Organism: Arthrobacter sp. R-11; assembly: GCF_049913155.1. GTDB lineage: Bacteria > Actinomycetota > Actinomycetes > Actinomycetales > Micrococcaceae > Arthrobacter. The sequence continues at coordinate 3,706,942 of NZ_CP183979.1, read as the reverse complement.
GGCCTCCTCGACGGCGAGCTCCACCTCCAGGAAGATGCCCAGTGTCCCGAGAGCAACCTGCGCTGCCCTGAGTTCGCGGAGCTGGCCTTCGCCGATTTCGACGATCTCGCCGTGGCCGTCGATCAGCCTTACCGAGCGCAGCGCCGAGGAGAAGCTGCCCAGCCCTATCCCCGAGCCGTGGGTGCTGGTGGACAAGGCGCCTGCGATCTGCTGCTTGTCGATGTCGCCCTGGTTGGCCAGTGCAAGGCCCTGTTCCCAGAGCGGATCGCCGAAGGCGTTGATCGTGGTCCCGGCCAGGGCCCGCACACGCCGGTTTTCGCGGTCGGTCCCGGTGATTCCCGCCATGGCCGCCATGTCCAGCAGCACCCCGCCCGTCTGGACCAGCGGGGAGGAGGAGTGCCCCGAGCCCACGGCACGGACCGGCAGCCCTTCCTTGATGGCGAAGCGCACTGCGGCCAGGGCCTCTTGTTCGTTGCCCGGCCGCACGGTGAAGGCTGGTGTGGCGTGCTGGTTCCCTCCCCAGTTGCTCCAGGGCACGTCCGTGCCGAACGGGACCGGCGGGAAGGCCGCGTCTGCCAGGGGTCCGCGGGTGGGCGCGTTGCTCATTTCAGGCTCCGATCTTCGGGTCAGGGCTCAGACGCCGTGGTTGATCATGACGTGCTTGGTCCGGGAGTAGTCGTCCAGGGCGTAGAGGGAGAGGTCCCTGCCGTAGCCCGATCCCTTGAACCCGCCCCACGGCACCTCGTTGGCCAGGACCAGGTGGGCGTTCACCCACACGGTACCGAAGTCCAGCTGCTTGGGAACGCTGAGGGACAGGGCCGAATCCCGGGTCCACACCGAGGCCGAGAGGCCGTAGGGGGTTTCGTTGGCCCGCTTCACCGCTTCCTCGGTGGAGGCGAAGGTTTCCACCGTCACCACGGGGCCGAAGATCTCGTGGCTGGCGATCGGGGCGCCCGCCGGAACATCGGTGATCACCGTCGGCTCGATGAAGTAGCCCGGGCCCTCCAGCGCCGAGCCTCCGACGGCGGTCCGCAGCCCGGCTGCCTTCGCGGCGGCCAATGCCTCCTTGACCCGCTCGAAATGCTGGCGGGAGATCATCGGTCCGATTTCGACGTCGTCCCCGGCGTCCGGGGCGCCGACCACCAGGCTTGCCACCTCCTGGACGAGGAGCCGGGTGAACTCCTCAGCCACCGATTCGTGCACCAGTACCCGGCACGCGGCCCCGCAGTCCTGGCCGGCGTTCCAGTAGCCGGCGTTGCGCACGCCGGCCGCTGCCGCGGCGAGGTCCGCATCGGGGAAGACCACCACGGGTGCCTTGCCGCCGAGCTCCAGGTGGACCCGTTTGACGGAACGGGCCGCGGTGGCGGCCACGGCCTGTCCGCTTGCCACGCTTCCCGTCAGCGCCACCAAGGCGATGTCCGGGTGCTCGGACAGGCGCTGGCCGACGGTGCGGCCCTGGCCCGTGACGACGTTGAAGATGCCGTCCGGGATGTGCCCGGCCACCAGTTCGGCGAGCTTCAGCGTGGAGAGCGGAGTCTGCTCCGACGGCTTCAGGACCACGCTGTTGCCCGCGGCAAGGATGGGCGCGATCTTCCAGGCGGCCATGAGCAGCGGGTAGTTCCACGGCGTGATCACACCCACCACGCCCACCGGTTCGCGCAGGATCACCGAGGTGTGCCCGCCGGCGTAGTCACCGCCAGCCAACGAGGTCAGGGTGCGGCAGGCGCCGGCCATGAAGCGGAAGGTGTCGATGGTGCTGGACACGTCGTCCTCGGCGACGCTGCGGGGCTTGCCGGTGTTGGCAGCCTCGAGGTGTTCAAGCTCGGCGCGGTTGGCCTCGAGGATGTCGGCGATGCGGTGCAGCACTTCGGATCGCTCCCGCGGCGTGGTGGCGCCCCACGAAACCTGGGCGGCGACGGCGGCCTCCACCGCGGCATCGACGTCTGCGGCGGTGCCGGCGGGAACCGAAGCCAGCACGGCTTCGGTGGCCGGGTTGACGACGTCGAGCAGCTCAGGCGAGGAGCCCGGCACGAAGGCTCCGTTGATGAAATGTCCCACGGGTGGCAGCCCGGCAGGGGCTCCCTGGCTTGCGGGACGCCGGACGGCGAAGGACGCGGTGCCCGGCCGGGCGGTGTCGGTGGTAGTCATGGGAGTGGTTCCAATCTGGGTTCTGGAGGGTCTTTGCGGTGTGGCAGGCTGTCAGGCCGGATCGCCCACGAGCTTCTTTGGCGGGGCGGGCGCGGTCTCCGCCCTTTTGCGGGGTTTCTGGGATACCCGGGCAACGTAGTAGTACAGGGGTGCTACAACCGCCAGGCCGACGATCCAGGAGAGATCCACTCCGCCCATCGCCGCGGCCAGGGGGCCGGTGTAGACCGCCGTCGCCGAGAACGGGAGCTGGATGAGGGCTCCGGCGAGGTAGCAGCCGATCGCGGCCCAGTTGAACCTGCCGTACACGCCGCCGTCGCGCCGGAAGAAGTCCTCAACCCGGTAGTCGCCGTGCCGCAGGAGGTAGTAGTCCACCAGGTTGATGGCCGTCCAGGGAACCAGCACGTACATCAGGAAGGACAGGAAGTTCGTGTAGAAGAGGATGAAGTTGTCCCGGGCGAACAGGGCCACGGACACCGCGAGGGCGAAGAGGAGGATGGCGGCGACCGTGCGGGTCTTGGCCTTGGGCATCCAGTCCGGCTTGAAGGTCTGGCCGACAGTGAGGCTGCACAGCACGCCGCAGTAGAGGTTCATGGCGTTCGAGGCGGCCACACCGAGGCAGAAGATGCCGATGATCACCACGGTGAGCGGCTGGAGCTGGATTCCGAGATCGCCCACGATGTCCATGCTCGAAGGATCGCTGGAGAGGGCAAGCGCTACGCTTCCGACGACGGCGCCCAGCACCATGGGGAAGAGCGTTCCCAGCACGCAGCCGGAGTACGAGGCCCAGAAGGCGCTCCGGGAGCCGGTGCCTTGGGGAAGGTAGCGGGAGTAGTCGGAGACGTACGGGGCATACGCCAGCTGCCACAATGCGGAGACGGAAATCGTCCCCATGAAGCCGACCCAGTTGAAGTCGCCCTGCTCGAGGAAGCCAACGGGAAGCCCCTGGACCACAAGGATCCAGATGAACGCCAGCACCAGGGCCAGGCCGGCCACGATGCTGAGGAACTTCGCGTACGCGTGGATGATCCGGTAGCCGAAAATGGTGGCGATGACGCTGACGACGCCGATGATCACGATGCCGGCATCGACGCTGATGCCGGGGTTGACCGCCGCCATTGCCTCGCCGCCGAACACCAGGTTGGCGGCGAAGAAGCCGGCGTACATGATGACCACGATGAGCACGATCAACAGTGCACCGAAGGAGCCGAACTGGCCGCGGGTCTGGATCATCTGTGCGACGCCGAGCTGCGGACCTTGGGCGGAGTGCAGGGCCATGAAGACGGCCCCGATGAGGTTGCCGACGACGATGCCCACGAGTGCGGAGACGATATCGAGCCCGAAGACCGTGGTTGCGAGCCCGCCTGTCACGATCGTCATGATCATGATGTTGGACCCGAACCAGATGGTGAAGAGGTCACGTGCCTTGCCGTGCCGCTCGTTCATCGGGATCGGCTGGATGGTCTTGTCCTCCAGCCGGGGAACCTCGTTGACGCCGGAGTTGCTACTCACGGTATTCATGATGCGCTCCGCGCGGCCAGGGAGAGAACCTCGCCGGCTCCGCGGTTGCCCTTCACCATCAGTCCGAGGAGGTCGAACACGAGGGTTGCCGCCGCCACGGAGGTGATGTCCGCGTGGTCGTAGGCCGGGGCGACCTCGACGACGTCGGCGCCCACGATGTTGATGCCCTCCAGTCCGCGGAGCAGGGCGAGCAGTTCGCGCGAATGCAGGCCGCCCATCTCCGGGGTGCCGGTGCCGGGCGCGTAGGACGGATCGAGGACGTCGATGTCGATCGAAACGTACACGGGGGTGTCGCCCAGGCGTTCCCTGACCTGCTCGATGGCGGCGGGCACGCCCAGGGTGTCCAGGTCGGAGCAGCGGATGATCTGGAAGCCGAACTCGTGGTCCCTCAGGAAATCGTTCCGGTCGTAGACGGGGCCGCGGATGCCCACGTGCATCGAGCGGTCCTGGACGAGCAGGCCTTCTTCGAAGGCGCGGCGGAAGATGGTGCCGTGCGTGACGGGCTGGTCGAAGTAGGTGTCCCAGGTGTCCAGGTGGGCATCGAAATGCAGCAGCGCCACCGGTCCGTGCACGGTGTTCAGCGCCCGCAGCATGGGCAGGGCGATGGTGTGGTCGCCGCCGATGGCGATGAGCCGCTTTCCTTCACCGAGAAGGGGCAGGGCCTGCTCCTCGATTTCACGGACGGCCCGGGCGATGTCGTAGGGCGTGCAGACGATGTCCCCGGCATCGACTACCTGGACTTCCCGCACGGGTTCGACGTCGAGCTCCACGTGGTAGCCGGGGCGCAGCAGCCGCGACGCTTCGCGGACCGCCGCGGGACCGAAGCGGGCGCCGGGACGGAAGGAGGTGCCGCCGTCGAACGGGACGCCGACCACGGCGATGTCGTAGTCCGGGACGCGGTCGATCTGCGGGAGCCGGGCGAAGGTGCCCAGTCCCGCGAAGCGTGGAACCTTGGTGGCATCGACGGGGCCGACGGGCTGGTGGACAGTCATGGGGGAATCCTTCACGTTTGCGCTGGTTCCTGCTGCCTCTGCAGGTTCTTCAATCATTGGTGATGTGCGTCACGCAGCATATCTATCGATTGACTACAAATAGCGGGGACGCCTATACCTTTGTCTAAGAAGCCCGGAATTCCGGCCGACACCCGGCGTTCGGACGGCCTGCAGGCCGGCGGCAGATAAGGGAACGTGGTCAACAATGGCGATTACAGTGGCGGAGCTGCTTGCGGAGCCCCAGCTTGGACTGCGGCTCCTGGCAGGTTCCGAAGGCATCGGAAACCGCATCACCTGGGCGCACACCTCGGACCTCCCGCGGCTGTGGGAATGGACCACCGGCGGCGAGATCATGATGACGAACGGGCTGTCCATTCCGTCCGACGCCGAAGGGCAGGTGGAACTGGTCCAGGAACTGGTCAAGGCGGGAGCCAGCGGGCTGGCGGTGGGCGAGAAGATGCATGCGCCCGAGCTCCTTCCCGAACTCATCGACGCCTGCAATTCCCTGCCGCTTCCGCTGATCAACATTCCCTACCCCTTGCCGTTCATCGCCATTGCCCGGACGGTCGCCGAGGCCTCCTTGATCGAGGAGTCACGCCGGCTGCGGCAGACGGCCAGGATCTACGACCTGCTGCGCCTGTCCGGTGCCGAGGACAACGGACGGAGCCTGCTCCAGGGCCTTGCCGCGGAACTCGATTCGAAGCTTTTCGTGGTCGACCGGCGGTGCCTGGACCCGTGGCATCCCGGGTGGGACGGGCTGCCGGCCGGGCTGTCCGCCTGGCTTGCCCAGTGGGTGGGGACGTCATCAACGGCGACGGTCAAGGGCTTCCGATGGCTGCGCTTCGGTGAGCAGCACGTCCTGATGATGGACATTCCCACCCACGTGAACGCCCTGCTGGTAGTGCTGCCCGACTCCGAGCAGCGTCCCGACGCGGTGGTCCTGCTCCACGCCGCCACGGTGCTTGGCCTGGAGCTGTCACGGACGGTGCTGGCGCTCGAAGGCCAGCGCAGGCTGGGGTCCGAGTTCCTCCTGCAGGCGTTTGAGGGACGCTACGGCGTGGCCGAACTCGAGAGCCGGCTGGGCGAGTTCGGCATCCCGGCGCAGGACTTCGTGGTGGTGTCCATGTCCGGAGAGGGCGATGACCTGGCCAACGTCCACGTGGACCTTTGGGGCCACGGCTTCCCGTCGGCCTGCCTGAACCGGGCCAACCGCCTGCATCTGCTGGTGTCGAATGAATGCTCCCAAGAGCTGATGCGCCACGTGGTCAGCGAGCACGTCCGGATCGGGGTGAGTTCCCCGGCGTCGCCGTCGGGGATCCAGACGGCCCTGCAGGAGTCTTTGTGGTCGCTCGGGACGGCAGCCAGCAGCGGCAGCCAGCTGGTGCGGTACCCGGAAGGCCCGGCCTGGCTGGGACTGACACGCCATGAGGAGGGCGCAGCGCTGGTCCGGCACCTGCTGGGCCCGGTCATCGACTACGAGCGGGGCCGCGAACCGGACCTCATGCACACCCTCAAGGTCTTCCTCGACACGCAGCGGTCCTGGCAGAAGACGGCGGCCCTCCTGTTTACCCACCGGCAGACGGTGATCTACCGCATCCGCAAGATCGGCGAGCTGACGGGGCTGGACATGGGTGAAACGTCCACGCTCGCCCAGCTGTGGTTCGCCCTGCAGATCCACGAGGCCATGGAGCTTCCGGGCCCGGCAAACGCGGGGTCACCTGGGAGCGAAATTCGGCTGCAACATGGGCTGTAGCTGACCCGGCGTCGGGACGGCGCCTACAGTGTTCAGACAGAGTCCCTTCAGACAGAGCCCCTTTCGAAGGAGATCCCGATGAGAATTGCTGTCACTGGTGGAAGCGGAAAACTTGGCAGGAGCGTGGTCCGGAGGCTGGTTGCGGACGGCCACGAGGTGTTGAACCTGGACCGGGAAGGGCGGAAGGGACCCGGGTACGTCAACGTGGACCTGCGCAGCTACGGCCAGGTCCTCGATGTCATCCTTGGCCTGGATGACCGGCACAACGGATTCGACGCGGTGGTCCACCTGGCCGCCATCCCCGCCCCAGGGCTGGCGCCGGATGCCGCCACCTTCGAGAACAACATGCTCTCCAGCTATAACGTCTTCCAGGCTGCCCGGCGGGCCGGGATCAAGAAGATTGTCTATGCCTCCAGCGAAACCGTCCTTGGCCTGCCGTTTGACATCGATCCCCCGTACATCCCGGTGGACGAGGAGTACCCGGCCCGGCCCGAGAGCACCTACTCGCTGGTCAAGCACCTTGAAGAGCAGATGGCCATCCAGCTCACCCGCTGGGATCCGGCATTGAGCATCGTGGCCCTGCGCTTCTCCAACGTGATGGATCCCGAGGATTACGAGGACTTCCGGTCCTTCGACGCCGATGCCACGCGCCGGAAATGGAACCTGTGGGGGTACATCGACGCCCGGGACGGCGCCCAGGCGGTCGCCCGCGCACTGGAAAACGGCCAGCCGGGATTCGAAACCTTCATCATCGCGGCCTCAGACACGGTCATGGAAAGATCCAGCGCCGACCTGGCTGCCGAAGTGTTTCCCGGCGTCGAGGTAATCAAGGAACTGGGCCGCCACGAAACCCTGCTGTCCATCGGCAAGGCCCGCAGGCTGCTGGGCTTCGGACCCGAGCACAGCTGGCGCGACTATCACTCGAACCTGACCACGCCCACCGAAGACTGAAACGAACTGAGGAGCAGCATGGAATACCGCACACTGGGCAACAGCGGTGCTGTCGTGTCCAATTACGCGCTGGGAACCATGACTTTCGGGGCCGAAGCGAGCGAAGAGACTTCCCACCACATCCTGGACGACTACCTCGACGCCGGCGGCAACTTCCTGGACACCGCCGATGTCTACAGCCAGGGTGCGTCCGAGGAAATCATCGGCCGCTGGTTGGGCAGCCGGAGCGGCGCGCGGGATCGGGTGGTGCTCGCCACCAAGGGACGTTTTCCGATGGGAAAAGGCCCCAATGATCTTGGCACGTCGCGCCGGCATTTGGGCAAGGCACTGGACGACTCGCTGCGCCGCCTCGGTGTTGAGCAGATCGACCTGTACCAGATGCACGCCTGGGACCCCATTACCCCGCTGGAGGAGACCCTGCGCTTCCTGCACGACTCCGTCTGCAACGGAAAGATCGCCTACTACGGCTTTTCCAATTTCCTCGGCTGGCAACTGACGAAGGCCTTCCACCTGGCGAGGGCACACGGCTGGAATCTTCCGGTCACCCTGCAGCCTCAGTACAACCTGCTGGTGCGGGGCATTGAACTGGAGATTGTTCCAGCGGCGCTCGACGCCGGCATCGGCCTCCTGCCGTGGTCGCCACTGGGCGGTGGCTGGCTTTCGGGCAAGTACCGGCGCGATGTGGACCCGATCGGGGCCACCCGACTGGGGGAGAACCCGAAGCGGGGCATGGAGGCTTGGGAAGCCCGGAACGCGGACGAACACACCTGGCGGGTTCTCGACGCGGTCGAGGCGACTGCATCCTTGCACTCCGTCAGCCAGTCACAGGTTGCCCTCGCATGGCTGGCTGGCAGGCCGGCGGTGACATCCGTGATCCTGGGCGCACGGACACGCGATCAGCTGGCGGACAATCTGGCGGCGGCGGATCTTGAGCTGACAACCGAGGACATCGAGCGGCTGAACGGGGCGAGCAACCCGAGGCTCGGGGTGTATCCGTACGGACCGCACGCGCAGGAACAACGCAGCCGCAAGATCGCGGGCGGCCGCTGAAGGCCGGGCCGTAGGACGCCCTCGAACGGGTTCCGGGAGCTTCCGACGGCGGTGCTGCCGCCGCCGGAAGCAGTGAAACCTCGGAAGCTGCAAGGGCCTGGTGCTGCCCGGCCCTTTGCAGATCAGCTCAGCCCAGCCTCGGCGTGCGCTGCGGCTCGGTGCGCCGGGAGCCGGTCGCCTCGAACGCGGCCGCCAGGGCCAGCAAGGCGGTGTCGTCGTAGGCGCGGCCGGCGAAAGTCAGGCCCACCGGCATGCCGGTATCGGACATCGTTCCCATCGGCACGGTAACCGTGGGGATGCCCAGGTGCCGGGGTACCAGGTTGCCGTTGGCCACCCACACGCCGTTGCGCCAGCCGAGGTCCGCGGACGCCGGGTTCACGTCCATGTCCGCCGGCCCGACGTCGGCCGAGGCCGGGAAGACCACGGCGTCCAGGCCAAGCCCGTCCATCCATTCCTCGAGGTCCAGCTTGCGGGTCAGCTCCAGTCCACGGACCCCGGCCGCCAGTTCCGGAATGTCCGTCATGGGCCGCCCCGGATTGGAGCGGATGTGGACGGGGTACTCCGCGATGTCGTCGTCGAAGCCGGTGTAGCGGTCCGGCAGGGCACCGTCCGGGTGCGGGAAGATCGCCGCGCCGTCGACCTGCGCCAGCGAATGCAGTGCCGGGTCGCCGTTGGCGGCCAAGAAGTCATCCCAGGACCAGGCGGAGAGGTCCACGATTTCGTGGTGCAGGTATTCCGGGCTGACCAGGCCGCGGCTGGCGATGGTGGGCGCGCCGGGCCGGTCGCCCTCGTAGTTGCTCACCACGGGGAAGTCCACCAGCACCACCTCGGCGCCGGCGGCTTCCAGGTCGCGGCGGGCCGCTTCCCACAGCTCGATCACCGAGGCGCGGGTTTCGATGCGTTGCCCGGTCAGTCCGCCGATTCCCGGGTTCTCGCTGGTTCCGGCCTCGGCGTCGGCGTTCACATACATGCGTGGCACCCCGAAACGCTTGCCCCGCAAAGCCGCCCGGCCGCCGTCGGGATCCGCCGGAGCGAGAGCCGGGTACGATTCCGGCCGTACCTCGGAGGCCTTCGGGATTGCCACCCAGGGCTGCGCGCGCCAGAAATCGCCGCGCGTCTCGGCGTCGTCCGCCACGATCACATCCAGCAGTTCCAGCAGGTCCGCCATCGTACGGGTGTGCGGCACCACCACGTCCATGGTGGGGACCAGCGGCCAGTTGCCGCGCACGGAAATGACGCCGCGGGAGGGCGTGTACGCGCACAAAGCATTGTTCGACGCCGGTGCGCGGCCGCTTGACCAGGTCTCCTCGCCCAGACCGAAGGCCGCGAAGCTGGCCGCCGTCGCGGTGCCGGAACCGTTGGATGAACCGGAGCCGAAGGCCGCCGTCAGGAAGTCCGCGTTGTACGGGCTCTCGGCCCGGCCGTAAACGCCGCGCTGCATGCCGCCGTTGGCCATGGGCGGCATGTTGGTCAGGCCGATCAGCACCGCGCCGGCGTCGCGCAGGCGTTCGATGGTGAAGGCGTCCCGCTGGGCCACGAGGTCCTTGAACGCCGGCGAACCGGCGGCCGCGGTGAGGCCCTTGGCCAGGTACGAGTCCTTCGCGGTGTAGGGGATGCCGTCCAGCGGGCCCCGTACTTCGCCTCGTGCGCGGCGTTCGTCGGAGGCGATGGCGTCGGCGCGGGCCTCGGGGTTCATGACCACCATGGCGTTCAGCTTGATGCCGTTGCGGTCGTAGGCCTCGATGCGCGCCAGGTACGCCTCAAGGAGCTGCACCGAAGTGGTTTCGCCGGACTCCAGCGCCGCGCGCAGCTTCGCGATGGAGGCTTCGACGACGTCGAAGAGCGCCATTACGCTGCGCTCCCGTTAGTTGCGCTCCCGCCAGCTGCGGGGAGCTTGGGCTGCTGCTGGGTGATGCAGTGGATGCCGCCGCCGCGGGCCAGGATGGGGCGGGCGTCCACGGTGACCACGCGGCGGCCCGGGTAGGCCTCGGCCAGGATCTCGGCGGCAAGGGCGTCGGCGCGTTCTTCGCCGTAGCCGCAGGCGATGACGCCGCCGTTGACCACCAGGTGGTTGACGTAGCTCCAGTCCACGAAGCCTTCCTCGTCGCGCAGGGTCTCCGGCGCGGGCAGCTGGACGATCTCGAAGGGCTTGCCCGCGGCGTCCGTCTGGGTCTCCAGGAAGGTGTGCAGGCTGCGGCTGACCTCGAAGTCCGGGTGCTCCGGGTTGCTCTGGGAATGCAGCAGGATGCGCCCGGGCGTGGGCAGGGTGGCCACCATGTCGATGTGGCCGCGGGTGCCCAGGTCCTCGTAGTCGCGGGTAAGGCCGCGCGGCACCCAGATCACCTTGCTGGCGCCGATGGTGCGGGCCAGTTCGGCCTCCACCCGGGCCTTGTCCGCGTGCGGGTTCCGGCCCGGATCCAGCTGCACGGTTTCGGTGACCAGCACGGTGCCTTCGCCGTCCACGTGGATGGCGCCGCCCTCGTTGACCAGCAGGGAACTGACCAGTTCGGCGCCGGACTGCTCCGCCACGAAGCGGGCCATTCCGGCGCTCTTCTCCCACTCGGCCCACTTCGGGGCGCCCCAGCCGTTGAAGACCCAATCGACGGCGCCGAGCACACCGGGACGCTCGTCGTCGAGCACGAAGGTGGGTCCGACGTCGCGCATCCAGAATTCGTCGAGGGGCGCCTCAAGCAGTTCGATTCCGTTGTCGAGCATGCGGGCGGCACGCCCGCGCTCGCCGGGGTCCACCACCATGGTGACCGGCTCGAATTCGGCGACGGCGTGGGCGACGGCGGTCCAGGCGGCGTACGCTTCCTCGGCCGAGGCGGCGTCATCGCCGAGCGTCAGGCCGGTGCGTGGGAACGCCATCCAGGTGCGTTCGTGGGGTGCGGTTTCGGCCGGCATTTTCCAAGCCATGAAGACTCCTCTGTGCTGCAAGCTTCTGTACTGCAAGCTCGTTGATTGCGAAGCTTGTTGATCATGCGATCAATAATGTTGAAAAGCTACTTTAGACTGTTCTGTGATGTCAAGCACCACGCAGAAGCGCGCTACCCGGAAGTCCCCCGCCGAGCGCGCCGCCGAAATCACCGAAGCCGCCCGCGCAATCGCCCTTGAGCAGGGGCTTTCCGCGATCACGCTGCGCAACGTCGCGTCCCATGTGGGGGTGGCCTCGGGCCTTGTGGCGCATTACCAGCCGAACGTGGATGCCCTGGTGGCGGGCACCTTCACGGCAATCGTCGCGGCCGAAACCGAGGAGGTGGCGGGCATGCTCGCGGCCCTTCCCGGACCCGTGGAGCGCCTGGCCTTGCTGCTGGACACCCTCATGGACGGCAGCCGGCTCGATGTCACCGCCGTCTGGGTGGAGGCCTGGACCCTGGGCCGCAGGAACGAGGCCCTTGCCGCGTGCGTCCGTGAGCAGATGGACGCGTGGCAGGCCGTGCTGCAGGCGGTGGTGGAGGACGGCGTTGCCGGCGGCCACTTCGAAACCGACGATCCCGCATCGCTCGCCTGGCAGATCCTCGGCATGATCGACGGACTCACCGCCCAGTCCCTGGTGCGCTGGGGTGGCGTCAGTGACCGCGGCACGCACCTGGCCCGCGCCGTCGAAGGCATGGTGGGCGCCGCCCGGGGTTCGCTGCGGGCATCAGCCCGTTGAGTGCTCAGCCGGCCAGCTGCACGCTCGCGCCGTCGAACCAGCGGTGCACCGGCCCGGCGTCGGGATCGCGGACGACGGCGTCCAGCAGTTCCGTTGCCGCCGCACCGTATTCGCGCGGAGCCAGGTCGATGGAGCTGATGAGCGGATTGCCGGTCTCCAGGGCCGCGGCGCCGGCGAAGGACGCGAGGTCCAGGTCCTTGCCCACGGTGAGGCCGCGGCTTTCGAGCACGATCTGGCTTTGCGCGGCATGGCCCTGCGCGCCGCACACCAGGGCATCCGCATGCCCGGCATCCACGGCCGAGGCGATCGCGGACACCAGATCGCGGGGCGTCGCGTTGGCCTCCACCTCATGGACCCGCGGCTGGATGCCGTTGCGCAGGCACCACTCCAGGTAGGTGTTCAGGGTGTCCACTGCCCAGGAGGAGGAAATGGCGTCGTCGACGGCGAGCAGCGCCGGGCATGTCCGGCCGCGGCTGAGCAGGTGGTCCAGGATCTTGGTCTGAAGTTCGGCGTGATGGGCCTCGAGGGTGCCAAGGACCCGCTCTTGGCCCGGGCCGGTGTAGCGGCCGACCGAGACGGTGGGGATGCCGTCATCGAGCAGGGCTGCGACCAGGGGTTCGCCGGGGGAGGGGTCGATCGCGATCACGCCGTCCACGTGGAAGGCCCGCTGCGGGGTGAGGCCGCGTGCGAAGAGGGTTACGTCGTAGTCGGCGGCGGCCGCTCCCTCCGTGACCCCGAAAGCGAAGTCCATGTAGAAGGCCAGGCTGCGGGCGATGGGCGGGATGTACAGGCCGATGGTCCCGACGCGGCTGACCCGCAGGCTGCGGGCCGCGCGGTTGGCCACATAGCCCAGGCGGTCAGCCGTTTCACGGATCAAGGCGCGCTTTTCCTCGGAGATCCGGCCGCTTCCGCCCAAGGCGCTGGAGACGGTGGTCTTCGAGAGCCCCAGCTCGCGCGCAATGTCCATGATGGTTGCCCGGGTTCTCGCCATGCCCTCATCCTAAGGGCGCCCGGAGCCTCCTCGCCGCCCCTTGCCGGTTCCCGCCTGGCGATGCCGCGGCCTCTTGACAATGCCCCTGTGACGTCTCACACTCTTATTTGCGGGAACGTTCCCGCAATCCCGTAAAGCATCGCAAATCTCCCTCAACACCAGACCTGTCCGCATCCGGCCAACGACGCCCCGGAAGAATGGAATTCCCCAATGTCCCTGTCCGCCCCAGCCCCGGACTCCTTGAACCTGGGCGGCCGCAAGAGCAGCCCGGAACACCGCGCCCGGCTCCGGCGCGCGATTTTCGCGGTCGACCTGTTCATCCTGCTCGCCCCGCCCGTGCACTGGCTCTTCAGCGGCGGCCAGTCCGCCTTCTGGTATTTCCTGGTGGCCAATGCCGTGGTGACCCTTTCCCTCTTCGCCCTCTGGGCAAGCAGCAGCGACGAGGGGGAGACGGCATGAACATGATGATCGGCTACGGCGCCATCCTCGCTTTCACTGTGCTTGTTGTGGTGGTCATGAACCGCGCCCGTCGCGGCGACGCCACCATGAGCGAATACGCCACCGGCGGGCGCTCCTTCAGTTCCTGGTTCGGCACCATGGCCTTCCTCAACACCTGGCTTGCCGGCACCGTATTCGTGGCCTTCGCCGGGCTGACCGCCAGCGGTGGGGTGATCGGCATGTACTCCCTGTCATACTCCCTGCTCAGCGTGGTGCTGATGTTCTTCCTCGGCACCCCGGTGAACAAGTGGGGCCGCACCTATGACCTCCGCACCCAGGCAGACCTGCTGGGCCTGCGCTACAACTCCCGCTCGGTGCGGGTCATCGCCGCAATCATCGGCGTGCTGGCCTCCGTTCCGTGGGTTGTGCTCGGCATGCAGTCCCTCGGCCTGGTCTTCTCCACGCTTTCCTTCGGGCAGGTTTCCCCATACCTGGCCGTGGTGATCGGTGTCCTGTTCATCGCCGCCCGGCAGATCTGGACGGTCAAGCTCGGAACCCGCGGCCTGATCATCAGCGACATGGTCCAGGGCCTCTTCGCCTACGGCATCGGTTTCCTGGTGATCCTGGGCATGCTGGTGTGGCTCGTGAACAACGGCCACGGTTTCGGCGCCATGGCACCGGCACTGCTGGAACTGCCCGGCCTCGGCAGCCCCGCCGGCCCGTTCTACCTGTTTTCCCTGATGTTCACCGGCATGATGGGCGCCTGGTGCTGGCCGGACCTGTTCGTGCGCATGTTCAGCGTCCGCACCCCTCGCACGGTGAAGAAGTCCGCTGTGCAGGCCGCGCCGCTGCTGTTCATCTTCTCCGCCGCGCTCACCACCGTGTCCTTGCTCGCCTCCAGCGTCCCCGGAGTGTCCGAGGCACCCGACACTGTCTGGTTCATCATGGCCGGCATCGGCGGCGTGGGCCTGGTGGCCGTGGCCGGCGTGTGCGTGGTGGCCGCAACCATGGGCAACGTGGGCGCCAACCTCCAGGCCCTCGGCACCCAGATCGCCAACGACATCGTCGGCGCCCGCAGCCACGAGCGCGTCGAGTCGGCGAAGGGTGCCAAGATCGCCGTCGCCGCCGTCACCCTGGTGTCCGCCGCGGTGGCCCTGTTCACCGCCAACCAGGTGTCCGGTCTGATCGCCATCGCCCTCGTCTCCTACCAGGCCATCTGCCAGCTCGCCCCCACCCTGCTGCTGGGCATTTTCTGGCGCCGTGGCACAGCCGCCGCCGCGAACGCCGCCATGGTCTCCGGCATCCTGGTGGCTGCGGTGCTGGAACTGATGTACCCCAGCCCGCTGTCCATTCCGTGGCTGGGCGGCCTCACCTCCGGCGTGGCCGGGCTGATCGTGAACCTCGCCGTGTACCTGGCGGTTTCGTGGCTGTTGCCCGCGACGGCGGTGGAGCAGCAACGCGTCGACGCCCTGTTCGATGACCTCAAGAGCAAAGCCCCCGTCAGCCAAGGAGCAGCCTCGTGACAAACTACGCGGACGTCCTCGTCCTCGCCGCCCGCATCCACACCCTCGACCCTGAAACCACTGACCCCGAGAACATCGACCCGGCTACGCCCGCCCCCACCGCCGTCGCAGTCAAGGACGGCCGGATCGCCGCCGTCGGGAGCCTCCCCGAACTGGAGGCGCATCGCGGCCCGGCAACCACCGTGCTGGACTTCGGAGATGCCACGATCGTGCCCGGCCTGAACGACAGCCACACCCATGTGGTCTACGGCCTCGAGCTGGCCCGCGGCGTGCAGCTGACGGACCTCGGCCCGCTTGGCGAGGTGCAGCGGATCGTGGGCGAGGCCGCGCGCAATGCCAAGCCCGGGGAGTGGGTGACCGGCTGGGGACTGGACCCCAACCTGTTCACGGACACCGGCTTCATCGGCCGCTTGTTCGACGACGCCACCGGCCAGGTGCCGATGTTCCTGCGGATGCGTGACGGCCACTCAGCCGTGGTCAACTCCGCGGCGCTCGCCGCCGCCGGCATCACCGGCCGGGTGGCCTTCCCGGACGAGTCCGTGGTGGGCGTCGACGGCGACGGCAAGCCCACCGGGTACCTCGTGGAGTTCACTGCAATGGACCTGGTCACGAAGGTCATGCCGCAGGAGGACCTGGCCGGCCGCGCAGGAAGGCTCGGGGAACTGCTGAAGGCGATGGCCGCCGTCGGGATCACCTCCACGCACGTGATGGACTTCGTGGAAGGGTCCGCGGAACTGCTGACCCGGCTGGAGGCCGACGGCGAGCTGCCCCTGCGGCTGCGTTTCTCGCCGATGGTCAACGCCGGAGCGTCGCTCGCGGAACTGGAGGAGGCCGCGGCGCTGCAAGGCACCGGCGGGCGGCGCTGGGGAGTGGAGGGCGTGAAGTTCTTCATCGACGGCACCATCGACAACGGCTCCGCCTGGCTCGAACATCCCGACGTCTACGGCCAGAACACCGAATCCGTGTGGACCGACCCGGCTGACTTCCAGAAGGCGCTGCGCTTCTTCGTCGAGCGCGGCATCCCCACCGCCACCCACGCGATAGGGGACCAGGGCGTGCGTTATGTGCTGGAGGCCCTGGAATCCGCCGGCGATGCCCGGAAACTCGCCACGCACCGGATTGAACACATAGAGACCATCCCGGACGAGCTGGTGGTCCGCTTCGCCGAGCTCGGCGTCGCGGCAAGCATGCAGCCGATCCATGGAACCCACCACACCAAGGCCGACCGCAGCGACAACTGGTCGGTGCGGCTCGGCGAGGAACGGGCTGCCCGTGGCTGGCGCTGCCGCGACCTGCGCGAGGCCGGGGTGACCGTGGCGCTGGGCTCGGACTGGCCCATCACTCCCTACGATCCGCGCGCCATGATGGCCGATTCCATCCTGCGCCGCCCCGTGGAGCGCCCGGACACTGCCCCCGTGCAGCCCGAACAGGCGCTCACCCCGCTCATGGCCCTGGAGGGCTACACCACCCATGCGGCCGCAGCGGCCGGGCTCGGCGCCGTGACCGGGTCGATCACGGTGAGTAAGCGCGCCGACTTCACGGTCTTCGCCCGCGACCCGCTGGCCGTTGACCCCGAGGAGCTGGCCCGCACCGCGGTGGTGGCGACGCTCCTGGACGGCGTGCCGGTGCGTTGAACCGGGTCCAAGCTTAAGCGGGCAAAGCGGCCGGGCGTGCCATCATGGCCACATGACTTTTGCAAATGTGGGGACCCTGGGAACCAAGGCCGGCCAACGTGACGCACTGGTGGAAATCCTGCTCCGGCCCAAGCCCGAGCTGCGGGATGCCGGCTGCCTGCTGTACGAGGTAGGCGTCAACAATGACGTTCCGGACACAGTGTTTGTCTGCGAACTCTGGGAGTCCGCCGAAGCGCACCAGGACTCCCTGCGCTTGGAGGGCGTCCAGGCGGCGATCAGCGAGGCGATGCCGCTGCTGTCCGGTGACAACGGCGGCCACCGCTTCACGGTGCTGGGCTCGCCGCTCCGCGCGGACGGCGCGCGCCAGTCACGGCACTCGCTCTGAGGGCACACAACTAAAACGGACGACGGCGGGAGCCTCCCGCCGTCGTCCGCTGTCCTTTAAGTTCCAGTTCAGACCGTCCGGGGCGCTTTCGCGATACTCGCCTTCAGCTCGGCAGCGTCCTGCCGGATGACGTAGGCGGGACGGTCCCGTTCCACGCGCCAGCTTTCGGCGAGCGGGCCGATGTTCACTGTGTCGAAGCCGAATTCGTCGTAGAGCCTGGCGACCAGTTCGGCTGCTTCGGGGAAATCGCTGGCCGTGGCAAGGGCTCGGCGGCCGGGCGTTCCCGAAGGCAAGCCGTCCGTGGTGATTTCCCTGGCCCGGATGTGGTTGAAGCCCTTGGCCACCTTGGACTGGGCGAGGTGTTCCTGGACCAGCCCCGAGGTGGTGGCTTCGCCGGCGTCGAGCGCCGGGATACGGTCGTCGCGCTCCCAGTAATAATTGTTGGTGTCGATGACCACCTTGCCCGCCAGCGGTTCCGCAGGAAGTTCGCGGTATTTCCTGAACGGGACTGTCACGACGGCGAAATCGCCTGCCGCTGCTGCTTCGGCAGGGGTGGCCGCGCGGGCTTTGGGGCCGAGTTCCGCCACGAGTCCCGCGAGGGTTTCCGGTCCGCGGGAGTTGCTGATCACCACGTTATAGCCGAGTTCAACCGCTTTGCGCGCCACTTGGCTGCCGATGTGTCCTGCGCCGATGATTCCGATTGTCGTCATATCTGCGGCAACACCACCGGTACGGAGGGCATTCCGGACGCTACGCCGGGTGTCCCCGCCCGGGGATTACTCGTGGCTGGGCGCCCCTGCCGGGTGCAGCACCGAGTGGAAGCGGCTGCGGGACAGCTCGCCGAACTCGTACGCGGTCTCGGCATGCTCGGAGAGGTCCACGCCGACGGTCTCGGCCTCGTGGCTGACGCGGAAGCCGATGGTCTTGTTGATGACCAGGCCGATCGCCGCGGTCATGGCGGCGGAAACCGCCACCGTGATCACGACCGCCACGGTCTGTGCGGTCAGCTGCTGGAAGCCGCCGCCGTAGAAGAGGCCGCCGCCCACACCGTCCACGGGCATGGCGATGAAGCCCAGGGCGAGGGTGCCGATCAGGCCGGCGCCCAGGTGCACGCCTACCACATCCAGCGAGTCATCGAAGCCGAACTTGTACTTCAGGTCTACGAACACCACGCAGGCCGCGCCGGCTACCAGGCCCAGGCCGAGGGCAGCCACCGGGCTGATGTTGGCGCAGGACGGGGTGATGGCCACGAGGCCGGCAACGACGCCAGAGGCGGCACCCAGCGAAGTGGGGTGGCCGTGGCGGATCTTCTCAGTGACGAGCCAGCCGATCATGGCGGCGGCCGGTGCCAGCATGGTGTTGACCCAGATCAGTCCCGCCTGCTCCGCGCTCGTGGCGGCGCCGCCGTTGAAGCCGAACCAGCCGAACCACAGCAGGCAGGCGCCGAGCATGATGAAGGGGATGTTGTGCGGACGGTGGTTGGGGTCCTTGCCGAAACCGTGCCGCTTGCCCAGGATCAGGGCCAGCACGAATGCCGCAGTACCGGAGCTGATCTCCACGACCGTACCGCCGGCGAAGTCGATGACCTGGCCGAACACCGCGGTGAGCGCACCGCCGGCACTCATCAGGCCGCCGCCCCACACCATGTATGCGAGCGGGCAGTAGACCAGGGTGACCCAGACGGGAACGAAGACCGCCCAGGAGCTGAACTTGGCGCGGTCCGCGATGGCACCGCTGATCAGGGCGACGGTGATGATCGCGAAGGTTGCGCTGTAGCCCACCTTGATGAGGTCGGGGGAGCCGACGAGGTTGCCGAGGCCGAAGTGGGCGAAGGGGTTGCCGAACAGGCCGAGGAAGCCCTCGCCGCCGATCATCGAGTAACCCCAGAGCGCCCAGACAGCGCCGACGATGCCGGCGGCCAGGAAGCTCATCATGATCATGTTGAGGGAGGACTTGGCACGGGTCATGCCGCCGTAGAAGAGACCCAGGGCCGGGGTCATCATGAGGGTGAGGGCTGCCGCCACCATCATCCAAATCTGTTCCGCAGTGATGTGCACTTGCGTGTTCCCTTCTCCGCCAGCAGTCTGTCCGGGGAAGCTGTTGCTCCCGTTTGTTCCCCGGATCTATGGTTCAGGGCTTGTGTTTCAGGAAATGTTGGAAAAAATTGCGGCCAAGTTACAGAAATCCGGGCTGCGTGAAGAGCGCGTGACGGCCGTGTTTCAACAATGTTTCGAAGTGCCTTCTGGCTGCCGTTTGCGGTTCGGCCGGACCTGACGTTTCCTCCATGTAAACCCCGGCTCACCCGCGTTCCGGCCTCTGGCGCAGCGTTCGGGACGGGCGCAAACTTGCTGTGTGAAGCCCTTCCTGTTGCTCGCCTCCCGCGCTGAAGACGTTGCCGCCGAGGCTGAATACCACTCATATCTGCGCTTCGGCGGCCTGGAAGCGGCACAGCTGAGGAGAATCCGCCTTGAGGCGGTCCCCTTGCCGGAGTTGGACCTGTCCGACTACTCGGGCGTGATTGTGGGCGGCAGCCCCTTCACCTCCAGCGACCCGGCGGACCACAAGAGCGAAACCCAGCACCGCGTGGAACGCGAGCTCGCCGGGCTGCTGGACATCATCGTGGCGCAGGACTTCCCGTTCCTCGGGGCCTGCTACGGGGTCGGCACGCTGGGCCGGCACCAGGGCGCCCTCATCGACCGCACCTACGGTGAAACCCTGGGCGGCGTCACCGTCAAACTGACCGCCGACGGCCTGCAGGATCCGCTGCTTGCCGGCTTGGACGAACGCTTCGCCGCGTTCGTCGGCCACAAAGAGGCCTGCACGGTGCTGCCGGGGAATGCCGTACTTCTGGCCGGATCGGCGGCCTGTCCGGTGCAGATGTTCCGGATCAAGCGGAACCTGTACGCCACCCAGTTCCATCCGGAGCTCGACGCCGACGGGCTGGCCCTGCGGATCAACACGTACCGGTACGCGGGCTACTTCCCGCCGGACGACGCCGGACGGCTCATTACCGAGGCTTACAAACACACCGTCACCGAGCCGATGAAGATCCTGCGGAACTTCGTGACCCGCTACGCGAGCCAGCATTAGCTTCGGAAGGCAAGACAACCTGCTCGGGCACAATTGCGCCGGCCGTGCAGTCAAGCTGACTGCACGGCCGGGGTCGTTCTGGTCTTCAAGCGTTCTTGTCTTCAGGCGCCTGGGCGCCCTCGCTGGTGGCTATTCGCTCCTTTCCGCATGGGGTCGGGCCAATTGCCGATGAATGCGTCGATGTGATGGCTGCGGCCTTGAACTTGGATATGGTCTTTCATGGCTTCTCTTCTTGGCTGAGGCTTGTTCCTGCGCGATGTGGCGCAGGTGGTCGTGCCTGCCTGGGGCAGGGACGGCCTGCTCAGTCGGGAGAAGACCCCGGATCGAACGAAGGTCCGGCTGCGGGGATCTGCGGCCCGTCACGGACGGCCGCGTTTCCCTTCGGTGGTGCCAGTGCCCGTTGATCAGGAAGATCTGCGGCGCCATGGGCCGAGCCGAGCTGTGGTCCGTTCGTTGCCCCGGCTTGGACCGGGGGCGCGGATGGAGGGAGCGGTCTGCCCGGCGGCGCACCCGCAGGAGGCGGTATTTCTGCCGTCGCCAACGATGCAGCGGGCACAACGACCAGCATGTGCGGGATGAATCCGGGGCTCGCTGCGTTCATTCCCGGTCCGTTCTGGACCTTTGGCGGAAGCGCGCTGGTACGGCGGAAAGCATTAGCGGCAGCCGGATCGCGTGGTCCGGCGTTGGACGCGGCGGCATCGGAGCCGGGAGCCAATGGCAGCAGCCCGGGCACCTGCTGCAGCTCGGGCACCGGCAGCGTCGGCCCGTTCCCGACGGCGCGGTCAATCACGGGCGCCACGGCGTCGATCACCCCGACGAGAGGTGTTGCGACGGCACCCGGCAGCTCACTGATGACGGCTTGCGGAATCTCGGCTAATTGCGTCGGGGCCAGCGAAACGGCCGGCAACGGAACGGCGGGGACGGCAGGTACCGAGGGCACTGCCGGGGCCACGGTCAGGGCCGGAGTCGGAGTCGGAATCGGAATCGGGGCCGGCGCCACGGTAAGGGCCGGAGTCGGAATCGGGGCCGGGGCAACGGTCGGGGCCGGAGTCGGGGCCAGCGAAACGGCTGGCAGCGAAACGGCCGGCAACGGAACGGTGGGGACGGCGGATGTTGAGGGTTCCGCCGGAACCGGAGGCAAAAGATCACTGGCCTGCGACGGGCCGGCGAGCCACACCGACCACACCAATGCGCCAAGGAGGGCGAGAAGAGCAGAGCGAAGAAGGGAAATGGCACCGTGCCCCAAATACCTGGCCAAAACACTCACCTCCCCGGCACGGCGTTTGGACGTTAAGTTACGCCGGTCGTCGTCGGCCGTCCATAGAAACTGGGTCGATCCTTGGGTTGAGCTGCTGACGTTCAGCCAGACTGCGGGCATGCACGGCCCCGTGTCCGCCGGCGGACACGGGGCCGTGCCTATAGGGACGGCTTCTACTTGACCGCCGCCACACCCGCATCCAGGCGCTCGATGCCCTGCGGGGTCACGAGGACCACGCGCGCCGTGCGGATGTCGTAGAAGAGGCCGGTGGCCTGCACCAGGCCGGACTTCAGTGCGGGGCCGGTGACCGGGTGCCCTTCGAGCTTCCGGAGCTGGACTGCCACGTTCACCATGCTGAGCTGATCCAGGCGGCTGTAGCCCGCAGCCTCGGCGGCCAGGGCTACGGGGTGGCCGGCCATCAGCTCGCGGTAGCTCGGGCGGGCATGTCCAAGCCAGGCGTCAAAGCCTGCGCCCAGCGGGGCGTTGCCGGCACCTTCGGCATCTTCCAGGACGGCCTTCATCGCGCCGCAGTTGGAATGGCCGCAGACCACGATCGAGTCCACGGACAATCCCTTGACCCCAAACGACAGTGCCGAGTCGATCGAGGCATCGTGGCCGTCGCTGCACACCACATTGCCGATGTTCCGGAGCGTCAGCAGATCACCAGGACCGCTGCTGGTGATCAGGTTCGGATTCACGCGGGAGTCGACGCAGGCCACGAAAAGGGTGTCCGGGTTCTGCCCGTCGGTCAGATCCTGCACCAAGGGGCGGACCTTGTCCGCATGCCGCCGGTGGTACTTGTCGATCCCCAGGAGGATGGAGCGCAGTGGCGGCCGTCCGTCGTCGTCGACGGCGAAGGGGGCGTCCACCCGGGGTGGCGTTTGCCAGGAATTCCTCGGCGGGAGTGGAAACTCCCGGGGATCCTGGCGCTGCGGCGTCCGGTCCGCGGCATCCCGGAAAGCGGTGGTGCCGTGCTCTTCAAGCACCACGGAGGCTCCCGTGTTCCGGTGCTGGCTCTGCCAGGCGAGCAGGGCTTCGCGGAAGGAGTGGTCAAGATAGTCGGCATTGAGTTCCACCATCACGTCCTGGCGCTCGGGGACGGAATGGAGGACGCGGTTGAGCCGGGGCAGGGCGAAGAAGCTGCAGGATCCGGCGATGGTCACCCGCCACGGAAGGTGTGCGGCGGTGGCTTGATGCGCGTGGATCTGGGCCCGGAGCACCCGCCACAACACGCACAGGGCAGCCAGTGCCAGGCCAATGATGACGCCTTCGAGCAAGTTGAGGAAGACGACGCAAGCCAGGGTAACCACGTACACCAGGAGGTCGCCCGTGTGGTGGCTGGTCCTGATGTCGGCCACTTTGATGAGCTTCGCGCCGATCACCAGCAACAGGCCGGCCAGTACGGCCAGCGGTATGAGCTGGATCAGGCCCGCGAACAGGACGGAGAACACCAGGACCCAGACGCCGTGGAGGATGGCGGATGCCCGGCTGGCGGCGCCTGCTTCCACGTTGGTGGCGCTGCGGACGATCACGCCCGTGACAGGGAGGCCGCCGAGCATGCCGGAGACCATGTTTGCGGAGCCCTGGCCGACGAGTTCGCGGTTGAGCCTGGTGCGCGGCCCGGAGTGCATCTTGTCCACGGCGACGGCGGAAAGCAGCGATTCGATGCTCGCGATCAACGCCACGGTGAGGACGGCCATGGCCGCGGCACGCCAGTTGTCCCCGGGCAGGCTGGGCAGGGCGACGGAGTCGAACAGGGAACCGCTGAAACTGATGCGTTCAACGCCGGGCGCCACGGGCACGGACAGGGCGGTGACCAGCACGACGGCGGCAAGGGGGCCGGGAACCTTCCGCACCACCGGGGGCAGGAACTTCCAGGCGAGGAGGATGGCCACCACGCCCACTCCGAGCAGGGCGGAGTGCAGCTCCACGTTGGTGATGGCTGCCGGGAGTGCGGTGAGGTTTTCGACGGCGGAACCGGCCGCCTGGCCGCCCAGCAGGACATGCAGTTGCTGCAGGATGATGGTGATGCCGATGCCGGCCAGCATGGCCTTCACCACCACCGGTGACACGGCCAGCGCGGCGCGGCCTACGCGGCTGACTCCCAGGAGCAATTGGACGACGCCGGCGGCGGCGGTGATTGCACACGTCACCTGCCAGCCGAACTCGTCCACCAGGCCCGCGACGACGACGGTCAGTCCGGCTGCCGGGCCGCTCACCTGCAGGGGTGAGCCGCCCAGGCTGCCTGCGACGATCCCGCCGATTGTTGCGGCGATCAGCCCCGCCATGACGGGTGCCCCCGAGGCCGCGGCGATGCCGAGGGACAAGGGGAGCGCAACCAGGAAGACCACGAGCGAGGCCGGGAGGTCGGCGCCCAGGGTGTTGAGGAAGGCGGGCCGCCTGGAGTTGGCCCGGCCCCGCTCCTTGCCCGCCGGGAGCTTGCCCGGCGGGCTGTGTGCGTCGTTGGGAACAGCTGCGGAATCTGGTGAGTGAGGCATGGTTTTCCTTGGTTCGGGAATTATTTACCCGTTAACTCAAGAAAATTGCCGGTGATAGTGACAAGAAATTGTGATCCGTATGACAAAACTTGTGAATATTCTTCGTCGCATGAGGACAAAGAGGAACTTTTGACCGGGCGGCTGCGTTGGGGAGGATGCGTCAGCGCCGCCCCGCAGGAGTCAGGCGCGTGCCTCTGCGGCTCAGGCTGCCGCCACTCCCAGCCGTTCCAGCAGCAGCGCGCAAGCGCTGGGGACCGGCTGGATGATTTCCGCGGTGGTGGTCCGTGCCAGGCGGCGGGCCGTTTCGCTGAGCGGTCCGCCCGCAATAATCACCGCTTCCGCACCGTCCAGCGCAGTGGAATCGCCGACGGCGGTGGCCAGCTCCTGGTACTGCCGTTCCGGATCCGCGGCGAGCACCAAGGGTTCGGAGGCGGTGAGCCGGACCCCGCTGAAAGCTTCCGACTTTCCGTGCAAGCCGACCAGCGCGGCCAGGGAATCCGCCAGCAGCGGTGTGCTCGTGGCCATCCCGAAGCGGCGGCCGCCCTTGGACGCCTGGTGGATCGACCCCTGGCCGATGCCGAGTACCGGAACGTCAAGTTCCTGCTCGAGCGACTCCCGGCCCGGGTCGCCGATGGCGGAGACGATCACCGCGGCCACCGTGCCGCCGTCAGGCCCTGCCAAATAGTCCAGCACCGCGGTGCGGACATGCGCCGCCGAGGCGGCCAGCGACTCCGGGTCGATGATCATGGCCGGGCCTCCGGCCGCCGTCAGTCCGACGACGTCGAAACCCCGTGGCGTGAGTGCCTCTTCGGCCAGTTCGGCCATCATGGCGGTGGTGCGGGAATTGCTGTTCGGGTTGACCAGCAGGACCGTGCGCCGCGCCTGCTGCTCCGTGGACGTGGCGTCAGTGCCCATAGATTGCCGCCTCCTCGTCGCCGGAGGCTTCGCCGTCTTCTTCCATCGGCTTGCCGAAGGTTTCCGGCGGGAACTGCACGGCGACCGCCAGCACGATGAACAGGACGGCAAGGGTGGTGAACATGCCGCCGAGGCCCGCGGCGTCGAAGACTGCGCCGGAGATCAGCGGGAAGAGGCCGCCGGAGAGCGAGCCCGCCGCCAGGATGATCGAGGTGCCGAAGCCGCGGGTGCGGGTGGGGTAGAGCTCCGGGGCGAAGAGCCAGATGGTGGTGTTCAGGATGATCACCGAGAAGTTGAACAAGGCGCCGAAGACCACCACGAGCACGATGCTGTCGGCGAGGAACGCCATGGACAGGCCAGCCGCGCAACCCAGGATGGCGGCGGCAGTGAGGACCTTCTTGCGGGGCAGGCGGCTGGCGAGGAACGCCGCGGTGCATGCGCCCACCAGCGAACCGGACTGCATGATCAGCGTGAACCACAGGCTGGTGTTCACGGCATAACCGCGGGAAACCAGGATGGTGGGCATCAGGGTGAGCATGGAAATCTGGGCGGCGTAGGACATGCACACCGCGATGCACAGCAGGACGGTGCGCTTTAGGAGCTTGCCGCGCAGGGCGTCCTTCCAGTGGCCGGTGGATTTCGCTTCGACGGGGTCCGGGGCGGCGGTGATGAACTGTTCGGGGTCGCTGATGGGCCCGGAGAGCTTGCCGCGGGCAAGGCGGGTGATGACAAGGTTGGCTTCGTCGATCCGGCCCTTGGAGGCCAGGAAGCGCGGGGTTTCGGGAACGAAGCGGCGGAAGAACATCACCAGCAGGGCCGGGATGAAGAGCAGGCCGAAGACCCAGCGCCACTTGTCCGGGCCGTCGAAGAGGGTGAAGACCAGGATGCCGAAGGCCGGGGCAAGCATGTTGCCCAGGCCCGCCGCGGTGACGTTGATGAGGCCGACGGCGGTGCCGCGGTGCTTCGCTGCGAAGAATTCGGCCATCATGATGACAGCGACGGCGATCTCGCCGCCCAGCCCGAAGCCGACGATGAAGCGGCCAACGGCCAGCACCGGATAGTTGGGCGCGATGGCGCACAGCAGCGAGCCGCCGGCGAAGATGATGAGGTTGATGACCAGCATCTGGCGCCGGCCGTACTTGTCCACGATCAGGCCGGTGGCCAGGCGGCCGAGAGCAGTGGCCGTGAAGGTCATGGTGTTGAGGAGGCCGATCTCTGCCCCGCCCAGGCCCCATGCCTGCCGCAGGATCGGTCCGGTGATGCCGACGGCGTTCTGTTCCAGGGCGTCGAAGAAGACACCCAGGAGGATCATGAAGACGATCTGGCGGTGGGCGCCGGTGACGCCGATCTTCTGGTAGGTGCCCTCGATCTGCTGTGCCAGGGACGCTTTGCGGGGGCTGGTGTCCGGTCCGGCGGCTGGCCTTGTGGCGGTTTCCGGGGAAGCTTTTCTATCCACGGCGTGCTCCTCACTGAGTGGGTCGGCGCCCGCGCGGGCGCGTTCCATGATGCGAAAATGAGTTTTCATTGTGGTGATGTGTGACTCAGGTTACATCTTGGGATCCCAAGGTTTCAATGGTTGCACCGCAAACAAAATATGACCGCCGGCCCACAGTGTGGGCCGGCGGTCATACGCGGTTTCCGCGGAATCCGCAGATTTGGGCTACTTCTTCAGGAAAGCCAGCAGCGCCTCGTTGATCTCCGCGCCGTGCGTCCAGAGCATGCCGTGCGGGGCGCCGTCGATCTCCAGATAGTCGGCGTCGGGCAGTGCGCGGGAGAACGGCCTGCCGGTGACGTCGATGGGCAGGATCCTGTCCGCCGTCCCGTGGACGATCAGGGTGGGGACGTCGATCTTGGGAATGTCCGCACGGAAATCCGTCGGCCAGGTGGGCTGCGCGGCGACGGAGGCGAAGGCCCCTGCCTGGGCGGCCAGGCCCCAGCTGGCCCGCACGGACTCCTCGCTGAGCCGCGGAGTGCCCAGGAAGGTGTCGCTGTTGTAGAAGTTCTTGAAGAACTCGGTGAAGAAGGCGTAGCGGTCCGCCTTTGCGGCCTCCAGCAGTCCGTCGAACACTTCCTGCGGAACGCCGTCGGTGCCTTCCTCCGGATCCAGCAGGTACGGTTCCAGGGATCCGAGGAACACGGCCTTCGCAACACGCGCGGACCCGTACGCCGAGATGTACCGGGCCACTTCCCCGGTCCCCATCGAGAAGCCCACCAGCACGGCGTCATTTACGTCGACGGTGTCCAGCAGGACCTTCAGGTCTGCGGCGAAGGTGTCATAGTCATAGCCGGCAGTGGGCTTGCTGGACTTGCCGAAGCCCCGGCGGTCGTAGGTGATGACGCGGAATCCAGCGTCCAGGAGCGCCGCTGCCTGCTTCTCCCAGGAGGAGCCGTCCAGCGGGTAGCCATGGATGAGGACCACCGCCTGCCCGCTGCCATGGTCCTCGTAGTAAAGCTCGATATCCGTGCTGTTCTCGGTTCCGACGGTGATGTAGGCCATGGCAACGCTTCCTTTCGGTGACGATCGCGGTCGTTTCCCAGCCTAACCGGCGAGGGGCCCGAATCGAGGGGAGCGAGATTTGGGAGCCGATTAGGCGCTAGTGGGATGGTGCTTGGCTGCTAAGGAAATGGCTGTTAACGAGTGCGACGGCGGGAGGCAACCTCCCGCCGTCGCGTGCTGTTTCGCTCAGGTTCCCATGCCGAGATGTGCCCCGCCTGCTACATCCAGGGTGACACCGGTGATGTAGCGGTTCCCGGGGTCGGCCAGGAAGAGGATGGCGCGGGCCACTTCTTCGGGTTCAGCGAAGCGGCGCATGGGAAGCTGCGCCTCCCTCGCTGCCCGGCTGGCAGCCGCACCCGGGCCGGAATCCTTGTCGAACTGTGCCCGCATGGGGGTGTTCACGGGACCGGGGGCGATGGCGTTGACGGAAATGCCGTTGGGCCCCAGCAACTCGGCGAATGACCACATCACGTGCAGCACGGCGAGCTTGCTTGCGTTGTAGGGCAGATAGTTGAGGCGGGCTTCCTTCGCTGCGACGGAGGAGAGGATGATGATGGCACCGGCAGTACCGGTATCAAGCATTGATTTGGCCGTTTCCCGCACCATCGAGAAGGTCGCGGAAGCGTTGATCCGCAGGATGGAATCGAACTCTTCAGTCGTTGTCTCCATGATGCCGGGCGTGGTGCCGAGTACTCCCGCTGCATGGACGAGCGCGTCGACGCGCCCGTACTTGCTTGCAGTGTCCCTGACGACGGCGGCGCACTGCTCTTCGGACGTGACGTCGAGCGGGAAGAAGGCGGCCAATTCCTGGCCCTCTTTGGGCGCCCGGTCCGCGCCAACGACCAAGGCTCCTTCGGCCCTAAGGGCATCGACCACTGCGTTGCCGATCCCGCCGCTCGATCCGGTTACCAGAACCACCTGGTCTTTGAGGCTCATTTGGTATCTCCGTTTGTGGCGTGGCTTTGCCATTGCCGGCCTTGTTGTTCCTCCGCGGGCAGCCCGGAGGCCGCGAGGATCCGATCGAGCAGCCGCTGGGTATGAACGGCTTCGCGGCCCGAGGTGAGGGGCTGCGCCCTGTCGGCGACGCGGTCCAGGAAATGGTGGACGGCGGCGGAGAAGCCCAGAGTGTCGGTCGCGGTGGCCCAACCGTAGGCCTCGGCGCTGAGTTCGCGTGATGTGGTGACTCCGTTGACAGTGGTGGACACCGTTTCGGGCGCGCGCACTTCCACGGTCTTTCCGTCGCCATAGGCGTCCAGCTTTTCGTTCCAGGCCCCGGCGGTCCGGGCTGCCATCAGCACACCGGTGTTGCCGGTACTGAAGCGGATGACTGCTGCGACGCCGTCTTCTTCCCACGGATCATCGCCGGCTGCATGCGCGGCCACGTCCACGGGTTCGCCGCCGCAGTACCAGCGGAGCAGATCGACCATGTGGATGGCGTTTTCGAACGTTGCGCGGTATTCCGAACCGGGCCGGTTCTTTTGGGCGACGCAGAAGGTAGCGCCCTTCTCCCCGAACGCCTCGCGGCCTGCCGTGTAGACAGGTGCGTAGCGGCGGTTGAAATCGACCATCAGGATGCGGCCGCGTTCGTCGGCGAGGTCCGCCAGGCGTTCTGCCTCCTCGGTGGCCGGGGCCAGGGGCTTCTCGCAGAACACGTCGACGCCGTTCTCCAGGCACAGCTGGACGGCATGCGCGTGCTCGGACCGCGGAGTGAGGACGAAGACGGCGTCCAGCTTCTGGGCGGCCAGCATGTCCTCCACCGAGCGGTATGCGGCACCGAAACCCCAGCGCCGGACCAGGCTTCCCGGATCCTCCCGCCGGGACACCAGTGCAGCCAGCTCAACGTCGTCGCGCTGTACGAGAGTGGGCAACTGGGCAATCGTGGCGATATTGCCGGCGCCGATCACGCCGACCCGCAAACGCTGGGTGTTCATCGTGCCTCCTGCACTTCGGCGAGATCTGAAAGCATTGCGCGCAGGGCGGCTGCTGATTCCCGGAACCCGTCCTCAGGGCTCGGGAGGTCCTGCGGGTGCCAGCGGTACTCGTACTCGATGCTGAGCAGATCATCGTAGCCGTGGCGCAGCAGCGCAGCGAGGATCTGGGGCCAGGGCAGGATGCCGTTCCCCACAACCCTTGACCGGACGGCCCGTTCGGAGGCATTGACGCGGGCCGTTTCCGTGGCACGGAAGGCCGCGTTCGGGTCAGTGAACACGAGGTCCTTGACGTGTACGTGGCCGATCAGATCGCCTTGGACGGCAAAGGCCTGTTCGTAGGTCTCGTCGTGGGTGAAGGTCAGGTTGGTCTGGTCGTAGAGAACACGGACGGCCGGGTGGGCAACCTCCCGGACGAGCGCCGCGGTTTCGGCCGCAGTCTGGGTCATGGTGCCGAAATGGTTCTCCACGCACAGGCGTACCCCGGCCTGCTCGGCCTCAGGCGCCAGGGTCTCCAGGGCTTCCCGCAGCTTCGCCCAGTGCCCCGCGTGATCGCTGTTACCCGGGTGCCAGGATCCCGCGTACACGCGCACCCGGTCGGCCCCGAGCAGATGCGCGGTCTCAATGGCGCCGCGGAATTCGTCCACTCCGCCGCGCCATTCACCCTCGTCCAGCGAGTTGATGGCCGTGGTGTACGGCGTCAGGCCAAGAATGGGCAGGCCCTCATCTTCCGCCGCCTTCAACGCCTCCATGGCAGCGCGGCGGTCGCCCTGGGGGAGACCCGAGGTGTAGCCATCCTGGTAGATGACTTCTGCGGCATCGAGCCCTGCGGCCCGGAAAAGTTTGATTGCCTGGGGGACTGTATGGTTTGGGGTGCCCAGTGTGTGGCCTGCCAGTCGCATACTTACACGTCCTTTCTGAAAGTGTCTTGAGTTGCTGTCCAGTCCGCGGGGCCGACCAGCCGTGGTGGGGTTGCGACACGGGATCGGTCGACGATCTCCATCAGCAGCCCCCAGGGGGTAACGAAATAGGTCCAGCGGTTGCCCGCCACGCGGGGACTGTCGCCGGCGACTTCCTTGCGTTCTCCGAGCACGCGCACTCCGGGGGTTTCCCGCAGCACGGTAACCGCGTCGTCCACGTCATCGACGACGAAGCACAGGTGGTGCCCGCCTGCGTCGCAATGCCGTGGCGGGCTTTCCCGCCGTTCGGCGCTGCTCCATTCGAAAAGCTCGATGTTCAGGTTCGGAGGCATCCGCAGCATGGCGAGGGTGAGCTTCGCATCGGCAGGGACTTCGAAGTTCGTGGGCATGAACTCGGAGTCGGGTCCGCGCTCGGAGCGGTACAGTTCCTCCGCGCCGAGCACCTCGACGAAGAAGGTGACTGCGTCCTCGAGGTTCGGAACCGTCAGGCCGACGTGGTCGGTGTACTGCAGCCCGGGCAGCCGGCGCAGCGTCTTCGGGCTGGCCCCGGTCATTTGCGCGGTCCCGAGGTGGAGGAGCGCACCAGAAGAACAGGCTCCAGAACCACGTGGTCTACCGAACCGTTCAGGTTCTGCTTTTCTGCCAGCTCGATCGCGATGCTTCCCATCTCGTCGATCGGCTGCCGCACTGTAGTCAGGGCCGGGTTGAAACGGGAACCCAATGCCAGGCCGTCAAAGCCCATGACCGATACGTCTTCCGGCACACGGATACCGCTTTGGCCCAGCGCCGAGATCACCGCGAAGGCGACCATGTCATTGGCGGCGATAATCGCCGTCGGGGGGTTTTCCATCTCCAGATAGTGCTTTGCCGCGCGGGCCCCCGCGTCCGGGTCGGAGCCGCTGTCGAGGACGACGGGCGTATTGCCGCTTTCCGCTGACAGCTCCAGGTATGCGTCCATCCGGTCCTGCGCAGTGTGGGTCCCGGAAATACCGGAAACGTAGCCGATCGAGGTGTGCCCCAGGGAACGCAGGTGTTCCAGGGCGAGGACGATTCCGCGGCGGCTGTCGACGGTGACGGTCGGGACCGAGTCGTCGCCTTCCACACGGTCGATCACTACTACCTTGTGCCCGAAATCGAAGCGCTTGAGGGCCTCGGTATCGACCTTCGTGGAGGGCGCGACGATTCCGAAGGGGGCGTACATGGCCTGCATCGCGGTGAAGTACCCTTCGGTCTTGGCGGGGTCTCCGTTCGTGACACACAGCAGCAGCTGGTAGCCGCGTTCGTCAGCGGCCTGCGTCATGGTCTTGGCAAGTTCTGCAAAGAACGGGTTGGTGATGTCAGGCACGATCAGTGGGATGAAGGTGCTGGTCTTTCGACGCAAGGCCTGGGCGAGCGGGCTCATGGTGTAGCCGAGCTCCTCGGCGACCCGGAGAATGTGTTCCCGGGTTTCGCTCTTGACTGCCTCCGGCTTGGAGAATGCCCGGGAAACCGTAGAGCGGTGGACGCCTGCGGCCTTCGCGACAACGTCAATGCTAAGGTCTGCCATTTTCTCTTCCTCCGTGGTCGTCATATGCCTGCCAAATCGGGCGCATCGCATCTTCAAGCTGGGCCAGGGTTGGCAGCCCTTGGAATCCATCTTCCAGCGTCCTTGCGACACTGCGTACGAACGAATCGTAGAGAGGGTCGCTGTCCACGTTGAGCACGGCGGATTCCGTCTCTCCATCCACGGTGGTGAAGGTGGCGGAACCGTCCGAGCCGATGGAGGCGAATCCTGCCTCGCCTGCCGAGGTGTAGCTGCAGTAGCGCTTCAGCGGCGAATCGGGGAACGCATACCCCACCTCGACGATGGCTTCACGGCCGCTTGGGGTAGTGATGATGAGGCTGGCATGGTCCTCTACACCCGCGCCGTGCAGAACGGAAGACAGCCGGGAATCTACGTTCTGGACTGTCTCGTTGCTGCCCTGTAGGAAAAGATCCACAAAGTGCGGTGCCAGGTTCGCCAGGCACCCGCCACCTGCTGCAGCAGGGTCCAGCATCCAGGAATTGCCGTTACGCAAGTAGCGTGAGGGCGGCCCGGCGATAAAGGAGATTCTCTGGTACGCCGGGCGGCCGGCCTTGGCCAGCCAGCGTTCAACCGGGCCGCCCCGCTGAACGAGCGGGACTGTTACGGGTACACCGGCCGCTTCCGCAGCTTTCCGCACCTCGGAAAGCTCTGCAAGGGAGGTGCCCAGAGGCTTCTCCACGACGAACGGAATGCCGCGTTCGATCAGCGCAAAGCACTTTTCCGCCATGCCGGCGTGCGGGCCAAAGACGTAGGCAAGCCCGAGATCCGGCAGATCCACCAGCTTCCGCCAGTCAGCCTCCACCGGAGAGCTCCAGGCTTCTGCAAGTCCTTGGACGAGGGATACGTCCTCGTCGCTGATTCCGACGACCTGGTGTTCTTCGCCGACTGCCCGTGTGAGGAGCGGGACGTGCCAGTGCGAAGCGCCAAGGATGATCGTGCGCGGTCTACTCATTTGCCAGCCCCTTTGCTAAGTATGAGATCGATTGCTGAGATCGGTTGCAATAACAGTATGGATGGTGGGAGAGTTTGTCAACGACACTTCAAGAGTGGCGCCAACGACACTTCAAAAGCGACCCACGATGCCTCGGAGCAGAGAAGCTTCCCGGGCCAGAAGAAAGGCCAGCAATGTACAAGAAATTTCGCACCCTGCAAACCATCCACGAGTCCGGCGCCGTCCTGATCGTGCGGCTGGAGAACGCAGACGTTGCCGAGCGCGTTGCGGAAGCCGCCATCGAAGGAGGGTTCCGTGCGCTTGAAATCACGCTTTCAATTCCAGGCGCCGTAGACGTGATCCGCCGGCTCGCCGCCAAGCATGGGCCCAACGGGGTAGTGATCGGGGCCGGAACGGTCCTGGACGAGCACTCGGCCTACGAGTGCATCCGTGCCGGTGCCGCATTCCTGGTCAGTCCCCAGCTGAACCCGGCAATGATCCGGACCGCCAACCGGTACCAGGTGCCGACCGTCAGCGGAGCCTACACTCCCACGGAGCTCGTTGAGTCCGCCGAAGCCGGCGCTGACATCCTCAAACTCTTCCCGACCGAGGCTGGGGGAGTCTCCTACGCCAAGGCGGTGCTGGCTCCGCTGGCGCATCTGCCCATCATGCCGGCAGGCGGTGTAACCCTGGAGAACGTAGGCGATTGGTTCGCGGCTGGCGTGGCTGGCGTGGGTGTGGGCAGCTATGTGACCAAAGCATGGCAGCCTGACGGCGACTTCTCCCGCGTCACCGCGGCCGCACGGGAGTTCCTCTCGGCAGTGGCAGAGGCCCGCCAATGACGGTCCCCAAAGTCTTCATCGTCATCGGCCCGGCCGGATCCGGAAAGACGACCATTGCGCAACAAACGGCAAAGGAGCATGGAGCCGCATACCTGGACAAGGACCGGATCTGCGGTCGTCTTGTCGAATTCGCCTTGAAAGCAGCCGGCCATGACCCCAGCGACCGGGAATCCAACGGGTTCTACCGGGAAAATGTTCTGCCCCTGGAATACGAGACGCTCATGGATACCGCTGGAGCGAATCTGCGGCTGGGGCGGTCGGTTGTACTCGACGCACCCTTCGGCGCGTACTTCGCCAATCCGGACTATCTAACGCGCGCCGCGGAAGAATTCGACTGGCCTGCTTCGGAGACCACGGTAGTGCGGGTGCAGGTTCCGCAGGATGTTCTTCGGGAGCGGCTCATTCAGCGGGGCCTGGAGAGGGACCGGTGGAAACTGGCGCATTGGGACGAGTATTGGGCTTCTTACGGCAGCCTGAACTGCACCTGGTCCGGAGTCCGTTTCCTTGACCTCAACAACGAGAAGACCCTGCCAATTCAGGGATGACCTTTCAGGGCCCGGACGACCTCCGTTCCCTGTTCGAAAATGACCATTGACAGAGTGATCCAGCCTACGTAGCATTGCTTGCAACCGATCTCAGCAACCGATCTCATTGATGAGTTTTTTTGCAATCGATCTCATTGGCGGAGAGAGCCGGATCAGATTCCTTCCCGGCCCGCACGCCGCTCCGGGCGTCCGGGCAAAATTCCAATACCCCTCCGCAGTAACCGTGAAAACATGGAGAGTTCAATGAAGACCTCAAAAGAAGCCGTCGGCAGTCCAGACCCTTCGGAGTTTCCCGAAGCGTCTGAGCGCCCGCGCCGCAACGTCAACCTGGTGGCAGGCACAATCGGCCACTTCGTGGAGTGGTACGACTGGTACATCTACGGGTTGTTGGCAGCAGTGTTCTCGTCGCAGATTTTTCCAAGCGACTCCCCGTTCGCCTCGCTGGTTGCAGCGCTGCTTACCTACGCAGTCGGGTTCGTTGTGCGGCCGCTCAGCGGAATCATCATTTCGCCACTGGCGGACCGCTTCGGCCGGCGGCTTATCCTGACGCTTTCCATTTCCGGGATGGCCGTTGGCGCCCTGATCATCGGTCTCACGCCTTCCTTTGCGACCATCGGATTCGCGGCGCCTGCTCTCTTCCTGGTTGCACGGATTATCCAGGGAATTTCTGCCGGAACGGAGCAGCAGAGCGCCATCGCCTTCATGGTTGAGCACGCTCCCGCGAGCCGGAGGGGTCTGTTCGGCTCGTTCACGAATATGGCGAGTGGCCTTGCAACCCTTACAGCGACCGGTGCGGCGGCGATGGTGACATCAGCTTTTGCTCCGGCGGACCTCGCCGCTTGGGGATGGCGCATCCCGTTCGTTATCGGCGGCATCCTCGGTGTCGTGGGGCTTGTCCTCAGGGCCCGCGCCGAAGAGACACCTGAGTTCGAGGCAAGTGCAGCCGTCGACAAAAAGTCGGCCATGGCACGCCTGCGGGACCTGGTCCGCGAACACCCGAAGGCTCTGCTGCAGGCGGCGGCACTCTCTGCTCCAGCCGTTGCCTACTACACGTGGGCCACCTTCCTCCCCACCTATGCCAAGCTGACCACCGGCCGGGACTTGTCCTCTACCCTGGCCGGCAGCGTTATCGGGCTGGCCTTGCTTGTCATCATCGTGCCGGTCTGCGGCGCGCTCTCTGACAGGCTCGGCCGTCGCAAGATCTTCCCCGTCGTCGGCGCCATCGGCATGATCGTCCTCTTCTACCCCTTGCTCCTCCTGCTGAACCAGCCGGGCTTCTGGGTGTACGTCCTCGTATCGGCATCCGGCTGGGTGGTTCTTGGCATCTGGCAGTCCGTCTACCCGACCATCCAGGCCGAACTGTTCCCAGCGGCCGTGCGGGTGTCGGGCATCGGCCTTGCGCACCAGATCGTGATCGCCGTCTTCGGCGGTACAGCGCCGCTGATCGCCGCTGCATTCGTTGGCGCCGGGCAGCCGATGCTTGTCGCGGTCTACATGATCGTGATCGTCGCGCTCAGTCTCATCGTGTACTTCACGCTCCCGGAAACCGGCAGCCGGGGAGGCCGCGCCACAGTAGCGCAGGCTGACCCGGAGGTCGTGGAGGGCGAATACCTGATTGCTCCGAGCAGCCAGGCGAAGGGTTCCCACTAAGCGCTCGCACCTTGGAAGTCTTGCGGCTCGAACGGGCAGGAAGGGGCATGGTCGTCCCGGCCTCCGTTCGAGCCGCCTGGCTCGCCAAAAGCCTGGCCATTTACCGGCTCCTTCTCCATGGGCACAGAACCGAGGATATGTTTCCAGATGATTATTAATACGTTTTCCTATCTATGGTCGGCCAGCGCGGCTGATGCGA
Source organism: Arthrobacter sp. R-11 (assembly GCF_049913155.1). GTDB lineage: Bacteria > Actinomycetota > Actinomycetes > Actinomycetales > Micrococcaceae > Arthrobacter. The sequence goes on along the minus strand of NZ_CP183979.1, from coordinate 3,671,067 downwards.
TCACGGAATTGGTCGACAACGGGTATCGGGTCTTTGAAGTTCCGGTTAGCTCTCCGCACTGCTGGCCGGACGAGATCTCCACGTCGGAGCGCTCTGCAATTTACAAAAGGCTCAATGAGCGGGGCGCCGGCATCAGGTCTCTGAATGCCGGTGGATATGACATAAATTTGGCCAGCCCTGGCGCCAGCATGCGTCGCAAAAGCATTGAACACATTAAGTCAGTGATTGATCTGGCTGCCGCCTGGGATGTATCCGAGGTTGTGATCTCGCCTGGTACAAGGCGCCCCATGATCTCGCCTTCGCTCGAAAGGACCTACGGGTGGATGTACGAGAGCCTGGAGAGCCTGATTCCGCTGGCCAAGCAGGCCGGCACGCGACTCCTTTTCGAAAACACTCCTTATTGCTTCGCACCTACCATCCGGGACTTGGCAGGTGTCGTGAGCACGGTCAACGACGATTCGCTCAAGATCGTGTACGACGTCGCGAATGCTGCTTACATTGGAGAGGATCCAGTAGATGGCTTGCTCTCCAATCACGAATCAATTGGACTTGTGCATATTTCCGACACGGGCACCGAAGCCTGGGGTCACGATCCAATCGGCACTGGAGTGATCGACTGGAATGGACTGGGGAATGCCGTCAGAGAAACATGCGGAGTCAACAACGTGGTTCTTGAGATCATTCGCGAAGAGAACCCGGTGCACGAATTTAAGAAGGCGATGCAGGACCTCAAAAACCAAGGCTGGGAACTGGGAAGCTAACTCCAGCGTTGGGGGAGCGCGGCGCATCAGCCAATGGTTGAAAAAAATAATGGAATCGGTTTACATCTTGAATCCCCGTTGGAAAGAGTGTGTGTGATGAGGGCGTTGGTTAGTGGCGGAAGTAGCGGCATAGGGGCGTCTACATGCCTGCGAATCGCAGAGGCGGCTCTTGCTCGGGGTGTGCACCCGATGATTGCCGTATGTGGGCACGAATCGAACAGCAGCCAGGATCAAGTCGTTCGTTCCATCCAGTCAATGGGAGGCACGGCCATCGCGTTGGCGGGCGACCTTGGAGATACCGACGTGCCAAGTGAACTGGTAGAAGCTGCGGTAGCCGAATTCGGTGGTCTGGATGCATTGGTAGCGAATGCCGGGGTCGCCAGTCCTGGCGCCATCTGTGACCTTTCCCTTGAGGACTGGGACAGCATGTTCTCCGTTAACCTCCGTGGCGCGTGGCTTCTTGCCAAAGCAAGCTACCCGCATCTGAGGCAGAGCCGCGGTTCCGCTTGTTTTACCTCTTCGATGTCTGGCCAGCTACCGCACGCCGGATCAGGCGCCTACAGCCCCAGTAAGGCTGCGTTGACGATGCTGGCCCAGACGCTCGCATTGGAATGGGCACCTGACGGAATCCGTGTAAATGTGGTCTCTCCGGGCATGACTCACACGCGGATGACTGAAAAGATGTACGTCGATCCCCAAATCAAGAAGGCAAGGGAAGATATCATCCCGCTGGCAAGGATCGGCGATCCGATGGACATTGCCAACGTGATCGAATTTCTTGTGAGCCCTCTATCGGGCTACGTCACCGGGCAGGACATCTGTGTCGATGGCGGCTTCTCCAAGTCCATTCTTAGCCATATTCCTGGTCGACCCAGCTCGAAATCTTGAAGCCCGAGCTGTAACCGGTGACCTCGGAAAGTGAGCCTGGCCCGCCGCGGCGGGCTGCTCCCGTCGATGTCCATCCGGCGCAGGACAGGGTGGAGCCACGCGGGGTTACTTACGGCCCATGTTTGGCACCATGATGGGCCGTCAATGATCCCGCGTTGCTTGAAGAGGGGTCGGTGCGGGCAGCCGCAGGAATTTCCTCTAGTTGCCCATGGCAACCAGCCGTAAACTGACTTGCAAGATCACTTCGGCGAGCGGAATACGGATGCTCTGGAAGCTCCTTGTGCAGTACCTGCGGCCGCATCGGCGGCTGCTGATCGCCGTCGTCGTCTTCCAGCTGGCCCAGTCGATCGCCTCGCTCTACCTGCCCACCCTCAACGCCGACATCATCGACCACGGCGTGGCTACCGGCGATACCGGGTACATCCTCGGCACCGGCAGTTGGATGCTGCTCATCACCCTTGCTCAGATCGCCTGTTCGATCACCGCAGTCTATTTCGGGGCCAAGGCTGCCATGTCGCTTGGCAGGGACCTGCGCGATGCGATCTTCGCCAGGGTCGGGGAATTCTCCGAGCAGGAGGTGGCCTACTTCGGGGCTCCCTCACTCATCACCCGGACCACCAACGACGTCCAGCAGGTCCAGCAACTGGTCCTCATGACCTGCACGCTCCTGGTGGCCGCCCCAATCCTCAGCATCGGCGGCGTGGTCATGGCAATCAGGCAGGACGCCCAGCTGTCCTGGCTCATCGCCGTCGCCGTCCCGGTGCTGCTGATCGCAGTGGGGCTGATCGTCTCGCGGATGGTGCCGCTGTTCCGCAAGATGCAGACCAGGATCGACACCGTCAACCGCGTGCTGCGCGAACAGCTGGCCGGCATACGGGTGGTGCGGGCCTTCGTCCGGGAGAGCATGGAGACCGAACGCTTCGCAGCCGCTAACTCGGACGTCACCGAAATGGCGCTGCGCGCCGGCCGCCTCATGGCTCTCATGTTCCCCGTGGTGATCCTCGTCCTGAACATTTCCAGCGTGGCCGTGATCTGGTTCGGCGCCTTCCGGATCGAGGACCGTTCCATGCAGGTGGGCACCCTCATCGCCTTCCTCAGCTACCTGATGCAGATCCTGATGTCCGTCATGATGGCCACGTTCATGGCGGTGATGATTCCGCGCGCCGCCGTGTCCGCAGACCGGATCGGGGAAGTCCTGCAGACCGAGTCGAGCGTGCGCCCGCCGCTGGAACCGGTGCTCAGCAGCGCCGGCCGCGGCGAACTGGAACTCGTCGACGTCGGATTCGCCTACCCGGGCGCCGAGCAGCCGGTGCTGGAAGGCATCAGCTTTACCGCCCCGGCGGGGCAGACGACGGCGATCATCGGCAGCACCGGGGCGGGTAAGACCACCCTGGTGAACTTGCTGCCCCGGCTGTTCGATGCGGGCAGCGGCTCGGTGCGCCTGGACGGCGTCGATGTCCGGGACCTGCATCCGGACCTCTTGTGGGGCCACATCGGCCTGGTGCCGCAGAAGCCCTACCTGTTTTCCGGCACCGTCCGCAGCAACCTGCTTTACGGAAAGCCCGACGCCGACGAGGACGAACTGTGGTCAGCGCTCGCCATCGCCCAGGCGCGCGACTTCGTCCAGGAGATGGACGGGGGCCTGGATGCGCCCGTGTCGCAGGGCGGCACCAACCTCTCGGGCGGGCAGCGGCAGCGGCTGGCGATCGCCCGGGCACTGGTGAAACAGCCGGGGCTCTACATTTTCGACGACTCCTTCTCATCCCTGGACACCGCCACCGATGCCCGGCTCCGCCAGGCGCTCAAGCGCAGCACCGCCGGCGCCACCCTCGTGATCGTCGCCCAGCGCGTCTCCAGCATCATCGATGCCGAGCAGATCCTGGTGCTCGACGACGGCAGGATCGTCGGGCGCGGCACCCACCAATCGCTTATGGAGACATCCGAAACGTACCGCGAGATCGTCTCCTCCCAGCTCTCGGCGGAGGAGGCGGCATGAGCGGCGCAGGCGGAAACCGCGGCACCCGGCCGGCCGCCGTCGTCGGGCATGTGGCTGCCGGGAACTCAAACCTGGGACGGCCGCAGCGGCCGCCGATGGGACCGGGGCGCGGCGGCCCCTTCGCAGGGATGAACATCCCGGCCGAGAAGGCACTCAACTTCCTGCCCTCCGCCAAGCGGCTCCTGAGTACCCTGCAGCCGGAGCGACTATGGCTGGTGCTGGTACTTGCCCTGTCGGTGGCCAGCGTCGCGCTCCAGGTGCTCGGGCCGCGGCTGCTTGGTGAAGGTACCAACCTGATCTTTGCCGGCGTCGTGTCCAAGGATCTGCCCGCCGGGACAAGCAAGGAGCAGCTCATCGCGGGGCTGCGCGCCTCGGGGCAGGACGCCCGGGCGGACATGCTCGGCCCCATGAAGCTGACCCCGGGCGAGGGCATCGATTTCGCCGCGCTGTCCTCGGTGCTGCTCTGGGTGCTGGTGCTGTACGTGCTGGCCTCGGCGTTCGGCTGGATGCAGGCGTACATCCTCAACGGCGTCGTGCAGCGCACCGTCTACCGGCTGCGGGAAGAGATCGAAGCGAAGATCAACAGGCTCCCGCTGCGCTACTTCGATTCGGTGAAGCGCGGCGAGCTGCTCAGCCGGGTCACCAACGACGTCGACAACATTTCGCAGAGCCTGCAACAGTCCATCAGCCAGGCGGTCACCTCCCTGCTGTCGGTGGTGGGCGTGATCTTCATGATGATGCTGCTCTCGCCCCTGCTGGCGCTGCTCACCATGGTCACCGTGCCGCTGACCCTCGTGACCACCATGCTCATCGCCAAGCGCTCGCAGAAGCTGTTCGTGGCGCAATGGAAGAACACCGGCGAGCTCAACGGGCAGATCGAGGAGAGCTACACCGGGCACGCGCTGGTGAAGGTCTTCGGCCGGCAGCGCGAAGTGGAGCAGCTCTTCCGGGAAAAGAACGCGGAGCTGTTTGCGGCCAGCTTCGGCGCCCAGTTCATCAGCGGCCTGATCATGCCGGCCCTGACCTTCATCGGGAACCTGGTCTACGTGGGAATCGCCGTGGTGGGCGGCCTGCAGGTGGCCGCGGGAGCGATGCAGCTGGGCGACGTCCAGGCGTTCATCCAGTACTCCCGGCAGTTCACCCAGCCCCTGGCGCAGCTTGGGTCCATGGCGAACTTGCTGCAGTCCGGCGTCGCGTCCGCCGAGCGCGTGTTCGAGCTGCTGGACACCGAGGAGCAAGAGCCCGATCCCGCGCCCGCCGCGTCACCGTCGACGGCGAGCGGCCGGCTCGTGTTCGAGAAGGTTTCCTTCGCGTATTCGCCGGACAAGCCGCTCATCAAGGATCTGAGCCTGGTGGCCGAGCCGGGGCAGACCATCGCGATCGTGGGGCCCACCGGCGCGGGCAAGACCACCCTGGTGAACCTCATGATGCGCTTCTACGAGCTGGACGCCGGCCGCATCACGCTTGACGGCGTGGACATCGCCACCATGCGGCGGGACGATGTCCGCGGGCGGATGGGCATGGTGCTGCAGGACACCTGGCTGTTCGGCGGCACCATCAGGGACAACATCGGCTACGGCAAGCCCACCGCCTCCGAGGGCGAAATCATGGAAGCCGCCGGCGCGGCCTACGTGGACCGCTTCGTGCACTCCCTGCCGGAGGGCTACGACACCGTGCTCGACGACGAAGGCGGCAACATCTCCGCCGGGGAGAAGCAGCTGCTCACCATAGCCCGTGCCTTCCTTTCCCGGCCGTCCGTGCTGATCCTGGACGAGGCCACGAGCTCGGTGGACACCCGCACCGAGGTCCTGGTGCAGAACGCGATGCGGGCCCTGCGCTCGGAGCGCACCAGCTTCGTGATTGCGCACCGCCTTTCCACCATCCGCGACGCCGACCTCATCCTGGTCATGGAGTCCGGGCAGATCGTGGAGCAGGGAAACCACGCCGGGCTGCTGGCGGCCGGCGGCGCCTACGCCCGGCTGTACGAGGCCCAGTTCGCGGCCCCGGCGGCGGAGGTTTAGCAGCTGCTGTTAACAGTGGCGGGCGGCCGTTAACGAGTGCGACGGCGGGAGGTTGCCTCCCGCCGTCGCTCGCTAGTTTCCGGAACGGTGCCTAGGCAGGGACCGAGACGGTGAAGGTGTTGGGGCCGCTGGCGGTGACGGCGATTTTGCTGGTGCAGGTGTTGTGGCGGGTCGAGAGCTCGTTGACGAGGGCGTCGAGCGTGTGGTGCACGGCGGTGCGGTCCCAGATCTTGAGGGTGACGGATTCGGCAGTTTCAAACGTCATTGTTCTTCGGCTTCCAATCATGAATTCGCTGTCCCGGCCTCGCGCCAGTGCGGAGCCGGGGTGGTACTGATCCATGAACGCCCGGGGCCTTTGGGCGGCTCTGCGAGCTCACCGCTTTGGCCTCGTTGCGTCCAGCAGATGAAGGGTCCGGCCCGGAACGGATCCGGGCCAACTTTTCCATGGTGCACGGGGGTGCCCGGACGGCTCAATCGACTGGATCACAAAGCGGGGTGATCCTGCTCACAATCAAGGGTTACGGCTGCTCCGGCCGCGGAGTAGGGTCGGGGCCATGAGCGGCAAGTATGTGGCGACGTCGGGCATCACCATAGCGGCACCCGCGGACCGGGTCTGGGCTGTGCTGACCGACCCTGCGGCGATCAAGGAGTTCATGTTCGGTACCGATGTGGAGACCGACTGGTCGATCGGCGGCAGCATCAGCTGGCGGGGCGAATGGGAAGGCAAGGAGTACGCGGACAGGGGCCGCATCCTCGAATTCGACCCCGGGAACCGGCTTGTCATGACGCATTTCAGTCCCCTAAGCGGCCAGGAGGACAAGCCGGAGAACTATCACACCCTCACCTGGACGCTGGAGGACGAAGGCGTCGGAACGAAGCTGACCCTCTCGCAGGACAACAACGCCAGCGCCGAAGAGGCGGAGCACTCCAAGGGGATGTGGGACCAGTTGGTGGCCAGCGTGAAGGAGATCGCGGAACGGGGGTAGGCCTTCGAGCGGGAGTACCTACGGCAACCGCGACGGTCGTAGCACCGTCGCCTCGCCGGCGCGCTCCGGATCAAGCGGCACCGGGCTGAGTAGGACTGCCGGGCCGCGGTGCAGGACGCCGTCGGACACGACCCGGCAGCGGATGCCGCCGCGGCCCCGCATCGCCTTGTGGGCACCGGGCGCGAGCATCCGGTCCATCCAAGCGCAGGGATGGGCCGGCCGCCCGGCGTGCAGCCACACCAGCTCCCCGCCGGATTCCAGGGCGAAGTCGTGGCCAAGCAGGGGTGCCAGTTCGGCGCCGCGCAGGAAGACGTTGCGGCGGGTCAGCAGCGGGTCGAAGGGTCCGGCGCCAAGTTCCGCGGCGATGGACTCCAAAGCTTCCACGGCGAAGAGGGTGACCGCCGCGTCCATGTGAGCGGCCTTGCCGAAGAAACGGTCGCCGACGATTCCCTTGCCGGCCACCAGTTCCACGAGCCCGGCGTCCGTGGCGGGAACCTCGGCCGGCCCGTCCTTGGCGCGGCCGAAATAGGCGTGCTCCGGCGAGACCAATAGGTGCACGACTTCCACCTCGTAGCGGTACGTCATGGCACCAAATTATCCTCCAATGCCAAGCCCTGGCGGCCTTCCGCGGCCTCAGCGATGCGGGCTAAATACCGGTTTAAACGTTGTTCACAGGCTCAAATTTCGTCAGGTGTGCTGCGTTTGGCCCGGCATTTTCGATGGCACTGCCGCCTGGCTTCAAGGGCCACCGGACGAACCTCCGGAACCCATTGACACCGCCTGCCTTCAGTCGTAACCTACAACCAAATGGTTGTAGATCAGTTGGACGACGCAGGGATCGACCGCCTTTTCCAGGCGCTCGCGGATCCCACCCGCCGGGACATTGTGCGCCGGGTGACGCTGGGGGAGTACTCGGTGTCCGGCCTCGCGGCGCTCTACGCCATGAGTTTTGCCGCCGTCCAGAAACATGTGGCGGTATTGGAGCGTGCCTCTTTGGTCAGCAAGGAGAAGCGCGGAAGGGAGCAGATCGTGCGGGGCAATCGCGATGGACTGCAGAATGTCCGGCGGCTGCTTGACGAGTATGAGGACATCTGGCGGCAGCGCGCCGCCCGGATCGCAGACATCCTCAAAGAAGAACCGAAATAGTACAGAAGGGTTCCGCAATGACTGTCATCAGTTCCACCAAGAATCCCGAAACGCTCAGCCTCACTCTCGTCGCCGAGTTTGACGCCGACGTCGAACGCGTCTGGCAGATCTGGGAAGACCCGCGCCAGCTCGAGCGCTGGTGGGGCCCTCCCGGCTATCCGGCCACCTTCGAAAAGCATGAATTCACGCCCGGGGGCGAGGCTGGCTACTACATGACCACCCCAGAAGGGGAGAAACCCCGCGGTTGGTGGCGCTTCACCAACATCGAGCGGCCCCACCGCCTCGAGTTCGATGACGGCTTTGCCGATGAAAACGGCGAACCCGTAGCCGAGGTGGGTGCCGGCCACGCCACTGTGACCCTCGAGGACCTCGGCGGCCGTACCCGGATGACCGTCCAGTCCACCTTCGAATCCGAAGAACAGATGACCCAGATGTTGGAGATGGGCATGGAAGAAGGCATGAAGGAAGCGTTGGGGCAGGTCGACGCCCTCCTCGCCGAACACTCCCACGCCTGAGCGTAACCAGCATCCGACGACGGCGGGAGCCTCCCGCCGTCGTCGGCTGTCTTTAGGGTCCGGATCTTCGAGTCCGCAGTACCCTGTGGTTATGGATGAGGACGCCAGGGAATCCGGCGCCAGGCGCCGCCTGGAACGGGCGGCGGAGCTCCGAGCCGGCGGGTACGCCGGGAACCTCTCTCCCGAGGAGGCGGCACACGCCGCAGCGGAAGACGAGCTTCAGGAGAAGCGCCGGAAGTTCGACACCGCCTCGCGGGCCGACTACCTGATCCGGGACGCCATGGCGCACGGCAAGTTCGACAACCTCAAATACGCAGGCAAACCCATCCCGGGTCTCGGCGAAAGCTACGACCCCGACTGGTGGGTCAAGGGCCTCATCCAGCGCGAGCACCTCAGCGGCCTCGGCCCCGAAGCGATCCTGCTGCGGAGGGACGACGCCGGGCTCGACGCCGTCCTGGACGAACAAGCCACCGAAGAGCGGGTCCGGGCCATCCTGGAGGACTTCAACGCCCGGGTAGTCAATGCCCGCCGCCAGCTCCAGGGCGGACCTCCCGTGATCACGAAGACCCGGGAGGTCGCCGTCGAGCTTGAGCGCTGGCGCGCCCGACGGGCAGCAGCCTCGGCCGCCCGCCCGGAGCCGCCGGAGCCCCCGCCCGCCAGGCCATGGTGGCGGCGATGGCCCCGGGGCAGGTAGGTTACCGGACCGGGTTGCCCAACTCGCGCAGCGGTGTCTTGTTCGTTTCCCGGGCCCACAGAGCGCCGGCCACCGCCAGCAGCGAGGACGCAGCCACGATCCAGGCGGCCGGACCCCAGTTGGCCTTCTCCGCGCCGACGAGGGCCGTGCCCAGCAGGGGAGTGAAGCCGGCGCAGAGGATGCCGACCTGCAGCCCGATGGCCATGCCGGAGTAGCGGACCTTGACGTTGAAGAGCTCGGAGAACCAGGCCGGGTAGATGGCGTTGGACATCGAGTAGGTGCCCGCGGTGATCAGGGTGCTGGCCAGGAAGATCATAGGGACGTTTGCGGTCGAAATGACCGAGAAGTACACGAAAATCATCGCACCGGAGCCGAGTACGCCCGAGATGAAGACCGGCCGCCGTCCGTAGCGGTCGGAGAGCCATGCCATCAGCGGCTGCGAGGCGATGGCGATCACGTTGCCGAGGATGCTCACCCACAGCATGGTGGAGGCCGGGACGCCTACCGACACGGCGTACGCCAGGCCGAACGACTGCATGAAGGTGTTCGTGACGGTCTCGAAGGACATCAGGGCCACCTGGAAGAACTGGGCCGGGTGGGTCTTGAACATCTTGGCGAACGGGAGCTTCACGAGTTCGCCGTGGTCGTGCTTCTCCTCGAAGACCTCGGGCTCCTCGAGGGAGCGCCGCACCAGGTAGGCCACCACCAGCACCACCAGCGAGAGCCAGAACGGGATGCGCCAGCCCCAGGCCAGGCGCTCGGCTTCGCTCATGGCCGCCACCGGCAGGAAGGCCAGGGATGCCAGCACAATGCCGGCGGAAATGCCGCTCATGGCAAAGCTGGCGAAGAATCCGCGGCGTCCTTCGGGGGCCTCTTCGGTGGACAGGGCGGATGCGCCTGCAGTCTCTGCGCCTGCGGAGAGACCCTGCATAAGCCGAAGGACCACCAGCAGTGCCGGCGCCCAGTATCCGACGCTGTTGAAGTCGGGGAGCACACCGATCAGGAAGGTCGCTGAACCCATCAGCACGAGGGTCAGCACCAAGGTGTTCTTGCGGCCGATCTTGTCCCCGAGGTGGCCGAACACGATTGCGCCGAACGGGCGGGCAACGTACGCGACGCCGAAGGTGGCGAAGGAGGCGATCAAGGCAACGGTGGGGTCGCCGGACGGGAAGAAGATCTTCGAGAAGACCAGCGATGCGGCGGTGGCGTAGATGAAGAAGTCGTAGTACTCGAGGGCGCCGCCGAGGAAGGCTGCGAGGGCCGCCTTCTTGGCCCGTTTGAGTTGGCGGTCACTGGCCGAGACGGCGGGGCCGCTTGCGAGATTGGTCATTCCGGAGGTCCTTCCGCGCTGAAAGACGGGGTGTTGGGTGTCTGTGGATTGTTCGCACTGCGAACGTTTGTACGATATGTGGTTCAAAAAAAGAGTACTCCATGGTGAGTTGACTCACAACTGTCATTGACTCCGAACGTCTCCCGGGAGGCGGTCTCGAGCCGGTCCAAAAGGCCGCGGAGTTAGCTTCGTCACCTCTGCCTCAAAACGGCTGAAACGGTCTTTTGGCGGCTGCATACTTGTGTTGGTTGTTGTGAAATCCGGGTGTTGAAGATGGGGTTCGGCTGGTGGAAAAGCTGATGCGTGTGGTGCGGAGCGAGTACTTCCCCGCAGGGGTTGTGCTTGGTGGGGTCCTGCTGTTCTGGACGGTGGGTTTGCTGGGCGGACTGAGCTGGCTCAGCGGCGGCCAGTCACCCTTGACCGTGCTGTCCTGGATGATCTTCATCTACGCCGCCGTGGTCCTCTCCCCGGTGGCCGTGGCTCTTTCCGTCATGGACATCAGCCGCCGCTACCGCGGAACGCACGACGCTGGAATCGCCGAGCCGCTGCTGAAAAACGCCGCGCCGCTGCTGAAGAACCTTGCCGAGCTGCGCCGCATGGCGCTGGCCCGCCTGCAGCGCGAAGACTGACGGCGCCGCGTCCGGCTTTCGCCCGGAACTGCCGCTGAATTCCCTGTAGCCCGCCGCCCTCCGGCGTGGGAATCTTAAGCCGTGGCGGAGGGGGAAACGCGGTGACTCCACGGCAGACGGCATGGGTGCTGGCGGTGACCGCCGGCCTGGCCGCCGTCGTGCTGCTGGCCGTCGACTGGTCACCGCTTGCGATGCAGGACCCGGCCCGCACGCTCGGGCTGCTCAACGCCCAGGGCGTTGTGCATCTGGGCGGGATCGCCGACAGGGTCCCTTTCAGCCTCCTTGAATTCGCGATGTTCCTGGCCGTGGGGCTGGGCCTTGTCCTCTCCGGCGTGGCCGCGTGGCGGAGCCAGCCGAACGGCAGGCCGGGATTCCTGCTGGTCCTGGCGGGCTGGCTCTGGCTGGCCGCCGGCCTGCGCCGCTCCAGCGATCCCCTGGCCTTCACCACCGGCGTGACCCTCACGTTGATGTACCAGCCGCCCTTGCTGCAGCTGGCGTTGAGCTTCCCCACCGGGACGCTGAAGACCCGGCTCCAGAAAGTGGCCGTGGGATTCTTCTTCTCCCTCTGGCTGGCCATCGCCGTGGCCAACTGGGCATTCTTCGACCCGCGCCTGCACGTCGCAGCGGGAGAATCCACCTCGCGGAACCTGCTCCTGCTCTGGGACGACCTCGCACTCACCACGGCCATCGGCAACGCCGCCCGGGTGGTGCAGATCTGCGTGGGCCTGGCCATCGTGCTGCTCCTGGCGATGCGCTGGCACGCCGGCACCCCGGCCTACCGGAGTTCCTTCCTGCCGCTCGGCTTCGCCCTGATTCTCAAAACCGGAGCAACCATCTGGGTCGCCGCCGCCGTCGTCCAGTTCTCCGGGCCGCAGGCCTCCGAGGCGCTGCTGTGGCAATATCCCGCGACGGCGGTGGTCCCCCTGGCGGTCCTGGTGGGCTTGTGGCGCTACCGCTTTGCGCGGGGCGCCCTCAGCGAGCTCATGGTGGAGATCGGCTCGGCGCCGCTCAATGAACGGCTCACCGACGCGCTGCGGAAGACCGTCCGGGACCCGAGCCTGGAACTGTGGCAGTGGTCTCCCGGGCAGCCTGGCTTCGTCGACGGGCACGGCAGGGCACGCGAACTGCCGGCGGAACACAGCGGCCGCGCGGCGATGGTCCTGGAACGCAAGGGCTTGCCGGTGGGCGCGCTGGTTTTCGACCAGGCGCTCCGGGACCAGCCCCAACTGCTCGAAGCCGTGCGCAGCGCCACCTCGCTCACCCTGGACAACCGCAACATGGAACAGCAGCTGCGCGAACAGCTGATCGAAGTGCGCCGCTCCCGCGAACGCATTGTCACCGCCGGAGACGCCCGCCGCCGCCAGCTGGAGCGGGACCTGCACGACGGCGCCCAGCAGCGGCTGGTGGCCGTGGCCATGGAGCTGGCCCGGGCCAGGCGGCTCGCGCCCGACGGCGACGTCCGGGAGCTGATCGGGCACGCCGCCGGGGAACTCAACACAGCGCTGGGTGAACTCCGTGAACTCGCCCGCGGCGTGTACCCGCCGTCGCTTCGCGAGCGGGGGCTCGCCGGATCGCTGACCGCCCTGGCCGAACGCACCCCAGTGCCCATGGATGTCCGGGTGGAGCTTGCCGCTCCCGTGCCTCCTGCCGTGGAACTTGCCGCCTACTTCATTTGCGCCGAGGCCGTGACAAACACCGCCAAGCATGCCGGGGCAACCATGATCCGGGCCCGCGCCACCGGTACTGCGGACCGGCTGACCGTGGTGGTCGAGGACAACGGGAGGGGAGGCGCCGCCCCCGGGCCCGACGGCGGACTGATGGGACTTGCGGACCGCGCGGCCGCGCTGGGCGGCACCTTCGACGTCGTCAGCCCACCGGGGCAGGGGACAACCGTGACGGCGGTCCTGCCGTTCTCCGCGGAACCCGCTTCGGTTCCGGAACTGCCTGCCGTCGAAAGCGAAGGAGGGCTTCCGTGACATTGAGGATTGCCATCGCGGATGATTCCGCTTTGCTGCGCAGGGGCCTGGCGGCACTGCTGGAAGCCGAAGGAATGACAGTGGTGTGCGAAGCCGGCGATGCCGCAGAGCTGCTCGGCTGCGTCGAGCGCGAGCGTCCGGATGCCGCCGTCGTGGACATCCGCATGCCGCCCGGCTACGCGACCGAGGGGATCGAAGCCGCCAGGGAGATCAGGCGCCGGTATCCGGACACCGGGGTGTTGCTGCTGTCGCAGTATGTGGAGACGGAGAACGCGATGTCCCTGTTCGCCGGGGGAGCCGATGCTGCCGGCCTCGATGGCGCGAAGGGCCTCGGCTACCTGCTGAAGGAACGCGTCTCCGACATCGAGGATTTCCTTGACGCCTTGCGGCGGGTGGCCACCGGTGGCACCGCCGTCGACCCCGAGCTGGTGTCCCGCCTGGTTTCGCGCCCGCAGGAACCCCGGCAGGGCAGGGAGGAGCTGAGCAGCCGGGAACGGGAGGTACTGGAACTCATGGCCGAGGGGCGCACCAACCAGGCGATCAGCCGCTGCCTGTTCCTCGGTGAACGGACCGTGGAAGCCCATATCCGCAGCATCTTCGTGAAATTCAACCTGCGGCCGGAACCCGAAGACCACCGCCGGGTACTCGCCGTCCTGAGCTATTTGCGTTCCGGAGGAGGCCGCTGACGCGCCGGCTTCTGAACGCGCCGGCTTCTGAACGCGCCGGCTTCTGAACGCGCCGGCTTCTGAACACGCAAGAGCCGGCCCGGTACGCAAACGCACCGGGCCGGCTTCACTGCCGCGGGTTCAGTTCGAGATCGACAGGATCGCGCTGTTCTGCCAGCCCGTGTAGCCCGACCAGACTCCGCCGCTGCCCACCTTGAAACGGACCTTCTGGTAGACCTCCTCGTAGCCGATCTCACCGTCCACCAAAGTGCGGTAGTTGTGGATGGTGGTGCTGGTGCCGGCGCTGAGGTAGCGGCTGAAGTCCGTGCCGCCCAGGTAGTCGTCGCCGTTCGGCCAGCTATCGTCTTCCCAGCGCTGCTGCTGGATGTAGAGGGAGCGGCTGCCCGTGCAGCTCGCAGTGATCCGGTAGTCGAGGACCTTCACTCCGTTGCTGTTGATGTACGCGAAGATCGGCTTCAACGGCGTGACCGTACAGGAATAGAGGGTGCTGGCCTGGGCAGGCGTGCCGAGGGCCAAGCCGGCTCCGGCAAGGCCGAGGCTCACGGCGAGTGCTGAGATGATCCGGGCGCGCTTGGGCCGGGACAAGGTGTTGGTGCGCATTTCTCTCCTGGGGTGTGATGTGAACCGGGCGGTGCGGAGGTGAACGGACATCCGCGGCCGGGCTGTATGCTCCGGCCTGCCGGCAATCAGTGGAGGTCCCTCTTTGGTGCGGGTCCCCCGCTAGGGCCAGGGGTTCCTGGCCCGAAATCAATGGTGCTCCCGGGCCGGTGTCCTGCGCTTCCGTGCTAGCACGTAATTACTCCCGCATTTGGATAAAAGCTTGCGCCGGTCGGCCGGCTCAGCGGAACAGGTGCCAACGAGCTTGCCCGTTGCTAGGCTCAGGCATGACCCGCATGATCATCATCGGCGCGCCCGGTTCCGGGAAGGGCACCCAGGCCGAATACCTCGCAGCCCATTTCGGCATCCTTCCCGTTTCCACGGGCGAGCTCTTCCGCTCCCACGTGCGTGAGCTGACGGAACTGGGGGCCGAGGCCCGCGCCTTCATGGACAAGGGCGAGCTGGTGCCGGACCGGCTCACCGATGCGATGGTGGCCCGCCGCCTTGCGGACGACGACGTCAGGAACGGCTTCCTCCTGGACGGCTATCCGCGCAACGTGGCCCAACTTGCCGCGCTCGACGCCCTGCTGGAGGGCAAAGGCCAGCGGCTGGACGTCGTCGTGCAGTTGGCCGCGGAGGACGAGGAACTGGTCCAGCGCCTCCTCAAACGTGCACGGGAGCAAGGACGCAGCGACGACACCGCCCCGGTGATCCGCCGCCGCCTGGAGCTGTACAGGGAGGAAACCCAGCCGGTGGTCTCGGCGTATTCGGAGCGCGGAATCGTGGTGGAAGTGGACGGCGGCGGAGACAGGGAGGCGATTACGGAGCGGGCGATTGCCGCCGTCGGGTCCTTCCTGGGAACCCGGCAATGAGCTTTTCGGCGGGCGCCGCAGCGGCCTCCGGCGGACCGGCCTCTGGTGGACCGGCCTCTGGCGGACCGGCCTCTGGCGGACCGGCCTCTGGCGGACCGGCCTCCGGCGGACCGGCCTCTGGTGGACCGGCCTCCGGTGGACCGGCCTCCGGCGGACCGGTCGGCATCGAGGACTATGCCATGATCGGTGACCTGCATACTGCGGCCCTCGTCAGCACCGAAGGGTCCATTGACTGGTTGTGCCTGCCGCGTTTCGACTCGCCGGCGTGCTTCGCTGCTTTGCTTGATACCTCCGACGCCGGCCGCTGGCTCCTGGCGCCGGCGGATGGCGGCCCCTGTACCCGACGCGGTTACCGCCCGGGAACCCTGGTCTTGGTGAGCGAATGGGAGAACGACGAGGGCCACGTCCGGGTCACGGACTTCATGCCGCCGCGCGACGAGGTTGCCGATATCGTCAGGGTGGTCGAGGGAATCCGGGGCAGCGTGCGGATGCGCGGCGAACTGACCCTCCGTTTCGATTACGGCCATGTGGTGCCGTGGGTCCGACGGAATCCGCACGGAATCGGCGCTGTTGCAGGCCCGGACTCGGTCTATCTGGAAACAGCGGCACCGCTCAAGGGCGTAGAGATGCGCACGGTCAGCGAGTTCACTGTCGGGGAAGGGGAGACGGTCCCGTTCGTGCTGACATGGGCGCCGAGCCACCTTCCGCGGCCCCGGTCCGTGGACCCCGTCGCCGCGCTGGCGGACACCGAACAGTTCTGGACCGAATGGTCCGCCCACTGCGCGGACGCCGGGCCCTACCATGCCGCCGTCGAACGTTCCCTGATCACCCTCAAGGCGCTCAGCTACGCACCGACGGGCGGGATCGTGGCTGCTCCCACCACCTCGCTTCCCGAACAGCTCGGCGGGCCGCGGAACTGGGACTACCGCTACTGCTGGCTCCGCGATGCCACGCTGACACTGCAATCCCTGCTCGCGGCGGGCTACACGGAGGAGGCCGTCGCCTGGCGGGACTGGCTCCTGCGCGCGGTGGCCGGTGATCCGGCGGACCTGCAGATCATGTATGGACTGCACGGCGAGCGCCGCCTTCCCGAGAATGCCCTCGGCTGGCTGTCCGGCTACCAGGGATCACAGCCCGTCCGCACAGGCAACGCCGCCGCGGAGCAATTGCAGTTGGATGTCTGGGGCGAAGTGCTGGATTGCCTGTCCTTGACCAGGGCGGGCCTCCTCGGCGGAGGCAAGGGGAAAGGTGACGATTCCTGGCCCCTCCAGCAGGCCCTGATGGGTCACCTGGAACAGATCTGGCACCAGCCGGACAACGGATTGTGGGAAATGCGCGGGCCGAGGCGCCATTTCACCCATTCAAAAGTGATGGCCTGGGTGGCTGCCGACCGCATGGTCAAGGCGATCGGCGAAACTGGACTGCCGGGACCGCTCGAGCGCTGGGCGGCCCTGCGCGACACCATTCACCGGGAGGTCATGGAGCGGGGTTTCGATGCCGGGCGCAACACCTTCGTGCAGTCGTATGGCAGCCAGGAACTGGACGCGAGCCTGCTGCTGATCCCCAAGGTGGGCTTCCTGTCCCATGATGATCCGCGGGTGATCGGCACCATCGAGGCCATCCAGCGCGAGCTGACCGTGGACGGCTTCGTGCTGCGGTACCGCACGGAGGAGAGCGATGACGGCTTGCCGGGAGGGGAGGGGGTATTCCTCGCCTGCTCCTTCTGGCTGGTCGATGCGCTTCTTGGCGCGGGACGTGCCGGCGAAGCCACTGAATTGTTCGAGCGCCTGCTCTCCCTCCGGAACGACGTGGGGCTGCTCAGCGAAGAATGGGACCCGTTGACCCGGCGGCAGTTGGGGAACATGCCCCAGGCCTTCAGCCACTTCGCCCTCGTGACGAGCGCCATGCAACTGGACCGGGGCAGGGCGCACCGGAGCAACGTGCCCATCGGAGATACTGCGGGGCCAGGCTCCTAGTCCCGGCCGGTGCTCTGGCAGAACGGGACACATCGGAGAACAATTGAAACCATGGTCAGGTATTCAGCCCTTGAAAAGGCGTCCAGCAAGCACCCGCACGACTGGGGCCGGGCGATGGCCTCGGCCATGACCAAGCTCGCGGAGGCGGCGCGCATCGACGGGCGGGACCTTCAACATGACTTCCTCTTTGGGGAGGAACTGCGGCTCAGGATCGACGAGGACAACGACGGCGTCATGGTCGAGCTCACCTGGGCGCCGCCTGAGACCGGTGGCGCACCGGAGGATTCCGTGGCCTGAGCGGGCCACGTTTCGTTGCCCGGCTCCGGCGGGGAGGCGATGGTCAGGGTCGAGGTGTAGGGTCCGGTGGGCGGCCCCGGACGGACTCCCGGACGGACTCCCGGACGGACTCCCGGACCCGGAAACGGTGCAGGAAACGGCGAGGGACCCGGAAAAGGTCCCGCAGGAGCGCCGCCGTCGGGATGCTGTCCGTTGCTGCCCAGCAGACTGCGCGTGAGGGCTTCGCTGTCCGCCATCAACTGCTCAACCGCGACCTCCAAGTGGGCATCCGACGGCGCGGCTCCGGCCAGTGCCGCGGCCACCACCGCGCGGCGTACCAGTTCCTTGGCGAACGACGCCGTGGTCCCGGCGGTGCGGGCCGACGCGGCTTCGAGCGCGGCCCCTGAGAAGCCCAGGCCCGAGGAATACAGCTCCAGGAGCCGTTCGCGTTCGTGTTCCGAGGGCAGCGGGATCTCGACGGCCAGGTCCACGCGTCCGGGCCGTTGCGCCAGGGCACGTTCGAGCATGTCCACCCGGTTGGTGGTGAGGACGAAGGCGACGTCGGCATCACTGTCCAGGCCGTCCATGGCGTCCAGCACCTCGAAGAGCAGGGGCTGCGGGCCGTGGCCGAAACTGCGGTCCTCGGCGATCAGGTCGCAGTCCTCCAGCACCACGATTGACGGAGCGAGCGCCCGCGCGATCCGCGCCGCTTCAGAAACCCGGGCGAGGATCCCGCCCGACAGGAGCACCGCCGTCGTTCCCCAAATTTTCATCCATGCACGGAACCCTAGCAGGGTGACGTTGCCCGCCCTGTGGCTCCGGTGCCGGACTACCGGATCGCGGGAGGCCCGGGAAAGTAGGGGCCTTTCAGCCTGGTCGCGGGAGCGCTGCTGGGTCGCTGGGACGTTGCGGCGACTTCGCAGCGCTCCAGCGACATCGCGCGTTCAAGACTGCCCGACGGCGGCGCTGCTACTCTGGCGGGCATGGAATCTTTGGGGGATCAGAACAATCCGGAAGAACCGGTCAAGGCGCCAAACAAGGGGAAGGCGATGGCCGTCGTCGTGCCTTTGCTGGGAACGCTGGTGGTGGTCGCGGGCGTGGTGACCGCATTGATCGGCAGTACCCAGCCCCTCGAGTTTGGCTGGGTTGCCTACGCCCCGCTGGCCAATAACCCGTTCAGCACCAGCGGTGCTGCCCTTGTTGGACCAATGACGCAAAACGGTTACCTGATCGCCGTCGTCGGGCTGCTGCTCCTGGCCTTCTGGGCCGGGCACCGGCTCGGCCGCAGGACCCAATAACGCCGCAGGACCGGTTAAACCGGGAACCGCCGGATCCATCGAGATGGATCCGGCGGCAGAAGCCCTGAACGCCTAGCCCGGCAGCGGTGCGCCGGTGAGCTTGATCTGGCGGTTCTGGTCCTTGTACAGCAGGTAGCGGAACTGGCCCGGGCCGCTGGCATAGCAGGCCTGCGGGCAGAAGGCGCGCAGCCACATGTAGTCGCCGGCCTCCACCTCAACCCAGTCCTTGTTGAGCAGGTACATGGCCTTGCCTTCCAGGACGTACAGGCCGTGCTCCATGACGTGGGTCTCCGGGAACGGGATCACGCCGCCGGGCTGGAAGGTCACGATGTTGACCTGCATGTCGTGCGCCAGGTCGTCGGAGGGGACGAAGCGCTGGGTCTTCCAGACGCCGTCGGTGTCCGGCATCGCGGTGGCTTCCACGTCCTTCTCGTTAGTGACGAAGGACTTCGCCTCGTAGCCTTCCAGGCGGTCGTAGGCCTTGCGGATCCAGTGGAAGGTGGCGATGTCGTCCGAGGTGTTCTCCACGCCCCATTCGTCGCCGGCGGCGAGGTAGGCGTAGCCGCCCTCTTCCATGATGTGCTTCTCGCCCTTGAGGTCCAGGTTCAGGGTGCCCTTGACCACGAAGATCACGCCTTCGACGCCGGCCTCGAACTCTGCCTTCGGCGCACCGCCGCCCGGCGCCACCTCGACGATGAGCTGCGAGAACGTGGTGGCAAAGCCGGAGATCGGGCGGGCGATGATCCAGGAGCGGGTCTTGCTGAAGCCCGGCAGGAGGCTCGTCACGATGTCCGTCAGCACACCCTTGGGGATCACCGTGTACGCCTCGGTGACGATCGCGCGCTCGGTGGTGAGGTGGGTCTGCGGCGGCAGGCCACCCGCGGGGTAGTAGTAGTTGCCCATGGTGAGTCCTTTACTTCGAAGTGGTGGCGAGTCGCGGGTGTGCCAGGACGGTCAGGCGGGGGAGTTCGACGCCGGCAAGCGCCAGGACTTCTTCGGTACCGACCGCGCCGCACTGGACGCCTCGCAGGATGAACGCCGCCAGCGCGCGTGCGGTGGCCGGCTCGTCCATGACGCCGCCCTCGGTGCGTTCGACGTAGTTCCGCAGCCGTGCCGCCGCTGCCGGCAGGCCTTCGCGGTAGAAGGCGTAGGTGGCGGCGAAGCGGCTGGGCAGCTGGTTGGCGTGCAGGTCCCAGCCTTGGTAGTAGCCGCGCTCCAGGGAACGGCGGACCAGGCGGCCGTGCAGCTTCCAGGCGTTCTCCACGTTGTCACCCACGGGGATGATGTTGGTGGAGCCATCGGACAGGCGGATGCCGGTGCCCGCCACGGCCAGCTGCATGACTTCCTTGGCGAAGTCGGCCACGGGGTGCTCCATGGACTGGTACTCGGCCGCGATCTGCAGTGACGCGGAGTAGTCGTAGGTGCCGTAGTGCAGGCCGCTGATGCGTCCGGGAACCGCGTGCGGCAGTTGGGCCACCGGCGAAGTGCCTTCCGGGCCGAGGATCAGCTGCGGGGTTTCGACTTGGACCTCGAAGCGCAGCCGGCCGGCCGGCAGCGAGTGGATCTCCTCCAGGCGGGAGACCGCGAAGTCCATGGCCTCGACCTGGGCCACCGTGGTGACCTTGGGCAGAGTCAGCACCAGGCCTTCGGGCAGTTCGCCCGCCGATGCCAGGGTGGAAACGAAGAGGTCCAGCGTCTTCAGGCCGCGGGCCCGGGTGGGCGCCTCGAAGCACTTGAAGCGGATGCCGATGAACGGCGGGGCCGAACCACCGGCCACGGCCTCGCTGACGGCCTGCGCCGCCGCGACTGCGGCCACGTCCTCAGCCTCGTCGCCGCGGTCGCCGTAGCCGTCCTCGAAGTCCAGGCGCAGGTCCTCGATGGGCTCGCTGCGCAGCTTGGCCGCGACCCGGCCGGCGACGGCGGCCGCCAGCCCGGGCTCCTGGCCCAGCAGCGCGCCGAGCTTCTCGAGACCGCCGTGCTCCTCCGCCGTCGCGAGCGCCTGGGCGCCCCATTCGGAGGCGAGCGACGGCGTGAAACGGTCCGCGGGCACGTACACGGTGTGCACGGGCTGGCGGCTGCCGCTGTCGCCTGGGTAGTTGCGTTCCAGCAGCTGGTCCGTGGCGGCCAGCCTGGAATCGATGGCGGCGAGATCCGCCGCGCTGAGGGAATGTGCGGCCATCCCTACACCAGCTCGTAGGCGGGGGTGGTGAGGAAGTCCGTGTAGTCCTCGGAGAGGCAGATGTCCGCGATCAGGCGGCTGGCCGGCTCGTAGTACTTGGCGAATGATTCCGCATCCACTTCGCCGCGCAGACGTTCGGTCTCTTCACCCAGGATCCTGGTGACGAGCTCACGGGTGACAGTGTTCCCGGTGTCCGCCAGGACGGACTTGTTGCGGATCTGCTGCCACACCTGCGAACGGGAGATTTCCGCCGTCGCGGCGTCCTCCATGAGGTTGTGGATGGCGACGGCGCCGCTGCCCGAGAGCCACACCGCGGTGTAGGCGACGGCGACGTAGAGGTTCAGGCGCATGCCCGCCTCGGTGACCTCGCCGCCGGCGGACGGCACGTCCAGGAGCTGCTCGGCGGTGACGGAAACCTCCGGGCGCTGCTTGTCGAGCTGGTTCGGCTTGTCGCCGAGCACGGAGTCGAACACTTCCTGACAGGTGGAGACCAGGTCCGGGTGCGCAACCCAGGAACCGTCGAAGCCGTCGTTCGCCTCGCGGGTCTTGTCCGCCCGGACCTTTTCGAAGGCCTGGGCGGTGACTTCCGGTTCGCGGCGGTTCGGGATGACGGCGGCCATGCCGCCCATCGCGAAGGCGCCCCGCTTGTGGCAGGTCTTGACCAGCAGTTCGGTGTAGGCGCGCATGAACGGCGCGGTCATGACCACGGAGGCGCGGTCCGGCAGGATGAAGGACTCGCCGGCATCGCGGAAGTACTTCACGATGCTGAACAGGTAGTCCCAGCGGCCGGCGTTCAGGCCGGAGGCGTGGTCGCGCAACTCGTAGAGGAACTCTTCCATCTGGAAGGCAGCCGGGATGGTTTCGATCAGCATGGTGCCGCGGATGCTGCCCTGCGGGATGCCGATGTAGTCCTGGGCGAAGACGAAGATGTCGTTCCAGAGGCGGGCCTCGAGGTAGCTCTCCATCTTGGGCAGGTAGTAGAACGGGCCGTGGCCGTTGAGGAGCAGCTGCTTGGCCGTGTGGAAGAAGTGCAGGCCGAAGTCCACCAGCGCGCCCACGGTGGGTGCGCCGTCGAGGAGCAGGTGGCGCTCGTCCATGTGCCAGCCGCGGGGGCGGGTGACGACGACGGCCAGCGGGGCATCCGTGCGCAGGCGGTATTCCTTGCCCTCCGGAGAGGTGTAGGCCAGGGTGCCGGCGGCGGCGTCACGCAGGTTCAGGATGGCGTCGATGACGTTGGCCCAGGTGGGGGTGCTGGCGTCTTCAAGGTCCGCGAGCCACACTTTGGCGCCCGAGTTGAGGGCGTTGATGGCCATCTTGACGGGGGAAGCCGGGCCGGTCATTTCGACGCGGCGGTCCTGCAGCGCGGCCGGGGCTTCGGCGACCTTCCAGTCGCCGTCGCGGATTTCCTTCGTCTCGGGAAGGAAATCGAGCTTGCCGGTGCGGGCAACCTCTTCGCGCTTGGCCGCGCGGGCTGCGAGGAGCTCCGAACGGGTGCCCGCGAAGCGCTTGTGGAGTTCCTCGACGAAGGCCAGGGCCTTGGGGGTCAGGATTTCTTCGGCACGTTCGATCGGCTGGGGATCGGTGACGGTAAGAGCCATGGAGCGGGTCCTTCCTAGTGGGCGCCGGCCGGAACGGCGGCAGTGGACTGGGCGGCGGCGTGTGCTGCGTTCGCAACGGCGGTTGCGACGTCGGCCGTCACGTGCGGGTCGAAAATGCTGGGAATAATGTAGCTCGCATTGAGCTCATCGTCAGCGACGCGCTTGGCGATGGCCTCGGCGGCGGCCACCAGCATGTCCGGGGTGATGTCGCTCGCCCCGGCGTCCAGGAGGCCGCGGAACAGGCCCGGGAAGGCCAGGACATTGTTGATCTGGTTCGGGAAGTCGCTGCGGCCGGTGGCCACGACGGCGGCGTGCTTGGAAGCGATGGTCGGGTCCACCTCGGGGGTGGGGTTGGCCATGGCGAAGACGATGGCGTCCTCGGCCATGGACGCGATCTGCGCTTCGCCCAGGATGTTCGGTGCGGAGACGCCGATGAACACGTCCGCACCCACGAGGGCTTCGTGGAGGGTGCCGGAGAATCCCTCTTCGTTGGTGTTTTCCGCGATCCAGGTGCGGTGCTGGTCGTTGTAGCTCTCACCGTGGTGGATGGCGCCGGAGCGGCCGGCGGCCACGATGTGCTGGGCGCCCTGGGCCTTGAGGAGCTGGATGATGGCGGAACCGGCGGCGCCCACGCCGGAGACGACGATCTTGACGTCTGCGATCTTCTTGTCCACTACGCGCAGGGCGTTGACGAGCGCTGCGAGGGTGACGATGGCGGTGCCGTGCTGGTCGTCGTGGAAGACGGGGATGTCGAGTTCTTCGCGCAGGCGTGCCTCGATTTCGAAGCAGCGGGGAGCGGCGATGTCCTCGAGGTTCACACCGCCGAAGACGGGAGCCAGGAGCTTGACGGTGCGGATGATTTCCTCGGTGTCCTGGGTGTCCAGGCAGACCGGCCAGGCATCCACGTTGGCGAACTGCTTGAAGAGGGCGGCCTTGCCCTCCATGACCGGCAGGGCGGCGGCGGGTCCGATGTTGCCCAGGCCCAGCACGGCGGAGCCATCGGTGACGACGGCGACCGTGTTGCGCTTGACCGTCAGGTTACGGGCCGCGGACGGATCCTCGGCGATGGCCAGGCAGACGCGTGCGACGCCGGGGGTGTAGGCGCGGGACAGATCGTCGCGGTTGCGCAGCGGCACCTTCGGGACCACTTCGAGCTTGCCGCCCAGGTGCATGAGGAAGGTACGGTCCGAGACGTGCTGGACCGTGACGCCGTCGAGCGCGTTCAGGGCCTTCTTGACCTCGTCGGCGTGCTCCTCGCCGGTGGTGTTGCACGTAACGTCGACGACGATCGTGTCGTGGTGGGACTCGGTGACGTCCAGTGCGGTGACGGCTGCGCCGGCGGCCGCGACGGCCGCTGCGATCTCACTGGTGGCAGTGAAGCTCGACGGTGCGGCGACGCGCAAGGTGATTGAGTTTCCGGGGCCCGGGTTCGCCATTGAATGTCCTCCTGTTGCGGGTCCTTACGGACCGGTGTGCCTCGCTAGTGTTTTCGTATTATGGATATTATTATCTACAAAGTGGAAACACAAGCTTTCTACTGAAGGTGACCGCAGGGGGCTTTGGTGCGGTATCTTGAAAACCTAAACAACTTTTTTCACGATGCGGATAAGAGTTGTCGGATTCCGAGCCATAGGAGACAACGGAATGGCTGAAAAGCCCTCGGGAGGCGTGCAGTCCGTCGAGCGCGTCTTCGAACTGCTGGAACTGATCACGGATGCCGGCGGTGACGTTACGCTCAGCGAACTGTCGTCGTCGACCGATCTTCCGCTGCCCACCATCCACCGCCTGCTGCGTACCCTCGTGGCGCTGGGCTATATCCGGCAGCTTCCCAACCGCCGCTACGCCCTGGGGCCGCGGCTGATCCGGCTTGGCGACGGCGCCAACAAGCAACTCGGCGCACTGGCGCGTCCGCAGCTGAAGTCGCTGGTGGACCGCCTGGGTGAAACCTCGAACATGGCCGTGCTGGATTCGGACATGGTCATTTACGTCGCACAGGTTCCCTCGCCGCACTCCATGCGCATGTTCACCGAGGTGGGCCGCCGCGCCCACACCCATGACACCGGCGTCGGCAAGGCGATCCTGGCGCAACTGGATGACGAGGTGGTCCGCGGGATCGTGGCCCGCACGGGTATGCCCACGCCCACCGCGAAGAGCATCGGCGACATCGATGCGCTGCTGCATGACCTCAAGCTCATCCGGGAACGCGGCTACTCGATCGACGAAGAAGAGCAGGAGCTCGGAGTGCGGTGCTTCGCCATGGCCGTTCCCAATGCTCCGACGCCCACGGCCATCTCCGTCTCCGGTCCGGTCACCCGCGTGGACCAGGGCTTCGGCGAGCGTGCCGTGCCCATGCTTCGCGAAGCGGCCCAGGCGATTTCCGTGGAGCTGAACCGGAACTGAGCACCTAAGCGCAGCTAACCCGGCGCGAACGTACAGTTGGGGCCCTGGAATCCGCGGATCCGGGGCCCCAGCTGTACGCTCGGCCATTTGCCTAGGCCTCGGGGAGGGCTCCGTCGTTGACCTCGCCGCCGTCGTGGTCGATGTTGATCATCGGCGAGCTCTTCTCGAGCCGGCGGAAGACCACCAGGCCCAGGCCGCAGCCGATGAACCAGCTGTAGTTGCCCAGCCAGGTGGCATCCACGCCGGTGGCGCCGGTGTCGAGGAGCAGCTTGGGAATGATGACCGAGGCGATGGACACGGCGCCGCTGATGGCCACTGCCTTGATGGCATTGGGGTTGTAGCCGTTCCTGAACCAGTATTTGCCGGCCGGATCCATGGTGTACATCTCGTCCACCCAGACCTTCTGCCGGCTGACCAGGTAGTACCCGGCGATCAGGATGCCGAACAGCGGGCCGATGAGTGCGCCCAGGATGCCCAGCGAGTAGTGGATGGCCGTGGCGTTGCTG
The DNA here is from genome assembly GCF_049913155.1 of Arthrobacter sp. R-11. Taxonomy (GTDB): domain Bacteria; phylum Actinomycetota; class Actinomycetes; order Actinomycetales; family Micrococcaceae; genus Arthrobacter. Next base: position 3,645,737 of record NZ_CP183979.1, on the reverse strand, counting down.
TACCAGTTCCACGGGAGCAGGATCACGGAGCCGACGGCGGCGATCATGCCGCCCGTGCGCCAGCTGATCCGGTGCGGGGCCACGTTGGAGAAATCGAACGCCGGTGAGATGAAGTTGGCCACGATGTTGATGCCCACGGTGGCGGTGACGAAGGTCAGGCCGCCCAGCAGGATGGCGAACGGGGTGTCGATCCGCTCCACGGTGTGGATGGGGTCCGTGAGGAGCTCGCCGAAGACCGGAACGGTGGCCGACGCCGTGATGACAGTCAGCAGCGAGAAGAACAGGAAGTTGACCGGCAGGCCGAGCAGGTTGCCCTTCTTGACTGCCTTGAACGAGCTGCCGTAGCGGGCGAAATCGCCGAAGTTCAGCATGGGGCCGGAGAAGTAGGACACCACGATCGCGATCGCGCTGAGCATCACCGGGATGGAGGACCAGAAGTCCAGCGGTTCGCCCACGGAGAGGTCCAGGCTGATCTTGTCCCAGCCCGCCTGGGACACCAGGTAGATGGCCAGGACGATCATGACGACGTAGACGGCGGGGCCGGCGAAGTCGATGAACTTGCGGATGGTTTCCATGCCGTTCCAGAACACCGCGGCCTGCGCCACCCAGAGGATCGCATAGGAGATCCAGCCGAGGGCTGACAGGCCCAGGAAGGAGTACTCAGTGGCGAGGGCGTGGGTGGCGGGGATGAACTTCAAGAAGATGATGTTCAGCGACTCGGCGGCCAGAAAGGTCTGCACGCCGTACCAGGCGATGGCGATAAGGCCGCGGATGACCGCCGGGATGTTCGCGCCCTTGACGCCGAAGATCGCGCGGTTGATCACGGGGTAGGGGACGCCGGTCTTCTGGCTCGGCTTGGCCACCAGGTTGGTGAACACCTGCACGATCACGATGCCGATGATCAGCGACAGGAGCACCTGCCAGCTCGCAATTCCCAGGGCGAAGAGGCTGCCGGCGGTGACGTAGCCGCCCACGCTGTGCACGTCGGACATCCAGAAGGCGAAGATGTTGTAGGCGCCCCAGCCCTGCTTCTCCAGCGGGACGAGGTCCTTGTTGGCGAGGCGGTGGTCATACCCGGGCTTGACGGCGCCGGCGTCGGTGCCGGCCGCGGTCACAAGTTCAGCCATGTTGCTCCTCAGGGGTAGGTTCACGGCCGGACCGACCGTTTCATAAACCCAAGTTTGTGGAACGGATGTTACACCGCTGTTTCTGCCTGAAGAAGACCTTGTGTATTACGGGATCGCCGCGGTTCAGGACTCCAGTTCGCCCAGGGCGCTGAAGATGCCTGTCGCCTCCCGGATCCGGTCCCGGCCGGCTTTCGTGCGCACCGCGAGCACCCCGTTGGCGAGCACGCTCATGAGGCTCATGGCCGAGGCGTAGCTGTCGAAGGCCGACACGCTGTCCACCGGGCATTCAAGCCAGATGTCCGCCTGGGACGCAAAGCGGCGGGCGCTTGGATCGCCGATCAGCACCGTGGTGGCGCCGCCTGCGGCAGCCGCCTCGAGGACGGCCGCGAAGGCCGCCGGCCGCCGTCGGAATCCCAGCAGCAGGACGACGTCGTCCGTTCCGTACCCGGCCAGTTCCTCACCGATGCTTTGGCCCGGCTGCGGGGCGGCGGCCACGCTCGCGCGGCATTGCAGCAACTGCTGGCGCAGGTGCAGCGCGAGCGGAAAGCTGTTGCGGAAGCCGATCAGCAGCAGCTGCCTGGCGGAGGCCAGCGCCTCCGCGGCAGCGGTGAGCTGGCCGGCGTCGAGCTGTTCGAAGGTGCGGCGCAGGTTCTCCAGCTCATGGGCCAGGTGCGCGGCGACGTCGCCCTCTTCATGGGCGGCCACGGGGACCCCGGTGGCGCGCAGGGTCCGGGTGTGCTCCTTGACCTCGTTGAAGTCCGCGAAGCCGAGCCGGCGGAACAGCCGGCTCATGGTCGCCTTGGAAACTCCGCTGAGGCGGGAGAGTTCGGCGGCGTTGTACATGGCGAGATCGCCCAGATGGTCCAGGAGGGTGTCAGCCGCCTTCTGTTCCTGCGGCCCCAGCTCGGGGTAATGCCGCCCGATGCGCTCGTCGATCCTCATGAAACAACCGTCTCACGAAGCGAGCCGCCGGACACGCTGGTGTCCGGCGGCTCTTACCATTCAATACTGAAGCTTCGTCGTTGAAACCTCCTTCTTAGTGGTCGGCGGATGTTTTGATGGGGACCTCGTTGCCGTCGGCATCGATCAGTTTGCCGTTTTCGAAACGGTCGCCGTGCGCCAGGCAGGCGAGGTCGGCTTCGGTTACCACGCGTGCCGTACCGGCCACGAACACCGACTGGTTGTCGGAGTTGCCCTTCTTGAAGTGGTTGAAGAGCACGTTCAGCAGGATGGCCATCACGGCCGCGGAGCTGATGCCGGAGTGGAAGATCGTGGAGAACCAGGACGGGAAGTGGTCGTAGAACTTGGGGGCGGCGATCGGGATCATGCCGAAGCCGATGGATGCCGCCACCACGATCAGGTTCATGTTGTTGCGGTATTCCACCTTGGCCAGGGTGCGGATGCCGCTGGCTGCCACGGTGCCGAAGAGCACGACGCCGGCCCCGCCAAGTACGGGGGTCGGGACCGCCGCGACCACCCGGCCGAGGACGGGCAGGAGGCCGAGGATTACCAGGATGAGGCCGCCGGCGCTGACCACGAAGCGGCTCTTGACGCCGGTGATCGCCACGAGCCCGACGTTCTGGGCGAAGGCGCTCTGCGTGAAGGAGTTGAAGATCGGCGAAATGGCGCTGGAGAGCATGTCCGCGCGCAGGCCGTTGCCGATGCGCTTGGAGTCCACCTTGGTGTCAACGATTTCACCGACGGCGATGATGTCCGCCGAGGTTTCGGTCAGCGTGACCAGGATGACGATCAGCATCGAGACGATCGACGCGATTTCGAAGGTGGGCATGCCGAAGGCGAAGGGGGTGGGGAAGGCGACGATGTCGCCCTGGCCCACCTTGGAAAAGTCAGCCATGCCCGTGACGGCTGCGATGACGGTGCCGATGATCATGGCCAGCAGGATCGACAGCCGCGAGATCGCGGCGTTGCCCACCTTGCTCAGCAGCAGCACAACGGCGGTGGTGGCGGCGGCGAGGCCGATGTTCGCCACGCTGCCGTAGTTGTCGGCCTTGGCGTTTCCGCCCATCGCCCAGTTGGCTGCCACCGGCATCAGGGTCAGGCCGATCGTCGTGATCACCGTGCCGGTGACCACCGGCGGGAAGAATCTGATGATCTTCGCGAACAGGGGAGTGATGGCCAGGCCGATCAGCGAGGCCACGATGACCGAGCCGAAGACCGCCTGGATGCCGCCGCCGCCGTTGACGATCGCCACCATCGTGGACACGCCGGCAAAGGAGACGCCCTGGACGAGGGGCAGCTGAGAGCCGAAGAAGGGGATGCCCACGGTCTGGAGGATGGTGGCGAGCCCGCCGACGAAGAGACAGGCGGCGATCAGCAGGCCGATGTCCTGCGAGGACATTCCGGCGGCCGCGCCAATGATGAGGGGCGGGGCGATGATTCCGCCGTACATGGTCAGGACGTGCTGGAATCCGTAGGCGAAGGAGCTGCCGATGGAAAGGCGTTGGTCTTCGGGCCGGGTGCTGGGGCTCCCTGCGGGACGGGTTTTCTTCTTGGTGTTCATGGCAGACTTCCTGATTTGGGGCAGACACCTTGATCTGGCTGATATGTCTGGCTAACAATCCGAGCCGAAGAACGGCTTTTGGCTATGGCCTGGGGTCTTTTGGGTATGGCTGAGGCCGGGGTGGCCGGAACCAGGTGCTGTTCAGCCCTGGCGCCGGCCAACCCGGAAACGGAGAAAGGTTTAGCAGAAGCCGGCGATGCCGTCCCAGGCGTTGCCCGGATCGGAGATCAGGTCGCGCTCGAAGTTGGCTTCGATGAGCCCGTACGGGCGGTCCGCCGCGAAGAACACTTCGTTCGGGTTGTCCAGGCCGAAGGGGCTCAGGTCCACCACGAAGTGGTGCTTGTTGGGGGTGGAGAAGCGGAGCTCGTCGATCTCAGGGTGGGCGTCCAGGACCTTCTGGGCCATCTGGTACAGGGTCTCCTGCAGGGCCTTGGAGTACTGCTCGGAGAAGCCTTCCAGCAGGAGCGCCTTCACGGATTCGTACGCGGCGTTGTAGTCGATCCTGCCTTCTGCGACGGCGTCGTTGTTGTAGCGCCAGCGGGCAGAAACAGCGGTGGCCAGGATGCGGTCCGAAGTTTCCTGCAGGGTGGTGTACTTGTCCTTCGGGTAGCCCTCGAAGCCCGACTGGGTGGACTTCAGCACCGTGAGGTCGCTCAGGCCGGAGATGACGTAGGTGGAATTGCCTTCGCGGACCACCACGGCATTGCGTACTTCCTGGCCCTTGCGGACGAAGGAGTGGTTGTGCTCCTTGCCGTTGGCGATGATGCGCTCCCAGGCATACTGTTCGGCTTCCCAGCGGCCGCCGGTCACCCAGTCGAATTCGCGGGTGAAGTGGTCCGCCAGGCGGAGCAGGAACTGTTCCGGGGAGCCGATGCCGTCGCGGGCGAAGGCATAGACCGTGTTCTTCTGGGTGTCGGTGGGAACCACGCGGCCGTTGTCGCCCTCGAAATGGGCAGCGCTGAAGTCGCCGCGCAGCTGGGAAGTAACGTTGAGGTCTTCGATCTCGTGGCGGTCGGTGTCGCGGGTGATTTTGACGACGCGGTTTTCCGCCTTGCCGTACTGGTTCTTGCCGAGGACGATCTTGCTGCTCATGGTCTGTCTCAACTTTCCTGGTGGGCGGGGCCCGTCCACCGTGGTGTCGTGCGCCGTGCGGCGCCTGTTATGGCGGACGCCGGCAACAAAAAAGAGCCAGCATCCATTGATGCCAGCTCATTACGACCCTGCCTGCTGCTCCCAGGTTTCGTGACCTGAGTCACGAGTTGCTGAAAAGACTAGCGCGGGATTCCGGTCTTGTGAAGGGGGTCACGCGATCGCCTGCAACTTTCCGAATATGACCGGACGGGACATCGCCGGCCGCGGGCGGCTCTTGACGCGGCAGGGGAAGCTGCCTACGCTTTCCACATAACAATAAAAGTTTTCCGAAGTACGGAAAATTACGTACGGAAAATGAAGTACGGAAAATTTATGGACTACGAATGAGGAGGAACAGATGGACCAGCAGGAGAACAAGAACGTCGTGGATTTCCCGGCCCCCGGCCAGGAGCTGTACCTGCCGTTCGGCTCCACGGACCCGGACTTCTACATTCCGGCCGACTGCGACCGTACCTCCAGCGGATTTTCCCGCTGGCTCCGTGCGCTCCCGGTGTTCGGCCGGCAACGTCCCTGAAGTCCTGCCTTCGGGAGACGTAAGGACTCTGCGCAACAGAGCCATGAAGCGGGCGGCATCTGGGGAGGTGCCGCCCGCTTTTCCATCTGCTGCGGAGTCCGCGCCAGTGGCTAGCAAGTGCGGGGCTCAATGGCCGGCGGTCTCGAGAACCCTCTTGAGGTTGGTGAGAAAGCCCGCGTTGCGCCTGCGCATCATCCCGCCGGTAAACGGCGTCATGATCCTCAGCATCCCGTGTGGCTCCATGTCGAGACGACGGGTGATCCGCGAGCCGCCGCCGTCGGGCTCCACGGTGAGAGTCAGGACCGGCTCGAACTTGCCCATCTGCGATGTGAGCACGACCCGGCGCGGGGGCTCGTACACAGTGACGGTGCCCGTCCCTTCGGACAGCCCCATGAACGGCTTGAACCGGGTCCGGAAAGTGGCGCCGGCCGTGGTCGATCCCGGCCCTGCGTACTCCGCCTCGAGGATGTCGGTGTGCCACTGCGGGTCGTTGCGTATGTCGGACACGAAAGCGAACACTTCCTCAGCGGGCCGGTCGATCCATTCGCTGCTCTCAAAGCTGATCATCACCCCTCCTTAACGGACCGTGCTGCGGGTGAAGCCCGCCAGGTGTTCCGGAAGGTATCGCTCGGGGACGTGCGGGTCGGACCATGGCTCCAGGAGTTCGGCGAGCCGCGGCGACTTCTCGCCGTAATACTGCTCGAGCTCGGTCGTGTCCATCCAATCCACGCCACCTGAGAGGTGCTTGCTGATCAGCTCCATGTGGGTCGCCATCGAGTCTGCATCCGGGTGGACCTGGACGCAGGTTACGCGGCGGGTGTCCTCGTCGATGTAGAAGTTGAACGAAATGAGCCGCGGCTCGTTGATCTCGACAAACTCGGTGTGCTCAGCCAGGTACTTCCTCGCTTCCTCGACCCTGCCTTCCTTGATCGTCCAATTGCCGACGTATGCGAATGTTCCGGTCATGGTGTCTCTCCTTTGCTTTCTTGTTGGGTGTCCTCTATGGGCTTTTCTCCATGCTCTGCCCTGCCGCTAACGCCTCGCTAAAGCCGGATCCGGCCGGGATCCGGCGGTGCTAAATTGGTGCACGGGAGAATCTGGCGAAGGCGGCTGTCGGTGGAATTCCGCATCCTCGGGCCGATGGAGGTTCGCGAAGGGACCCGGCGCCTCGACGTACCGGGCGGACGCGCCCGTGCCCTCCTCGCGATGCTGGTCCTGCATGCGGACGACGCCGTCCCTTCCGAGCGTCTTGTCGACGAGCTGTGGGGCGAGCAGCCCCCTCCCACCGCGAACACTGTCGTGCAGATGCATGTCTTGAAACTGCGCAAGCTGCTCGAGCCTGACCGCGAAGCCCCCGGACGCCCGTCGCTGTTGGTCACCCAGGGAAGCGGCTACCGGCTGGCAATTGATCCGGGGGACGTTGACGCCGGCCGCTTCAAGCAGCTCCTCGACCAGGCCGCCGGCCAGCCGGCGGAGCCGCGCTCCAGACTCCTCGCGAAGGCACTGGCGCTCTGGCGCGGCCCGGCACTAGTCGACTTCACTTTCCATCCGTTCGCCCAGGGCACCATCGCCGCCTTGGAAGAATTGAGGCTGTCCGCGCTCGAGGCGCGCATCGAGGCAGACCTCGAGATCGGCCGGGAGCACGGCTTGGTCACCGAGCTCGACCAACTCGTCGCCGAGCACCCCTTCCGGGAGCGACTGCGTGGCCTGCAGATGCTCGCCCTTTACCATGCGGGTCGCCAGGCCGATGCACTCGCGGCGTACCGTGCCGCCCGGGACCTGCTCGTGGACGAGCTGGGCATCGAGCCCGGTCCCGATCTGCGCGAGATCGAGGCCGCGGTGCTCCGCCAGGACCCCTCACTCAGGGGGCTGCCCCCGACACGGGCCCTGACCGAGGGCTGGCTGCCTCACGAGCGCCGCATGGTCACGGTGGTCGGTCTCGAGATCGTGCCTGCGGCGGACGACGCCATGGACGCCGAAGCCCTGGCTGCAGCCGGTGCGCGTGCCAACGAGGTTGCCGCTGCGGTGCTGCACACTTATGGCGCACGCGTGGAGCAGGTCGTGGGTGGCCTGATGGTCGCGTTCTTCGGGTTTCCGGTGGCGCACGAGGACGACGCCGTGCGAGCGGTGCGTGCCGCCGTCGAGGTCTGCGACCGGGTCGCGACTGTCGACGAGCCGCTCGTTCGCCATGCCGCGCGGGTCGTCGTCGAGACCGGCGACATCGTGGTCAGTGGATCGGGCGGGTCGCTTGCGGACATGGTGTCGGGCCCGGCGGTCACCTCCGCATTCCGGCTCCAGCGACTCGTACGCGACAGTGACGTCGTCGTGGGCCCGCGCACCCTGCAGCTCGTTCGCGGCGCGGCCGTTGCAGTACCCGTGCCAGGTGCGTCCGCAGCGTGGCGGGTCATCGGGATGATGGACGACTCCCACGGCAGGCTCCGCTTTGACTCCGCGATCGTGGGACGGGCGGAGGAGTTGGTCAGGATCCGTGCTGCATTCCAGGCGGCCGGCCGGGCCGGTGTGCCGAGGCGCTTCACGGTGGTGGGCGAGGCCGGCGTCGGCAAGACCCGGCTCGCCGCAGCCTTCGCCGACAGCGTCAATGGCGGAGCCTTGGTCGCCTGGGGGCGCTGTGCGTCGTACGGCGAAGGCATCACGTTCCTGCCGCTCCGCGAGGCTCTCCTCGACGCGGCCGGCGACCGTGGGTGGCCGGCGCTGGCCGAGCTTGTGCCAGAGGACTCCGCGGTAGTGGCCACCGGTCTGGGTCTGGCCGCAGGTACGGACAATGTGCCCGCCATGTTGCGTGCAACGGTGCGGCTGCTGGATGCACTCTCCGCCAGGCAACCCCTGCTGCTGGTGCTCGACGACCTGCACTGGGCCGAGCCGACACTGCTCGACCTGATCGACCAGGCCGTCGGCTCCGGGAAAGGCCGGCTGTTCGTGCTCTGTCTCGGGCGCCCCGAACTGCTGGACCAACGCCCCGAGTGGACCGACGCGCTATTTCTTGAGCCGCTTCCCGCCGATGACGTGGCGGTGTTGCTGCGGGGCCGCGCACCCGGGATCGACGATGAGGCCGTCACGGCCATAGTCGACCGCGCCCGCGGGAATCCGCTGTTCGCCGAACAACTCCTCGCGGCGCAGGAGGAGGCGGACCTTGACGCACTCCCGGCGTCACTCCGGGCTCTCCTCGCGGCGCGTCTGGACCGGCTCGGTCCCGGCGAGCGGGACCTGCTAAGAGTCGCGGCGGTGGTCGGTGACGACTGTAGTCGCGACGCGCTGGCGGCGCTGTTACCGGACGGCGCTAAGGCCTACGTCGAGCGGCATCTCTCCACTCTCGAGCGCCGGCGCCTGCTGACGAGCGGGAACAATAGCGTGGTCCGCTTCGGACACGTGCTTATCCGCCTCGCGGCCTACCGCTCCATGACGCACCCGGACCGCGCCGCGCTGCATCGACGCTACGCCGAATGGCTCGTGGACGAGGCGCCGCAGCAGCCACCCGAGCTCGACGAGATCGTGGGCTACCACCTGGAGCAGGCGGTACTCAGCCTTCGAACCATCGGCGCCGGCGACGATGCCCTGGCGGCCCAGGCGGTTGCGCACCTTTCCCGCGCAGGAGAACGCGCCGTCGCCAGATCCGATCAGACCGCGGCCCAGAACCTCCTGTCCCGGGCGCGGGCAATGATGGCCAGCGACGACTCTGCGCGTGCGACGCTCACCCAGGGCCTCGCCGAGGTCGATCTCGTGCTCGGCCGGTTCGCAGAGGCACAGCAGCTTCTGCTCGAGTTGGCCCAGCGTGCCGCCGACGCGGGCGACGAGGCTGCCGCACGGGCGGCCCGGCTCGAGCACGCCCGCATCCAGTTCATCGTCGGTCCGGATCCGGTGCCGTTGTCGTCGATCGAGCGGGAAGCCGCCGAGGCGGAGTCATTTTTTTCCGCACGCGACGACGACGGCGGCCGCTGCCGCGCGGTCTTTCTGGAAGCCTGTGTCCAGGTGAGGCAGGGCCGCCTCATCGAGGCGGAGCGGGCTTTCCGGGCTAATATCGAGCTCGCAGACCGGGCGGACAGCATTCGGGAACAAATGGCGAACCGCTGGATGCTCGCAGAGGTGCTCGCCAACGGTCCGGTACCGGCTCGCCAGTGCCTGTCCGAGATCGAGGCCATCGCTCTGCCGGGTATTGAGCACCCCGGATTGCTGATCCACGCGGGCGTCCTGCGCGCAATGGAGCGCCGCTTCGACGAGGGCCGGGAGCTGCTCGACCGAGCCCAGCGGGCTGTGCAGGAAACCCTGCACGCGCCGCGCCTCCTCATGTTCGTGGCCGCGGCCCGCGGAGCGGCCGAGCTCCTCGCCGGCAACCTCCACACCGCCGAGGCGGCCCTGCGGACCTGGCTCGACAATGCCAGACGTACCGGCGAGCGGGAAAACCTGCCGGCAGCTGCTGCCCGGCTCTCGCTGCTACTGCACGAGATGGAGCGCCTCGACGAGGCTGCCGAGCTGGCCGCACTGGCAACCGCGACCGCACCTGCCGAGGGTGTCGAGGCACAGGCCCTCTCGGCAGCGGCGTCCGCGATGGTCGCGGCCTCGAGAGACCCGGACAGGGCACTTGACCTTGCCCTCGAGGCACTTCGCTGGGCGCCGGCCGAGATGCCGAACCTGCGCGGCGACGTGCACCGTACCGTGGCCGGCGTATGCTCCGCCCGCGGCGACCGTGCCAGGGGTGACGCCGCTCTTGCGGAAGCTGCGCGCTGCTATCGGGCCAAGGGAAACCTGGCCGCAGTGGCTCGTCTGCGCTGAAGCATCATCTGGCTCACCGCTTTCGGAGTCACACCCTAGCCGGCAATGAGCTTCCGCGCCGCCGCTGAGTGCCTTGCCATCAGCTCAGGTACGTCCAGCTCCGGTATAGCGCCGTCAATCACCCGCCACCTGCCGCCCACCATCACGCGGTCGGCCCGGTCCGCGCCGCACAGCAGCAGTGCGGCTACCGGATCATGGCTGCCGGAGAACCGCAGTTCGTCCAGTGTGAACATGGCCAGGTCCGCCTGCAGCCCCGGCGCCAGCTGCCCGATGTCCGAGCGGCCCAGCACTGCCGCCGATCCCCGCGTCGCCCACCCGAGGGCCCGCTCCACCGGAACGTCCGCGCCGTAGCGCAGCCGCTGCAGGTACAGTGCCTGCCTGGCCTCGAGGATCATGTTCGAGGCGTCGTTGGAGGCCGATCCGTCCACGCCCAAGCCCACCGGGACCCCGGCGTCCTCGAGTTCCAGCACACGTGCGGTGCCGGACGCGAGCCGCATGTTCGACGTCGGGCAGTGCGCGACGGCGGTGCCCGCGGCTCCCAGCCGGGCGATCTCGCCGTCGTCGAAATGGATGCCGTGGCCCAGCCAGGTGCGGCTGCCCAGCCAGCCGACGCTCTCCAGGTAGTCCACGGTGCGCAGGCCGAACATCTCACGGCAGAAGTCCTCCTCATCGAGGGTCTCGGCCAGATGCGTGTGCAGGCGGACGCCGTGCTTCTCGGCCAGGGCCGCGCTCTCGACCATGATCTCCTTGGTGACCGAGAACGGCGAACACGGAGCCAGCGCAATCTGGATCACGGCGCCCTCCCCGGGCTCGTGGTATTCGCGGATCAGCCGTTCGCTGTCGGCCAGGATCGCGTCCGGGCGCTGGACGGTGGACCGCGGCGGCAGCCCGCCGTCGTCCTCGCCCAGGGTCATGGAACCGCGGGTGAGGGTTGCCCGCATGCCCATCCGCCGCACCACGGCGGCTTCGATGTCGATGGCGTCCTGCACGCCGGCCGGGAACAGGTAGTGGTGGTCCGCCGAGGTGGTGCAGCCGGAGAGCAGCAGCTCGGCAAGGGCCACCTCGACGGCGGGTTCCAGGCTTTCGGGGGTCAGCCGCGCCCAGACGGGGTAGAGGTTCTGCAGCCAGGGGAACAGGGGCGCGTTGGCCACCGGCCCCCAGGCGCGGGTGAGGGTCTGGTAGAAGTGGTGGTGCGTGTTGACCAGGCCCGGCAGCAGGACGTGCCGGCCGGCGTCGAAGGCCTCATCGCACGGAGCGGACGGCTGCCCGCCGGCGGGCACGAGCTCGGCGATTCTTCCTTCGCTGACCACCAGCCCGCCGCCGGCGTCGAGGCCGTTCGCGGTGAACGCGGCGAGGGGATTCTTGATCCAAAGCCTGGGCGCGGCAGGGGCGCCGGTTGCGGCAGCTCCGGAGGGAGCAGGGATTCCGGGCGGGACATTGGCCATGAGGGCCTCCTTTGGCTGTTTGCGGAATGCTAGCCAGCTCAGTTAGGCCCTGTCTGCTGATCCAGGTATGGCGCCAGCGTACGGTCGGCTGCGATCGGGGTCAATGTGGCCGGTCGTGAACCCCACGAAACACAGATTTCACATGACGAAATTAAATTTCCAGAAACCTATGGCGCGGCTCACAACGCGGTGCTAATCTCTAACTGCCAAAGGCGGGCACCCGGATCCCGGGAAGCTATCTACCAGGCGCAACTCAACCTTCATCGCAAATGCTGAAGCCTGGTAACCGCAGCACAGTTCTGTCCCCCAAGGTGTTTCCCGGTCACCAGCGCTTCCTCAGCAAAAGGAAGTCGCACAATGAGTACAACCGTCACGGCCGAAAAGTTCCTGGCCACCTCCATCGAATTGGCAACTGCCAACGTCCTGAACAGCGGCGGGCCCTTCGGCGCCGTCATCGTCACCGCGGACGGCAGGGCCTTCGAAGGCGTCAACCGCGTCACCGCCAGCAACGATCCCACGGCCCACGCTGAAGTCACCGCCATCCGCAACGCCTGCCGCGAGCTCGGAACCTTCGATCTCAGCGGCGCCACCCTCTACACCAGCTGCGAACCATGCCCCATGTGCCTGGCCTCGGCCCTCTGGGCACGCATCGGGAACGTCGTGTTCGCTGCGGACCGGCACGATGCTGCCTCCGTCGGTTTCGACGACGCCGTCTTCTACGAGTACTTCGAGAACGATGACCGTGACCAGCTCATGCCGGTCCGGAAACTCGACCTCGCCCAGGGCGCCCCGGATATCCTCCAGCCGTTCAATACCTGGAACACCCTCGATTCCAGGATCGACTACTAGGACCCGGTGTCTGAAATGACAATCCTGGACAACTCCGCGGAAAAGCAAGCGGCTGCCAAGGCCGCCAAGAAAGCCGCCAAGGCGGCCAACCCGGCGCCGGTCCCCAACCCGGCGCCGCCCACCTCCTTCCTGGACGCCTTCTTCCAGATCACCAAGCGTGGCTCCACGCTGGCCCGCGAGTTCCGCGGCGGCGTGGTCACCTTCTTCACGATGGCCTACATCGTCATCCTCAACCCCCTGATCCTGGGCGGGTTCTCGGCAGCAAACGCCCCCGCCGACGTCGCCGGTGGCTGGCTGCCTGCAGTACAGGTGGGTGCCGTCACCGGGCTCACGGCCGGCGTCATGACCATTGTCTTCGGGCTCATCGCGAACCTCCCGTTCGGCCTCGCCGCGGGCCTGGGCATCAACTCCTTCCTGGCTGTGGCCGTGATCCACGAGGTGACCTGGCCCGAAGCCATGGGCCTGGTGGTCATCAACGGCATCCTGATCGTGCTCTTCGGCATCACCGGGGCACGGACCGCGATTTTCAAGGCCGTGCCGAAGGAACTCAAGGCCGCCATCACGGTGGGCATCGGGCTCTTCATCGCCTTCATCGGCTTCGTGGACTCCGGCTTCATCCAGCGCACAGCCGGTGGACCGCCGGTGCAGCTGGGCACCGACGGATCCATCAGCACCATTCCCACGCTGGTGTTCATCGCGGGCCTGCTGGTCATGGGCATCCTGGTGGCGCGCAAGATCCAGGGCGGGCTGCTGATCGGGATCGTGGCCACCACGGTGCTGGCCGCCGTCGTGGAAGCCGTCATGCACATCGGCCCCGGCGGCAAGGACAACCCCGGCGGCTGGCACCTGAACACCCCGGTGCTCTCCGGGCAACTGGTGGCCCTTCCGGACCTGGGCCTCGTGGGCCAGTTCGATCTCTTCGGCTCCTTCGCACGGATTGGTGGCTTGGCGGCGACCATGCTGGTGTTCACCCTCGTGTTCACCAACTTCTTCGACGCCATGGGCACCATGACGGGCCTGGCCAAGAGCTCCGGCGTGGCGTACAAGGACGGCACGTTCCCCCGGCTGAAGTCGGCCTTCATCGTCGAAGGCATGGGGGCCGTGATGGGCGGGGCCACCTCCGGTTCGTCCAACACGGTGTACATCGATTCCGCCGCAGGCATCGGCGAAGGCGCCCGCACGGGCCTGGCCTCGGTGGTCACCGGCGTGCTGTTCCTGGGTTCGATGTTCTTCACCCCGCTGACCTCCGTAGTCCCCATCGAGGTTGCCGCCGCGGCCCTCGTGGTGGTCGGCGCGATGATGATGGCCCAGATCCGGGAGATCAACTTCACCAAGTTCTCGGTGGCGCTGCCCTCCTTCCTGACCATTGTCACCATGCCGCTGAGCTACTCGATCGCCAACGGCATCGGCGTCGGATTCGTCTCCTACGCCGTTGTGAGCGCCGCCTCCGGCCGGGCCCGGAAGGTCCATCCGCTCATGTGGGTGGTCACCGTGGGCTTCCTGGTCTACTTTGCGCGCGGCCCCATCAACACCCTGCTCGGCGTCTAGCCGGCGCGGGGCCTGCCCTGCCCCGCCTCCTTCCCAGAACCGGGGGGAAGAACAAGACTAGGGGCAGGATCGCGAACCGTTCCGGGCGGGGCCTCCCGCCCGGAACGTCACGGTAAAGGAAGTGTTCTCCATGCTGGATCTGATGCCGACCCTTGGCAGCTGGCAGCCCGCCCTGAGCGGCCAGCGCTGCGCCGTCGCCACCATCGTGGCCTGCGGCGGTTCCGTTCCCCGGCCTACGGGCACCTCGATGCTGGTTTCCGAACACGGCGAGGTCCTGGGCAGCCTGTCCGGCGGCTGCGTCGAAGGCGCCGTCGTCGAGGCGGCCCTTGAATCGATGCGCGACGGCGGCAGCCGCCTTGAGCTGTTCGGCTACACTGCCGAGGACGCCTTCGCCGCCGGGCTCAGCTGCGGCGGCGAACTGGAAGTCCACATCCAGCCGGCCGACCCGGCCGCACTCGCAGGGCTAAGCGCGCTGGCCGGCAGGGACGCAGGCACCGGGCTGGCGCTCATCCGCAGGCTCGACGCCCCGGGCGCCGTCGTCGTCGACGATCCTTCGGCCTTCCGCGCCGTAGCTTCGGCCGAACTGGGGCGCCTGTTGGGAAACGATCCCGTGGTGCTCGGCGCAGCGGCCGCCCAGCTCGAACCGCTGCTGCGCGGCGGACGCGCCGGGCTGGTGCGCCTCGAATCGCCCGGGGGCTGTGATCCGGACACCGAACCCGTCACCCTCTTCGTCGAAAGCCGGCTGCCCGCCCCGCGCATGCTGGTCTTCGGCGCCAATGACTTCGGTGCGGCCCTGGTCCCGGCCGGGAAGTTGCTCGGCTACCACGTGACCTTGTGCGATGCCCGGCCGGCGTTCACCGGCCAGGAACGCTTCCGTGCCGCCGACCAACTGGCCACTGCCTGGCCGCACCGTTACCTCGCCGCCGAGGCCGCCGCCGGCCGGATCGACCCACGCACCGTGGTGTGCGTGCTCAGCCACGATCCCAAGTTCGACATCCCGCTCCTGCGCACCGCCCTGGACCTGAACCTCGCCTATGTGGGGGCCATGGGATCGAGGCGCAGCCACCGCCAGCGTGTGGACTCGCTCCTGGCCGAAGGCACCACGGCCGAGGCCCTGCAACGGCTCCATTCCCCGATCGGCCTGGACCTGGGCGCGGTCACCCCCGCCGAAGTTGCGGTGTCGGTCACGGCGGAAATCATCGCGTCCCGGGGCGACGCCTCAGCCGCGCCCCTCAGGGACCGCAGCGGCCCCATCCACGCAACAACGTCACCAACCCCGGCTTCAGCAAGCACGGCCCGAAAGGCAGAACCATGGACATGAACACCATCGAGGCGGTGGTGCCCACCACCGACCCGGCCGAATGGCGCGACGGCGACGCCTGGCTGGCAGGCGGAACGGTCCTGTTCTCGTACGGCAGCTTCGCCTTCGGCCGTTCCGTCTCCGACGGCGGGCCGCTGCGGCGCCTGCTGGACCTCGGCCAGGCCGGCTGGACCCCCGTCTCCGTGAGCGATGCCGGCATCGAACTTGCCGCCACCTGCACGGTCGCGGAGCTCTATGCCCTTCCGGAATCCCCTTCCGTAGCCGGGCGCGGCTGGTCCGGGCTGGACCTTGTGCGGCCGTGCTGCGACTCCTTTGTGGCCTCCTTCAAGGTGTGGAACATGTCCACCGTGGGCGGCAACATCTGCACCTCGCTGCCGGCCGGGCCCATGATCTCCCTGTGCGCCGGGCTCGACGCCACCGCCACCATCCTCGGCCCCGGCGGCAGCTCCCGCACCGTCCCGGTGGCGGACTTCGTCACCGGCGACGCCAGCAACGGCCTGGCCCCCGGCGAGCTGCTGCGCAGCATCTTCCTCCCGGCGTCCGCTCTGTCCGCCAAAGTGGCGTTCCGGCGGCTCTCGCTGAGCAACCTCGGCCGCTCCGGCGTGCTGCTGACCGGACGTCTGGATCCCGACGACGGACTGGTCCTGACGGTCACGGCCGCCACCAAACGCCCGGTGCAGCTGCGCTTCGCCGCGGCGGAGCTGCCGGACCCGCAGCAGCTGGCCGCCGCCGTCGAACACTCGATTCCGGCGGAGCTGTACCACGACGACATCCACGGCCTGCCCGCCTGGCGCCGCGACATGACGTTCCGCCTGGCGGAGGAAATCCGCGCCGAACTCCTGGGCGAAGGAATCCGGGTGTCGGGCGACTTCTGGAGCCCCGCCGGACAACCGCATGCCACCTCCGCGCAACCTTCCGCTGCCCAGACCCCCGCCCCCACGAAGGAGGCCCCGAATGGCAATTGAAATCAACGGAACCCCCGCCGCGGAGTCGCCACGCCCGGGCCAGTGCCTGCGGACCTTCCTGCGCGAACAGGGAAACCTCGGGGTCAAGAAAGGCTGCGACGGCGGCGACTGCGGCGCCTGCACCGTCCACGTGAACGGCACCCCCGTGCACAGCTGCATCTACCCCGCGGTGCGCGCCGAGGGGCACTCGGTGACCACCATCGAGGGCCTGCCGGCGTCCGCGGGCTGCGCCGAGGGGGAGCTGCATCCCGTGCAGGAGCAGTTCCTGGAAAACCAGGGCTTCCAGTGCGGTTTCTGCACGGCGGGCATGATGATGACCGCCGCCACCTTCGACGAGGAGCAGAAGGCCAACCTGCCGCGCAGCCTCAAGGGCAACCTCTGCCGCTGCACTGGCTACCGCTCCATTGCCGACGCAGTCTGCGGCACGGGCGGGCACAGCGGCGAGCGTTCCGGCCAGCAGGGTTCGGGTCAGCTCGGCGATAACGTTCCCGCCCCGGCGGGGCACGCCGTCGTCACCGGCACCGCCCGCTACACGCTCGACGTTCCGCCGGAGCAGCTGCCCGGCCTGCTGCACCTGAAGCTGCTGCGCTCGCCGCACGCCCATGCCCGGATCGTGTCCATCGACACCGCGGCGGCGCTGCGGGTTCCCGGCGTGGTGGCCGTCTTCACCCACGAGGACGCCCCGGCGCAGCTGTTCTCCACCGCGCAGCACGAGCTCTACACGGACGACCCCGACGACACCCGGGTGCTGGACGACGTGGTGCGCTTCATCGGGCAGCGGGTGGCCGCCGTCGTCGCCGACTCGGTGGCCGCGGCGGAAGCGGGGGCACGCGCCGTCGAGGTCGAATACGAATTGCTGGACGCCGTCTTCACCCCGGCCGACGCCCTGAAACCCGGCGCTCCTGCCGTCCATGGCGAGAAGGACGGCGAAGCGAGCCGGATCTCCCGGCCCCTGGAGAACGTGGTGGCCGAGGTCCACTCCGAACTGGGCGACATGGCCGCGGGCTTCGCTGCCGCCGACGTCATCCACGAGAAAACCTACCGCACCCAGCGCGTGCAGCACGTAGCCATGGAAACGCATTCCTCGATCGCGTGGCTCGACGACGAGGACCGGCTGGTGGTCCGCAGTTCCAGCCAGGTGCCGTTCCTTGTCAAACGGACCCTGGCCCGGGTCTTCGAGCTGCCGGAGGACCGCGTCCGGGTGGTCGCCGGCCGGGTGGGCGGAGGGTTCGGCAGCAAGCAGGAGGTGCTCACCGAAGACCTCGTGGCCCTCGCCGCGCTGAAGCTGCGCCGCCCCGTGCAGGTGGAATTCACCCGTACCGAACAGTTCACCGCCACCACTACGCGCCACCCCTTCACCATCAAGCTCAAGGCCGGGGCCAACAGGGAGGGACTGCTCACCGCGCTTCAACTGGACGTGGTCACCAACACCGGCGCCTACGGAAACCACGCCCCCGGAGTCATGTTCCACGGCTGCGGCGAATCCCTCGCGGTGTACAAGTGCGCCAACAAGAAGGTGGACGCGCGGGCCGTGTACACCAATACGGTTCCGGCCGGTGCCTTCCGCGGCTACGGGCTGAGCCAGGTGATCTTCGCGATCGAATCCGCCATCGATGAGCTCGCCGAGGGCATCGGCATGGACCCGCTGGACTTCCGGCTTAGGAACATGGTCCGTCCCGGCGACGACATGCTCTCCATCCAGCCGGAGCCGGAAGAGGATGTGCACTACGGCAGCTACGGCCTGGAACAATGCATCCAGCTGGTGCGGGATGCGCTCGAGCGCGGGGGAGAACGTTACCGGAATGCCGGCCTCGACGATCTTGGCCCGGAATGGGTCACCGGCACCGGTTCCGCGTTGTCCATGATCGACACCGTCCCGCCGCGCGGCCACTACGCCCACACCCGCCTGCGCCTGCTGCCGGACGGCACGTACGACGCCGCCGTCGGGACCGCGGAGTTCGGCAATGGCACCACCACGGTTCACGCCCAGCTCGCGGCGACGGCGCTGGGTACCCGGGCCACGGAAGTGGCGGTGCGGCAGTCCGATACCGACCTCGTGGAGCACGACACCGGTGCCTTCGGTTCCGCCGGCACCGTGGTGGCCGGGCAGGCGACCCTGCTCGCCGCCCAGGAACTGGCCCGCCGGATCCGCACCGTGGCGTCTACGCTGAGCGACGTCCCGGAAGCGGACTGCGTGCTCGACGGCGGCGCCGTCATATGCGGCGGACGCAGCCTGCCGCTGGGGGAGGTGTACCGCGCGGCGCACCGGGCCGGCGTCGAACTTTCCGCCGAGGGCCGCTGGGGCGGCACCCCGCGTTCGGTCGCGTTCAACGTCCATGGCTTCCGGGTGGCCGTGAACACCGGGACCGGGGAGCTGCGGATCCTGCAGAGCGTGCAGGCCGCCGACGCCGGCGTTGTGGTCAATCCCCGGCAGTGCCGCGGGCAGATCGAGGGCGGGATCGCGCAGGCGATCGGCGTTGCGCTGTACGAGGAAGTGAAAGTGGACGACGCCGGCCGCGTCACCACTGACATCCTGCGGCAGTACCACATCCCCTCCTTCGCGGACGTGCCGCGCAGCGAGGTCTACTTCGCCTCGACGAACGACGAACTCGGCCCGCTGGGTGCGAAGTCGATGAGCGAAAGCCCCTTCAACCCGGTGGCCCCGGCGCTCGCGAACGCCATCCGCAACGCCACGGGGGTGCGCTTCGCCGAACTGCCGATCGCCCGGGACAAGATCTACCTGGGGTTGAAGGAGAAGGCCCGGGAAGAGGTCGGCGTCTAAGGGAGCCAGCCCAACTGACTCGCAGTTGTTGTCGTTTTGGGCGCCCAAAACGACAACAACTGCGAGTTACTTGGGGGACCAGCCACTATCGATGAGCGCGCTGCGGACCTTTACGACGGCGGAACGTGCCCCGTTCCTCATATGCCGTCTTGAGATCCGCACAAGTCTCCAGCCGGCGCGGGCGAAGTCCTCCTCGCGGGCGATATCCCGCACGATCTGCGCAGCTTCCGAATGGCCGTCGCCCTCGTATTCGACCCCGACGCGATACTCCGCGTAAGACAAATCGGGTTCCCGGACGACGCCGGAAGAGAGTTCCGTCGGAACGTTCAGTCCGGGGGCCGGCAGCCCCGCCCGCTCAAGTGCCAGCCTGAGCCTGGTTTCCTGCGCAGAGTCTGAGCCGATCCGGGCTTGCTCCAAGGCGAGCCGCGCCTTCCGGATACCGGGTGTTCCCTTGTGCCGGTCAAGCATGTCCGCCAGTTCGTCAGGGGTCGCGTAGGGTTCGCTTCGCCCCTCGAATTCAGGCCTTGGCCGGCGGAGCAGATGATCTGCCACGACGGTGATTTCGTCGATGCTCATCCTTCGGGCGCAGTCGAGCCATGTACGCGCGCGGCTCGTGATGAGCAGGCCCTCGGCCCACGTGATTTCGTCCTCAAAAAACTGCCCCACGTGGCCCACTACCCCTTTGCGGCGGGGAATGGCCATCGTGTCCGGCCGGGATATGTGGACCGCACGACTATCGGCATCCGGGTGGAAGCCCGGGAACTCCCAGAGCACAAAGGCCGTCGCGTGGGACGCCGCCGAAAACTCCGTAACGACGGTGAACGGGCGCACCTGATCCGACAGCGCCGTGACCGTCGCCAGTTCAGGGCGCCGAATGCCGCGGCTCGGTGAGTCCAATGCACGGTGCCTTAACCGCCGCCGTGTCACTCCGGCGTCGAGCGCCTCCTGGACAGTGAACGGGGCCCCTCCCATCGGCTCCGGCAAAGGCTTCGGGATCTTCATGCCCGCATGCTCGCAGGTTTCGGGGCTCATTTCCGGGTTATCCACAGGCATCGTGGCCACAAGCCCAACTGACTGGCAGTTGTTGTCGTTTTGGGCGCCCAAAACGACAACAACTGCGAGTTACTTGGGGAAGGGCGGGGAGGGAGCGGGGTCGGGCGGAGCTCAGCCCAGCAGATGCAGGTTCGCCTTGGTGTCCACGTCCCCGCCGTCGGCGATATCGCCGCAATCCACCAGATCCACCAGGCCGGGGTGGGCCTTGAGGAAATGCCGGGCTCCGGCGTCGCCCGCCGCCGACTCTGCGGCGTCCTCCCGTAACGCGGCGTCGATCACCAGGGGGTGGCCCCGGCGGAGGGCGCCGGACAGGTCGGGGTAGGCGGCGGCGGTGATGCGGTCTGGTCGGTGCTTGCGGAGCAGGCGCGCCACGGTTTCGCTGTTGAGTCCGGGCTGGTCCACCAGGGCAAGCAGCACGTTGTTTCCGGCGGCAGCCCCGGCGATTCCGGTGCGGAAGGACCCGCCCATGCCCTCGTGCCACCGCGGGTTCTCAACTGTCCGGTGCCTGGAAAGCCCGGGTAGTGCGGCCACCTTCTCCGCTTCGGCGCCAAGGACGACGACGACTTCGGAACAGCCGCCCTCCAGGAGCACATCGGCCAGCACTTCCACGAGCGTGCGGTCCCGGAACGGCAGCAGTGCCTTGGGCCCGAGACCGAGCCGGGTTCCGGCGCCCGCAGCGAGCAGGACGCCGCTGGTGGCAGGCAGGACAGAAGCGGACATGAGGCAAACCATACCCTCCGGACGCCGGATTGTGACCGGGGTACGGCCTGGTCCATCTTGACCAAAGGGTGACCCGGGTCATATCGTTATTTCACCATTCAATAATCTCATTCCGCTATGTGGAAATGCTCATCGAAGAGCGATTCAGCCGTGGCGGAACTTCCGTGAAGCAACGTTAGAAGGCGAGACCCACGATGAATTCGACTTCCCCGGTCGGCAACACATCGGCTCCGGAACAGGCACTGCCCAAAAGTTCCACCCATCATGCGGCCAACGAAGCTCTTTGCGAGGTTGCCTCCGCTGCGGTGGGCCGTTCCATCAGCCCCACCCTGTACAACCTGGACCTGGCCCCCACCAAGAAACAGGGGCGGCGCTGGACCAGCTACAGCATCTTCACCCTCTGGGCCAACGACGTCCACAGCCTTGGCAACTACGCCTTCGCTGTCGGGCTCTTCTCCCTCGGCCTTGGCGGCTGGCAGATCCTGGTGGCCCTGGGCATCGGCGCTGCACTGCTCTTCGCACTCCTGAACTTCTCCGGGTTCATGGGCCACAAGACCGGCGTGCCGTTCCCGGTGATGAGCCGCATCAGCTTCGGCATCCGCGGCGCACAGCTTGCCAGCCTCATCCGCGGAGCCGTGGCGGTCGCCTGGTTCGGCATCCAGACCTTCCTGGCTTCCGTGGTGTTCCGTGTCATGCTCGTCGCCATGTTCCCGGGCCTGAAGGAACTGGACGGCAACTCGATCCTGGGACTGTCCACACTCGGCTGGCTCACCTTCGTGTCGCTCTGGATCATCCAGCTCGTCATTGTCAGCTTTGGCATGGAGATGATCCGTAAGTACGAGGCCTTCGCCGGCCCCGTCATCCTCGTCACCATGGTGCTCCTGGCGGCCTGGGTCTTCTTCGAAGCGCACGGTTCCATCCAGTGGACCGGCATCAAGGGCCTCGAAGGCGCCGAGATGTGGCGCACCATTTTCGCCGGCGGCGCCCTCTGGGTCTCCATCTACGGCACCTTCGTGCTGAACTTCTGCGACTTCACCCGCTCCTCGGTCAGCAAGCAGTCGATCGTCCGCGGCAACTTCTGGGGCATCCCGATCAACATGCTCGTCTTCGGCGCCATCGTGGTGATCCTGGCCGGCGGCCAGTACAAGATCAACGGCACCGTCATCGAGAGCCCCTCGCAGATCATCGAAAGCATCCCCAACACCTTCCTGCTGGTCCTTGCCTGCCTCGCCGTCCTGATCCTCACCATCGCAGTGAACCTGATGGCCAACTTCGTGGCCCCGGTCTACGCACTGACCAACCTCTTCCCCAAGCACCTGAACTTCCGCAAGGCGGCCTGGGTCAGCGGCACCATCGGCCTGGTCATCCTGCCGTGGAACCTTTACAACAACCCGCTGGTGATCGTGTACTTCCTGGGCGGCCTCGGCGCCCTCCTCGGCCCGCTGTTCGGCGTGGTCATGGCCGACTACTGGCTGCTCCGCCGCGGCAAGGTCGATGTCCCGGCGCTTTACAGCGAGGCGCCGGGCAGTGCCTACTTCTACAAGAAGGGCGTGAACCCCAGGGCAATCACCGCGATGGTCCCGGCGGCAGCCGTCGCAATCCTGATTGCCTTCGTCCCGACGCTGGAGGCAGTGGCACCGTTTGCCTGGTTCTTCGGAGCGGGCGTGGCCGCCATTGCGTACTATCTGGTGGCGGACCGCAAGCAGAAGCACGACGACGTCTCCGGCGAGCCGATCGCCGTCGCCAGCAACCACTAAGCCTCGCCGGGAATCCAGGAGGAAACCATGCGCATCCTTGTCGCCAACGTCAACACCACCCAGTCCATGACTGACTCCATCGCCGCCCAGGCAGCGGCCGCCGCAGCCCCGGGCACCGAAATCGTGGGGCTGACTCCCCGCTTCGGCGCCGACTCCTGCGAAGGCAACTTCGAAAGCTACCTCGCGGCGATCGCCGTCATGGACAAGGTTCTCAGCTACCCGGAACCCTACGACGCCGTTGTCCAGGCCGGATACGGCGAGCACGGCCGGGAAGGGCTGCAGGAACTCCTGGACGTCCCTGTCGTGGACATCACCGAGGCCGCGGCGAGCACCGCGATGTTCCTGGGCCACAAGTACTCCGTGGTCACCACATTGGACCGCGCCGTTCCGCTGATCGAGGACCGCCTGAAGCTGGCCGGGCTCGACGCCCGCTGCGCCTCGGTGCGTGCCAGCGGCATGGCCGTCCTGGAGTTGGAGGAGCACCCTGACCGTGCCGTTGAAGCGATCGTGGAGCAGGCCGAACGCGCCGTCCGCGACGACAAGGCCGAGGTGATCGTCCTCGGCTGCGGCGGCATGGCGGGCCTCGACGAGCAGATCCGCCGGCGCTGCGGCGTCCCGGTGGTCGACGGCGTCGCCGCCGCGGTGACCATCGCCGAGTCGCTGGTCCGGCTGGGCCTGTCCACGTCCAAGGTGCGCACCTACGCTGCGCCTCGGCCCAAGACTGTCGTGGGCTGGCCCCTGCTGGCGGACGCCCCCGCAGTACGCTGATCTTGCTCCGCGGCAGCACGAAGGGAACACCATGACTGAAGCACAGACCCCGCGCGTCGCCGTCGTTACCGGAGCCGGTTCCGGCATCGGGCGCGCGGTGGCCCGGCTGATGCTCGCCGAGGGCTGGTCGCTCGCCCTGGCGGGCCGGCGGGAGGCTCCCCTCAAGGAGACCGCCGCCGATCATCCCCGGGCGCTGGTGGTGCCCTGTGATGTGACACAACCCGACGGCGTCGCGCAGCTTTTCGAGGAAACCCGCCGGCGCTGGGGGAGGGTGGACGTGCTCTTCAACAACGCCGGCATCTTCGGCCCCTCGGGCAGCGTGGACGAAATGGACCTCGCCGCCTGGGAAAGCACCCTGGCCGTCAACGTCACCGGTGCCATGCTCTGCGCCGCGGAGGCGGTCCGCTCCATGAAGGCACAGGAGCCGCAGGGCGGGCGCATCATCAACAACGGCTCCATCTCGGCGCATTCGCCCCGGCCCCTCTCGGTGGCGTACACGGTGAGCAAGCACGCCATCAGCGGCCTGACGAAAAGCATCGAGCTGGACGGCCGCCCGTACAACATCAGCTGCGGGCAGATCGACATCGGCAACACGCGTACCGAAATCATGGACACCATCGGCGTCGGCTCCGGCGCGTTGCAGGCCGACGGCAGCCGCCGCGTGGAACCCATGTTCCCGGTGGAGGACGCCGCCCGTGCGGTGCTGCTCATGGCCGGCATGCCGCCGTCGGCCAATATCGGCTCACTGCTGGTGACCGCCGCCGGCATGCCGTTCATCGGACGCGGCTAAGCGGGGTTCAGAGCCTGTGTCGTAACCGGCCGGGCCTCAGAAAATCGACCAGCCCGTCCGCGTGGTGAAGGCATCCAGCGCCGCAACTCCGGCCACTGAGTTCCCGGAGCGGCCCAGCCCGGGACTCCAGACGCAGATGGTGCAGTTGTTGGGTATCACGGCGATGATGCCGCCGCCGACTCCACTCTTGCCCGGCAAGCCCACACGGTAGGCGAATTCGCCGGCAGCGTCGTAGGTGCCGCAGGTCAGCATGACTGCGTTGATCCGTTTGGTTTGCGACGCCGGCAGGAAGGCCGTGCCGTCGGCCCGCCTGCCGTTGCTGGCCAGGAACCTGGCCGCGAGGGCGAGGTCCGTGCAGCTCATCGCAATGGAACATTGGGCGATGTAGGCATCGAGGACCGCCTCCACCGTGTTTTCGAGGTTGCCGTAGCTGGCCAGGAAATGCGCCAGGGACGCATTGCGGTGGCCGTTACGGGCTTCCGAAGCGGCCACCTCGGCGTCGGAATTGATGCCCGGGTTGGCGCTTTCGTCCCGCATGAAACGACGCACAGCCTCCGCAGCGGAGCCGTCCGTGACGGTGAGCAGCCGGTCCGTGACCACCAGCGCCCCGGCGTTGATGAACGGGTTGCGCGGAATCCCGTCTTCGTGCTCGAGCTGGACCAGGGAATTGAAAGGGCTGCCTGACGGCTCGCGGAAGACGCGCTTCCAGATGCTCTCGCCGTCCCCGGCCAGGACCAGTGCAAGCGTAAACACCTTCGAGATGCTCTGGATCGAAAACGGAACGGTGGCATCGCCTGAGGCGTAGACCTCGCCCTCGCGGGTAGCGACAGCGATGCCGAACTGCGTGGTGTCCACCGTCGCGAGTCCAGGGATGTAGTCCGCTGCCGCGCCCTGGCCGACGAACGGCTGGATGTCCCCGACGATGTCGTCCAGGAGGTTCTGCAGGTCAATCATGGGGGTGGGCCTCGAGGTTTTCGTTCAGCGGCGCCGTGGAATGGGTCCACAGCCGGATCTGCAGGTGGGCCAGCAGCCGTTGGTCGGGGTCCTGCAGGTCGATGCCGCTCAACTCGCAGGCACGGCGGAGCCGGTAATGCACGGTGTTGCGGTGGACCGCGAGTTCCTCGGCGCACCGGTTCACGTCCCCGAAGAACTCCAGGTACGCAAGGAGCGTGGCAGCGAACTCGGGATACCGGTGGCATAGCAGGGTGATGCCGTCGTGCCGGAGCCGGGTCCTGGAGCCCAGGAGCTCAAAGAGCTCGCGCGTGAGCACCTTGGTCTCCACATCGCTGTAGGAAGCGACGTTGATGGACGGTGTGTCTTCCAGGACTTTCAGCACGTTACGGACATGACCTAGCGTTCCATGCAGCTCATCAAGGCGCTCGACGACGGGGCCGACGGCGGCCTGTACCTGGCAGTGCAGGTGCAGACGGGCATCGCGGACGATCATGTTGACCAGGCGGTTGATCGCAGGGGGTGACTTCACGGGATCGAGGTCGGGCAGGATCATCGCTATTTCCAGTCCGATGGCTCCCACCACCGCGCCCGGACGGTAAGCCGCGGCGTGGATCGATGCCACGTTGGCCAGCTCCCCGCGCCGCATTTGCAGGCCCGGAGCCGTATCGCCGTCACCCGTGGCCGAGATGAGGACCAGGGCCGCAGGCCTGCTCGGATCGATGCCGGCGGATTGGGCCTGCGAATGGATTTGCGGCGTACCGCTGAGCAGGCTGGAAATCCGGTCCCGCCGCAGCGACTGGGACTGTTCGTTGCGGTGCCGGACCAATTCGATCGCGGCATGGCGGGCAGCGCCCACCATGATCTTGTCCGTGTTGGGGGCCAGGGGCTCGGTGCCCTCCTGCAGCCAGATGTACCCCAGCACGCGGCGCCCGGCATGGATCCCGACGGCGACCCGTTCCCGGAGGCCTTCCTGGGGGTTGGCGGCCATGTGCACGGGCTCTTCAGACGCCTGTAGGTGCCTGTACACGCCCGACTCCTTGAGCAATTTCTGGTAGCGCTCCGGGCCCTTCCGCCCCAGGATGGACAGTCGCCGCAGCTCGTCGACCTCGTTCGAGGCCGGCGAGTAGGCCAGGACCCGGTTGCTCGGATCCTCGATGACGACGTGGCCGTTGGCCAGCGTGGCCGCCGTCGCCGCGATCGCGAAGAGGTCCCGATGCATGACGTCCGACCCCTCGTTGAGGGCCGGTTCCTGGATGCGGTCCTTGGCGATGCCCTCCAAGGTGTCCCAACGCATCGCCGGAGGGACGGCCACCAGCCCGACCCCTTCCGGGCGAAGCAGCTCCGCGATGGGCTCAAGCTCGCCTTCGGTGCCCTTGACCGCAATGGCTACGGGCCGGTAGGGGAGCAGCCGGCGAACTGCCGGCAGGGCTGCGCGGCCGCGGGCCCCGATCAGCAGGACCAAGGTTCCGGGCCGGAGGGGTTCGTCGTCCTCGGCGTCCGCTATGGCTGTTTCGCGAACAGTGCCGTTATCCGCGGCCGGGGCGACCACCAGCCGTCCGTGGTCGACTCCGATGTCTTCAAGTATGTCGCTGAGCATGGCGCCTTTGACATGCTCGGCAGTTTTGTGGGATGCCACCGTGTTTCTTTCTCTAAGGAGGTTGTCCGGCCAAGAACTCTACTCCCCGTACGTCCGGGTGGGTTTGTCTCTCCGGCACAACCAGCATGGCGCGAATTTAGCGGCACGGACAGTTCTTTGTTCGGAACCGGAACCTAGAGTGGTCTACCGTGCGCAGGGCAATGGGGCCGGGCGTATCAATTCGATGGAGTCAAAGGAGACCCCAGGAATGAAAACCACACAGTTCGACCCCGCCGATGCGGTAGAAAACGCCCGGGAACTCGTCGGTGACAGGACCACGGCCGCGCAGGACTTCGCCAGCGAAGAAGCCGGCTACCACAAGACCCTCAAGCCCCGGCAGATCCAAATGATCGCCATCGGCGGAGCCATTGGCACCGGCCTCTTCATGGGGGCGGGCGGCCGCTTGAACGGCTCCGGGCCGTCGCTGATCCTGGTCTACGCCGTCTGCGGTTTCTTCGCTTTCCTCATCCTGCGTGCGCTCGGCGAACTGGTGCTGCACCGGCCGTCGTCGGGCTCGTTCGTTTCCTATGCCCGGGAGTTCTATGGCGAGAAGATGGCGTACGCCGCCGGCTGGCTCTACTTCCTCAACTGGGCCATGACCTCGATCGTGGACGTTACCGCCGTCGCCCTGTACATCAAGTTCTGGGGCCAGTTCTGGGAGCCTTTGCAGTCCATCCCGCAGTGGCTGATTGCCTTGGCGGCCCTCGTCGTCGTGCTGGCGCTGAACCTTGTCTCAGTGAAAATCTTCGGCGAGATGGAGTTCTGGTTCGCGCTCATCAAGGTGGCTGCCCTGGTGATCTTCCTCGTCGTCGGGGTTTGCTTCATCGTCTTCGGCGGCCGGACGGACATCGGAACTCCCGGCCTCGGAGTGATCCTGGACCACGGCGGCGCCTTTCCCACCGGTGCGGTGGCGCCGCTGCTGGCCATCAGCGGCGTCGTGTTCGCCTATGCCGCCATCGAACTGGTCGGAACCGCCGCGGGGGAGACCGCCAACCCGCAGAAGGTCATGCCCAAAGCAGTAAATACCGTTGTCTTCCGCATCGCCATCTTCTACGTCGGTTCCGTGCTGCTGCTGTCCCTGCTCCTGCCCTTCACCGCCTACAAGGCGGGCGAATCGCCGTTCGTCACGTTCTTCTCCCATCTGGGCGATCCGCAGGCCGGTGCGGTTTCCGCCTCTGTGATGAACTTCGTGGTCCTCACCGCTGCCCTGTCCAGCCTCAATGCGGGCTTGTACTCCACCGGCCGCATCCTCCGCTCCATGGCGGTGAACGGTTCGGCCCCACAGTTCACCGCCCGCATCAGCGCATCCGGCGTACCCTACGGCGGGATCCTGCTGACGGCAGTCATTACGCTGCTGGGTGTAGCCCTCAACGCAATCGTTCCGTCCCAGGTTTTCGAAATCGTGCTCGAGGTCTCGGCCATCGGCATCATCGGAGGCTGGGCCACCATCATGTTGTGCCACATCAGGCTTCAGTCCTGGGTGCGGGAGGGCAAGGTCGAGCGGCCATCGTTCCGGCTCTTCGGTGCACCCTTCACTTCCTACCTGACCCTCGGATTCCTGGCGTTCGTCCTGGTCACTATGGGCTTCTCGGAAACGGGCCGCTGGGTCCTTGCCTCCGTGCTGGTCCTCGCACCGCTGCTTGTGGCCGGGTGGTTCGGTTCCCGGAAACGAATCCTTGCCGCCGCCGAGGAACGTCGCGGCCATACCGGCGTCTTCCCGGTGATCGCCGAGCGTCCCGCCCAGGCTGGACGGCGTCCCTGACCTCCTGCGGCCCAGCTGAAACGCCTGCCCGCATCCGAACCAACAATGGAAAACAAACAATCGTGAATATCGAAGCTGGCCCGAAAGACGTTGAAACCCCGAGCAGCGCTTGGCGCTCCCGCGCAGACTCCTGGGAGTTCCTGGGCTATGCCTTTAAGCAACTGGCCAAGGGGCACGCCGGGGCTGCTGTCCGGGTGGCCAATAGCGCTGCCTTGATAACCCAGGCGCGCCAGGCACTCAGCCTGCTTCACGCCGTCGAACTCTATTGGGCGGCTCCGGGGCAAACGGCCGTGGGGCAGTTGCGGGCGGCCCTGGATGCCGGTGACTTCCAGGCAGGCCTGGAGTTGATCCGTGGCCTGGCGCCCATGGCGCCAGGCCACGGGGGAGCCGCGTCCCCGGTCGTGCGGGGTCAAAGCTCAGCGCGGACGGGCGAAAGGGAAGACGACGACGACGCCCTGGCTCCCGGCGCCGACGAACGGCCCAAGTTCGAGGTGCTGGTGGTCGATGACCTGACGGCCGAGGAAGCAGAGTCGCTGAAGTCCGAGCTCCTGGCCCAGAGACGGCCCGGCGACGCGTTCACGTACCAGCTCGTGGTGGTCCCCAGCTACCAGGATGCCCTGGTGGCACTGCTGCTGAACCCCACGATCCAGGCATGCATCCTTCGTCCCGGCTTTGCCGCAGAGAGCAGCCAACCGCTCGGCAGGGATCTCCGGGCCTATCTATCCGCCCACACTGCTGCGGCGCCGGCCGGTGCACGACCGCTGCAACAGATCCTGGCATTGGCGGAGCAACTCACGGCATTGCGCCCCGAGGTGGACGTGTACCTGACGGCAGGTGTGTCCATCGAAACCCTGGCTGGTTCGCTGACCCGGCGCTTCCGGAGGATCTTCCGCAAGCAGGACCATCTCGACCTGCATTTGTCCCTCCTGTCCGGCGTCGCGGAACGCTACCGCACGCCGTTCTTCACCGCCCTGCGGGAGTACAGCCGCACACCCGCTAGTGTGTTCCATGCGCTGCCGGTGTCGAGGGGCGGCTCGGTGGTGGGTTCTCCGTGGATCCGCGACATGGCAGATTTCTACGGACTCAACCTGCTCATGGCCGAGACCTCGGCGACCTCGGGCGGGCTGGATTCCCTGTTGGAGCCACATGGTTCCCTCAAGGAGGCCCAGGAGCTGGCGGCGCGGGCGTTCGGATCCCACCAGACCTTCTTCGCCACCAACGGCACATCCACCGCCAACAAGATCGTCCACCAATCCATCCTGGCTCCGGGCGACGTGGTCCTCGTGGATCGAAACTGCCACAAGTCCCATCACTATGCTTTCGCGCTCGCCGGGGCGCAGGTCAGCTATCTGGACGCCTACCCTCTGGACCGCTACGCCTTCTACGGCGCGGTGCCGCTGGCAAGTATCAAGGCCCGGCTGCTGGAATACCGCAGGGCAGGGCGCCTGGACGAGGTCAAGATGATCACGCTCACCAACTGCACCTTCGACGGCATCGTGTACGACGTCGAACGCGTCATGGAGGAGTGCCTGGCCATTAAGCCGGACCTGGTGTTCCTGTGGGACGAGGCCTGGTTCGCGTTCGCCCGTTCGCATCCCGTCTTCCGGCGCCGTACCGCCATGGCCGCGGCCCGGACACTCGAAGCGTCGTTCAACGATCCCGCCTACGCGGCAAGGCACGCCGCGCAGGCGGCGCGGCTCTGGGACCCGGTGACGGGACAGCCCGCGGACGATGCGGCCTGGCTGGAAACCCGGTTGGTTCCGGATCCCGCCGAGGCCCGCCTCCGCGTCTACGCCACACAGTCCACCCATAAGACACTGTCGTCGCTCCGCCAAGGGTCCATGATCCACGTCTTCGACCAGGACTTCGCGAAAAACAACCGGGAGTCCTTCCGCGAGGCATACATGACCCACACCTCCACCTCGCCGAACTACCAGATCCTCGCATCCCTGGACGTCGGACGCCGTCAGGTGGAGCTCGAAGGGTTCGGCCTCGTCCAACGCCAGGCCGATCTCGCCACCAGTGTGGCGCAGGCAGTCGCCCGGCACCCACTGCTCAGGAAGTACTTCCGGGTGCTCACCTCGCGGGACCTCATCGAGGCCCCTTACCGGAAGGCCGGCCCGGCAATGCCGCACCGTGACGGTCTCGCCGCGCTCGCGGACGCCTGGCAGCACGACGAGTTCGTGGTCGACCCCAGCCGCCTCACCCTGGACATCAGCCGGACCGGGATCGACGGCGACACCTTCCGCCACCGCTACCTCGCCGACGGACACGGGATCCAGGTCAATAAGACCTCGCGCAACACGGTGCTGTTCATGACCAACATCGGCACTTCCCGCAGTTCAGTCGCGTACTTGATCGAGGTGCTCGTCAAGCTCGCCGAGTCGTTCGAGGAGGACAGTTCGACGCCGGCGCGCGCCACCCGCCGTGTGGCACCTGACACGGTGGCCGCCGGCGCCGTCCCTGCAGCATCCGCTGACGGCGGAACGCCGCCCCTGCCTGACTTCAGCCGGTTCGCGGACCGCTACCGACAGGACGCGCTCTGTCCGGACGGCGACCTCCGGGCGGCATACTTCGAAAGCTACAAGGAAGGCTCAACAGAGTACGTGTCGGCTGAGGACCTTCGGGCCAGGATCGATGCCGGGGCAGAAGTGGTGTCCGCGGGGTTCGTCACCCCGTATCCGCCGGGCTTCCCCATTCTCGTCCCGGGACAGGTCATCACCTACAGGACGCTCGAATTCATGGCAGGCCTGGACACCAAGGAAATCCATGGTTTCGACCCGGATCAGGGGTACCGGGTGTTCCTGGACGTAGCGCACAAGCCTGGCACGACAATGATCAAGGAGGAGACTCAGTCACAATCGGCGAGCAGCCATTCCGTATGGTGAAAATTCAATTCCCTCTTGTGGAATAGTGTGATCTGGAATACGTTTGAAATGTCCCCGGCAACCGGGGAGTTCTCTAATGATTGGTTCAGATCAATGAAGATCCCAGACTCCGCGGCGCTGAAGGCGAGTTCGGCCCCGCAGAAGAAGAAGCCGCTGTACAGGTCGCTCTTCTTCCAAATCCTGATCGCCGTCGTCGCAGGTGTGCTGATAGGCCATTTCTGGCCCAACATCGGCTCCACCCTCCGGCCGTTGGGCGATGGTTTCATTCAACTCATCAAGATGATCATCGCCCCGCTGATCTTCCTCGTGATCGTCACGGGAATTTCGGCGGTCGGCGACGTCAAGGCGGTCGGAAGGGTCGGGGTCAAAGCCCTCCTGTACTTCACCGCGGCAACGCTTTTCGCCCTCGTGTTCGGCTTGATAGTGGGCAACATCGTCCAGCCCGGCGCGGGCCTGAACATCGATCCGGCCACGCTGTCCCAGGACGCCGTGGACGCCAAGACCGGCCACGCCGTCCCGAAGGATGCGGCTTCATTCCTGCTCGATGTCATTCCCACCAGCGTGATCGGCGCCTTCGCCAACAACAGCCTGCTCCAGGTCCTCTTCTTCTCGGTGTTCTTCGGTGCGGCGATCGTGGTGATCGGGCGCCAGCGCTGCATGCCTGTCATCAGCCTCATGGAGACCGTGCTTGAACTGATCTTCAAGATCATGTCCTGGATCATGAAGGTTGCCCCGATCGGTGCCTTCGGCGCCATGGCGTTCATCATCGGCCAGTACGGACTGGACACGCTGGGCACCTACGCCCTGCTGATCGCCGCCTGTTACGGGGCTGCGATTGTCTTCATCGGCCTGCTGTTCGTGGTCGCCTGGACCTTCGCCCGGGTTCCCCTGTGGCAGTTCCTGAAATACACCCGCGAGGAATTCCTCCTCGCCCTGGGCACCGCGTCCACCGAAGCCGTGATGCCGCGCATCATGACCAAGCTGACCAACGCCGGCTGCTCCCGCGCAACCACCGGCCTGGTGGTTCCCACCGGTTACTCCTTCAACCTCGACGGCGCCGCGATCTACCTGTCGATTTCCCTGCTGTTCCTGGCCCAGGCCTTCGGCCACCACCTCGACCTCGGCCAGCAGCTGGCCGCGCTCGGCGTGCTGCTCCTGACCTCCAAGGGCATGGCCGGCGTCCCCGGCTCCTCGTTCCTGGCGCTCTCCGCCACGGCGGCCGCGCTCGGCATCTTCCCGGTGGCCGGCGTCGCGCTCCTCCTGGGTGCCGACCGCCTCATGGACTCCATGCGCGTGGTGGTGAACCTGCTGGGCAACTGCGTTGCGACATTCGTGGTGGCCAAGTGGGAAGGCCAGTTCGACCGCGGCGTCATGGTCCGCGCCTTCCGCGGTGAAATCACCAACGAAGACTCCGCCATCATGCTGGGCAAGGAAGAAGTCTTCGAGAAGCAGGAACTCGAGCGCCTCAGCGAGGGCCAGGAGCCTTCGCCGAAGTTCCGCGGCGGCCCGACGGCGGACAACATCCCGCAGTTTGAGATGAGCCGGCCGAGCCAGCGCGAGGAAACCCCGATTTCCCCGGACTGAGTGCCTGCAGCCACAGCAGGAAGAGGCGGCCGTTCCGGTTATCCGGAACGGCCGCCTTTTCCGTCTCAGCCTAGAACGGCAGCAGCTCTGAGAGGTCGGCGCGCAGCCCCGAAGCGGCAACCCGGCCGGCGTCGACGGCATCCGCCCAGGCCAGCCGGCCGCTCACCAGCGCAAGCCAGGTGGCGGCGTCGCACTCGATCACATTCGGCGGCGTGCCGCGGGTGTGGCGGGGACCCTCGACGCACTGGGCGACACCGAACGGCGGCACCCGGACCTCCACGGAGTTGCCGGGGGCCCGGGCGGTGAGCTCTTCGAGCGTGTAGCGGACCGCGGTGGCAAGGGTTGCACGGGGCAGCGCGGCGTCCGCCGTGCCCTGTTCCTGCCATGCCGCCAGGGCGGCGCGGCCTTCCTCAAGCGGTACCCGACGGCGGGCAACGGCCATGTTAGAAGCCTTTCCTGTGTTCGGCGGGGGAGTTCAGTCGAGGAGGGAGAGCAGTGCCCTGCCGAGACGGATCCGGCCCACAGGCTGTCCGCCGCCCAGCACCGGGTCCACCACTTTCTCCAGCACGCTGGAGACCTCCGGGACGTCGACGGCGCCGCTCACCGCGAGCAGCGTCAATCCCACGAGGGTGGTGGCGCGGAAGTTGCCGTCCAGCACCTTGACGGCCACGGTGGCGCCGGTCGGTGTTGCCAGTACGAGGACGCCTTCGGCGCCGCCCTTGGCGAGGACGCCCAGGTCATCCATCACCACGGTGTTGGCCTCGCCCCGGCCCTGCACAGCCCAGGGGTAATCCAGCATGGAGGTGGCGATGGTGGCTGCGCGGGCGTTGGAATTCGGGTCCCGCGGTGCCTTCGCGAGCCGGGAGTAGGCGCGCGCCAGGCCGGTCAGGGAAAGCGCCGCCACCGGGGCGCCGCAGCCGTCGATGCCCAAATGGGCGATGGACTCCCCGCTGTACTCCTCGATCGCCGCGCGGACCCTTTGCTGCAAGGGATGGTTCGGCTCCAGATAGCTGCGGGTGTCCCAGCCGTTCTCCGTGCAGGCCCACAGAAACGCCGCGTGCTTGCCCGAGCAGTTGAACGCCAGCTTGGACTTGCCGCGCTCGGAGCGGACCAGCCAGTTCCGGGCGGTTTCATCTTGGGGCCACGACGCCGGACACTGCAACTGCTCTTCGCGGACGCCCGCGGCCTTGAGCATGCCCTCCACGATGTCCATGTGGTCCAGGGAACCCGTGTGGCTGGCGCAGGCCAGGGCCACCTGGGCGCCGCGGAGCGGCACGCCGGACTGCATTGAGGCCAGCGCCTGGAACGGTTTGAGGGTAGAACGGGCGTAGATCGGGGTGGTGACGTCGCCCAGTTCCTCCACCACGCTTCCGTCTCCGGCCAAGACCACGGCCGAGCCGATGTGCCGCGATTCGATGAAGCCGCTGCGCTCGACGACGGCCAGCTCGACAGCGGACTCGGCCGTAAAGGTTTCATGCGGAGACAGGGGCATGCTGCAAGTTTAGGTGCCAACTCCCGTGGGCCATGTCCATTGTTGGCCCCGAGGGTCGGACATATCAGGTGCATGCCCAATCTTCGACGGCGGGGGTGGACATGTCCCGTGCAAAATTATCTGTAGACAAGTTGTATACAAGTGGTCTACAGTTTCTATACAGCTTCCCGTGAGACGCATCACGGAAGCGGCCGAGACGTCCGGCGGCATGGACCCGAGCGGTGCGCAAACGCCGGGACCCCGCAGTGTTCCCTTCAATTCGAGCTGTTCCGTTCACATCGAGGACTTCCCAAATGAGCAATGTGTTTGAAAAGGACCGGGGCGTGCGCAAGCACACCTCGCTCCCTGCCGTGGCTGCCTCCAGCCTCGCCGGCACCGCCGTGGAGTGGTACGACTTCTTCCTCTACGGCACCGCAGCCGCACTGGTCTTCAACAAACTGTTCTTCCCCGGTGCCGATCCCTTTGTCGGCACCATGCTTGCCCTGGGCACCTTCGCCGCAGGCTTCATCGCACGTCCCCTTGGCGCGATCGTCCTTGGCCACCTCGGGGACAAGCACGGCCGCAAGTCAACCCTGGTGGCCAGCCTCCTCCTGATGGGTGCCGCCACTGCCCTCATAGCCTTCATCCCGCCGTACGCCAGCATTGGCATCGCAGCACCCCTGATCCTGCTGCTCCTGCGCCTGGTACAGGGCTTCGCCCTCGGCGGCGAATGGGGCGGTGCCGTGCTCCTTGTCTCCGAATACAGCGATGACAGCAGCAAGCGCGCCTTCTGGGCCTCCTGGCCGAACGTCGGCCCGCCGCTGGGCAATCTCATGGCGGCCGGCGTGCTGGCAGTGCTCTCGGCAACCATGCCGCCGGCTGAATTCCTTGCCTGGGGCTGGCGGATCGCTTTCGGCCTGTCCGCGCTGCTGGTGGTCATCGGCCTGGTCCTGCGCCTCTACGTCCAGGAAACCCCGCTGTTCCAGGCCTCCCAGGCCAAGGCCGACGCCGAGCATGCCAAGAGCGCCAAGCTGCCCCTGGCTGAACTCTTCCGCGGCAACTGGCGCGAGATCCTCATCGCCACCGGCAGCCGCATGGGCGAAAACGCCGGTTTCTACATCTACTCCCTCTTCCTCATCACCTACGTCACGGAGATTCTGAAACTGGACCGGCAGACCGGCCTCACCGCCGTCATGATCGGCCAGGGTGTGGCGGTCATCGCGATTCCGCTGCTGGCTATCTTCGCCGACAAGATCGGCCGCAAGCCGATGATGATCGGTGCTTCCGTGGCAACCGTGGTGTGGGGCTTCGCGTTCTTCGCCCTGCTGGACACCCGGCAGCCTGGCATGATCATCCTTGCCGCCGTAGGCGGACTCCTGATCTTCGCCGCCTACAGTTCGGTGATCGGGGCATTCTTCTCCGAACTGTTTCCCACGAAGGTCCGCTACAGCGGCACCTCGGTGGCCTACAACGTGGCCTCCCTGATCGCCGGCTCGCTCTCGCCGATCATCGCCCTGGCCCTGTACAAGGCGTTCGGCACCGGGCAGGCAATCGCCCTCTACCTCGTGGGCATGGGCCTGATCTCCATCCTGTCCGTCTCCTTCGCCAGGGAGACCAAGGACATCAAGCTCAGCGACCTGGACCTGGAATCCGGTCAAAAGAGTGACGCCATGCCTGCCCAGAAGGTGGCACAGTCATGATGTAGACACTGTCCGTGGCGGCCCGCCCGCCGCCACGGACAGCCACCAGACCAGTTGAGGCATTCAGAATCGAGGAAACACGTGAGCATCTTCCAGAAGCCGGCTCCCACGGCACCGGAAACGGCCTACCTTTGGCTGCGCAAGGAGATCTCCTCCCTGCCCTGGGACCAGGAAGCCTTCCTCAGCGAGAATGCCATTGCCGAAGCCGCCGGTGTCTCCCGGACCCCGGTGCGCGAAGCCCTCCTCCGGCTTGAAGCGGCGGGCTTGCTGCGCCGGGTCCCGCACAAGGGTGCCTACGTTCCGGCCCTGACCGCCCAGGACATCGAAAGCATGATGGAGGTCCGCCAGGTCATCGAAGACTGGGCGGTCCGCAAGGTCACCGTAAACGGCTATCTGGGCCCGGAGCTCGAACAGCTCCTGCACACCCAGGAAGAAAGCCTGGCCGACCCCGTGGCCTTCATCGAGTGGGACATCAGCTTCCACAAGCAGATTGTGCACGCAGCCGGGAACCCCGCTCTGGAGGAACTCTACGATTCCCAGCGCTTCAAGCAGCAGCGCATGGGCGTGAAGGCCGTCCAGGACAGCCACGGGCGCAGCGACCACGTGGTGGAAGAACACCGCGCGATCGTCGAGGCCATCCGCAGCCAGGACTCGCAGAAGGCATCTGCGGCAGTCCGGAACCACCTGGATTCCACTCTGACCGTCCTCAAATCCATACCCACACGCATTCAACGCTGAACTGGCAGGAAACAAAGCCGGGAACAGCACCGAGATATTAGGAGCACCAATGGACATCGCTCTCGTCCAGTTGTCCAGTCCGGACAACGAGACGCAGGCCCAACGCATCGAGCGGGCGGAGGCCCTGCTGCTCGAACAGCGCGGGGTGGACCTCATCGTCCTGCCCGAGCTGTGGAGCGCCGGCTACTTCCACTTCAGCCAGTACCCGGAGCTTTCCGAAACGGTTGAGGGGCCCACCGTGGCGATGTGCGCCGCCGTGGCCAAGGAACTGCAGAGCTATGTCCACGTCGGGAGCATTGTCGAACGCCTCGCCAATGAAGCCGGCACTGCCGAAGGCGGCGCCCAAGGCGCGGCGCCGGTGCTCCGCAACACCTCGGTGCTGGTGGACCCGCAGGGCAACGTGGCCCACAGATACTCCAAGCTGCACGTCTTCGGCTACAAGTCCCTCGAAGCCGAACTGCTTACCCCCGGCGACTCCCTGGCCGTGGCCGGCACCCCCTTCGGGCAGATCGCCGGCACCACCTGCTACGACCTTCGCTTCCCCGGCCTCTGGTCCGAGCTGAGCGTCCGGGGCGCCGAAATCGTGGTGGTTCCCGCCGCCTGGCCGGCCGCCCGCCGGGAGCACTGGCGCCTGCTGACCTCCGCACGCGCCGTCGAACACCAGGTCTTTGTGCTCGCCTGCAACGCCGCAGGTGTGCAGGAAGGCGTGGAACTGGGCGGCACCAGCCGCGTGGTGGACCCCGCCGGCCGCCTCCTGGCGGAAGCCGGCGACGGCGAGGAGGTGCTCCGTGTGGGCATCGACCCGGCCGCGGTACAGGCCACCCGCAGCGAATTCCCGGTCATCGCCGACCGGCTCGCGGACTACTCGGGCCTCGCCCGCTGACCGCGCTGACAATTGGACCCTGAGCAGGAAAGACACCCATGAAGACAAACACCCGAACGCTGGCGTTCGACGTCGCGGGCACCGGTGAGACGATCGAGCTCACCGACTTCACCGCCGTCGTGGCCGGATACACCGGCCGCGACGCCGCCGCCGTCCAGCACCACATCGACGAACTCGCCGCCATCGGCGTGGCACCGCCGCCGGCCGTACCCATGTTCTACCCCGTGGAAAGCGTCACGGTCAGCCCGGCAGCGGCGCTGGATGTCGCGGGGGAGAAGACCTCCGGCGAAATCGAGCCGCTCTACATCCGGCACGGCGGCCGCTACTACCTTGGAATAGCCTCGGACCACACGGACCGGCACGTCGAAACCCTCGACATCGGCGATTCGAAGCGGGCCTGCCCCAAACCGGTGGCCGGCACCGTCGTCGCGATCCCCGAACTCGAAAGCCTCTCGCTGGACGAGTGCCGCGCCCGCAGCTGGGTGGACGGCCGCCTGTACCAGGACGGCACGCTGGACAAGCTCCGCACGCCGGCCAATGTCGTCGGGCTGCTCCTGGAGCGCAGCGACATCGGCGACGGCGACTTCGTCTGCCTCGGCGGAACCCTGCCGGTGATCGGCGGCGAGTTCATCTACGGGCGCGAATGGCGCATCGAACTGACCTTCCCCAACGGAAACACCATTGACCACACGTACATCATCACGAAAGGACTGCAGTCATGAGGACCGGAGACGAGTACATCAAGACGCTCAACGACGGGCGCACGGTATTGATTGACGGCGCGGTAGTCGACAACGTCGCCGAACACCCCGCATTCCGCAACGTGGCCCGCACTATCGCCGAGCTCTTCGACATCGCCGCGGACCCGGCCAACGGCATGCAGTACCACAGCGAGGAAATCGGGGGCACGGCCAACCGGGTCTTCAGCATCCCGCGCAGCGCCGAGGAACTGAAGCTCCGCCGCCTCGCCGTGGAGCGCTGGGCCAAGCACACCCACGGCTGGGTGGGCCGCAGCCCCGACCATGTCGGCACCTTCTTCGCCGCCTTCGGCGCGCACCCTGAGGTCTTCGCCAGCGAGGAACGCGACTACGCCGGCAACCTCACCCGCTACTACGAGCGGATCCTGCGGGAGGACCTGTATGTCTCCTACGCGATCATCCCGCCGCAGTATTCGCGGGCGACGACGGCGTCCGGCTGGGAGGGCGACAACATCCAGGTGGGTGTGGTCGGAGAGACCGAAGAAGGCCTGATCGTGCGCGGCTCGCAGATGCTTGCCACCGGCGGCGCCATCGCCGACGAAGTGTTCGTCACCTGCATCAAGCCGCTGGGTCCGGACGACGTGGACTTCGCCATCAGCTTCGCGCTGCCGGCCGCCACCAAGGGCCTGAAGTTCCTCTGCCGCCGCCCCTACGCCACGAGCACCACGAGCGAGTTCGACTACCCGCTCACCAGCCGCTACGACGAATCCGACGCCCTGGTGATCTTCGACGACGTGCTGGTGCCGTGGGAGCGCGTATTCATCAACCGGAACATCGACACGCTGCGCCGCCAGTTCTTCGACACCGGCGCCCACGCCCTGGGCAACTGGCAGGCGCAGACCCGCCTGACGGTCAAGCTGCAGTTCATCGCGGCCGTGGCCCGCAAGATCGCCGCCGTCAACGGAACCGACCGGATCCCCGGCGTCCAGGAAAAGCTCGGCGAACTCGCGGCGCTGGTCTCCTCGGTCGAGTCCGCGCTCCTCGCTGCGGAGTACAGCGCCGAAGCCGACGAGTCCGGCATGCTGGTTCCGGGAAAGCGTGCGCTCTACGGCATCATGGGCCTGCAGTCCGAGACCTACCCGCGCGTCATCCAGATCCTCCGCGACCTGGCCGGCGGTGGCGTGCTTCAGCTGCCCTCCGGCGTCGCTGACATGAAGAGCGAGGTGACTGCTCCCGACGTCGAGAAGTACGTCGCGTCCCCGAACGTCAGCAGCGAGGAACGCATCAAGCTCTTCCGCCTGGCCTGGGACATCATCGGCACCGAGTTCGGCGGCCGCCACCAGCAGTACGAGCTGTTCTACGCCGGGGCACCGTTCGTGGTGAGGGGCGCCTACACCTACCGCAACTACGGCTACGAAAAGCATGTGGCCGAACTGGACGAGTTCCTGGCCGGCTACGACGTGGACGGCCGCAAGGAGGAGGACTAGCCATGGCAAAGCCGGAGTTCGAATTCACTCCCACATCCTCGGTGGAGTTCACCCCGTGCAACCCACACATCGAGGGCCTGTCCGAGGCCATCCTGGCCCGGGATGACTCCAACGACTCCGTCACCCGGATCCTGAAGTTCGAACCGGGCACGGACACCTCGCCCAACGGCGCCCTGACCCACGATTTCTGGGAAGAGGTCTTCATCTTCGAGGGCTCCTTCGTGGACCAGCGCCTGGGCAGGACCTTCAAGGCCGGCGACTGGGCCACGCGCCCGCCAGGCATGGAACACGGACCGTGGATCTCCGAGAATGGAGCCAAGATGTTCGAAGTGCGTTACTACCAGGACGGAAAGAACTGACATGGTCACTCCAGCAGTCTTCGCCGAGCCCGACGGGCTGGCCATGCGCCGGACCATGGGCCGCTTCCTCACCGGTGTGGCCGTGGTGACCACTGAGCACGACGGCGAGCAGTATGGCATGACCATCAACTCGCTCACCTCCATCAGCCTGGACCCGCCCATCCTGATGATCTCGCTGAACTTCAACACCCGCACCGGCGACGCCGTGCTGGCCAGCGGGAGGTTCGCCATCTCCATCCTCGGCGCGAAGCAGGAAGCCGTGGCACGGCAGTTCGCCACCCGCGGCGGAGCCCGCTTCGAAGCCGGGTCGTTCGACACGACGGAGGGCGGCCTGTCGGTGGTGGCGGGTGCGCTGTCGCAGGCCGAGTGCAAGGTGGTGCACCAGTACGACATCGGCGACCACCAGGTGTTCTTCGGCCAGGTCGTCTCCTGCCGGGACCGGGACGGCGAGGGCCTGGCCTTCAATGCCGGCAAGTTCGGCTCGTTCCGCGACTTCAACCACGATGCGATGCCTTGGACGTTTTAGGGCGCTGCACGTCCTAGGGCCAGCTGGCGCATAGCAAGGCCGCCGTCTTCCGGACACCGGAGGGCGGCGGCTTTCCGCTTTTAACACCCTGTTGTTAAATCCCGACGGCGGCCTGCCGCCCCCACCGCACATGTCCACCTTTGGTTTCGAAGACCGGACATATCAGTAACATGCGCACACCTCGGCGCCAAGGCCGGACATGTCCGGTGGATCAGGCTGCGCGGGTCCGGGCCACGAAGCGGAAGCGGTCCCCGCAGAAGCGGCCGACGGTCCACTCGACCACCTTGCCGGCGTCGTCGAATCCGGTGCGGTCGATCCGCAGCAGCGGCGAACCCATTTCGACCTTCAGGAGCCGGGCTTCCTCAGGACCTGCAAGATAGGTCTCGACGCCGTCCTCCACCTCGGTGATCCGGATGCCGAAGTCCTCCCGGAGGGTCGCGTACAGCGAACCGCGCTCCCGCAGGCGCTCGTCGAAGCCCGTCAGCTCGCCCGGGATGCAGGCCGTTTCCAGGCCGAGCGGTTCGCCGTTGCCCAGGCGGACACGCTGCACCCTTACGAAGGGGGCGCCCGGAGCGAGCTGCATGTGCTCGGCCTCGAGGGCATGGCTCCCGTCCACATGGAGCTGCTCGATCTCCAGGATTTCCGACGACGGGGTGTAGCCGATTGCCTGCGCGTCCTCGGTGAAGGAGGTCAGCTGCCGCACGTGCGTGATTTTCGGCCCGCCCGTGTAGGTGCCCGAGCCCTGGGTGCGGGTGAGTTTGCCTTCGGCGACGAGCTCGCCGATGGCCTTGCGGACTGTGGTGCGGGAGGTGCCAAAGTCCAGGGCGAGCGTGCGCTCGGTGGGGATGAGGGAGCCCGGAGGCAGGTCCGCGATCATCTCCAGGATGCGCATCTTGTAGACGTAGTACTTCGGCAGTTCGCTCACCGTCCGATCTTAACTCTTGACGGCCAGATTGGTCTATGCCAATCTTGTGCAAGTTGGTATATACCAATTCAGCCCCTGTCTCCCA
The DNA here is from genome assembly GCF_049913155.1 of Arthrobacter sp. R-11. GTDB lineage: Bacteria > Actinomycetota > Actinomycetes > Actinomycetales > Micrococcaceae > Arthrobacter. Next base: position 3,603,941 of record NZ_CP183979.1, on the reverse strand, counting down.
GCCCCCGAGGACACCGATGTCTCTCCTGAACGACCTGCGCAGCACCCCGCGGCTCGGCCTCCTGATCGGCGCGACTGCCGCCGCCGTCGGCGTGATCTACGGCTACGACCTGTCCAACATCGCCGGCGCCCTGCTGTTCCTGACCAAGGAATTCCACCTCTCCACGAGCGACCAGGAAATGGTGACCACCGCCGTCGTTGTCGGCGAAGTGCTCGGCGCCCTGGTGGGCGGCTGGCTCTCCAACCGCATCGGCCGCAAGGCGTCCATGGTGGCCGTCGCCGCCTCCTATGCCGCCTTCGCCCTGCTGAGTGCGTTCGCCCCCGGCATCCCGGTCCTGATGGTGGCCCGCCTGTTCCTGGGCCTGACCATCGGCATCTCGGTGGTGGTGGTCCCGGTCTTCGTTGCCGAGAGCTCGCCGGCCAAGGTGCGCGGCGCCATGCTCGTTGCCTACCAGGTGGCCACGGTCATCGGCATCATCCTGGGCTACATCGCCTCCTGGGCCCTGTCCTCCACCGGCGAGTGGCGCTGGATGCTGGGCCTGGCCGCGGTTCCCGCGGTGGCCGTGCTGGCCATCCTCCTCCGGCTCCCGGACACCCCGCGCTGGTACGTCATGAAGGGCCGCTTCGAGGAAGCCCGCCGCACCCTCACCACGATCGAACCTGACTCCGACATCGACGCCGAGATCGAGGGCATGCGTGCCGCGCTCGCCGAGGAATCCGGCGGACGCAAGTCCGGAGTGGTCAAGGAAATGCTCCGCAAGCCGTTCCTGCGCGCCACCGTGTTCGTGGTGGGCTTGGGCTTCTTCATCCAGATCACCGGCATCAACGCCGTGGTCTACTACAGCCCGCGCATCTTCGAGGCCATGGGCTTCAGTGGCAACGAGGCGCTGCTGCTCCTGCCAGCCCTGGTCCAGGCCGCGTCCCTCGTGGCCGTGTTCGTCTCCCTCGCCCTCGTCGACAAGGTGGGACGGCGGCCGATCCTGCTTGGCGGCATCGGCATGATGGTGGTGGCGAACGCCCTGCTGATCGGCGTCTTCCTGGCCGGCCAGTCCTTCGGCGGCGCTCTCACCGTGCTCGGCTTCCTGGGCGTGCTGCTTTTCACGGTCGGCTTCACCTTCGGCTTCGGTGCCCTGGTGTGGGTCTACGCCGGCGAAAGCTTCCCGGCCCGCCTGCGCTCCCTGGGTGCCAGCACCATGCTCACCTCGGACCTGATCGCCAACGTGGTGGTCTCCGCCTTCTTCCTCACCATGCTCCAGCGCCTGGGTGGGGCCGGCACCTTCGCCGTCTTCGGCGCGCTCGCCGTGGCCGCGTTCTTCTTCGTGCACCGCCTGGCCCCCGAAACCAAGGGCCGCAACCTGGAGGACATCCGGATCTTCTGGGAGAACGGCGGACGCTGGGAATCCCGCGAGGTTTCCCGCGGGGTGCCCGGCGGTGTTTCCCGCGAGGTTTCCGGCGGGGTGCCCGCGGCCAAGCGCTGAGCCCCAAGCCGCGGGGAGCATGCCCCTCTTGGCTTCGAAGGTTGGACATAGTGCGCATATGTCCAGCCCTCGCAGCCGGGAGTGGGCATGCTCCCTGGCATTTAACCCTTCATCCGGGCGTCAAAAACGGATGACTTGTCGTCGGGCTATTGACGGGGTATTTGAGGTGCATCATCATAAGTGAATGGCTTTCACTAATGAGGAGGCGGCAACGGCGCCGTCCACAGACATCGCCCCCGGCGGACTGAAAAAGAATGCGATCGGCACGCGGGACATCGTCTACATGCTCGTCTCGGCTGCCGCCCCGCTCACCATCGTGGTGGGCATCGCGCCGCTGGCGCTCGCCGTCGGCGGTGTGGGTGCCCCTGCCATCTACATCGTCGCGGCAATAGGCCTGGCGCTTTTCGCCATCGGTTTCATGGCGCTCACCCGGCACGTCAAGTCCTACAGCGGCTTCTACGGCTACATCTCCAAGACCTTGGGCCGGGTGATCGGCCTGGGCTCCGGGCTCACGGCCTGGATGAGCTACAACGGCATCCAGATCGGCCTCTACGGGCTGCTCGGCATCCAGGCGGACCTGGCCGTCAAGGGCCTCACCGGCATCTCCCTCCCGTGGTGGCTCTACGCGATCATCGCCATCGCCGCCGTCTGGTACCTGGGCTGGCGCGGCATCGACGTCGGCGCCAAGGTACTGGCCGTGCTGCTCACCCTGGAGACCGTGATCGTCGCGATCGTCGCCGTCTTCGTTCTCGGCAAGGGAGGCGCTCAGGGCATCGGGTTCGATTCCTTCAGTCCCGAGGCCATCTTCTCTCCGCAGTTCGCCGCGGTCATTTCCCTGGGTTTTTCGGCCTTCATGGGCTTCGAATCAGGCGCCCTCTACCGGGAAGAAGCACGCGACCCGGACCGTAGCGTGCCCCGCGCCACCTACATTTCCATCGCGTTCATCGGCGCGTTCTACGCCTTCTCCGTGTGGATGATGGTGCAGGCCTTCGGGCCCAAGGCCATCCAGGACTTCGCCGCCGGCCACCTCGACGCCGGCGACACCGCGTACATCATGGCCGGCGAGTTCGCGGGCGAATGGTGTGTGAGCCTCATGAGCCTGCTGATCGTGACCAGCATCTTCGCTTCCCAGCTGTCCTTCCACAACACCATCAACCGCTACACGCTGTCGCTCAGCCGCGAGGGCATCTTCCCCAAACACTCCGGCCGGATCAGCCCGCGGTACAGCACGCCGTCGGTGGCCGGACTCGAACAGACCCTGCTCGCCCTGGTCCTCGTGGCCGCTGCGGCCGTGTTCCAGCTCGACCCGTTCACCCAGTTCCTGATCTGGACGAACACTCCGGGCGTGCTGGGCATCCTGTTCCTGCAGGCGCTGACCGGAATCGGCGTCGTGGCTTTCTTCCTCCGCCGCCGGGACCGCAGCCTGCGCTGGTACGTGGTTCCCTCTGCGGTCATCGCCACGGTGCTGATGGTGGTGGTGTCCTTCCTCATGGCCGCCAACGCGGAACTGATCACCGGACTGCCACCAGGCGACCCGGTCAACACCACCTTGCTGGTCATCGCACCGCTGGTGTTCGCCGCGGGGGTGGCGCTCGCCGTCGTCCTGCGGCGGGTAAACCCGGCCGCCTACCAGCGCATTGGACACGCGGAGTAAGCCGGGAGCCTAGGCTGGAGGAATGCAGACTTCGGCGAAGAAGAAGATGGGGCGTCCCCTCACCCCGCGGCTTTCCCGCAAGGCCATCGGCCGGGCCGCCCTGGCCATGTTCGAAGCGGGGGAGGACCTCTCCCTGCCCAAGCTCGCCGAGCGCCTCGAAGTCACCCAGTCCTCCTTTTACAAGCACGTCAGCGGCCGCCAGGAAATCATCGAACTGGCCCGCGGCGCGCTGGTGGAGCGGGCCCGGGTGCCGGAACAGTTCCCGGACACGCTCGACGGCGTCATCCGCCAGACGTTTGAGGCCCTGATCAGTGCCTACCGCCTGGTGCCGGCCCTCCTTCCGCTGCTGCTCACCCAGCCGGTCACCCACCCCGCCGCGCTCGGCCTCTACGACCACTTCGTGGCGGCTTTCGAGAAGGCCGGAGTCCCGGCGCACCTGATCATCCCGGCTATCGAGGCCCTGGACAGTGCGGCGATCGGTGCAAGCCTCGACGCCTTCGCCATGGAGGCCGCGTGGAGCATCGATGAGGGCCGGCAAGAGAGCTACCCCCATCTGTCCATGGCACTGGATGCTGTGGCAGCCAGCAAGACCGACCGCTTCACCTTCCTCGCCGACGTCCTCGCGGCGGGATTGAAGGCAGCCATCGACGACACCGCTTAGGTCCGGGCAGGCGGCACAAAGTACCCTTGGAGACTGTGAAGGTACTCGTCATTGGCCCCGGCGGCCGCGAACACGCCATTGTCCGCTCCCTGCTCGAAGATCCCAACGTGTCCGAGGTCCACGCGGCTCCGGGCAACGCCGGCATCGCCAAGCTGGTTCCCACGCACGCCATCGACGGCAACGATCCCGCCGCCGTCGCGCAGCTTGCCGGCAAGCTCACGGTGGACCTGGTGGTCGTAGGCCCCGAGGCTCCGCTCGCCGCCGGTGTGTCCGACGCCGTTCGCGAAGCCGGCATCCCGGTGTTCGGCCCCAGCAAGGCCGCAGCCCAGCTTGAGGCGTCCAAGGCCTTCGCAAAGGAGGTCATGGCCGAAGCCGGCGTGCCCACCGCGATGGCCCGAGTCGCCACCAACACCGAGGAAGCCGCCGACGCACTGGACACCTTCGGTGCCCCGCACGTTGTCAAGGACGACGGCCTGGCGGCCGGCAAGGGCGTGGTGGTCACCAACGACCGCGCCGAGGCCCTGGCCCACGCCCAGGCCTGCTTCGACGCCGGCGGATCCGTGGTCATCGAAGAGTTCCTGGACGGCCCCGAGGTTTCCCTCTTCGTCCTCTGCGACGGCCGCACCACTGTCCCCCTTTCCCCCGCGCAGGACTTCAAGCGCATCTTCGACAACGACGAAGGCCCCAACACCGGCGGCATGGGTGCCTACACCCCGCTGGACTGGGCTCCCGAAGGCCTCGTCCAGGAAGTCATCGACCGCGTGGCCCAGCCCACCGTGGACGAGATGGCCCGCCGCGGCACCCCCTTCGTCGGCGTGCTGTACTGCGGCCTGGCCCTGACCTCGCGCGGCACCCGCGTCATCGAATTCAACGCCCGCTTCGGCGACCCCGAAACGCAGGCCGTCCTTGCCCGGCTCAAGACCCCCCTGGGTTCCCTGATGCTGGCAGCGGCCAAGGGCGAACTGGACACCGCCGAAGAGCTGCGCTGGTCCAAGGACTCCGCGGTCGCCGTCGTCGTCGCGGCCGAAAACTACCCCGACACCCCCCGCACCGGTGACCGCATCACCGGACTGAAGAAGGTTGAAAGCCTCGAAGGCGTCCACGTCATCCACGCCGGCACCAAGCTGGACGAGGAAGGCCGGGTGGTCTCTGCCGGCGGGCGTGTCCTCGCCGTAGTGGCGCTCGGCAGCGACCTGGTGGAAGCCCGTGAACGGGCGTACGACGGCGTCGAGCTGGTCCAGCTGGAAGGCAGCCAGTACCGTACGGACATCGCAGGCAAAGCCGCCCGCGGCGAAATCCGGGTGTCCCCGACCACCGGCACGATCCCGGCGGTGAAGGGCTGATCATGACCGAACTCAACACCGGTGGTTTTGCCGCCGAGACTCTCGATCTTCCGGGCTGGAAGCACGTGTACTCCGGCAAGGTCCGCGACCTCTACGTCCCGGCCGACGAATCGATCAGGGAACAGGTTGGCCAGGACTGCGTCCTGGTGGTGGCCAGCGACCGGATCAGCGCCTTTGACCACGTGCTCTCCAGCGAAATCCCGGACAAGGGCCGCATCCTGACCCAGCTGAGCCTGTGGTGGTTCGAACAGCTCGGCGTGGAACACCACGTGCTGGCCTCGACCGTGGCCGGCGGTGTTCCCGAGGCCGTCGAGGGCCGGGCGATGATCTGCAAGAAGCTGGACATGTTCCCCGTTGAGTGCATCGCCCGCGGCTACCTCACGGGCTCCGGCCTGGCCGAATACAAGCAGTCCCGCACCGTCTGCAGCATCCCGCTGCCGGAGGGCCTGGTGGACGGTTCCCGCCTGGCGGAAGCCATCTTCACGCCGTCCGCCAAGGCGGAGGTGGGCGAACACGACGAGAACATCACCTTCGAGGCCGTGGTGGATGCCGTGGGTCCGGATGTCGCGGACCGGCTCCGCGAACTCACCCTGGCCATCTACACCAAGGCCGAGGAGATCGCGCGCGACCGCGGCATCATCCTGGCGGACACCAAGGTGGAGTTCGGCGTGGACGGCGCCAGCGGCGTCATCACCCTGGGCGACGAAGTGCTCACCCCGGACTCCTCGCGCTTCTGGGACGCGGCAAGCTACGAACCGGGCAAGGCACAGCCGTCCTTCGACAAGCAGTACGTCCGTGACTGGCTGACCTCCGCCGAATCAGGCTGGGACCGCGCATCCGACACCCCGCCGCCCGCGCTGCCGGCCGACGTCGTCGAACGCACCCGGGCCCGCTACGTCGAGGCCTACGAGAAGCTCACCGGACGCAGCTTCGCCTGACACGACCGGTAGCAAGTGGGCGTCGTCGCCTACCGTCCCGGGCGTTTCTGCGGATCTTCCAAGGCAGGGTTCCCCTCGGGGCGCTCCTGCGGATTGGTTCCCGGGCCATCCGTAGGGTTGGCGTCGGGGTCCTCCACGGGAGGGTCCTGCGTGGCATCGAACGGGAAGCCCTCGCGCGGACTTGTCGTGGGGTCCGGGGGCACCTCGCTCGGTGCCGGGTCTCTGGGATTCCCGTTCATTGCATTGTTCCTTGACTGCTTGCGACTTGAGGGACGACTGCTTGCGACTTGAGAGACGCCGGTCCGTGGCTAGGGGGCCGGCGTCCTGCGTGCCGGAAACCCGGCCAACGGTTCCCGGCGGTGGAGGTGACTGGCCTTGACGGCCAGGGCCGGGAAGGCTGCGGATCGGGAGGTCCGGACTGGGGAGAAGACCGGACTCCTGACCAAGCCAGCCTTAGACGCCGTGGGATCGCCGTCGGGAGGTGAAGCTGAGGAGCCAGCCGATGGCGGCGAGGGCCAAGACGATCACGCCAACCCACAGCAGGAAGCTCAGTGACGGCGTGAATCCGCCGACGAAGAGCAGGACTATGGCGATAACGCCTACAACAATTAGAAGCGTGTTCATGGTGAACGCATTCCGTTTCCTTGCGGGAATCCGCACCGAGGTTTTCGGATTCCCCTTGCGACATGTTCAGTACAGCCCAATCGCAGCTGTTGGTTCCTCGCAAGGCGCCCCCGGCACCTTCCAAGGGCTCGTTTTGTGAACGGCAGGCCTGCCCCTGTTGTGTTGGGGCGCCAACCATGGCCACAAGATCATTAATTGCACTTACCAGCACCCTTATCAAGGCCACCAGCCGAAGGCTTCTTCCTGCGGCGCCGCACCACGTGGCCGGGCAATTTTCTGCCCTGGACCGCCAAGGTATCCGTGAGTGCCGGCAGCTTACAAACGAAATGAATCTGCGCGGGGTGCAAGGCCATTCCGCCCCGGTCCAAGCGGGCGTATTCTTTGGGCAAGGGTAAGTAGCGCCGCGCTGCGCCCCCGAGCGGTTCGAGGCATCATGGAAAAAGCACCTTCAGAGGCTGAAAATCCACGCCAGCGCCAGTCCCCGAACCAAGTGGTCAACAGTTACGTCCTTCTCCTCAAGCAGGTGCGGCAGGCTGGCTTGCTACGACGCAGGCGCGGTTTCTACATCACCGTCTTCGTCATTCTGATGGCAGCCTGGGCGGGCACCTGGACCGGATTCATCCTGCTTGCGGACACCTGGTTCCAACTGCTGATCGCGGCCGGCATGGGCGTGGTGCTGACCCAGTTTGGATTTCTGGCCCACGAAGCAGCACACCGTCAGATTTTCGCATCCAAGGGTATGAATGAGTGGTCCGCCCGCCTTATCGGGACCGGTTTGGTGGGGATCAGCTACGCCATGTGGACCCGGAAGCACACCCGTCACCACAACCACCCCAATATGATCGATAAGGATCCGGATATCCACACCGGGGCGATCGCCTTCCATCCGCAGGCGGCGGCTTCGCGTACCGGCTTGATGATCGGGGTGACGCGCCGGCAGGGATGGCTGCTGTTCCCACTGCTGTTCTTCCTTGGCCTGAGCCTGCACGTTGATTCGTTGAAGTACCTGTTTCGCCGCGGGAGCGTTGATCACCGGTGGGTCGAGATCCCGCTGCTAACGATGCGGCTGCTCTTGGTTCCGGTGCTCGTGTTCTGGATCCTGCCCGTTGGCATGGCGTTCGCGTTCCTCGGCGTGCAGGTGGGCGTATTCGGGTTCTACATGGGCGCCTCGTTCGCGCCCAACCACAAGGGCATGCCCGTCATGCCAGCATCCAGCCGGGCGGACTTCCTTCACCGTCAGGTGATTACGGGACGCAACATCGCCGGGGGCTGGTTCATGGACACTCTCATGGGTGGGCTAAACCGCCAGATCGAACACCATCTGTTCCCGGATATGCCCCGTCCATACCTGCACCGTGCAGCCACGTTGGTGCGCTCCACCTGCCTGGAGCAGGGAATCCCCTACACCGAGACCAGCCTCATCGCCTCCTACGCGATCGTGGTCCGTTACCTGAACGCCGTCGGCCTGATGGCTGGTGGACCATTCGAATGCCCCGTTGCGGAAAACCACAGGCCACGATGAATGGAGGCGCGGGGGTGCCGCGGGCCGCTCAAGAGCGGAGGATTGAAGTGTACCGAGAGGAAAGTGACCAATAATGGCATCGGAACCAGTGACGCCCGGAGGCCTGCCGCCGAAGCAGCAGCCCCAGACAGGAGCGACTTCGGAAACCGCCTCCTCCCTTCCCACTGTGGCAAGGCCCAAGCCAACCCGGTCCGGTGTGGTCTGGGTGGCCGTTGTCGTAGCGCTCATCATGCTAGTGCTGCTGATCATCTTCATCCTGCAGAATCAGGAACCCGCCAGGGTAATGTTCCTAGGCCTCGAAGGTACGCTCGCCCTGGGAATGGCACTATTCATCGCCAGCGTGGGCGGGGGAATAGTCGTAGCTGTCGCGGGCGCGGCAAGGATCATCCAACTCCGCTCTAACGCCCGCAAAGCTAGGCAGCTCTACAAGCGCAGCCAACCGCCCCTTCAGGGGACGATCAAAGAAGGTGGACCCCAGCGGACGCGCCGTCATCGGCCCGAGGCATGAATGGACCCCACGGGGACCCTGTCTTTTTCCGGGATTCGGCTACTTGGGGGAGTTCGCAGCGTGGCTGGCCGCCTGGGCGCGCCGTTCGGCGAGGCGGATCTCCAGGAGCGAATCCATGGCCTGCTGGACACGGTCCGCCGCGCCCGCGGCCGTGAAGTCCGCCTGCGCTTCTTCTAGGTAGACCAGGGCATCGGCGTTCTCACCGGCGGCCTTGAGTGCCTTGCCGAGCAGGAAGGACACCTCGCCTGCGGTGTGGCGGGCCAGTTCGCCACGGTCCGCGTGGATTTCACGAAGCTTCGCGACGGCGGCCAGGATGTCCCCCGTGAGGTAGAGCCAGCGCGCGCGGATGAACGCCACTTCCAGCTGGTCGGTCTTGTTGCCGCCCACGATCGACAGGGCGAGTTCGGCACGCTCGATCGCCGAGAGCGTCTCGGGTTCCACGATGCCCGAAGACAACCTGACAGCCGCCGAGGCCTTGTTGAAGCGGGCCCAGAGTTCGATGTCGTTTGCGGGGGAGAGGAGCTTTGCCGCGCGCTCGTGGTGTTTGATCCCTTCAGCGTAGTCGTGCCGCATGAAGGCCACGTTGCCCACCACCCAGGCGACTTCGCCTGCGAGCTGGGACATGGAGTGTTCGTCCATCTGCGCCATCATGGACTCGCAGTATTTCCAGGCCTCGTCCAGCTTGCCGCTTTCGGCGAGGGCACCGATAAGGGCCCGGTGCGCGCCGATGATGAGCGTGGAGCCCTTGGGGAGCTGCTGGCTGAGCCGGACCGCCTCCGTGGCGTGTTCGACGGCGGTGGCCAGCTGCCCTTGGCCGTGGCAGACGGCGGCGAGCATCTGGCGGGCGCGGACGCCGAGGCCCGCCGATTCGGTGGCCATCGGGTGCTCCAGTAGATGCTGGATGATCTTCTGGCACTCCTTGAGCTGGCCCTGCTTCATGACGCATTCGGCCTGCATGTAGGTCATGTTCCACCAGGCGCTGGTGTTCCGCGCTTCCAGGGCGATCTGCGCCGCGGCCGCAGCGTGGCTGGCCGCCAGCGGGTAGTCCCTGAGGTCCCATGCCTGCCGCGCGTAAAGGCCGGCAAGTACGTACTCGGCATCGCTGACGGACACCGGCTGGCTCCAGGCTTCCAGGGCTTTGGGTGCCAACTCGAGCCGGCGGGCAAGTTCTTCGATGACCTCGGCAGTGGGTTCGCGGCGGCCGGTCTCCAGCAGTGAAATGTAGCTGGGGGAGTAGAGGTCCTTGCCCAGTTCGGCCTGGGTCAATCCTCGTTCGAGCCGCTCGGCACGGAGCTTTTCTCCGAATCCGTTGCCCACCGCGTCCTCCTAGATATGGTGCTTTAGTGCCGTCTTTCCGGGTTAACCTTGACAGCCTCTGTGGAAAACATTTTACAATGTGTGTCAACAGGGACCGCACTAATTTCCATAACGAATCCGACTCGCATCGAGGGAAAACCATGTTCAAGAAGATCGCTGCATCTGTCGCCTTGGCGGGCGCTCTTGCATTCACGGCCGCGGCTCCGGCCGTCATCTCTGCAGCCCCTGTCGCAGACGCCGTTCATACGGTGCTCAGTATCGGCAATTGGCCCGATCCTATGCGCTCACAGGCCATTGGCAACTGGCCTGATCCGATGCGCGCCCAAGCCATTGGCAACTGGCCTGATCCGATGCGCGCCCAGGCCATCGGCAACTGGCCGGACCCAATGTAATAATCAATTGATTTGATAAATCACCCCGGCGTCTGGGCGTCGGGGTGATTTCTTTTCCGTCGGAGGGCCCGGCGGCGAAATGCTAAACCGGCCAATGGAATGTTTTTCGCCGGCGCCGGAAAGCCGGCCGGAAAAACCGGCCAGCGAATTGTTTTGCTTAAACAAGCAAGGCCTCCCTAATGGAAGGCCCTGCTCTAATTGGTCGGGATGACAGGATTTGAACCTGCGACCTCTTCGTCCCGAACGAAGCGCGCTACCAAGCTGCGCTACATCCCGATCCGTTGCAAAAGCAACGTGTTCAAGGATAGCCGATCCCTGCCCCGGATGCGAAATCGGCGGCGCACCGTCCCCGGACAGGGCCCCCAGGACGGGTGCTCCGGCGGTTAGACGAGCGACTCCCGCCAGGCCCCGTGCAGCGCGGCGAAGCGTCCGCCGCCGCTGATCAATTCGGCGGGAGAACCGTCTTCGACCACCTCGCCGTCGTGGATGACGAGCACCCGGTCCGCGGACTCGACGGTGGACAGCCGGTGGGCGATGATGATCGCCGTCCGTGCTGCGGCTCCGCCTGGTCCGGTGCCGGCGAGCAGGCTGGACAGGCCGGCCTGCACCAGCCGCTCGGACGGAATGTCCAGGGACGAGGTTGCCTCGTCCAGGATCAGCACGGCGGGTGCCGCGAGGAACGCCCTGGCAAAACTGATCAGTTGGCGCTGCCCTGCGGAAACCCGTCCCCCGCGCTTGTTGACGTCGGTGTCATAACCGTCGGGCAGTGCAGCGATGAAGTCATGGGCGCCGACGGCCCGGGCTGCCGCCTCGATCTCGTCGCGCGAGGCGTCGGGGCGACCGAGGGCAATGTTGTCCGCCACCGAGCCGCTGAACAGGAACGCTTCCTGGGTGACCATGACCACGGCGCGGCGCAGCTCGCTGCTGTCCAGGTCCCGCAGCTCCACGCCGTCGAGCGTCAGGGAACCGGCGGTGACATCGTAGAAGCGGGCGATCAGCTTCGCGAGCGTGGACTTGCCGGCCCCGGTCTGGCCCACGAGGGCCACGGTCTGGCCCGCCGGAATGTGCAGGTTCAGGCGGGGCACCACCGTTTTGCCGGCGCCGTAGCTGAACTCCACGTCACGGAACGCGATCTCGCCGCGGGCATGGGGGAGCGGAACGGGGTTCTTGGGCGGCCGCACCGTGGGAACTTCCTCCAGCAGCCCGGACACCTTCTCCAGGGCGGCCTGGGCGCTTTGGAAGGAGTTGTAGAACATCGCCATCTGGTCCACCGGCTGGAAGAAGCGCTTGGTGGACAGGATCAGGGCGAGGAGGACGCCCACGGCGAGTTCGCCGCTGAGCACCCGGAAGCCGCCGAGGAGCAGCACCACTGCCACGCACACGTTGCCGATCAGCACCAGGCCCGGCTGGAAGATGCCGTTGAGGTTGATCGAGCGCACCGTCACACGGCGGTAGTCCTCGGAGAGTTCGCCGTAGCGCTGCGCGTTCTCTTTCTCCTTCCGGAAGGCCTTGACGGCACGGATGCCGGTCATGGTCTCGACGAAATGCACGATCAGCCGTGCCGAAACCACGCGGGACTCCCGGAAGGCGATCTGCGAATGCTTCTGGTACCAGCGGGCCAGGAAGAACATCGGGACGCCAGCGGCCAGCATGATGAGGCCGCTGCGCCAGTCGAGCGCGAAGACCGTGATGGCCGTGAACAGCATGAACAGCAGCCCGGATGCCAGCGAGCTGACGCCGGAGTCCAGCAGTTCGCGGAGGGCTTCAAGGTCCGAGGTCTGCCGGGCGATAATGCGGCCCGAGGTGTACTTTTCGTGGAACTCGAGGCTGAGCCGCTGGGTATGGCGGAACACCCGCAGGCGGAGGTCCAGGAGCATGGCCTGGCTCAGCCGCGCCGTGGACGTGACGTAGAGCGCAGTGAGGGCCGCGGTGGCCACGGCGGAAGCGAGGTAGAGGACGCCGGCGAGCAGCAGGGGTCCGTTACTGCCCGCCTGCAGCGCCGGCAGGGCATGGTCGATGCCGAAGGCGATGATGGCCGGGCCCGCCACGCGGGTTGCCTGGGACAGGACCACCACGGCCAGCGTGAGCCAGAAGCGGACGCGTACCGGCCTGATTAGCGAGCCCAGCAGCGCGAGGGAGCGGTGCCGCACAGCCTTGCTGTCCGAGCGGCTGAGGTGCGCATTGTCCTCGTTGGATGTACCGAAAGTGCTCATCGCCGTGCCTCCCCGGCCTGTTCCAGTTCGTCCAGTTCGTCGTCGAGGTTGCTGTCCAGGTCCTTCGGACCTTCGTCGAGGCTCGCGATGACGAAGCGGTAGTGCGTGTTGCGCTCCAGCAGTTCCGTATGGGTCCCGACGTCGGAAATCCGCCCGTCCTCGAGCAGGGCCACGCGGTCCGCGAGGGCGACAGTGGACGGCCGGTGCGCGACGATCAGCGTGGTGGTCTCTTTCAGCACTTCACGGAGCCGGGCTTCCACCAGTTCCTCGGTGTTGACGTCCAGGGCCGAGAGCGGATCGTCCAACACCAGCACCCGCGGTTTCGCCGCGATTGCCCGGGCCAGGGCGATGCGCTGGCGCTGCCCGCCGGACAGGCTGAGTCCTTCTTCGCCGATCAGGGTGTCCACGCCGTCGGGGAGGGAGTAGGCGAAGTGCGCCTGGGCGACGTCGAGCGCTTCGTCCAAAGCGGCCTCGGAAGGATCAGGTGCGCCGAGCAGCACATTCTCCTGCACGGAACTGGAAAAGAGAGTGGTGTCTTCGAAGGCCACGGCAACCACGGTCCGCAGTTCCTCGACGTTGAACTCCCGCACGTCCACGCCGTCGATCCGTACGGATCCGCCTGTGGCGTCGTAGAGCCGGGGGACGAGTTGGAGCAGCGCGCTCTTGCCGCTTCCCGTCACGCCCACCAGGGCCATGGTCTCACCGGGGCGGACGTCAAGTGTGATGTCGTGCAGGAGGGGACCGCCGTCGTCGAACGCGAAGGAAGCGTGGTCGAAGCGCAGGCCGCCGCGCAACTGGGGCGGAGACTGCGGCGCATCCGGACTGGTGATGGTGTTGGCCGTGTCCATGACTTCGAAATGCCGGTCCAGGGCGGTTTTGGCCGTCAGCGCCATCGCCAGCAGCATGCCGGAGAACTCCACCGGTGCGGCCACCACAGCGGCAGTGGCGAAGAACGCCACCAGGGAGCCGATGCTCAGCTCGCCGGTGGAAGCCAGCATGATGCCCGCCACCAGCCCGACGCCAAGGGCCAGTTCCGGCAGCAGGGTCACCACCAGGCTGAACTCCGCCTGCTGCTTGGCCTTGGCGATCTCGGTCTGCCTCAGTTCCTCTGCCTGGCCGTTGAAGTTTTCCAGCGCCTCGCGGCTGCGGCCGAAGGCCTTGAGTACGCGGATGCCATGGACCGATTCCTCCACGGTGGTGGCGAGGTCTCCGGCCTGGTCCTGGCTGAGGCGGGCCACCAGGCTGAAGCGCCGCCGGAAACGGAAGGAGTAGACCATGATCGGCAGTGCCGCGGCCAGGAAGATCAGGGCCAGTTGCCAGCTCATGGTGAACATGACGCCGACGCCGATCGCCACGGTCAAGGTGGTGACCACCAGCATGATGGCCCCGAATGCCATCCAGCGGCGCAGGAAGTTCAGGTCCGTCATGGCCCGCGAAAGCAACTGACCCGAGCCCCAGCGGTCGTGGAAGGAAACCGTGAGGTCCTGCAGGTGGCCGTAGAGCGAGACCCGCATGCGGGTCTCCACCGTGGTGGCCGGGTTGATGACGAACTGCCGGCGCAGTGCCACCAGTCCCGCTTCTGCCATGCCGAGCAGCAGGATCACGACGGCGGAAATCCACACCGCGCTCCCCGCGCCGCCGGGTTTGAGGAAGTCATTGACCAGGACCCGGAGGACCTGCGGGATGGCAAGGGCCACCACGCTGGCAAGCAGAGCGCTGAGCAGGCCCAGGAAGAGGCGGGGGAGGATCGGCCTGACATGGGGGTAGAGGCGTTTGATGGAAGTGAAGAACGACGTTTGCTTGGACATACCCGCTTCTCGACAGCTGGATCTTCAGACGGCAGAGGTGGTTTCCTACAGCAACTACCCTATGCCATGCGTGATTCCCTTCACAGGGAGAAGGCAGCCAATGGTGAAATGTTTTACCACTTATCGTGATCCGTAATCGCATGACGCGGATCATTGGTGGAAACAGGAAGGCCGTCCCCGGTATTCCGGGGACGGCCTTCCTGTTGCTTTCCGGCGGGGCTCAGCCCTGCAGCGCCTCCAGAACCGCAGCTGCCACTGCGGCGCTGGACTGCGGGTTCTGGCCACTGATGAGGTTCCCGTCGCGTACCACGAAGCTGGACAAGGCGGCGCCGGCCTTGGTAACGGCACCCCGCTCGCGCAGCTTGGCCGCGACGAACCACGGGGTGTTTTCGCCGAGCCCGCCGGCAAGCTCTTCGTCGTCGGTGAAGACGGTGAGCTTGCGGCCGGCGAAGACGAAACTGCCGTCGGGCCTAGTGGCGCTCAGCAGGGCCGCCGGTCCGTGGCAGAACGGCGCGATGACCGTTCCGGCGTCGTCCGCCTCGCGCAGGATGGCTCCCAGAGTGGCGTCGAACGCAAGGTCGGCCATGGGGCCGTGGCCACCCGGCAGGACAATTGCGGAGTAATCCGCGGTTTTCACCTCGTCGAGGGAGAGCGGAGCCTTCAACTGGGCGGCGATTCCATCGAGGTAGGAAGACAGTTCTGCCACGGCTTCTTCGCTGCCGACATTCGCGACAGCGAGCGAGCCCGGGTCGACGGGAGCGGCCTTGCCGCCCGGAGTGGCGATGACTACGTCGTGCCCTGCGGCGGTCAGCTCGCGGTGGGCAACCACGAGTTCTTCGGCCCAGAAGCCGGTAGCGTGCTCGGAACCGTCGGCGAGCGTGAGGGAGTCTGCCGCGGTGGCGACCATGAGGATCTTGGACATTGTGTTCCTTTCGACGCCACTGAGTATGCCCGCCGCCGGAACCGCCCGGTGATTGGAAAACCTTGGCGGTCCATCCGATTCCTGATGCTGCTTCTCTGGAGTCCCGCCCCCTACGGTTTCAGGTCCCCGAGCGCCCGTACGAAGGCACGCAGGTGCGGGTTCCGGCTGAGTTCGCCGGCGCGCACGGCAAGGTGCACCGTGTTGAGCGGAGGCACCTCGGGGGAGTGCAACTGCACGAGAGAGCCTTCTGCGAGTTCCTTTTCGATGAGGTAGACCGGCAGCACGGACATCCCCAGGCCGGATTTCACCACTGCCCGGATGCCCCGGAGGTCCGGGACGACGGCGGCTGTCTTGAGCCCGCTGGGACGATGCCCGAACACCGTGCGCCAGTAGCGGCGGATGATCGGCAGGTTCTCGGCGTAGGCCACCAGCGGGATGCCGGTGAGGCGGCCGGCGTTGTCTGCATCGACAACGGTTCCGGCCCAGGCGGGTGCCGCCACCAGGGCGAATTCCTCGTCGAAGTACGGTTCCGATTCGATGCCGCGCACGCGGGGCAGCACTGAGCTGAACACCACGTCCAAGGTGCCTGTGCGCAACTGCTCCAGCATGCCGTCGGCCAGGCCGAAGGTGATCCTGACAGGCGCTCCCGCCGCATCCGTCAGGTCCTTGAGTTTGGGAAGGAGCAGCTGGCTGGTGAGTTCGGCTGGGCCGCCGAACTGGATGGCGAGCGGCGAGTCGCCGGACGCCGGAAAGGCATTGGTGATGTCCTCCAGGGCGTCGACATGCGGGGCGACCTCGCGGACCAGCACCTCCGCCCGGGCAGTTGGCGTGACGCCGGTGCGATGCCTGGTGAACAGCGGATAGCCCAAGCCGGACTCAAGCGCACGGATATGGCTGGTGACGGTGGGCTGCGAGATGCCGATCAAGGCCGAGGCCTCGGTGAACGAACCCGTACGGTACACCGTGACGAAGGTCCGGAGATGTTCCAGGTCCGGCTTGGCCATCGGCTAGGTGCGCGGTGTGAGGGTCAGCAGCACGGCTTCCGGGCGGCAAGCGATCCGCACCGGTGCGAAACGCGAGGTGCCGATGCCGCCGGAGACGTTCACCGGCGTCGTGCGTCCGTTGCTTTCCCAATCGTTCAGGCCCCTGGCGCGCCAGGTGGGCAGGTCGCAATTGGAGACCAGGGCGCCGTAGCCGGGGATGCAGACCTGCCCGCCGTGAGTGTGCCCGGCGAGGATCAGGTCTGCGTCAGCCTCGGTGAAATGGTCCAGCACGCGCTGGTACGGCGCGTGGATGACGGCGACGCGGAGGTGCGGGCGCTTGTCCTGTCCGGCGGTGCCGCGGGGCCAGCCGGCATAGCGTTCGCGCTTGAGGTGCGGATCGTCGACGCCGGAGAAATCCAGCCGGACACCGTTCACGGGCAGCGACTGGTGCCGGTTGGTCAGGTCGATCCAGCCGGACATACCGAAGCCGGAGCGCAGCTTGGGCCAGTCCAGTTTGATGGGGTCCTTGCGGAGCCGGCTGGGGCCCTGGAAGTAACTGAGCGGGTTCTTCAGGGTGGGCGCGTAGTAGTCGTTGGAACCGGGAACGAACACGCCGGGCAGCGCCATCAGCGGGCGAAGGGCCTCAAGCAGTGGATCTATGGCCTTGGGGTGGCTGAGGTTGTCTCCGGTGTTGACCACGAGGTCCGGCTTCAGGTCCGCCAGGGACCGGAGCCAGGCCGCCTTCTTGTCCTGGCCCGGGACGAAATGGATGTCGCTCAGGTGCAGCACGCGCATCGGCGCCGAACCGGCAGGGAGGATCGGAAGGGTTTCCTCCCGAAGGGTGAACTGGTCCTTCTCCCACCAGCCGTAGGCGGCGGCAGCAGCGCCCGCTGTGGCGCCGACGGCGGCAGTGACGGCAAGGCCGCGTCCGAAGTCACGAACGCGGCCTACCAGTTGTCCCTGGGCGGTCATCAACTATTTGTCCTTCGGGGTGGTGCCCTTGTCGCCGGTACCCGCGCCGTTGTCGCCGCTCTTCGAATCGCCGCCCTTGGTTTCCTTAGGCGTAGGGGTGGGTGCCGGGGCCACATAACTCAGGTTCGAGGGCGGCTCCGGGAACGGATCCGTGCCGTAGCGCGGGGCCACCTGCAGCATGTAGTTGGCGAACTGCGGGCCGGCGATCATGTAGCCGTCGATGTTCGAGTAGAACTTGCCGTTGATGGTGATGTCACGGCCGTATCGTCCCTGGTCGCCCAGCGGATCGCCGAACCAGGTGGCGGTAGCCAGGCCGGTGGTGTAGCCGACCACCCAGGTGGAACCGTTGGAGTTGTTGGTACCGGTCTTGGCTGCAACAGGGAAGGTAGTGCTCGTTGAGATGCGGGGCTGGATCCAGAAACCCGAGCCCTTGTTCAGCACTTCCTGGAGACCCTTGCTGACGCCTCGGGCAACTTCAGGGGAAATCGCGTCCCGGCAGTTGCTGGACTGGGCCGGAAGCTTGGCGCCGGAAGAGTCCGTCACGGACTCGATGGCGATCGGCTCGCAGTAGCGGCCGTCGTTCGCGAAGGTGGCGAAGGCGCTCGCCATGGTCAGCGGTGCAGTGTTTCGTGAGCCCAGCAAGTTGGCCAGCCTGGTCATGGGGATCTGCGGGTGCGGATCAGTGACCTTTCCGTCCTGGTCGCGGGCAGGCAGGCCCTCGTGGATGCCCACGGCGTCCACGATCTTCTGGATGCCGCAGAGGTCCAGCTGGGATGCGGAGGCGAAGGTAGCGGTGTTGATCGAGTTTGCCAGGCCGTACAGCACGCTCATCGGGCGGTAATAGCCCTCTTCGGCGTTTTGGAGGTCTTTGCTGCCCTCAACATTACTGTCATACCAGCCGGAGGTCGGCGTGGAGCACGTGTTCCGCCACGGGAAATCGATCGGGTACTTACGGACTCCGGCGTTGATCGTGGTGTACATCGACTTGCCCTCGTTGAGCCACTCCGCGAAGGTGAAGGGCTTCATGGTGGAGCCTGTCTGGAAACCGCCCAGGCCATTGAGGTCATTGCCGTTGGCGTCCAGGACGTCCACGTTGAAGTTCTGTTCGGCCTGGAACTTGCCCGGTGCAGGCAACCGCACGGTATTTTGGGCCATGGAGACGATCTTGCCGGTCTTCGGCTGGACCGAGACCAAGGCGGCGCCCCACTTGTCAGGGTTGGCACCCGCAGCCGCGTTTACCTGTTCCTGGGCCACGGCCTGCGCCTTGGGATCCAGGGTGGTCTTGATGGTCAGGCCGCCGCGCATCACCCGGTTGGTGCGCTCGTCAGGAGTGGCACCATAGGCCGGGTTGTTCAGCAGCAGGTGCAACACGTAATCACAGAAGTACGGCGCCGAGGTGGCGTACGCACAACCCTGGCGGGCCGGGGTGATCTTGGTTTTGACCGGCGTGGCCACGGCCTTGTCGTAGTCGGCCTTCTTGATCTTGTGCTGGTTCAGCATGAGCTGGAGGACGAGGTCGCGGCGGGACTTGGCGTGGTCCGGGTTGGTGATGGGGTCGTAGTACGACGGCGAGTTTACGACGCCGGCCAGGAGCGCAGCCTGGGGCAGGGTGAGGTTCTTGGCGGTGGTGCTGAAGAAGAAGCGGGAAGCGGCTTCGATGCCGTAGGCGTCCCGGTTGAAGAAGACGATATTGAGGTAGCCCTCGAGGATCTGCTCCTTGGAGAACTTCTTCTCCAGGGCGATCGCGAGCTTCATTTCGCGCAGTTTGTCGCCGACGCCCTTGTTGACGCCGTTGAGCTTGACGTCGTTTTCCTTGCCCTGGGAGACAAGCGATTCGTTGATGACGTTGTTCACGTACTGCTGCGTGATGGTGGACGCGCCCTGCTTCTGGCCGCGGGCGGTGCTGACCACGGCGCGCAGGATGCCGGTGGTGTCGATGCCGCCGTGCTCGTAGAAGCGGCTGTCCTCGACCGCGACGATGGCGTCCTTGATGTAGGGACTCATCTGGTCCAGCGGCACTCGCGTGCGGTTCTCCTTGTAGATCGAGGCGATCTTGGAGCCGTCACTGGCCAGGATGGTGGTGGACTGGCTGGGCGGGTTCACCTGGAGCTCCGCCGGCAGCGTGTCGAAGAACTGGATGGAGCCGCTGGCCGTGCTGCCCGACAGGGCGGCCGCGGGGACCAGCAGACCTGCCACCAGGACACCGCAAACGGCACTCACGCCGAGGAATGCGATGATCTTTCCCAGGGTGGTGGCAGTATCGAATATGGGGTTCTTGCGAGTCACCATGTTTTCCACTTTACCGGCAAGGGCTACGCTTTCTCTCATGACCAAATGGGAGTACGCGACGATTCCGCTCATTATTCACGCCACAAAACAGATCCTCGACACCTGGGGTGAGGACGGCTGGGAACTTGTACAGGTAGTCACCGGTCCCGATGGAAATGGTCTGGTCGCCTACCTTAAGAGGGAGAAGCAGTAACTATGACAAGCCCCGCAGAAACCACGT
This sequence comes from Arthrobacter sp. R-11, assembly GCF_049913155.1. Taxonomy (GTDB): domain Bacteria; phylum Actinomycetota; class Actinomycetes; order Actinomycetales; family Micrococcaceae; genus Arthrobacter. The sequence continues at coordinate 3,584,098 of NZ_CP183979.1, read as the reverse complement.
CTGGCGCGGAAACCCGGGCTCCGGCCTCCGCCGTCGAGCAGCGCCTGGCAGAGCTCGGCCTCGTCCTCCCGGAGGTGGCAGCACCTGTCGCCGCCTACGTCCCGGCGGTCGTCTCCGGCAACTACGTCTACACCTCCGGCCAGCTGCCGTTCGTTAATGGCAAACTCCCAGCTACGGGCAAGGTCTCCACTGGCGAGGAAGGCCAGTCCGAGGAAGCCACTGTTGCTCCGGAAGACGCCAAACTCTACGCCGAAGTGTGTGCCATCAACGCCCTCGCAGCGGTAAAGAGCGTCATCGGGGACCTCGACCGCATCACCCGGATCGTCAAGGTGGTCGGCTTCGTTGCCTCCGACCCGTCCTTCACCGGCCAGCCGGCCGTCATCAACGGTGCCTCCGAACTCCTGGGCAAGGTCTTCGGCGACGCCGGCATCCACGCACGCTCCGCCGTCGGCGTTGCGGTCCTGCCGCTCGACTCTCCGGTTGAGGTCGAACTGATCGCCGAATTCAGCTAGGAACCGGTCAAAGCAATTGCCTCAGCTAGCCCGACGCCTGTTCGTGTTGCCCCCTGAACTTGAGGGGGCAGCACGGAACTGGCTCCAGCTCGGCGAACGGAGTCCCCGCGCCGCGCGATATGCATCATCAGTAGTCCTGCTCCGTGACGCTCCCGGTGGCCTGGAGACCTGGATGGGTTACCGTCCGGGTACCTCCCCGCTGGGCGTGGTCGCCTTCCCGGGCGGCTCGCTGGACACGAGCGACGACGACGTCCTCGGCTGGCTGGGCCCCTCGCCCCAGCAGTGGGCCGAGGCGCTCGGAACCACCGACGTCGGGCTGGCCCGCCGCCACGTGGTGGGAGCCATCCGCGAACTGTTCGAAGAGACCGGCGTCCTCCTTGCCGGACCGGACCTGTCCACTACGGTGGAAGGAACGTCCACCCCGGAATGGATGAAAGCCCGCGAGGCCGTGGCTAACCAGGACAAATCCTTCGCCGACGTCCTGGCCAAGCGCGGGCTCTCCCTGCGCACCGACCTGCTCAAGCCGCTGGTGAACTGGCTCAGCCCGGACTTCGCCCACCGCCGCTTTAACACTCGCTACTTCGCAGCCACCGTCCCCGTCGGCCAGAGCCCCTCACTCCTCCAGAGCAAGGGCGTCTGGGGACGCTGGGTCCGTGCCTTCGAACTCATCGCCGAACGCGACACCACCATGCTCGGCGACGAAATCGGCCAGGAAAACACCATTGGCCTCACGCTCGGCCAACTCCTGGTCCCGGGCTCGGAAATCATGCTCGAAAAGATGGCCGCGGCCCAGGGCTGCATCGCCTACCTCAGCTACAAACGCAAGCACCACGTCTATCAGCCCCGCCTGGTCGAGGAGAACGGCGTGCTGATGCTCGAAGTCGAAGCAGCCCGCACCGTCGCAGGGGAGCCCCAGCGGGAGCGCTGACGCTTTTCCTCACCGCTCGGTGGTCGCCTTGCGTGGCGTTCCGTTGTGGTCACCTTTGCGTGGCGTTCTGTTGTGGTCACCTTTGGGTGGCGTTCTGTTGTGGTCACCTGAGACGCAGACAGCGGCCCTCCGCCGTCGCTTAGACACGATGCAAAAGGGCACCTTCGGTCGCTGAGCGACATCCGGCACCCGATGCATCGCGATGCGCTCCTCTGCGGAGACCCGCCGTCTGCTTGCCGGTCCTTGCGTTACCGACTGCTAACTCAGGTCGGCACTGGGTGAGCGACATGGCGGATGGCGGTCCTTCCGAAAGGAGCGCATCGCGGCACATCGGAGCGCAGAGGTCGCCCAGCGACCGGCGCGCTCCCTATGTGTCGAAGCGTCGTCCCGAGGGCCCCGACGCGAGCTTGCGAGTGTTGGGAAGGGACCTACGCGCTAAGCGACGCGGAAGGGCCGTCTCCGCCGCCCAAGGCGACCACAACGTAGGTGCGGCACAGCGCACAAGAAAACGCAGAAGGCCGGTTCCATTCGGAACCGGCCTTCTTGCTTGACGACTTAACGGGAGCGCTGGCGCAGGCGCTGCATGTCCAGGATGACGACGGCGCGGGCTTCCAGGCGCAGCCAGCCGCGCTGGACGAATTCGGCGAGGGCCTTGTTGACCGTTTCGCGGGAAGCGCCGACGAGCTGGGCCAGTTCTTCCTGGGTGAGCTCGTGCGCTACGAGGACGCCGTCGGTGGCGGGGCGGCCGAAACGGTCTGCGAGGTCCAGCAGCGCCTTGGCAACGCGGCCGGGGACGTCGGAGAACACGAGGTCGGAAAGGGAGTCGTTGGTGCGGCGCAGGCGGCGGGCCAGTGCCTGCAGGAGCTGGGCGGACACCTCGGGGCGGGTGCGCAGCAGGGTGTTGAGGCTTTCGTTCTTCAGGCCGGCCAGGCGGGTTTCCGAAACGGCGGTGGCCGTGGCGGTGCGCGGGCTCGGATCGAAGAGGGCCATTTCGCCGAAGAGTTCGCCCGGGCCGAGGATGGCCAGCAGGGACTCGCGGCCATCGGGGGAGGTGCGGCCGAGCTTCACCTTGCCGGACACGATGAAGTAGAGCTGGTCACCCTGGTCGCCCTCGCGGAACACCGAAGCCCCGCGGGAAAGGTCCACTTCGGTCAGCTCGTCCGTGAGCAGACGGAAGGCGTCGTCGTCAAGGGTGGCGAAGAGGGGTGCGCGGCGCAGTACCTCGATGTCCATGAAATCTCCTGAGTAAAAGTTCGGCAGTGGCGCTTCAGTCATTGTTCCAGAATTTTTCGGGCTCTGTGACGTACTTGGCAGCCGAAACGCCTGAAACTGTGCGGATATCGCCGAAAACGGCCCGCTTGGTGAGGGATGCCACGGGCCGCTGCGGCGCCAGGGCTATCGGCCGGGTGTCAGAGTCGGCACTTACAATTGGGGCTTACCCCGGCTGTGAGGAGCATTGGTGTTCGGCTTGACCATCTTGGATCTGGCGTTGATTCTGACGCTTCTTTCCTACCTGATCTATGGCCTGCGCAATGGTTTCCTGGTCACGCTGGGCGGCGTGGCCGGCTTTGCCGCCGGGGCGATGGCCGCCGTCGTTTCCGTTCCCCTGGTGAGCAACTGGGTGCCGGACAGTGGCTGGCGGCTGACCGCCATCATCGCTACCGCCCTGGTGCTGATCGTGCTCGGCCACGGCCTTGGCACTTGGGTGGGGCACAAGATCCGCCAGGCCGTTCGGATCCAGCCGCTGCACGCCCTGGACCGCCTGCTGGGCGGCTTCGCCAGTGTGGCCGTGGCGGCGCTGGTGATGTCCATGCTGTCGACCAGCATCGCGTCGCTGGGTGTGCCGTTTGTCTCCCAGCAGTTGGCCGACTCCAAGGTGATCCGCTCCATCGACGCGCTGACCCCCAACCCGGTCAAGGCCGCCGTCGCGCAGTTGCGTTCGGCGGTGATGGGGAACGGGATTCCCAAGATCATCGAAGGGATCGGCCCGGTGGCGCCGGTTCCGGTTCCCGACGCCAGTACCGACACCCCCGCCCTGAACAACGCCGCTCGCTCGGTGCTGAAGATCGCCGGAACCGCCTACCAGTGCGGCCAGAACCAGACCGGCACCGGATTCGTTGTGTCGCCCGGGCGCGTCGTGACCAACGCCCACGTGGTGGCCGGCGTTCCGCAGCCCGTGGTGGAAATGCCCGACGGCGGTGCGATGCCGGGCCGGGTGGTGTATTTCGACAGCAAGCGGGACCTCGCCGTCGTCGCGGTTGAGGGCCTGCCCACCGCGCCGCTGCAGCTGGGGCCGGACCTGCCCGCGGGGTCTTCCGCGGCCTTTGCCGGGTACCCGCACGGCGGACCATTCCAGTCCAAGCCTGCCGCTGTCCAGGGCGTGTCCACGCTGCTGGTTCCGGACATCTACGGCAACAACCCGGCGCCGGAACAGGTCTACAAACTCGCCGGCGACGTGCAGCCTGGCAACTCCGGCGGACCGCTGCTGTCCCAGCAGGGCCGGGTGGCCGGCGTCATTTTCGCCAAGACCACCTCGGACGTGGCGGTCGGCTACGCCCTGACAATGGCGGACCTCGCCCCGGTGGCCGCCAAGGCGCCGTCGCTGAACGCGGCGGTCTCGCCCGGGCAGTGCACGCGGAAGTAGCTAGGCGACGGCACCAGCCAGGAAGTCGATGGCCAGTTTGTACCCCTGGACGCCGGCGCCGACGATCACTGCGGTGCAAACAGGCGAGAGGTAGGAATGGTGCCGGAATTCCTCGCGCTTGTGCACATTGGTGATGTGCACTTCGACGGCGGGAAGCTCGACGGCGGCCAGGGCGTCACGCAGCGCCACTGAAGTGTGGGTGTAGGCGCCGGCGTTGATGACGATTCCGGCGGCGGTGCCGCGGGCGGCGTGGATCGCGTCCAGGAGGTCGCCTTCGTGGTTCGACTGCACGCAGTCCACCGTGAAACCGTGCGCGCCGGCTGCGTCCATGGCGAGCTGTTCGACGTCGGCCAGGGTGGAGGTGCCGTACTTTTCAGGTTCGCGGGTGCCAAGCAGGTTAAGGTTGGGGCCGTTCAGGACAAGGATGGTGCCGCGGCCGGCATCGGTGGCGGAGCTTGCGTCAGTCATGCCAGCAATCTATCGCGTTGAGGGGCCCGGCCGGCGAAGCGAAGGCCTAGGGTTACATACCGTTGGTGCCCCGCCGCCGTCGGGCCCGCCCGTTGGTTGTCGCTACAGGAAGGAACACAATGCCGGAAGTAACCCTCGGCGGAGAGCTTGTGTGCAGCACGGAATCGCAGGCTGAAACGGTGGCCAGGCATCTTCCGGTGCACATCGAGTTGAGCCGGGCCGAAGACGGCTGCCTGTCCTTCGAAGTGACGCAGACTGAAGACCCGCTCATCTGGCACGTCGAAGAAAGGTTCCGTGACCCCAAGGCATTCCGCGCCCACCAGGAACGTGTCGCCGCCAGCGAATGGGGCAGCGCAACAGCGGGGATCGAACGGCGTTACATGATCAGGGGAATGGATGCCGAAGGGCAGTCATGACTTCTCCCAATGGACGCGGATGGCCTCGGCGATTGCTCCGGCGGCCACATCCACCCTGAACGCCACTGGGGCTTTGCCTGTCTCCTCCACAACGGAGTCGCTGTACACGCGCCCGCACGCCGGACAAAGGGTGTAGAGCTCCCCGTCGTCCGGCCACGGTGCCAGGCCGACGGGGACGTCGTTGCCGGCATGAATAGGGACGCCCTGGGCATTCGCCGGGATCAGTCCGTCCTTGTTGACGGTGTTGCCGCAGACACAGGTGATCGTTGTGACATCGTGGCCGGCGACGGCGGCGAATTCAGTGTCCATGTCAGACTCCCGCGGTGGAAGGACCTTAATCCACAGCGTACGCCTGGAACCCGTGAGCGGTAGGACGTTGCGAGGCCCGCTCTACGTTCTTTACACGGGGCAAAGGACGTAGAGCGGGCCTCACAACTGGAAACTAGACCGGCGTGACCTTCAGCAGCAGGGCGTGCTCGGGGCGCAGGACCGGCAGCGGGAGGCCCACTTCGGCGAGGAAGCGGCCGCTGGCGGTCAGGCCGCCGTCGAGCCACGCGGGCGGTGTGATCTGCGAGTAAGGGCTGTCTCCGGTGTCTTCTGCGGTGGGCATGATGGCTTCCACCCGGTACGTCCGTTCCGGGTCCAGTCCCGGCAGGCCGGCCCGGCCCGGCACCTCGGCGGCGAGAGACGCCAGGACGACGGCGGCGAACAGGGCCTCGGAGCCATCCTGGGCGACGACGCCGTGCAACCGCAGCTTCGGCTCGCCGAGGTCCGCATTGACGCGTACGCCGGAGTGGAGCAGCCCGCGGTGCTGTTTGTAGATGCCGATCGCCCGGCGAAGCACGGCCCGTTCGTGCCCGGTGGCCTGGCGGATGTCCCATTCCATGCCGAAGTGGCCGAACAAGGCGGTGATTGCCCGGAAGGAAATGCTGTGCGTGCGGCCGGTGGTGTGGGCATGGGTGGGGCCGACGTGCGCACCCACCAGTTCGGGTGGGAGGACGGCCTGGGTCCAGCGCTGGATGGTCTGGCGTTCCAGGGCATCGTTGCAGTCCGAGGCCCAGACGCGGTCGGTACGCTGCAGGATGCCCAGGTCCACCCGGGCGCCGCCGGAGGAGCAGGACTCGATCTCGACGTGCGGGTGCGCGGCCTTGAGTGCGTCGAAGAGCCGGTACGCGGCGAGGGTCTGCTCGTGCACGGAGGGCCGGCCGTGGTGGCCGTGTTCGGTGAGGTCCCGGTTCTGGTCCCACTTGAGGTAGGCGATGTTGTTTTCGCGCAGCAGGGCATCGATGCGGTCGTAGATGTACTGCCAGGCCTGCGGGTTGGCGAGGTCGACGATGTGCTGGTTACGCCATTCCAGTGGGAGGCGGCCGCCGTCCTTGTGCGATGCCGTTGCGGGGCCGACGATCCAGTCCGGGTGCGCCCGGGCCACATCGGAGTCCAGGTTCACCATCTCCGGCTCGACCCACAGTCCGAACTCCATGCCGCGCGAGGTGACGGCGTCGATCAGCGGGGTGAGGCCTTCGGGCCAGATGGCCTCGTCCACGTACCAGTCGCCCAGGCCCGCGTGGTCGTCGCGGCGCCCGCGGAACCAGCCGTCGTCGAGCACGAAGCGTTCCACGCCGAGTTCCGCGGCCGATTCGGCCAGTTCGATGAGCGGCTCGATCCGGTGGTCGAAGTACACGGCTTCCCAGGTGTTCAGGACCACGGGGCGGGCCTTGCCCGAACCGCCCGATTCACCCTGGGTCCCGACGTGCTGGGGGCGGGCGCGGAACCAGTCGTAGAAGCGCTCGGTGACGCCGTCCAAGCCGTGGTCCGAGTACGCGGCGTAGAGCACGGGGGTGGTGTATTCCGCGCCGGGGGCGAGGACGATTTCTCCGGAGCCGAGCAGTTCGGAGGCGCCGAGCATGCGGCGTCCGTCGGCCAGGGTGTCGAGGTACTGTTCGTGGTTTCCGGACCAGCCGAAATGCACGGCCCAGACCCGTCCGGAGCGGTTGGCGAATCCCTCCGTGCCGGCGGCCACCAGCAGCGAGGAATCGTGCCCGGTGCGGCCGTGCCGGCCCGAACGCACCCAGGTGCCTTGGGCGATCGTGTGGCGCTGCGGGTGGTTTTCGCGGCACCAGCGGCCCGTGAGGTCCAGGAGTTCGACGGCGTCCCCCGGCACCGGGAGCACCAGGCCGAGTTCGTCGAGCTGGTACGGGGTCCCGCCCGTGTTGGTGAGGGTGTGGCTGAGTTCCAGCAGGCCGCCGGGGTTCAGCGTGATGGTGGTGCGGACTTCGATGCCCGCCTCCGGATCGGCCTGGAGCACGACGGCGGTGTCCCCGCCGTCGTGCTCTGCGGACACCACCCGCAGGGCGGGGGAGAAGGCGAAACCGGGAACGCCTGACTCGGAGCGCTGCCCGCGCAGGCCGGGCCGGCCGAGCCAGCCCGACGAGGCCTGGGGGAGCAGGCCGCCGACGACCGGGGTGTCGAGGGCCGAATGCGGCACCGGCGCGGCGAGGAGCGCCAGGTCCGGCAGGGCTTCGCCGAGATCGGCGCCCCAATGGACTATCTGGGCCTCACCGGTGTGGAAAGCGAGCAGGAGGCTCGTACCGGAGGAGCGGAGGTGCAGGGGGTCCATTGGCGGTGTCTCTTTCAGGTGGTGCGTGGTCTGTATAGGGAACGCGGGGTCACTTCGGGCCCGTGCTGCGGCGCCGGATGGGCCGTAGGCGACCCCGCGTTGAAGGTCCTACTTGGCGAAGAGGGCGTTGACCTGTTCGTTTGCTGCGGTCAGGGAGCTGGCCGGGGACTTGCCGGCAACGACGCCGTCCATGGCTGGCTTCATGATGCCTTCGATCTTTGCAGCGTTGTCCGTGATGGGGAACAGGAAAGTGGTCTTGTCCTTGACGTGCTGGGTGAAAGCGCTGACGTCCACGCCCTTGGCCTTGAATGCGGCTGCGGCCTTTTCAGAGGAGCCCTTCACGGCCGGGAAGACGACGGCCTTTGCCGCGACCACGTCCTGGCAGGCTGCGGAGCCGAGGTATTCCACCCACTTGATAGCGGCGTCCTTCTTCTTGGTGCCGGCCCAGATGGAGTCGGCCAGGCCGTTGAACATCGAGGCCCGCTTGCCGTCGGCGCCCGTGGGGGTCGGGGCGATTCCCAGCTGGATGCCCTTGTAGCCGGAGTACTGGCCGATCATCCAGGAGCCGGAGGTGTTGATGGCTGCCTTGCCGGCGCCGAAGTTGTCCGCGGCGTTGGCGCCGACGGTGGTTTCCAGCTTGGGCATGTAGCCCTTCTCGGCCAGGGAGGCCCACCAGGTGATGGTGTCCTGGAACTTCTTGTCGTCGTAGTTGAAGTGCGTGCCCCAGGGGTTCTTGTCGGTGTGGTTCCAGCCGGTGGTGGCGGTGAGGAAGCTCCACTGGGTTTGGCCCATGCCGGCGCCCGAGGATTCCAGGCCGAGGCCGTAGACCGCCACGTTGTTCTTGTCGAAGCCGGGCTCGTCGCCGCGCTTGCCGCTCTTGTCCACGGTGAGGTGGGCGATGGCTTTTTCGTAGGTGCCGCCGTCCTGCGCGTTCCACGTCAGGGAGCCCATCTGTTCGGGGGTGAGCCCGGCGTCGGCGGCCATCTTCTTGTTGTAGAACAGCGCGATGGTGTCCCAGTCCTTCGGCAGGCCGTAGCGCTTGCCGTCCTGCCCGACCCACAGGTCCGCGAGGCCCTCGTTGTACTGGCCAAGGTCCACCTTGTCATTCGCGACGGCGTCGTCCAGGGCCATCAGCTGCTTGGTTTTGATGAAGTCCGGGTACTTGGCGAGGTGGTCGGTGAAGACGTCCGGGGCCGTGCCGGAGGCCATGCCGTTGGTGATCTTGCCCCAGTAGTCGTCCCAGCCGGTCTGGGTGATCTTCACGGTGATGTCCGGGTTGGCCTTGTGGAAGTCGGAGGCGCACTGCTGGTACGCGGGAAGCTGGTTGGCGTCCCACAGCCAGTAGCTGATCTCGCCCTTGGCGGATTCCCCGCCGCCGCTGCTGCTTCCGCTTCCGCAGGCGGAGAGTGCAAGGGCTGCCGCGGCAGCGACGGCGACGGCGCCGAATGCCTTCTTGTTCATCATGGTGGGTCCTTACGTGGGTTGATGTGGGGTTGGGGGATGGAGGGAAAGCTATTTGGTGCCGTTGAAGCCGATGGAGTTGACGATCTTCTTGCCGAAGATGGCGAAGAGGATCAGCACCGGTGTTGCAGAGACCAGGGTGGCGGCCATGAGGCCGGACCAGTCGGGGGCGCCTTGGGGTGCCTGGGACTTGAAGACGCCCAGGCCCACGGTGAGCACGCGGGTTTCCTCGGTGGTGCCCACCAGCAGCGGCCAGAAGTATTCGTTCCACTGGCCCATGAAGGTCAGCAGGGCGAGGGTCGCGATCGGGGCGGCGGCGTTGGGCATGACGATCTGGAAGAAGATCCGCCAGTGCTTGGCGCCGTCGAGCATCGCCGCCTCTTCCACTTCGCGGGACATGTTCAGGAAGAACTGGCGCATGAAGAAGATCGCGAACGGGGTCATGAACAGGTAGGGCAGCACCATGCCGAGCATCGAGTTGAGCAGGCCCAGGTTCTTCACGAGCAGGAAGTTCGGCAGCGCAGTGAAGATCGGCGGGACCAGCATGGTTCCCAGGAAGAGGGAGAACACGCCGTCGCGGCCTTTCCAGCGCAGCCGGGCGAAGGCATAGGCGGCCATCGAGCTGAAGAACACGGCGCCGGCGGTGGTGATGCTGGAGAACAACAGCGAGTTCCAGAGGTACTGCCAGAAGTTGATGGAGGCGCCCGAGCCGCCTTCCGCGATTGCTTCCGCGGCAGTCTGGAGGCCGAAGACGCGCTTGAAGGCGCCGAGGTTGAAATCGGCCGGGAGCAGGCTGGCGGAGTTCGCGGCGAGGGATCCGTTGGTGGAGAGGGCGGTGCGCAGCACCCAGTAGAAGGGCAGGACGCTGACGGCGATGGCGACGGCGAGCAGGACCCAGGCGATGGTGCGACGCCAGTTGACGGGGCGGTTCGTTCTGAACGGCCGACGGCGGCTGTCCGCCGGGCGGGTAGCGGTGGTGGTCATGGGGTGTCCTTAGTCCAGGTCCGACTGGTTGCCGCGGAGGAACTTCATCTGGATGAAGGCCACGAGGGCGAGGATGAGGAAGAGGATGACGGCCAGGGCCGAGCCGTAGCCGAAGTCCTGTTCGTTGAAGGCGCGCTGGTAGATGTAGAACTGCAGCACGCGGGTGGCGTTGACCGGTCCGCCGGCGGTGGTCACTGCCACGGTGTCGAAGACCTGGAAGGAACCGATGACGGTGACCACCAGGACCAGGACCAGGACCGGGCGCAGCAGGGGCAGGGTGATCCGCCAGAAGGTGCTGACCGCCTTGGAACCGTCGATGCTGGCGGCCTCGTAGACGCTGTTGGGGATGGCTTGCAGCCCGGCGAAGATCAGCAGTGCCGTGTAGCCCATGTGGCGCCAGGTGTTGATCAGCGCCTGGGTGGGGATGGCCCATTGTTCGCTGCCGAAGAAGGCTACACGGGGCAGGCCGAGCCATTCGATGAGCTGGTTGACGATGCCGATCTGGTAGTCCAGCATCCAGAACCACAGCAGGGCGGCGATGACGTTGGCCATCAGGTACGGCATCAGGAGCGCACCTCGGATGAGCGTGGACTTGGCCACCCGGTGCATGAGGAGTGCGATGCCCAGGGCAAGGGCTGTCTGGAGTGCGATGTTGATGATGACGTACTGGGTGGTGACGCCGAGGGCGTTCCAGAACAGCGGGTCCTTGGCGATGCGTTCGTAGTTCCGGGTGCCGATCCATTCCGGGTCCCCGAGGATGCTGTACTCCGTGAAGCTCAGGTAGATCCCGCGGATGGTGGGGACCAAATAGAAGAGCACGAAGCCGAGCATGGCCGGCGCGATGAAGAAGAGCGCGATCCTGAGATCACCGGTGCCGCGGAAGTCCGCGCCAGGCTTTCCCCGCTTCCTCGACTTCTGTGGCCCCCGGGCCGAAAGCCCCGGGCCGGACTGTTTGGTGAGTGTGGTCATCGTCGACCTTTCCGAGTGTGACATGACTAACAACTGCAGCGAATCTACACGAGTAGATTTTGAAGGGTCAAGAGCATTTGTGCAATTTTGTGAGAATTTCTTCCGTTTCTTGCGTTTTTATTGACTCGAGTAGATCCCGCTGCGAGACTCGATGAATCCAAGACCGTTGAGGCCCAAGGAGGAGCCAGACAATGACGTTTTCACTCGGCGTGGTAGGTGCCGGCCAGTTTTCCGGCCAGTTCACCAAGCTGTTCAATGCGCACCCCCTGATTTCGGAGGTGTATGTCACTGACGTACTGCCGGAGAGGGCTACCGCCCTCGTAGAGCGCCAGCAGCTTGCAGGGACTTTCCCGGGCTTCGAGGAGATGCTCGCCAGCGACGTCGACGCCGTCGCCATCTTCACCCAGCGCTGGACGCACGGTCCCCTGGTGGTCCAGGCCCTTCGCGCCGGAAAGCACGTCTACTCCGCGGTCCCGATGGCCATCAGCGAGGAGGAGATCGCGGCGATCATCGACGCCGTCCGCGAGACCGGCCTGACATACATGATGGGGGAGACCAGCTACTACAACCCCGCCACCATCTACGCGCGCCAGCAGAAGGATGCCGGCGCCTTCGGCCGCATCTTCTATGCGGAGGGCGACTACGTCCACGACATGGACCTCGGCTTCTACGCGGCCTACCAGTACAGCGGCGGCAAGGATTGGCACAAGACCGCCAGCTACCCGCCCATGCTCTACCCCACGCATTCGGTGGGCGGAGTGCTGGGCGGAATCGGCGGGCACCTCACCAGCGTGAGCTGCATCGGTGTTCACGACGACCGCGGCGACGGCGTCTTCGACAAGGACGTCAGCATGTTCGGCAACGACTTCTCCAACGCCACGGCCCTGTTCGAGCTCGACGGCGGCGGCAGCGTCCGCATCAACGAGTTCCGCCGCGTCGGCTATCCCTCCCACCTTCGCGAGAGCCGCTTCCGGTACTTCGGTACCGAGGGCAGCTTCGAACAAATCGTGGAAACCGCCGTCTGGCAGGACAAGGAGGGTTTCACTGACGTCAGCGAGCAGATCAGCACCCTTCCCAGCATCCCCTTGGACGACCCCTCGCTGGCCGATGTCGATCCCGCCCTGCGGGATGCCTTCGTCTCAGGCCTGGCTCCGGTGCACGACCCCTCCCGCCTCCCCGAGGAGCTGCGGGCCCTGCCGAGCGGCCACGAGGGCAGCCACAGCTTCCTGGTGGACGATTTCGTGACGGCGGTGGCCACCGGCACCCTGCCGCCCGTCAACGCCTGGCAAGCCGCGCGCTTCACCCTCCCCGGAATTGTGGCGCACCAGTCGGCCCTGCGTGGCGGCGAACGCCTGCCGATCCGCGACTTCGGCGACGCCCCGGCGAACCTCACGGCACCGCTGGGGGAAACGGTCCGCAACTAGGATGTTTGCTATGCCGGACCTCTCCGCCTCGTCCCGACCCGTCATCACGCGCAAGGACGTCGCCCGCCTCGCGGGCGTCAGCACCGCCGTCGTGAGCTATGTGGTCAACGGCGGGCCCAAGAACGTGGCTCCGGCCACGCAGGAGAAGGTCCGGCAGGCCATCACCGCGCTCGGCTACCGGCCCAACGTCACCGCCCGGGCGCTGAAGATGGGTTCATCGCGCATCCTGGGCATGGTGGTGCCGAAGATCGGCAGCCCCTTTTTCGCAAGCCTGGCCCAGGCCGTCGAGCAGGCCGCAGAGGAAGAGGGCTATGCGATGCTGCTGGGCGACTCCCGGGATTCCCTCACCGTGGAACGACGCCACTTGAGCAATTTCGCGGACAGGCAGGTAGACGGGGTATTCCTCTGCTCCGTCCTGAACCACCGCCCCGAAGTCGGCGAACTCGAGGGCCGGGGCATCAGAACGGTCTTGCTCAACTTCTCCGAATATCCCTTGGAAGTCGATGCGATCGGCCCCGAATTCGTGAGCAGTTCCAGGCGGGCAGTGGAGCACCTGGCGAGCCACGGCCACCGCGACATCGCCCTGGTCCAAGGACTTGTCACGGGCAATACTCTCGACGGCCGTGAGTTCGGTTGGCGTGAGGCGCTCAAGGGCATGGGCGCCTCGGACGGGCAGATCTTCCGTTGCTCGTTCGACCGGGCCGGCGGATACGACGCCGGCCGCAGGTTCCTGGAGGTTCCGGACCGCCCCTCAGCCGTCTTCATCACCTCCGATGAACAGGCCGTTGGCTTCCTGCGGGCCCTGCATGAGGCCGGTCTGCGGGTTCCGGAGGACGTTGCTGTCGTGTCATTCGACGGCTCGGAAGAATCCGAATTCTCCTGGCCTCCGCTAAGCACGGTGCGGCAGCCGATCCAACAGATGGCCGAAGCCGGAGTCCGGGCCATCATCGGCACCGGGCGGGACGAGCCGCCGCGCACGCAGGTGTTCGATTGCGAACTGGTCCTGCGCCGTTCCTGCGGCTGCCACTAGCACCTGTCCTGCCACTAACACCTGTCCGGCGGCCCAACCCCCACGGCGCAGCCCCTGGACAAGCCCTGGCCAACCCCTGCAGCGCAACAAATTTGAAACTTTCTGAACAAAAACTCACAAAATCGCTTCCCGTTTGGCGTTGGTCCGGGTAGATTTTTGGCAATCCCAACTCCCTTTCGAAGGAAGCCATGAGAATTCTTGTTACCGGTGGCACGGGCTATATCGGCTCGCATACGGTCCTGTCCCTGCTGGAAACCGGCCACGACGTCGTCGTGGTGGACAACCTGGCCAACTCCAGCGAGGAGTCCCTGCGCCGGGTCGACGAACTGGCCGGACGCGCCGCGGTGTTCCACCAGGCCGACCTGCTGGACGAACCGGCCCTGGAGGAAATCTTCGCCGCCCACGCCATCGACGCGGTCATCCACTTCGCCGGGCTCAAGGCCGTGGGCGAATCCGTGCAGGAACCCCTGAACTACTACTACAACAACATCGTGGGCACCCTGAACCTGCTGCGGGCCATGGACGCCCACGGCGTGCGGTCGATCGTGTTCTCCTCCTCGGCCACCGTGTACGGCGAACACAACCCCGTCCCGTACATCGAGAAAATGGAAATCGGGGCGAACAACCCCTACGGGCGCACCAAGGAACAGATCGAGGACATCCTCACCGACCTCGGCGCCGCGGACGCCCGCTGGCACGTGGCACTGCTGCGCTACTTCAACCCCGTCGGCGCCCACCCCTCGGGCCGGATCGGCGAGGACCCCCAGGGCATCCCGAACAACCTGGTGCCCTTCATCGCCCAGGTCGCCGTGGGCAGGCGCGAGAAACTCATGGTCTTCGGCGGGGACTACGACACCCCCGACGGGACCTGCCTGCGGGACTACATCCACGTCGTGGACCTCGCCGAAGGCCACGTCGCGGCCCTGGATTACGTCACCGCCCGGCCCGGGGTGCACCGCTGGAACCTCGGCTCCGGCCGCGGCACCTCCGTGCTGGAAATGCTGCACGCCTTCGAAAAAGCCGTCGGCCACCCCCTCCCGTACGAAATCACCGGCCGCCGCGCCGGGGACCTGCCCGCCTTCTGGGCCGATGCCTCCTCCGCCCTGGCCGACCTGGGCTGGTCCACCAGCAAAACCATCGACCAGATGTGCCAGGACCACTGGCGCTGGCAAAAAAACAACCCCCACGGCTACAAGGGCTAAAGGCGCGGTTCCATGGTCGCTCCGGGAAGGGCCGCGGCAGTAAGGGAACGGGTGCCCGCAAACCCTGGCCGCCCAGCGGACATCCGCGATGTCGCCGAAGCCGCGGGCGTCTCGACCGCCACAGTGTCGCGAGCGCTGCGCGGGGTACCCAGGGTGGCGGACGCCACCCGGCAGCGCGTGCTGGAGGCCGCGCGCGGCCTCGGCTATGTCCCGTCGACGGCGGCATCCGAACTGGGCCGCAGCCGCGGTGCCGCCTGGCCTTCGCGTCGGGCAGCGGTTCGCCGCGGGAGCATCCTCGTCCTGACCGGCCCGGAGGACGCCGTCCCGGAGATCTCCGGCGCAAGCCATGGAATCAGTGTCCGCTGCGTTCCCGCGGAGGATGGAGCAACTGCGGCCGGCATCCTCGAAGGCGTCGATCCATCGGTGCTGGGGATCGTCGTCGGCGCCGGCCGTGCCGTGCACGCTTCGGCGGCGCTGCGGGATGCCGTGACCGCGGTCCATTGCCCCGTCGTCGAGGTCATTACCGGCAATCCGTACCAGCCGGGGCAGGCCTGGCAGTCGCTGCTGTCGGCAGCCTGCTCGGCAGTGATCGCCGGTGCCGGCAGCCACGGCTTCAGGCTGGCCGTCGACTACCTCGCGGCAGGCGCGGGCCGAAACGACGCCTAGGCCTCGGCGATCCGCAGCTTCCCTACGCCTTCGGCCAGTACCCGGCGGGCTTCCTCGCCGAGCCCGGGGTCGGTGATCAGCTCATCGGCGTCTTCCAGCCCGGCGATCGAGGCGATACCCACGGTTCCCCACTTGCTGTTGTCGGCCAGGACCACCACGTTCCGTGCCGAGGCCATGAACGCCTTGTTGGTCTCCGCTTCCTGCAGGTTCGGGGTGGTGAAACCGGCCTGGGCATCCATGCCGTGGACACCGAGGAACAAGGTGTCCAGATGCAGCTGCTTCAGCGCCGACGTCGCGATCGGACCGACCAGCGCGTCCGACGGCGTGCGTTCCCCGCCCGTGACGATCACCGAAGTGCCACGCCGGCTTGTGCCGGGATCGTGGTGGAACAACTCGGCAATCCTGATCGAGTTCGTGACCACCGTGATCCGCGGCCCGTCCAGCAGCAGCTTGGCGAGTTCGTAGGTGGTGGTCCCGGCGCTCAGTCCGATGGCAGAGCCCTCCTTGACCAGCTTGGCGGCCTCGAGGGCGATGGCCTGCTTTTCCGTGATCGCCTGCGTGGACTTCTGCTCGAAGCCGGGCTCGTGGGTGCGGGCGTCGCCGGGTAGTTTGGCGCCGCCATGGATGCGCTCCACGAGCCCGGCCTCTTCGAGGCTTTCGATGTCCCGCCGCACGGTCATGGCGGAGACCCCAAGGGCCTGGGCCAGGTCCGTGACGCGCACGACCCGTTCGCGCTGGACGGCGTCGACAATGGCGGTGTGGCGGGCGGCCTGGAGCATCGGAGCCTCTCTGGACGGTTGGTGGCGGACTACCGGGAAGACTCGACGACGGCGACGCCTCCGGCACTAAGGTTTAGCGTACCTGCGGTGGGTGGCCATGCTTTCCTATCCCTTGCTGGAACCGAGCGTGAGGCCAGCCACGAACTGGCGCTGCAGCACGAGGTAGATGATCAGGGTGGGTATCACGGTGATGGTGGCGCCGGCCGCCAGCAGGTTGTAGTTGCTGAGGAACTGGCCCTGGAGGTTGTTGATGGCGGTGGTCACGGGCAGCCGGTCGCCGCTTTGGATGAAGAGCAGAGGCCAGAAGAAGTCGTTGTAGATGAAGATGACTTCCAGGGTGCCCAGCGCGGCGAGGGCGGGCCGGCACAGCGGGAGGATGATGTTCCAGTACTGCCGCCAGATCCCGGCGCCGTCCACGAGTGCGGCCTCGGTCAGGTCCGAGGAGAGGGCCTTCATGTAGTTCGACAGCACGAAGGTGCAGAAGCCGATCTGGAACGCCGTGTCCACGGCGATCACCGAAATGTAGGTGTTCAGGAGGTTGCCGGAATCGCTGAAGGAATAGGGCAGCGTGAGGTGCTTGAACATTTCGAACAGGGGAGCGGCGAGGACCTGCGGGGGCAGGAGGTTTCCCGCCGTGAACATGATCAGCAGGGTGATGTTGAACTTCCAGCTCACCCGTGACACCGCAAAGGCCATCATGGAGGCAAACAGCAGCGTCAGCAGCACCGAGGGGACGGTGATGAGCACGGAGTTCAGGAAGTACTTCGAGAATCCGCCCTGCGTCCACGCCTGGATGAAGTTGTCGAAGTTGAAGGTTCCCCCGACGCTGAAGTAGCCGTACTTGTCTGTGTCCGCCTTGGGCCGCAGCGCCGTGAACAGGCTCCAGCCAAGGGGGATAAGCCACATGACGGCCATGACCGTCAGGAAGATATGGGTGCCGTAGTGGCGTTTGCCCGTTGCGCGCCGGATGCCGGCGGGCGGCGTGGCGGTCGGGATGCGGTTGGCGAGGGTGCTCATGCCTTGCTCTCCTTGCCGAAAGTGCGGATGAGGTAGAAGACGATCGGGATTAGGGAGATCACCAGGAGGATCACCGCGAGGGAAGAGCCGACGCCGATCACCTGGCCTTCGCCCACGAGGTTCTGGATGACGAGGGCGCTGATCAGTTCAAGGCCGTTGGTGCCGCGGTTGATGATGTAGACGATGTCGAAGGCCCGCAGCGACTCGATGATGGTGATGACCACGATCACGATGTTCACGGGCCGCATGGCCGGGAAGACCACCCGGAAGAACGTCTGCACGGCATTGGCGCCGTCGATCGACGCGGCTTCGCGCAGCGAGGGGTCCACGCCCTTCAGCCCGGCCAAGTACAGGATCATGACGTAGCCGGAGTGGCGCCAGGTGGCCGCCACCATGGCCGCCCAGATGTTGACGTTCGAATCGCCGAACCAGTCCACGGCCTGCGGGGTGCCGGCAGTGCCCAGGAGGTAGTTCAGCAGCCCACTGTCGCGGTTGTAGAACAGCTGCCAGATGATGCCGATCAGTGCCAAGGACAGCATGACGGGTGTGAAGAAGATGCTCTGGTAGATCTTGCTGCCCCGGATTTTCTGGTCCAGGAGCACGGCCAGCAGCAGCCCCAGCGGCGTGGCGATCAGGGCCAGGAAGACGAGCCAGAGGATGTTGTGCTGCATGGCGGGCCAGAACGGCGGGTAGTCCTCGAACACGAAACGGTAGTTCTCGGTTCCCGCGGCCTTGATGTCCTTAAGGTCCAGGCCGTTCCATCGGGTGAAACTCAGCGCGATCGAGAAAAGCGTGGGCAGCCAGACCAGCAGCAGCTGGATCACGGTGGGCAGCCCCACCATGATCGCAAGGACCAGCTTGTCCCGCCGGGTGAGCCGGCGGACCCTGCCTGCCTTGATGGTCCGCCTTCCGACGCCGCGGCGGCTCAAACCGGCCAGGGTCTGACCGGCCGCGCCGGGCTCGCTGTCCGGGGCGGCCGGCTTTTCGGCGGTAGTACTCATGGGGATTCCTTCAGTCTTGCGTAGGAGGTACGACGACGGCGGGTGGGACCGCCGTCGTCGTACCTGTCCTGGGGATGCCGGTGCGCGGGGTGACCCGCGCGGAAAAGCGGCAGCTATTGGGCGGCGTAGAGGGTCTTGGCCTGCGCTTCGAGGTTCTTGACGTCCACGGTGCCGTCCTTGATGAAGGACTGCAGCGCCGGGATCATCACGTTGTTGGCCATGGCGGGGAGGGCGTCGCGGTCCAGGAACTGGCTGATGTACTTGGCGTTGGCGATGGTGTCCGCGCACTTCTTGTTCAGCGGCGAGAACTTTGACGTGTCGGCACCCTTGACGGTGGCGATGTTGGAGGTATCGACGGACGCGTAGGCGTTCTGGCCTTCCGCCGAGCCTATGAATTCCAGGAAGTCATGGGCCGCCTTGTTGTCGCCGCCCTTCTTGGACAGGAGCAGGCCGTCGATCGGGGCTTCCACCGCGTCGGTGCCTTCGACGGCGATTTCCGGGAACGGGAAGAAGTCGATGTCCGCGAGCACGGCGGGATCGGTGAACTGCTGGGTCACGAAGGAGCCCAGGAGGTACATGCCGGTCTTCTTGGCTTCGAGGGCCTTGGCGGCGTCCTGCCAGGTCTGGCCGAGGGCGGCGGGGTCCTGGAACGGCAGGAGCGCTTTCCACGTGTCGAAGACGTCGCTGACCTTCTTCTGGTCCCAGCTTTCCTTGTGGGCGGTGAGGTCGACGTGGAACTGGTAGCCGTTCAGGCGCATGTTGATGTAGTCGAACGTGCCCATGGCCGGCCAGCCATCCTTGTCCGCGAAGCCGATCGGAATGATGCCGTCGCCCTTCATTTTCGTGGCCAGGGTCTTCAGTTCGTCGAAGGTCTTCGGGACCTCGTAACCCTTGGCGGCCCAGAGGCTCTTCCGGTAGAAGAAGCCCCAGGGGTAGTTGTAGTTCGGGACCAGGTACATCTTGCCGTCAGGTCCGGTGGACGCCTTCTTCATGGCGTCCGAGAAGTTGCCGCCGATCTTCTCCCAGACGTCGTCCACGGGAGCCAGCAGGCCCTTGCCCGCGTAGTACTGCATGCGGTAGCCGGCGAACCACGTGAAGGCGTCGTCCGGGCTGCCCTGGAGATAGGAGTTGATCTTGTTCTGGAAGTCGTTGTGGGGGACGACGTTGGTGGCTACGGTGATGCCGGTCTTCTTGGTGAACGCGTCGGTGACTGCCTTGTAGGCGTTCTTGGGGACCTCGTCCGAAGAGCCCGAGCCGAAGGTCAGGCTGTTCGAGGTGGCTCCGGGAGCCGGTCCGGAACCGCCGGTGCAAGCGGCAAGCAACGGAATTCCGGCCAGCCCGGCAGCACCGATACCGAGCGTTTTAAGGATCGTGCGCCGTCCGGGACCCGCATTGTGGGCCGCCTGGAACGGGTCAATGTTCGCTGCCATGTTCTCTCCCTTGAAAGCGTGGTGCTTGTGAGGTATCTCACTAGATATGACTATATACGCTCAAAAGAGAACAGGAAATAACTAAATATAACATTCTGGCCGCAGCCCCCTTATGGCAAAGGCGGCAGTCTCCTCACCGAGGAAACCGCCGCCTTCTCTTAGCCCTGTTTGGTGCCTTTCGGGGCCTTTTGGCGCCGCTGAGCCGTGCCTACTTCCTGAGTGATTCGGCGATCTGGGACATGATCGTCGGGTCGGACAGGGTGGTGGCATCGCCCACTTCGCGGCCTTCGGCGACGTCCTTGAGGAGGCGGCGCATGATCTTGCCGGAGCGCGTCTTGGGCAGTTCCGGGACCACGAGCACATGCTTGGGCTTGGCGATGGGGCCGATTTCCTTGCCGACATGGTTGCGCAGTTCCTGCACGGTGGCGTCGCCGTTGTTCACGGCGTCCCCGCGGAGGATGACGAAGGCGACGACGGCCTGGCCGGTGGTTTCGTCCGCGGCGCCCACGACGGCGGCTTCGGCCACCGAGGGGTGGGAGACGAGCGCGGACTCGATCTCCGTCGTCGAGAGCCGGTGGCCGGAGACGTTCATGACGTCGTCCACGCGGCCGAGGAGCCAGATATCGCCGTCTTCGTCCTTCTTGGCGCCGTCGCCGGCGAAGTAGGTGTTCTCGAAGCGGGACCAGTAGGTGTCCTTGAAGCGTTCCGGGTCGCCCCAGATGCCGCGGAGCATGGAGGGCCAGGGCTCGCGGATGACGAGGTAGCCGCCGTGTCCGTCCGGCACCGACTCGCCGGTTTCGTCCACGACGTCGATGGCGATGCCGGGCAGCGGAACCTGGGCGGAGCCGGGCTTGGTGGCGGTCACCCCGGGCAAGGGCGCGATCATCTGCGCGCCGGTTTCGGTCTGCCACCACGTGTCCACGATGGGCGCCGGGTGGTCCTTGGTTTCGCCGTTCTTGCCGGCGTTGGCGCCGATGACCTCGCGGTACCACATCCAGGCCTCGGGGTTGATCGGTTCGCCGACGGAGCCGAGCACGCGGATGGAGGACAGGTCGTACTTGGCCGGGATGTCGCGGCCCCACTTCATGAAGGTACGGATCGCCGTGGGGGCGGTGTACAGGATGGAGACCTTGTACTTTTCCACGATTTCCCACCAGCGGCCCTGGTGCGGGGAATCCGGGGTGCCCTCGTACATGACCTGGGTGGCCCCATTGACGAGGGGCGCGTAGGCGACGTAGGAGTGTCCGGTGATCCAGCCGACGTCGGCGGTGCACCAGAACACGTCCGTCTCGGGGTGGAGGTCGAACACGGCCTTGTGGGTGTAGGCGGTCTGGGTGAGGTAGCCGCCGGTGGTGTGCAGGATGCCCTTGGGCTTGCCGGTGGTCCCGGAGGTGTAGAGGATGAACAGCGGGTGTTCGGAGTCGTGCCCGATAGCGGTGTGCTCGGCGGAGGCGGCGTCCACGGTGTCCGCCCACCACTTGTCCCGGCCTTCGACCCAGTCCACGGGCTCGCCGTTGCGCTTGACCACGACGACGTTTTTCACCGTGTGGCCTTCCTTGGCAAGGGCCTCATCCACGGCGGGCTTGAGCGGGCTGGGCTTGCCGCGCCGGTAGGTGCCGTCCGCCGTGACCACGAGCTTGGCCTCGGCGTCGTCGATGCGGGAGCGCAGGGCGTCCGCGGAGAAACCACCGAAGACCACCGAATGCACGGCACCGATCCGGGCGCAGGCCAGCAGGGTGACCACGGCCTCCGGGATCATCGGCAGGTACACGGCCACCCGGTCGCCCTTGGCCACGCCAAGGGCCTCGAAGGCGTTGGCAGCCTTCTTGACCTCCTCGGTCAGCTGCGCGTACGTGATGGTGCGGGTGTCACCGGGCTCGCCCTCGAAATGGATTGCCACCCGGTCGCCAAGGCCGTTCTCCACGTGCCGGTCCAGGGCGTTGTAGGCGGCGTTGACTTCCCCGCCCACGAACCACTTCGCGAACGGCGGGTCGGACCAGTCCAGGGCCTGGCCGAAGTCCTTGTCCCAGCTCAGCAGTTCGCGGGCCTGCCGGGCCCAGAATGCCGGGCGGTCCTTGGCCGCCTCGGCGTAGTCCCCGGCCCCTGCCACCGCGTTCGCGGCGAACTCAGCCGACGGCGCGAACTTCCGGTTTTCGTGCAGCAGGTTTTCCAGGGCGTCGCCGTTCCCGGCGTCAGTGATGGCGTCCTTAACGATGGGGGCAGCGGTGGCCGTTGATTCCTTGGCGTCCTGGGACATGTGGACCTCATCTTCGTCGATCTTTCGCTGCGGGGGAGGCTGCCGCCGGAACGCACGGCGGCCGATCACGTCGCTGTGGTTCCCGCGGAAATACCGCAGAATGCTTTCCGCCATACACACTATCGCTTTGGCTGCGCCGGGGAGTGTGCCGGATCACATTGTGGCCGTGAGCGGTGGGGATTTAGCGCCGAGCGGCTAGGGGCTGTCAGGGCCGTGGCATAGGCTGAAAGGGTTCCGGGGCGTCGACCGCCGGCTCAGCCGCGTGTCCGGCCAGTGCCGTCGCGAGCGGCCGGGACACCGCCGGACCGGCACTGCAGTGCAAAGGAGAACTTGTCATGAACCAGATGAACCCCGCCCCCGAAAACGGTGCGGCGAAGCAAGGGGCTCCGGCTCCCGGTGCCGCACAGGACCCTGCCGCAGGCGCCCCTGCCGCAGTGCAGGCCGGTGCTTCCGCGCAGACGGCTGCCGCAGCGCAGACGGCCGCCCCCGTGCAGGCCGGTGCTTCCGCGCAGGTCGCTCCAGCGCAGGCCGGCCGGGCCACGGCGGTGGCGGGTCCGTTCACGGTGCGCGACCTCCTTGTTTTCGCCTCGGCGCTGCTCCTGTTCGTGGCTTCATTGCTTCCGATGTTCGGTCCGTACAACCTCTGGGGCCTCAGCAACCTCTTCTTCCTGGGCCTAGGCATCGTGCTGCCCCTGGTGGTGACCGCGCTGTTCGTGGCCCGGCGCCTGCAGCCGCAGAATCCGCTGCGGATCGGTTCGCTCTCCGTTGACCAGTTTGCTTCCGTGGTGGCCTCCTTCGCGGTTGCCCTCTACTTCCTGAGCGTTGCCGGGGCCTTCAGCGGCTACCTGCTGCTGGGCCTGGTCGGGGCGCTCGCCTTGCTCGCCGCCACTGTCCTCGCCCCGCACATCCCGCTCCTGCGCGACGATTTCAAGGACCGTGCCGAGTCAACCGCCCATCTGGTGGCGCGCGACGCCGTCGCGCCCTTCCGGAAGCCTGCTGCGCCGAAGCCCGCCCAAAAGGCAGCCGGTCCCGCCGTTGTCCCGGCTGCAGCCGGTCCTGTAGCCGGTGCACCTGCCGCGGGCGGTCCCTTCGCGGTGGTCCCGACGCCGGCCGCTTCTGCTGCGCCCCCGGCCTCCGTTGCCCCCGAGGAAACCAGAACTGAAGCCCCCGAGGGCGGTACCCCGGCGGCTGGCCCGGAGCCTCAGGCACCCAGGGCTGCCCCGGAGCCTCAGGCATCCACGGCCGCCCAGACGCCCCAGGCACCCGCGGCTGCCGGGAAGGATATGCCGGCAACGATGGCCCACCCCGTTGTCGACCGGGCCCCGGATCGTGCCCCGGAAACGGCCGCCTACCCCCAGGCAGCCCGCCCGGTAGAGCCCATCGGCGCCACAGTTGATCCGGCAAGCCGTCCCGAGGAAACCCAGGAACAGGCCTACGAGGCCTTCTGGTTCGCAGTGCCCCAGCCGCGCGTTGCCGTGGACGAGCACAGCGGTGCCCCGGCCTTCACGATCGAACCGGGTGGCTGGGTGCTCGCGCTCGAAGACCGGGGCGAGGAATTCCTGGTCCAGAACACCGACGGAAGGCTCGGAGTCCTGCGCGACCTCAGCCATGTCGAACGCGGCTGAACAGGACCGCCGTGCCCGCCACCGCCGAAACCCCCCTCGCCCGCAAGCGCCGCGCCCGCAGGATCAACAAGGAACTCGCGGAGAAATACCCGTATGCACATGCGGAACTGGATTTCCGGAACCCGTTTGAACTGGTCATCGCCACGGTGCTCTCGGCGCAGACCACCGATGTACTGGTCAACCAGGTCACCAAGATCCTCTTCGCCAGGTACCCGGACGCCCGGGCGATGGCGGAAGCGGAACCTGCAGAGCTGGAGGCCATCCTGCAGCCGACGGGCTTCTACCGGGCCAAGGCGAAGAACGTGCTGGCCCTGAGCACCCGTCTGGTGGACGAGTTCGACGGCGAGGTGCCCGGCAGGCTGGAAGACCTGGTGACGCTTCCCGGCGTCGGGCGCAAGACGGCGAACGTCGTGCTTGGAAATGCGTTCGGCGTCCCCGGCATCACGGTGGACACCCATTTCGGCCGGCTCGCCCGCAGATTCGGGTGGACGGACTCCGAGGATCCCGTGAAGATCGAGTTCGACGTCGCGGAACTGTTCGAACCCAAGGACTGGACGATGCTGTCACACCGTGTGGTCTTCCACGGGCGCAGGATCTGCCATGCCCGGCGGCCCGCCTGCGGCGCCTGCCCGGTGGCGAACTGGTGCCCCAGCTACGGCGCTGGCGAGACTGACCCGGTGAAGGCTGCCAAGCTGCTCAAGTACGAGCTCGCGCCGGGCCAGGAGGCCTTGCTCGAAAAGCTGCTGGCCGAGACCGCCCGGGCCGCCGAGATCCGCAAGGAGTCCCAGCTGGAGCTGAGGAGGGCGCGCAAATGACGGCGCTCGGGGACCTGCTGTACCTGGCTTCCAGGATCGAATCGGGAGACCACCCGGCGTTCGATCCGCGCATCGCCGTCGGCGAAGTCGATGCGGGGTTGGCCCGGAAAGCCGCGGTACTCATGCTGTTCGGAGTGCTCGACGACGTTCCGGCGAAGTCCTCCAAGGACGTGGTGCCCGCCGACCTTGACGTGCTTCTCCTGGAACGCGCCCACACCCTCGGCGAGCATCCCGGGCAGGTGGCGTTCCCTGGCGGGAGCATCGATCCCGGGGACGAATCGGTGGTTGCGGCGGCCCTCCGCGAAGCTGTCGAGGAAACCGGCCTCGATGTCGGCGGAGTGCAGGTGCTCGGTACGATGCCGGACGTCGGGCTGAGCCGCAGCAATTTCGTGGTGACGCCGGTGCTGGCGTGGTGGGCGTCGCCGTCGCCGGTCCGGGTGGTCGACCATGCCGAATCCGCCCAGGTGTTCCGGGTTCCAGTCCGGGACCTGCTGGACCCGGTCAACCGTTACACAGGCAGCCTTAGCCGCGGCGGACGGACCTTCACCAGCCCCGTCTTCCTGGTGAACGGCGTCGTCGTCTGGGGTTTCACAGCAATGGTGCTCAACGGCCTGTTCGATGCCCTGGGCTGGACCATTCCGTGGGACGAGGAGCGGATGCACCAGATCCGGCTGTGAGCCCCTACTTCGTGCAGTCGACGATGAGGGCCGTCGCGGCGTTTTCGCGGACGGCGTTGATTCCTGCGACGGCCGCGCTCAGTTGCTTGAACTGCGGCGACTCGGCCACCAGGGTGCCGTCCGCCGCCGTGAGCCTGAAACGGTATGTGCCGTCGTTGCCCCTGAGAATTTCGAATCGTCCAGCCACGCTGCTGTCCCCCTGAATGATCGATGAATGCCCCCTGCGGCCGGTTCCAGCGGTCCGCGTCCCTTGAGGCTAGCGAGTGTCAGCCGTGCCCGAAAGTTACTGTGGCGTAGCTTACCTTCGGCGTCATGGACCGGGTCTTATCGAGTCTTTTGACTGGCGTCCGCTTGCGTGCGGGGGCTACGTTACGGGCCCCGTGCCCGGGGACGCCGCGTGGAAGTTCAAGGCCCGCCGCGGCGCAGGAACCGGATACTCGAAGGCGGCGAGGCTGAATTCCTCCTCGGCGTGGATCTTCCGGCGCAGCTCCACATCCACCAGGACCTGAACGTCCCGTGCATCGACACCCGGCTCATCCTCCAAGGAAGCAAGCCATTCGCCGGCAACAACGGCGTCGTGCTGTTCCCCAAGCAACCGCTGCAGGGTGATTGCCGGCTGGATGATCGCTGCGGCGTCGGGGCCGAACACCTCGGTGACGGCTTCCGCGGCGTAGCGCAGCCGCTTGATGTCCTTTCGGGCCTCGTGGAGCGCGGTGTTGCGGGCGGCCGGGTCAGCAGAGGCGGAGTCGCCGGCCAGGTTTTCGCGCATGCAGTCCCATTGCTCCTGAAGGCGGGAGGCCAGCGCCGTCTTCCGGACCTTGGGCGCCTGCCCCGAAGCCACGGAGGCCCGGACCGAGTGGACTACGCGGCGGCTCCGCTTTCCCCGGCCGAGCCTGGCGGCGGCCCGTCCGGCGGCGGAGTCGAGCATCCCGACCGAGCTGTAAAGCGCTTCCGGGGACTCCCAGGACTCCTGCGCGTCGATGGACAGCCGCATCCTTTGTGCCAGGACGTGCGCATCACGGGCTTCGCCCAGGGACGTCGCCAGCCACCTGACGTCCTTGCGGAGGGGCTTCGGCAACTTCGTGACCAGGCCGCGGTAGCAAGCGAGGACGGAGCGAAGCCGGCGGATAGCGAGGCGGCAGCGGTGGACGGCTTCGTGGTCCGTGGAGGCAAGCAAAGGCAAGGCGTTGTCCAGTTCGTTGAGCTGGGCGGCCACGTAACCTTCCAGCGCCTTTTGGGCTTTCTTTCCCACGGGCCCATCGTCCTCCGGCCGCCAGGCCGGAACAAGGGGCCGTCTACTTGGCCTGGTCGTAGGAGTCGACGACGGCGACGCTCACCGGGAATTCCAAGGGAACCGTCCCGAACAGCAGCTCCGTTGCGGCGGCCGCCGCTTCCTCGACCGCCCGGACACAAGCCGGGACGGCTTCCTCCGGGGCATGGACCATCACTTCGTCGTGCAGGAAGAAGACGAGCTCGCCGCTCGGCGAACCGTCCGCTCCCAGGGTCCGGAGCCGCCGTCGCAGTTCCGCCAGCCAGCAGGACGCCCAGTCCGCGGCGGAACCCTGGACCACGAAATTCCGTGTGAAGCGGCCGCGCGAGCGGGCGATGGTGTCGGCGCGGCGCTGCTCTTCCGCCGTCGTCGAACGCTGGCTGCGCAACCACCGCTCCGAGGGCGGCGGACTGCTGCGCCCGAGGCGGGAAGTCACCGTTCGGCCCGCTTCGCCGTCGCGCGCCGCCTGCTCCACATGGCCCACTGCCCGCGGGTAGGTGCGGGTGAGCTGCGGCATAAGGCGGCCGGACTCACCCGTGGTGGCGCCGTACATCGCGCCGAGCATCGCGATCTTGGCTTTGGAACGGTCGCCGCCGAAGCCCTGGGCCGCGATGCCGGCGTACAGGTCCTTGCCGCGCGCGGCCTCTGCCAGGCGCGGGTCCTGTGCGAGGGCGGCGAGGACGCGGGGTTCGAGCTGCGCGGCGTCAGCGACGATCAGCTTGTGCCCCGGATCCGCGTGCACGGCTCCGCGTATCTGTTTCGGGATCTGCAGCGCCCCGCCGCCGCGGGAAGCCCAGCGCCCGGAAACCACCCCGCCCACCACATACTCGGGCCGGAATCGGCCACCGCTGACCCAGGCGTCCAACCAGGCCCAGCCGTTTGCCGTGAACAGGCGGGAAAGCTTCTTGTACTCCAGGAGCGGCCCGATCGCCGGATGCGTGGATTCCTTGAGCTCCCACTGCCTGGTCGAGCTGACTTCGATGCCGTTGCGGTGCAGGGCGCGGATCAGTTCCTGCGGGGAATCGGGGTTCAGCTTCGGGGAGTTGAGGAGCCGCCGAAGTTCGGTACACAACGCCTCCAGGACGGCCGGGCGGTGGCCGGGTGCCGGCCGGGGGCCGAGGTGCCGGCGCAGGATGTCCTCGTGGAGCGACTCGCGCCAGGGCACACCTCTGTGCTGCATTTCCGCGGCGATCATCGCGCCGGCCGACTCTGCCGCGAGGAGCAGCTGGAGCCGCTGCCGCTGACCGTCCGCCACGCTCTTCACGGCCAGCTGCTGCGCGGCAAACTCCGCCCGGATCTCCTCCAGCCCCGGCGCCTGGCCCTGCGCGGCAGGTGCCTCGAACAATGCTTCCTGGTCCGACGGCGGCGGGGGCGGAGCGAAGGCCTTCAACACGCCGCTTTCCTCGTCGACGGCGGGCTGGGCGGCGCTCCGCGCATATTCGGTGTGCGCGGTGAACTCGGAGAAGGCGAGGATCGTGCGGCACAGGCTGAGGTCGTGGCAGCGCTCCAGGCGCACCTCGGAGGCGAGCAGGTCCGGGTACCAGTCCTGGGTTCGGTTCCAGATCCAGCGCGGCCGCCCCGCTTCCAGTTCGCGCACGACGGCGGGGAGTTCCGTTTTGCCGATGGGCCGCGCTTCGGAAAGCGGGGTTCCCCCGGCGCTTGTTTCCTGGATGGCTGCCCCCTGCGGGTGGGCGGCGAGCAGCAGATACATGATGACAATTTTGCCCTGCGTTCCGGGGCCGCTTTGCGCAATCAGGACAAATCCCGTCCTGATCGTCACTTGTCCCCCACAGGACTGCTTCCGGGAACTTGTCCACATAGGACGCTGCCGTGCTTCCGGCACGGCTTCGTCCTGCGGACAGTGGCTTCATGAGCAGGCAGCACATCCAGGACGGGAATGGTTCGGGCGCGTATCAGGTGGACCCTTCGCGGGCGGCCGGCGGTTTGCCGACTGCCGGGGCTGCGGGCAAACGCCGGGGCGCGGGGAGGGAATACCAAGGCGATTCCACGGAGCCGCCCTGGCTGCCTGCCGAGGGGACCGATGTCCTGCTGGTAACAAGCAGCCCAAGGCTCCAAGCCGAAACCGAAAGGATCGTCGCGGCCCTCGGGGCAGAACTGCGGACGGCGGCCAGTGCGGAAGAAGCCTTGCTGCTCTGGGACTCAGCCGGGATGGTCCTGCTCGGCAGCGATATCCGGGAACTCCCGCCCCGGCGTCGGGCTCCCGCCGTCCTGCTCGGGCTTGCCGTCGAAGGCGACAACCTGTGGCAGCTGGCCGCCGCTCTGGGGGCGGAACGCGTCGCGGTCCTGCCCGAGGGGGCCGCCTGGCTCGCCGAACATCTCAGCAGGTCCCAGGCACCGGAACCGGGAGGGCTGGTCCTCGGGCTCACCGGGGCGTGCGGTGGGGCGGGGGCCTCGACGGCGGCCATCTGGCTGGCCCAGGAGGCGGCTGCACATGGAGTCCGGACCCTCCTCATCGACGGTGACCCCCGCGGCGGCGGACTGGAACTGAGCCTGGCCGCCGAGGACAATCCAGGGCTCCGCTGGCCGGACCTTGCCGACGCCAAAGGCAGCATCGATCCCGAGCAGCTTGCCGGTTCCCTACCCACGGCCGGTGGCTTCGCCTTCTTGTCCTGGCCGGGCAGGAGGGACAAGGCCGCCCAGCCCGACGCCCTTGCCGTGGCTGCGGTCATGGATGCCGCACGGCGCGCCTTCGAACTCGTCGTCGTCGACATCGGCCGCGGAACGGAACCGCTGCGCGGCTTCGCCTGGGATTGCGACCGCATCCTCGTGGTCTCACCGGCACAACTGCGCGCAGCCGTCGCCGCGGCCAGGCTCCTCCAGGACCTCCCGCCGGTGGAGGCGGCGCTGGTGGTGCGTGGTGGCAAGGGCAGCGCCCTAGACGGAAGCGTCATCGCCGAATCCCTTGGCTTGCGGCTGCATGCGGTGCTGCCTGAACTGCGGGGAACCGCGGCCGCCGCCGAGACGGGCCGGCTGCTGGACCTCGGCAAGCGACGGTCGGTGCGGCGCTTCGCCGCACCAGTGCTCGAGCTCCTCGAGGACGGTGCAGCATGACCCAGGAACGCCGGGGCGAGCGCCTCCGCCGGGACCGGCGGCTCGACGCCGCGCTTCTTGAGAGTGTGCGGGAAACAGTGATGTCCGACGCCGGTCCCGTCACCCCGTCGCGGGTGGCTGCCGCGGTCCACGCCACCGGCCGTTTGCTGGGCACCGCGGGTGCCCTCGCCGCCGTCGACACCATCAGCGCCGAGCTCAACGGACTGGGCCCGCTCCAGCAGCTCGTCCGTGATCCGTCGGTTACCGACATCTTCGTCAACGGTCCCGACTCCGTGTGGTTCGACCGCGGGAAAGGACTGGAGCCTTCCGCTGTCCGTTTCGACGGCGAAGAACAGGTCCGTGCGCTGGCCTCGCGGCTCGTGTCGGCTGGCGGGCGGCGGCTCGACGACGGCTCCCCGTGCGTGGATGTCCGGCTCAAAGGCGGGTACCGGGTGCACGCCGTGCTGCCGCCGATTTCCACGGCTGGCACTTTGCTCTCCGTGCGGATCAGACGGGAGGACCTCTTCACCATGGACGAACTGCGGGCCGGTGGCATGTTCGATACCGGGACGCAGCGGGTCCTCGAAGCCATAGTGGAGCGGCGGCTGAGCTTCCTCATCAGCGGGGCCACGGGATCGGGCAAGACCACGCTGCTCTCCACCTTGTTGGGTCTTTGCGCCGCCGGAGAGAGGCTCGTCCTCATCGAGGACGCCGCGGAGCTGAACCCTGTGCACCCGCACGTCGTTTCCTTGGAATCCCGGCACGGGAACCTTGAAGGCGGAGGCGTCCTGGACCTCGGCGAATTGGTCCGGCAGGCCCTGCGCATGCGGCCTGACCGCCTTATCGTCGGCGAATGCCGCGGTGCGGAGGTCAGGGAGCTGCTGACCGCCCTCAACACCGGCCACACCGGGGGCGGCGGCACCATCCATGCCAACACCGCCTCCGCCGTTCCCGCCCGCATCGTTGCCCTCGGCGCCTTGGCCGGGCTCAGCCAGGAAGCCGTCAGGCTCCAGGTAGCCAGCGCGTTGGATGTGGTTGTCCACGTGGAGCGGACCCCGGCCGGCAGGAGTGTCGGCTGCATAGGGGTGTTGCTGGAGACGCCCGCGGGCCAGGCAGTGGTGCCGGCGCTGGCGATGCGCAACGGAGCGATGACGGCCGGCCCGGCGTGGCCGGAACTCGCCGGGCGGCTGGGGCTTGCAGTCGTGGAACGCGTGGCAGGGTCCGGGACGACGGGGCTGGAGCCGGTACCTGGGCTGGAGTTGGTCCCTGGGCTGGAGTCGGCGGCATGACCATCCTGCTGCTCATGGTGCTTGCTTCCGCCGCCTGGCTGGCCATCGGCCACCTGCCCGGGCCCGGCCGCCGGATGGGCAGGGTGATGGGCAGGGACAGGCCGAGTGCGGCCTGGCGTTGGCGCCGGCGGAAGAAGGAAGCGGACCTGCCGTTGGCGGTACTGGTCCAGCAGTTGGCCGCGCTGCTGCGCGGCGGGCGTTCCGCGTCCCGGCTCTGGGACGAGGTCTGGACCGTGCACGGCCGATCGGCAGACGCGCGGGAGGGCCGAATCCGTGACGCCGGCCAAGGTCTTTCGGATGACTCCGTCGCCGTTCTCTCCGCCGCCCGTTCCGCCTCAATGCTCGGCGTTTCGGCTGCCGCGGCCATCCGGACGGCCTCTGCATCGTCCCGGCTCCGGGCAAGGGAGCAACGGATCTGGGGCGAACTCGCGGATTGCCTGGACGTCGCCGAAGCGAGCGGCTGTCCGCTTGCGGATATCCTCGGCCGCTATGCAGCACACCTGGAAGCCGAAGACGACGCCGAGGCCGCCCGGCAGACGGCTCTTGCCGGCCCGAAAGCCACGGTCCGCCTGCTGAGCTGGCTTCCCCTGTTCGGACTCGGCCTCGGCACCGTGCTGGGCGTCGACCCACTCGGGATCCTGCTTGGAAACCCATTCGGCCTTGCTGCGCTCGGCGCGGGGATCATCCTGACCGTGGCGGGGCGGATGTGGTCGGTGCGGTTGGTCCGGGCGGCGACGGGGGACCACGACACCTTACTTGGGGGAAGCTGATGGGCGGGCTACTGCCGGCTGCCATAGTCTCCGCCGCCCTGTTTCTTGCGGCGGTCCTGGCCTTTCCCAACTCGGGGAGGCTCCGGCGTCGGGCAGTTGTCCGGCAGCTGGGAAGCCCGCTGGCAGGCGCAAGTCCGCGCACAGAACCAAGGTCAGGGGCGCGGGACACCGCCCTGGCCGGCGGCAGCGTGCCCGGGCGGCCTGTGTTTGGGCGGCGCGTGTTTACGCCGCGCCTTCTTGCCAGGCGCGGTGGCCGGGACGGTGGCCTGGGTGGAACCGCCAGCGGCGGCCGGGGATACACGGGCCTGGAGAGCACAGCGATCATGCTCGAACTCGCCGCGGCCGCCCTCGACTCCGGAGCCGGACTCGGCCGGGCATTGGAACTGCTCGCTTCCTGCTCCGCTCCTACGATCCGGGAGTCCCTGCGGCCGGTGGTCGCCGCATTGGCCATCGGAGCTGATTGGGAAACGGCCTGGCGAAGTTCCGCTGTCCAGAACCCTGCGGCGCTCCGGCTGCGCGATTCGCTTGCCTTCGCCGCCCTCACCGGCGCGCCCTCGTCCGCTGTCCTCTACGCCCAGGCCGCCCGTTTGCGCCGGGAGGAATTCCGCTCCGCCGAACGCCGGGCCGCGGCCTTGGGCGTGAAGCTCGTGGTTCCCCTGGGCCTGTGTTCACTCCCGGCCTTCATCTGCCTTGGCGTGGTTCCGGTTCTCCTCGCCATGCTCCCGTCGGGCACCTGAAGGGTTCCGCCAGTTTTCCTCCACAAGGAAAAGCCGAAGGAGTTTTCCACTTACGGAAAGCCCCTTCTTACCGCAGAAAGACGCCCAGGGAAGAGTCGGAAGCAGCCGGCAACCCCGCCTGGCACAGAGAAAGGAATCGCAATGAAAGTCCAAACCGTTACCCGCCCCTCTACCGATCCGCGCAGTCGCCTGAACCGCGACGAGGGTGATCCCAGTGGCGATGCCGGCGGGGTCCTGGACCACGGCGAGCTGGAGGGGAACCGAGCCGCCCGGCCCGTCGCCGAAGAACACGGTCTCGCAGCTGTGGTGGAACTGTTCCCTGGCTCGCCGCATCATGCCGGCGGTCCTCCCCGGAGCAAGCGCCGGGCCCGGACCATGGGATCGGAGCTCGGGATGGCCACAGCGGAGTACGCGATCGCAACGCTGGCCGCCGTCGGCTTTGCCGGCGTCCTGGTGGTCCTTCTTCGGAGCGAGGAAGTCAGGAGCTTCCTGTTGAACCTCATCCGCACGGCGCTCGCCCTGCCATGAGCCCGCGCCCCGGCTACGCAATGGCCGGCCTGCAGTTTCCTTGGGCGGCGGCCAAAGCCCGCCGCCCAAGGAATCGGCGGCTTTCCGGCCCGGGTGAGGAACGAGGGGCGGTCACGGCCGAGTTCGCCGTCGCCCTGCCCGCGGTACTCCTCCTTCTCGCCATGCTGCTGGCCGGGGCGGCGGCGGGGATCACCCAGCTCCGGATCGAGGAGGCGGCGAGGGCGGGTGCGCGTGCGCTGGCCCGCGGCGAAGGAACCGCAACGGTGGAAAGCATCGCCCGGCGCCTGGCCGGCGACACCGCCACGGCGGCTGTTTCAACGCAAGGGGAGTGGCTGGACGTGACGGTGTCGGCCCGGGTCGGGGGTCCGTTAGGGGCCGTGATTCCGTGGACCCTCACGGCGAAGGCCTCGGCCCGGACCGAAATGCCCAACCGGACGGCTGCTCCGCACCTGCGCAACCCCGGCTTGGAGGGAACCGTGGATTTCCTCGTCCTTGGGGAGGCCGTGCCAAGCGAGGACGGGGGTTGGCAGGGGGACGGCGGACCCATCCCACTGCGGTCCGGCGGGGCCGTGGCATGACGTACCCTGCTCCTGGCACCGGGCCGGGACGCGCTGGTCGGCGCTTCTCGGAGCTCGGTTCGGGGACCATTCTCGCCGCCGGTTTGGGGCTCCTTGTGATCACTCTCCTGGCGGCCGCGCTCCTCCTGACCCAGGCCGGCGTGCACGCGCAAAGGGCTGCGGCGGCTGCGGACCTGGCTGCGCTCGCCGCGGCGGACGCGGCGCGGGGCCTCAAGCCAGGGGACCCCTGCACTGTAGCGGCGGAGACGGCGCTCCAGAACAACGCCTCGTTGACCTCTTGCTTGCTTGTCGGCGGGGGAATCGTGGAGGTCCGCACCCGGCTGTTGCAGGAGTCGTACCTGGGGAGTGCGACCGGCCGTTCAAGGGCTGGACCGCCACCCTAGCCTGTGCTCTAGGGTGGCGGCACGTCTAGACCACAGGCACGGGCCGCTTCGGGACCCGGTGCTTCAATCGGTCCCCGGCCCGGAGAGCCACCCGTCCCTAAACCGCGTCCTTGAGTAGCACGTCAAGGAGGGTCACGGCGGCGGCCTTGTCCAGCGGATTGTTCTTGTTCCCGCATTTGGGGGACTGGACACACGAGGGACAACCGCTTTCACATTCGCAGGCCTTGATTGCATCTCGTGTGGCGGTCAGCCAGACACGGGCCTTTTCGTAGCCGCGTTCGGCGAAGCCGGCCCCGCCTGGATGACCGTCGTACACGAAGATGGTCGGCACCCCGGTGTCGGCATGGAGCGCGGTCGAGACGCCCCCGATGTCCCACCGGTCGCTGGACGCCACAAGTGGAAGGAGCCCGATCGCGGCGTGTTCTGCGGCATGCAGCGCCCCCGGGAACTGGGCCTCGATCAAGCCGGCGTCCCGGAGCGAACGGCCGTGCACCACAAACCAGACCGCTTTGGTGAAGAGATCCCGAGCGCCCAGATCCAGCGGTTCCTCGCCCAGCACCTCATTGGAAACCAAAGCCTTCCGTTGAAAGGAGACCACTTGAGTCGTCACTTTCACTTCACCGAAGTAGACGGCAATGTCGCCCCATTCCATGGTCCGCAGCGTCTGCAGCACTTCGATCTGGGTTACATCACGGGCGGTGGTGTAGTAATCGGGATTCGTCCGCCGTACCACCACGCAGTGGTCCTGCTCGTTCAGCTCCTCAACCAGGTAACTGTCGCCCTGATGCACATAGATCGCCCCGGTGTGCGCCTGGTAGTGGGTTTGGGGCGAGTCCATGGTTCCCAGAAGGGTTCCGGAATCCGCGTCCACGATGCTCACCGGGCCGCCGCCGTCACTGCGCAGGTTCACCATGCCGGCAGCGCTCTCGGGATGTGTCCAGAACCAGCCCGCAGGGCGCCTCCGAAGGTAGCCCTGGGTGACGAGCTGGCCAAGCAGGGCCTCGGCCGTGGGGCCGAAGAGGCTGTGCTCGGTGCTCCCGATGGGCAACTCGGCTGCGGCGGCGCAGAGGTGGGGTCCAAGCACGTAGGGATTGCCGGGGTCGAACACCGTGGCCTCTACCGAGACATCGAAGATCGCCTCGGGATGGTTGACCAGGTACGTGTCCAGGGGGTCGTCACTGGCCACGAATGCCGCGATGGCGTCCTGGCCTGCGCGCCCCGCCCGGCCGATCTGTTGGAACAGGGATGCCCGGGTTCCGGGCCACCCGGCGACGAGCACGGCGTCGAGCCCGGAAATGTCGATTCCGAGCTCAAGGGCCGAAGTACTGGATACTCCCAGGAGTTCTCCGCTGCGCAGCGCCTTCTCGAGGGCGCGGCGCTCCTCGGGAAGGTATCCGGAACGGTATGCCGCCACCCGCCGGGGAAGCCCGGGATCCACCTCGTCCAGCAGCCTCTTGGTAATGGACGAGATGCTCTCGGCTCCGCGGCGGGACTTGATGAAGGCAATGGTCCGGACCCTCGAAGACACGAGGTTGGCCATGATGTCAGCCGTTTCCGCCACAGCCGTCCGCCGGGTCCGGGCACCGTTTTCGCCTTTGAGCTCGGTCAGGGAAGGTTCCCACAGCGCCACGGTGGTGGCCCCGTGCGGGGAACTGTCCCGGGACACCTCGCGGACCGGAGCCCCGATGAGCCGGGAAAAGGACGTCCCGGGGTCGGAGGCGGTGGCGGAGGCGGCGATGAAAACCGGTTCAGGGAAGGAGGTACCCGCCCCGTAGTATGCGCAGATGCGGCGCAGCCGGCGCATCAGGTTGGCCACATGGGAACCGAACACGCCACGGTAGCTATGGGCCTCGTCCACGATCACGTAGCGGAGGCGGCGGAAGAACCGTGCCCACCATTGGTGGTTCGGCAGGATTCCGAAGTGCAGCATGTCGGGGTTGGCCAGGATGAAATTGGCGTGGTCACGGATCCAGCGCCGGGCCGCAACATCGGTATCGCCGTCGTAGCTTTCCGCGCGGACCGTGGGCAGGCCGAGGGCACGGAGCGCCGAGAGCTGGTCGGCGGCCAGGGCCTTTGTGGGTGCCAGGTAGAGGGCCACGGCGCCGTCGTCGTGGATCTTTCCGGGTTCCGACAGTACCCGCAGCTCCGAGCGGTGGATCGCATCCAATGCGGGCAGCTGGTAAGCGAGGGACTTGCCGGATGCCGTGCCCGTGGCGATCACCACGTGTTCGCCCGAGTGGGCGAGGCCGGCCGCTTCGATCTGATGCCGGTAGGGTTCGTGGATGCCCAGTGAACCGTAGGCTTCCACGATGTCCGGGTGAACCCACCCCGGCCACGGCTCGTGGACGGCCTTGCGGGCCGGAATCGTGTGGACATGGCGAAGCTGCTCCGGATCCGGGCTACGGCCCAGGAGGGAGATCAGGGATTCGGCGTTGTCCACCAGATCATTCTGTCACCGGCGGGGATTGCAGGCTCACGGGCTGGACCCGGGGTCCACTGACCAGGCGGAGGTTAGTCGACTGAGAGGTCGCCATCCTGGGCGGAAGACGTGGAAAGCATCAGGACCCCGCTGATACTCCGCCATCCGAGGTGCGAGTAAAGCTTCTGGCCGTCCAGGGAAGCCAACAGGAGCCCGTTCTCGACGTCGTGCTCGAACGCCTGCGCGGCAAGTGCCTTCATGATGAAGCTGCCCAGGCCGCGGCGCTGGAAAGCCGGCTCGGTAACGATCCTGTCGAAGACCGCTGTGGTGCCCACGACGCACACCCGTCCGCTGGCGGCGAGCTCGTCACCTGCACGGACTTCGGCGTAGTGGACGCCCTTGTTCTGGGAGGTCGTGAGCTTCAAGGACTCATCCGAGAGCCAGGGATCCTCGGCATCCTGGGTCTCCATGTCCACGATCATCATGGTCTGGGATGCGGAGGTGATGTTCAGGCGATGCTCGTTGGCCAGGAAAGTGTAGCGGGCGAGGTCATTGCTGAGGATAGTCAGGATGCGTGTCGGAGCCTCTGAAGTCCTGGCTGCCAGCTCGGCAAATTCCGCGTCCGAAGGGTTGTGGGCGAAGTATTCCCAGTCGCCCGTCTTGTCAGCCCGCAGTGCGGCAGGGAACCGGCCTTCCTTGCGGGTTTCGTAGCCCCGGCAGCCGGCCCAACCGGCCACCCAGACCTCCAGCAGATGCGTGATGTCTTCAACCAAGGCGTCTGGACTCATGTAGAGAGACTATTCCCAGCGGGCCGGGAAGCAACAGGGGGATGCAGTAACAGCTGCATTAACAGTCCGGGCCATGACAGTCCGGGCCCGCGGCGGGGTTCAGGAGCCTTCGGAGCCCCCGGAAGCCCCGGTTTGCCGCGCCCCGGTAACCTTGAATGCGTGGCTTTGAACAAAATCGTGCTCTTCTACGGCTTTACTCCGATCGCGGACCCGGAAGCCGTGCGCCTGTGGCAGCGTGCACTCTGCGAGAAGCTCGGGTTGACCGGGCGCATCCTGATCTCGAAGGACGGAATCAACGCCACGGTCGGCGGTGAGATCGGCAACGTCAAGCAGTACGTGAAGACCACCCGGGAGTACCAAGGCTTCCGGAACATCGACTTCAAGTGGTCCGATGGCGGTGCGGAAGACTTCCCGCGCCTCAGCGTCAAAGTGCGGGACGAAATCGTCTCTTTCGGCGCACCCGGCGAGCTGAAGGTCGATGGGAACGGTGTGGTCGGGGGAGGCGTCCACCTCAAGCCCGAAGAACTGCACGCCATGCTGGAGGAGAAGAAAGCCGCCGGCCAGGAGGTGAAATTCTTCGACGGCCGCAATGCCTTCGAGGCACAGATCGGCAAGTTCAAGGACGCGATCGTCCCGGATGTGGCAACCACGCACGATTTCATCAAGGAACTTGAGTCCGGAAAGTACGACGAGCTCAAGGACCAGCCCGTCGTCACCTACTGCACCGGCGGCATCCGCTGCGAAGTCCTCTCCAGCCTTATGGTGAACCGCGGCTTCAAGGAGGTGTACCAGCTGGACGGCGGAATCGTCCGCTACGGCGAAAAGTTCAAGGACCAGGGGCTGTGGGAAGGATCGCTCTACGTCTTCGACAAGCGGATGCACGTGGAGTTCAGCGAGGACGCGAAAACCATCGGAGCCTGCGTCCGCTGTGAAGGCCCGACTAACAAGTTCGAAAACTGTTCCAACCCCAGCTGCCGCAACCTCACGCTCTACTGTGCCGAATGTGCCGCCAGCCCGGAAACCCTGCGCTGCCCGCAAGGTTGCGCGGCCTGAACCGCGCCAAACCGGATGCCACGTGAACCGGCGCAGATCCTGAGACCAACCGCCCCGTGAACCGGCTCAGATCCTGGTCACCCGGTAGGCGAAGTTCGCCCGCCGGACGGCTTGGACCGTGACTTCAAGCACCGCGGATTTCGGCAGTTCGATCACGTTCACACGGGTCTGGCCGCAATTGATCGTGAGTTCGATGACCGCGTCCTTGACGTCCCGCACGGTGTAGGACGCCTGGCGCGCGCCCCGGCACGCGAGGGTGACAGAATACGTTCCGGCCGGCAGCAGGCCTGTCCGTTCCATCCGGGATTCCCCCGAGCCCAGGAATCCATAGCTGGTGAAGAACGTCTGGCCGTTCTCGCCCGGCAGGACCGCCAGCACCCACGCATTCAACGCCTCCCCAGAGACGGTGTAATCCAGCCCCGGGTCCCTCGGCAGCACCGGGTCGGTGATCACCGGCGCGGGGCGCACGGGCAGCGGTTCGCGGCCGTCGTCGTAGCTGTATTCGCAGGCGGCCAGCCCGGCGGACGCCAGCACGCAGCAAAGCACGACGGCGGCAATCGGCCGCCGTTTCCGGGGCACCTTGAGGGCTCGGTACCGGCCCATGTTCCGACTTTACGCCCGCACGTGCGGCGCCGTCAGAGCTGTCCCTGCCGGGGAACTGCGGACGGGGGCTACGGATTGGGAGGAGCCTTGGCCGGAGCCTTGACGACCCGGACGCCGCCGACGGCTTCCGTCCCTTGTCTCAGTCCGGCGAGTTCGACCGTGAGCGTCCCACCCGGCAGCGTACGACGGATTTCGGTGACCTTGCCGCAGGAAATGGTGAAGCCTTCCGGAGTGCTGCGGCTGCGGAGTCTTTGGAAATGAATGTCTTTGTCGCCGGCGCATGCGACTCTGAAAACGTAGTCGCCGGCGGGGATGGCATCGCTGGTTCCCTGTGTTGCCTCGGCCGAATGACCGTCGCCTAGGCCACCGACCATTCCGAATACGAGGTCGCCCGAGGTTCCCAGCAGCCGGTTCACCTCCGCGGTCCTCCGGTCCATCCGTGCCAGCCACGCAGCATCCGGCGTGGCCGGTGCCGGAAAGACATCCGGCTGCGCGGCCGAGGAACTTGGCCGGGCGGCGGGCCGCGGCTCTCCGTCCTCCGCATACTCACACGCCGTCAAGGCGCCCAATACTGCCACCACCGCTATTGCCCGCCCCCACACAGCCATGGGGAGAGCCTAGCCGAAGGAACGCTACCTGGCCGGGACCAGCTGGTACGCGTAAAGAAGGGGCACGTCCACGCTGTTCGTCGTGATTTTCACGGTCCCTCCGGACGGCAGTTCCGCACGCGTGGTTTCGTAGCTGCCGTTGCAGGCCGCGCCGGCTTCGGTGAGGTCCTGCCCGCCCGAGGAGACCTCGAAGAAGGCCTTGCCGCCGCCGTCGCAGGCCACGGTCAAGGTGTAGTCGCCGGCAGGAACAGCCGCGGACTTGACCAGGGGCTCGCGCTTGAGGATTTTGCCGGAGTCCTCCATGACAACGCCGGCAGCGGACGGCAGCACCTTGGCCTTCCAGGCCGGAACGTCGGCGTCCTCAATGGAAGGAGCCGCGGAGCAGGAAGCCACCGCCAGCGCCGATGCGACCATGAGGCCCAGTGCCGCGCAACGCGATGCGGCGCGGGTTGTGGAGGGAAGGAAAGCCATGTTTCCACGCTACCGCTTCCGGAGGGTGCCATTTTCCACATAGCCGCGAACCGCTCGATCGGCACATGAAGCGTCCGCCTAGACTTTCAGGGTGACCGATTCCGCAACGCATTTCACCGCCGGCAATACTCCTGACGCGCCCCGGAGCGACCTTCCGGAGCTACTCACCTCCCTGGCCGGGGATCTGCGCGCCGCGGGGTTCACCCTGGACGGCGTGGCGGAGCTCCTCGGTGCCTCCGCCCACGACGCCCTCGGCCGGGACCAGCTCGTCCCGGCGCTGCTCGCCACCGAGCCGGCCGCACTGGAAGGCAAACCGGAGGCTGCCACGGCGCTCGCCGTCGTCGTGCGGCTGTGGCTGCTCGCAGTTCCGCAGTCCGCGGAAGACGTCGACGCCGCCCTGCCGGGAACCGGCACGGCCGGACTGCTCGAGTTGGGACTTGCAGAATTGCACGACGGCGGTGCTGTCGCCGCCAAGGTGGATCTGCGCCCCTACGGCTGGGATGCCGGAGACGGCCGGAGCATCGAACTGTGGGTCGCCAGCGACCTCGCGGCGCACCAGCGGCCCGGGGTCCTGCGGCACGACCATGTGCTCGGCATCGGGCAGGCCTCCACCACCCTGGTCCAGAGCACCGTCCGCCGCCCGGCGGCCCGCGCCCTGGACCTCGGCACCGGTTGCGGCATCCAGACCTTTCATCTTCTGGAACATTGCAGGCACGTCACGGCCACCGACATTTCGGAACGGGCCCTGGCCTTCACCCGCTTCAACCTGCTCCTGAACGCGGCGGCCCTGGGCCTGGACCCGGACAGCCCGGAGGACCGGGTCAGCCTGCGCCTGGGCTCCCTGCTGGATCCTGTGGCAGGCGAGCAGTTCGACCTGGTCGTATCCAACCCGCCCTTCGTCATTACTCCGCGCAGCAGTGGCGAGGAGGCTTCGGAACAGTTCACGTACCGCGACGGCGGCCTGCCGGGGGACCAGATCGTCTCCTCGCTGGTCCGTGCGCTTCCGGAGGTGCTCGTTCCCGGGGGAACGGCCCAGATGCTCGGCAATTGGGAGATCACCACGGGTGCGGGCTGGAGCGAGAGGCCCGCCGCCTGGCTGGATGGAATGGACACCGAGGCCTGGTTCATCCAGCGCGAGCAGGTGGGGCCGGAGGTGTATGCGGAAACCTGGCTGCAGGACGCGTCCGAAGGCCGGGACAAGGGCCTGTACCGCGGAACGTACGCCGCATACCTCGCGGACTTTGCATCGCGGGACGTCGCTGCGGTCGGCTTCGGCATGATCTGGCTGCGCCGCCCTGCGAAGAACGCGCCGGCGGGACCAGCCCCGGCTTCGGACGGTATCAGGCGCTTCGAGGAAATCACCTACCCGATCGAGCAGCCGGTCGGGCCCCATCTGGGAGCCGCCGTCGAACGCGGTGACTGGCTTGCCGGACACGCACTGGAGGACGCCCACCTGCTGGTCGCCGAGGACGTCACGGAGGAACGCCACCAGCGGCCCGGGGCTGAACATCCAGGCGTCATCCTGCTGCGGCAGGGCGCGGGCCTGCGCCGGACCAACCTGTTGAGCACCGAGCTCGCCGGTTTCGTTTCGGCCTGCGACGGCGAACTCTCCGTACGGCAGTTGATTGCCGCCCTGGCGGCGCTGCTGGGCGGAGGCGAAGACTTCGACGGAGACGCCTTCCGCGCAGGCCTGCTCTCCGAAGTGGGAAACCTGGTCCGTGACGGCTTCCTGCTGCCGGCGGATTCGGCGGCCGCGCAGGAAGCCGCGCAGGAAGCCGCACAGGAAGCCGCACGGGAAGCCGCACAGGAACCCGCGGAGCAAGCTCACGGGTGAACGACGGGACGCAAAGCGGCTCCGGCTACACTGATCCGGTGAATGAAGAGAACGGGGCCAGCGCGGAACAGGTCCCAACAAAACGCCGGCGCCGCCCGGAAAAAACGGTCGAAATCACCGACCCCAAGGCCATCCGTGCCCTTGCGCACGCGGCCAGGCTCGAAGTGATTTCCGAGCTGTACGAATCCCAGCTGAGCCGTACCGCCACTGAGCTCGCGGCCCAGACCGGCCTCACCCCGAGCGCCATGAGCTACCACCTCCGCGCCCTGCAGAAGTGGGGAATCGTCGTGCCCGCCGAAACCACCGGCGACGCGCGGGAGCGCCGCTGGAAGGCGGCAGGAACCGACTTCAACATTGTCTCGGGCAGCAGCGTCGCCAGCCCGGAACTCGCCGTCGTCGATCTCGAACTCGACGTGTTCCGCCGCCGTGCGCTGGCCTATTCGCGCACCCGGAACGAACAGCGTGCCAAGGGCGAGGCCTCCGACTCCTCCGCGGCCATGATCCTGGCGAGCAAACTCCTGTACCTGACCATGGAACAGCGGGTCGAACTCAACAGCAGGATTGACGAGATCCTGCGCGACTACGAACTCGACGACCCTGCCAGCATTCCGTCAGGCGCCGAGCGAATGGCCACCATGTGGTCGCTGATCCCTGACGACCGGAGCCCCGGCTTATCCACCTAGCAAAGGCAGGATTCTGCAATTTGTGGTGAACTAGGCCAATATGGGCACCAGCCCAAGCCATTCTTTTTTCCGTAGGAGCACCGTGCCCAGCAAGGCAAAATCCGGCAAGAAACTCGTGATCGTGGAGTCGCCGGCCAAGAGCAAGACCATTGCCAAGTACCTTGGCGAAGGCTTTGTTGTCGAGGCCTCCATCGGCCACATCCGGGACCTCCCGCAGCCTTCGGACCTGCCTGCTGAACTGAAGAAGACCTCGGTGGGCAAGTTCGCCGTGGACATCGAAAACGACTTCAAGCCGTACTACGTGGTGTCTCCGGACAAGAAGAAGAAGGTTGCCGAGCTCAAGGCCCAGCTGAAAGACGCCGACGCGCTCTACCTCGCAACCGATGGGGACCGCGAGGGCGAAGCCATCGCGTGGCACCTGCTGGAAGTGCTTAAGCCCAAGGTCCCGGTCTACCGGATGACCTTCGGCGAAATCACCAAGGAAGCCATCCACCGCGCCATGGACAACCTGCGCGACGTGGACACGGCCCTGGTGGACGCCCAGGAAACCCGGCGGATCCTGGACCGGCTCTACGGGTACGAGATTTCCCCCGTGCTGTGGCGCAAGGTGGCCCGCGGCCTCTCCGCCGGCCGCGTGCAGTCCGTGGTGACCCGCATGGTGGTGGACCGCGAACGTGAACGCATGGCCTTCAAGTCCGCCTCCTACTGGGACCTCACCGGCCAGTTCGGCGCGGACAGCGGTTCCGCTTCTTCGTTCAAAGCGAAGCTTGCAGCGGTGGACGGCGCCAAGGTCGCCAGCGGCCGTGACTTCAACGACGACGGCGTCCTCGTCTCCGCGAATGCAGTGCACCTTGACGAGCAGCTCGCCGCGTCCCTGGCCGCCGGGCTGGAGAAGGCGGCCTTCGAGGTCCGCTCCGTCGACACCAAGCCGTACACGCGCCGCCCCGCAGCGCCGTTCACGACCTCGACGCTGCAGCAGGAAGCCGGCCGCAAGCTGCGCTTCTCCTCCAAGAGCACCATGCAGATCGCCCAGCGCCTGTATGAAAACGGCTACATCACCTATATGCGTACCGACTCCTCGGCACTGAGCGACGAAGCCGTCACCGCTGCCCGCCGCCAGGCTTCCGAGCTGTATGGGCCCGAATACATTCCGCAGGGCGCCCGCGTCTACGCCAACAAGGCCGCCAACGCCCAGGAAGCCCACGAGGCCATCCGTCCCGCCGGCGACTCCTTCCGCACCCCGGCCCAGGTGGCCGGCCAGCTCAGCGGGGACGAATTCCGCCTTTACGAGCTGATCTGGAAGCGCACCGTGGCCTCCCAGATGGCCGACGCCAAGGGTTCGACGGCGACCATCCGCCTCGGCGCGGCGTCCGCGGACGGGCGCGACGCCGAGTTCTCGGCTTCCGGTACCGTCATCACCTTCCCCGGCTTTCTCGCCGCGTACGAAGAAGGCAAGGACGAAAGCCGTGGCGACGACGACTCGGACGAAGGCCGCCGCCTGCCGAACGTCGCGAAGGGCGACGCCCTGAAGGCGTCGGAAATTGTCGCCGTCGGGCACGAAACGTCCCCGCCGCCGCGGTACACGGAAGCCTCGCTCACCGCTGAACTGGAAAAGCGCGGCATCGGCCGCCCGTCCACCTACGCCTCGACGATTTCCACCATCCAGGACCGCGGCTACGTCCGGAAGCAGGGCTCCGCGCTGGTACCGAGCTGGATCGCCTTCTCGGTGATCCGCCTGCTCGAACGGCATTTCACCGACTACGTGGACTACGAATTCACCGCCGACATGGAAGGCGACCTGGACAAGATCGCCAACGGCCAGCAGGTGGGAGCCGCGTGGCTCAAGCACTTCTACTATGGCGAGGACAGCGATCCCG
Organism: Arthrobacter sp. R-11; assembly: GCF_049913155.1. Lineage (GTDB taxonomy): Bacteria > Actinomycetota > Actinomycetes > Actinomycetales > Micrococcaceae > Arthrobacter. The sequence goes on along the minus strand of NZ_CP183979.1, from coordinate 3,540,234 downwards.
GGCTGCTGAGCATCGTGAACAACCTGGGCGAGATCGACGCGCGGGACATCAACTCCGTGCCGATCGCCGAAGGCATCACGCTCCGCGTGGGCAAGTTCGGCCCGTACCTGGAAAGCTCCGTGCCCACCGTGGACGCCAAGACCGGCGAGATCGTGGAGTCTGCACGGGCCAACGTTCCCGAAGACCTCGCCCCGGACGAGCTCACCCCGGCCAAGGCCGTCGAGCTGATGGAAACCGCGGCCCCGGAAGAGCGCGTGCTCGGTGCCGACCCGCACACCGGCCACACCGTGGTCGCCAAGAACGGCCGCTACGGCGCCTACGTCACCGAGATCATCCCGGAAATGACGGACGAGCAGCTGGCCGCGCTCCCGGTGGAGTACTACAAGAACGGCAAGCCGAAGCCGCCGAAGAAGCCCGTCAAGGCCAAGCCGCGCACGGGTTCGCTGTTCAAGTCCATGACCGTGGAAACGGTCACGCTGGACGATGCCCTGGCCCTGATGAGCCTGCCCCGGGTGCTGGGCGCTGACGCCGAAGGCACCCCGATCACGGTGCAGAACGGGCGCTTCGGGCCGTACCTGAAGAAGGGCACGGACTCCCGTTCGATCGGCAGCGAAGAGGAGATCTTCACGATCACCCTGGAACAGGCGTTGGAGATCTACTCGCAGCCCAAGCAGCGCGGCGCGCGCGCCGCTGTTCCGCCGCTGGCCGAGTTCGGCCCGGACCCCGTGTCTGAGAAGAACATCGTGGTGAAGGAAGGCCGCTTCGGCCCGTACATCACCGACGGCGTCACGAACATCACCGTGCCGCGTGCAACTTCGCTCGAGGAACTGACGCGCGAGAAGGCCATCGAGCTGCTCGCCGAAAAGCGCGCCAAGGGCCCGGTCAAGCGCACCACCACTACGCGCAAGGCGCCGGCCAAGAAGGCTGCCGCCAAGAAGTAGCCCCGGTCAGGGACGATTCGCCGGAACGCTGCGACCCCGCAGTGTTCCGGCGATTTCGTGTTTTCGGGCCCGTCCTCGACTGGGCAGCCTTTGCCGATTTCGACAGTGGGCCCCCCGATGTGATCGGCTAGGTACATGAGCGAGCAGCCCGAAACCATTGACAACAGCCCCCTGAACGAGCTTGAGGAAAACCTCGCGAAGGCCGGACAGCCCGATGCCAACCCCGTCGAGGTCATCCTGTCCTTCCTCAACAACGAGGTCTACATCCTCAGCACCGACGCCCTGGACGCACCCGACGCCGCCGTGGAACCACTCGTCCTGGCCAACGTGGACGGCCAGCCGGTGCTCGCGGTCTTCAGCCACCCCAGCCGCGTGGACTCCCACTTCCTTGAGGCCGCACCGAATGTGCTGGCCACGCACGGTTCGGCCATCCTGGACAGCATCGGCGACGAGATCGGCCTGGTCATCAACCCGGGCAGCGAGCACGGCTTCGAAATGGGCCCCGAAGGCATCGCCAATGTCCGCCGCGACTTCAAGCGCGCCGCGGAGTAGCCGCGCAGCCCCCGGCGTCGCAGTTGCTTCACACAGTTCCAAACGCGGAATAATGTCAGCATGCGTCTTGGCGTCCTAGACATCGGTTCGAACACCGTCCATTTGCTTCTGGTGGATGCCCACCCGGGCGCACGGCCCGTGGCGTTCGCGTCGCACAAGCGGCCCCTGTCCCTGGTCCAGTTCCTGGATGCGGAGGGCAACATCAACGAGGCCGGGCAACACGAACTGATTGAGTTCGTGCTTGAAGCCTGGGAATTCGCGGCCAAGCACAAGGCCGAGGACCTGCTGGCCTTCTGCACCTCCGCCATCCGCGAAGCCACCAACGGCCCCGATGTCCTGGCCCGGGTCAAGCACGAAACCACCGTGACCCTCCAGGAGCTCACCGGGGACGAAGAAGCCTCCATGACTTTCTTCGCCGTCCGCCGCTGGTACGGCTGGGGCGCCGGACCCATCCTGGACCTGGACATCGGCGGCGGCTCCTTCGAAATGGCCTTCGGCCAGGACGAACTCCCGGAGCTGGCCATGTCCGTGCCCCTGGGCGCCAGCCGCCTCACCCGGGACTGGTTGCACGACGACCCGCCCACGGCCAAGAGCGTGAAGGAGCTGCGGCGCTACATCCGCTCCACCCTCAAGCCTGTGGTGCGGGAGTTCAAGGAACTGGGGCGGGCCAACCTGGTGGCCGGTACCTCAAAGACGTTCCGCTCCCTCGCCCGCATCGCCGGTGCCGCCCCCAGCGGCGCGGGCCCGTACGTCAAGCGCGAACTGCACGCCACGGACCTGGGCCTGTGGGCGCAGCGGATCTCCGCGATGACGGTGGCGGACCGGCTCTACCTGCCGGGCGTCTCCGAGGCGCGGGCACGCCAGATCCTGGCCGGTGCCCTGGTGGCCGAGACCGCGCTGGAACTCTTCGAGTTCCCCAGCATGGAGATCTGCCCCTGGGCGCTGCGCGAAGGCCTGATCCTGCGCAGGCTCGACCAGCTGGTCTTCGACGGCCCCCTCCAGCCGGCACCGCATGTCGGAGCCGCGTCTGTTTCGAAGAAAAAAGCGGCGGACGACGCCGGCCCGGCCGTCCCTGTCCCGGCCGCCGCAGCAGGCGGGCAGGCCGGCTGACATGGGGGACGGCGTCGGGCAGTACACAGGCGATACGCAGCCGATCCCGGTGGCGCTCTCAAGCGCCTCTGTCTATCCCCTGAGCGTGCACGATGCCTTCGCGGTGGCGCAGGACCTGGGCTACGACGGGGTCGAGGTGATGGTCACCAACAACGCCACCAGCCAGAGCGCCGCCGCGCTTGAGCAGCTCAGCCAGCGCTACGCACAGCCGATCGTCTCCATCCACGCGCCCACGCTGCTGCTGACCCAACAGGTCTGGGGAGCGGCGTGGAACAAGATCGAAATGTCCTGCAGGATGGCCCGCGACCTGGGCTGCAGCACGGTGGTGGTCCATCCGCCGTTCCGCTGGCAGTCCAACTATGCGGAGAATTTCGCCGCCGGCGTCCGGGAGATGGCGGCGCTCTACCAGGTGCACATCGCGGTCGAGAACATGTATCCGTGGCGGGTCCGCGGCCGGGAAGCGCTGGCGTACCTGCCGCACTGGGACCCGGTGGGACAGGATTACGACGACGTCACCTGGGACTTCTCGCACGCCGCCACCGCGGGGGCCAACAGCCTGGAGGCCGTGCGGGAGCTGGGAAGCAAGCTGCGGCACGTGCACCTGACCGACGGCTCCGGTTCGGGGCGGGACGAGCACCTTATTCCAGGGCGCGGCACCCAGCAGTGCGCCGAGGTGCTTCAGCACCTGGCCGGGAACGGGTTCCGCGGAAGCATCGTGGCCGAGATTTCCACCCGCAAGGCCAAGGCGGCGGGGGAGCGCGAAGAATGGCTTGCCGAAACCCTGCGGTTTGCCCGCCAGCACCTGGGCGCGCCGCTTGTGGGCGCCTACGAGGTCTGAGCCGCAGGCTTAAAACGAGAAAGCACCGGTGGCTGATCGGGAAAATGGGGGGAAACCCGTACAACCACCGGTGCTTCTTGGCGGACATCCCCATGCCCGCCTCATCACTCGCACCCTCAATGAGGTAGTTACTACGTTACGAAGCAACGTTGGGCGCAAGCTGCAATAACCTTGGGAGTTAGCTGGGAATCCTGGCGGCCTCGGCGGCCGAACCGGGAACTGGCATGATGGAGCCATGACTCGAATCGCATTCCTTGGCTGTGGATCCATGAACGAGGCCATCCTGGCCGGCTTGCTCGCCGCAGGGACCGACCCTTCGGACGTGGTCGCCACCGTGCGCCGGGCGGAACGGGCCGACGAGCTGGCACACCGGCACGGCATCATGGCGATCGCCGGCGCCGAGGATCCGGATAACAACAAGCTCGCCGCCAAGGGTGCCGGGGTGGTCATCCTGGGAGTCAAGCCGGTCGGCATCTCTGAGCTTGCCCGCGAAATCTCACCCGTCCTGGCCCCGGACACGATCGTGGTCAGCGTGGCCGCCGCCGTCTCCATCGCGCAGCTCGAAGCCGCCCTTCCCGCGGGCCAGCCAGTCATCCGGACCATGCCGAACACCCCCGCGAAGCTGGGCCGGGGCGTGATTTCCATGTCGGCCGGCGGTCACGCCACACCCGAACAGCAGCAGCTTGTCAAGGATCTCCTGTCGGCCGCGGGAACCGTGGTGGAAATCCCGGAGGAACAGGTGGACGCGCTCTCGGCCATCAGCGGCTCGGGCCCGGCGTACGCCTTCTACCTCGCCGAGGCCATGGCGGCCGCCGGCGTCGAACTTGGACTGGATCCGGAGCTGTCGCTGCGGATCTCCCGCGAGACGGTGGCCGGGGCGGGCTTCATGCTCGCCGAGCCCGGCGCGGACCCGACCGCCCTGCGCGTGGCGGTGACCAGCCCCAACGGCACCACCGAACGAGCCATCGCGGCGTTCAATGACGGCGGGATCCCGGCCATCATCGCCGACGGCGCCCGTGCTGCGGCTGCCCGCGCCGCGGAAATCACCCAGCAGCTCGGCTGACGGCAGCAGCTGACAGGCAAAAGAAAGGCCCCTCCGAGGAGGGGCCTTTCGCGTCCGCCCGCCGAAGCTACGGCCGGGCGGCGAAGCGTTCCAGCAGATCCACGTGGCCGGAGACAATGAGCATGTCCCGTCCGGACACTTTCGTTTCCGGCCTGGCGTAGGTGAAGTCCTCGCCCGGGGACTTCACGCCCACAATGGTCACGCCGTATTTGGAGCGGACCTTGGATTCGTCCAGCGTGAAGCCCACGGTCTCCTTCGGCGGGTACATCTTCACGATCGCGAAGTCGTCGTCGAACTCGATGAAGTCCAGCATGCGGCCGGAGACGAGGTGTGCTGCCCGCACGCCGGCGTCCGCCTCGGGATAGATGACGTGGTTGGCGCCGATGCGGCTCAGGATCTTGCCGTGCGATGGAGTGATGGCTTTGACCCAGAGGTGCTCGATGCCCAGGTCCACGAGGTTCACGGTGATCAACACTGAAGATTCGATCGAGGTTCCCACGCCCACCACGGCGGAGCTGAACTCCTGGGCGCCAAGCTGGCGGAGGGCGTCGATGTTGGTGGCATCGGCTTCCACTACGTGCGTGAGGACAGGTGCCCATTTCTGCACGAGGGAGCGGTCCCGTTCGATCGCCAGGACTTCACGGCCTTGCTTGACCAGCTGCTCGGCGGTTGCGGAGCCGAAGCGGCCCAGGCCGATGACCAGCACGGGGGCATTGTGCGCCGGACGGTTCGGGGCGCCTGAGGTGTTAGCCAATGATCGGCCTTTCTTCGGGGTAGTGGTAGAGCTGGCTGCGCTGGCGCAGGGCCAGTGCGGCGGCGAGGGTGACGGTGCCGACGCGCCCCATGAACATGAGCGCGGTGAGGACATAGACGCCCGACGGCGGCAGCTCGGCACTGAGGTTCGTGCTGAGTCCCACCGTGGCGAAGGCGGAGATCGTTTCGAAGAGCACCCGGTCCAGGGTGGCTCCGCTGATCTGCAGCAGCAGGAAGGACGACACGGACACCAGGGTGGCGCCGGCCACAATCACCGAGATGGCAACGCGCATGGTGCCCTGTGGGATAGTGCGGCCGTACACCTTCACGTCCGCGTCGCCGCGGGCCTCGGCCGCGATGGCGAGGAACATGACGGCGATGGTGGTCACCTTGATGCCGCCCGCCGTCGACGCCGAACCGCCGCCAGCGAACATCAGGGCGTCGGTGAGCAGCATGGTGGTGGATTCCATGTGGTTCTGGTCCACCAGGTTGAAGCCGCCGGAACGCGTCATCACCGAGGCGAAGAGCGAGTGGGTGATCTTGTCGCCCAGGTTCATGTGGGCGATGGTCCGGGCGTTGTCCCACTCCATCAAGGCCCAGAGGAGAGTGCCGGCCGCCAGCAGGATGAAGGAGACCTGGATGGTCAGCTTCGTGTGCAGGTTCCATTTCTTCCAGTTGAGCCCGTTTTGCTGCAGCACCATCACCACGGGGAAGCCGAGGCTGCCAAGGAAGACGCCCAGCATCAGCGGGATGAGGATCCAGAGATCCGTTTCGTAGGGGACAATGCCGTCGGAGTGCGGCGTGAATCCGGCGTTGTTGAAGGCCGAAATCGAGTAGAAGACGCCGTGCCAGACTGACTGCCAGAAGTCCTCCCCGAGGATCATGAAGCGCGGGATCATGGCCAGCGCCAGGGCGCCTTCGATCACCACCGAGGTAGTGATGACGATCCGCAGCAGGGTACCGACCTCGCCGAGGCGCCCGGCGTTGTTCATGGCTTCCTGGGCGATGAGCTTTCCGCGCACACCCAGCCGCTTGCTCACCATGAGCGCCAGCAGCGATGCCAGGGTCAGCGTTCCCAAACCGCCCACGAAGATGCCCACCAGGATCACCAGCTGGCCGAAGAACGTCCAGTGGGTCGCCGTCGAGACCACCGTGAGTCCGGTGACGCACACCGCCGAGGCCGCCGTGAACATCGCGTCATGAAGGGGAGTGACAACACCCTCGGCGGACGCTGCAGGCAGGGACAGCAAACCGGTGAAGAGCAGGATCACCACGGAGAACGCCGTCAGCGCCAGCCGGGCCGGCGAGGTGTTGGCGATGTTGTCGATAAAGTCCCGGAGGCCGGTGAAGATCCACAGGCCTTCCCGCTCAGGCTGGTCAGGGTGCCAGCTGGCCGGGCGTGGAGACCTCGACTGGCTCTGGGTCATGGCAGTGCTTTTCGCTTCTTGTTGACGGATCGGCTGTCTTGAGTAGTAAACCACTAATCGCCCGCGGGAGCCGGGCGAACAGGCTAGCCTGTCTTTGATGACTTCCCAGCCCGGCCTCCGTCCGTCCGCGCTGCCAACGACGGTGGCGTGGAGCCCCGCCATGGCCGCCTATGACTTCGGTCCCGGCCACCCCATGGCACCGGAGCGCCTTGAACTGACGGCGCGGCTGGCCGACTCCCTCGGGCTGTTCGAACTTCCGCACGTCTCGCTGCAGGCACCCGGGGTGGCGTCCGACGTCGAACTCCAGCGGGTGCACAGCGCGGACTATATTGCCGCGGTGCGGCGCGCCAGCGAGGACCCGACGGCGTCGGACCCGGAACGCGGACTGGGAACCGACGACGATCCCGCCTTTGCCGGAATGCACGAGGCGAGTGCCCGCTTGGCGGCGGCCTCGCTGCTCTGCGCGGAAGCGGTCCTTTCGGGCGAAGCGGTCCGCGCGGTGAATTTTGGTGGCGGCCTGCACCACGCCTCCCGGGAACGCGCCAGCGGCTTCTGCATCTACAACGATGCGGCCCTGGCCGTGCAGCGATTGCTCGACGGCGGTGTGGCGAAGATCGCGTACATCGACGTCGACGCCCACCACGGGGACGGTACGCAAAGCATCTTCTGGGACGACCCGCGGGTCCTCACCATTTCACTGCACGAATCCGGGCTGACCTTGTTCCCGGGCACGGGATTCGCCAACGAAATCGGCGGACCGCGGGCCCTGGGGACCGCCGTCAATGTCGCCCTGCCGGCCCACACAGGCGACGCCGGCTGGTTGCGTGCCTTTCACGCGGTCGTGCCGCAGCTGGTGGGGGCGTTCGGGCCCGAGGTGATCGTCAGCCAGCACGGCTGCGACTCGCACGCCAACGACCCCCTCACGAACCTCAACCTCAGCGTCGACGGCCAGCGCGAGGCCGCCTCCGCCGTCGCCGGCCTTGCCGCACGGTACTGCGGCAACCGCTGGATCGCCACCGGGGGCGGCGGGTACGACATCACCGGTGTGGTCCCGCGGAGCTGGTCGCACCTGATCGGCATCGTGGCGCAGAGGCCGATCCCCCTGGACGCCCGGGTGCCGGAGGAATGGCTTGAATATGTCCGGGAGAAATTCGGCCGCAACGCCCCCGAACGCATGGGGGACGAAGTGGACATCTGGTGGCGTTCCTGGGAAGTCGGCTACGATCCGGGTGACGCCGTGGACCGCAGCATCATCGCCACCCGCAAGGAGATCTTCCCGCTGCACGGGCTCGATCCCTGGTTCGACTGAGCTCCCTGGTTCGACTGAGCTCCCTGGTTCGACTGAGTTCCCTGGTTCGACTGAAGTTCAGCCCGACTTCTCCGTCTGGAACACGACGCCGGCGGCGCCGACCAGCCAGCCCAGCAGGGACAGCGCGAAAGCCCCGATGAGGTCAGTCGAGGCCTGCCCCTTCACGAGCCAAAGGATCAGGACCAACAAGCCCACGGCCATGTAGACCATGATCGCGGCGACGATCCTGCCGGAAAGCCGGGCAGCGACCTCTGCCGGGAAGGAAGCACCCGGGGAGCCTGCCGGTGTTTCGGACTGCTGGTGTTTGACCTCCGAGATGGTGAATCCCAGGGCCGACGCCGTGAGCGAACCCAGCGAGGTCGCCATCACTCCGGCGGCGGTCACCAGGGCGCCGTTCAGGGCCGGGGCGGTGGCGCCGCCAACGGGAACCCAGCTCGCCACCCGCAGCAGGACGGCGAGCCACACCGCCACGAACAGGATCAGGAACACGGCCGCGATGATGTTGAACATTTGCCGCCGGAGATAGTCAGTCATGGCCACGCACCCCGCCCCGCTCTGGCCGCGGCTGGATGGCCGCCTGGACCGTGTGTTCGTTGTACCACCAGGGGTGTGGCCGGTCAACGATCCCATTAGGCCCGTCACGGCGAAATAGTTGATGCCTTTTGACGTATATGTCGCTAGGGTGGGAGGCATGGTGACTGACGACGTATTTGCCGTCATTGCTGAGGCGACCCGGCGTGACATCCTGGTTGCCCTCCGCTCTGGGGACAAAGCTGTGGGGGAATTGGTGCAGGAACTTGAAGCCAGCCAGCCCACCATTTCCAAGCATTTGAAGGTGCTCCGCGAAGCGGACCTCGTCAGCATGCGTGCCCAAGGGCAGAAACGCTATTACGCCCTGAACCCCAAGCCCCTCGCCGGGATTGCCAGCTGGCTGGAAACCTTCGACGTCGGCCCCTCCGCAGCTGCCTCTGCCGCCGCGCCGGGCCAGCGGCGCGAGGGCACCGCCCGGAGCGCGGGGCAGGCGGCCCAGCCTGCCGCCGTCGGGACGACCCAGGGGCCTGCCGCGAATGCCCGGCCCGGCAACGCAACACAGCCGGCACAGGAAGTTGTTGTTCCTGCACCGGCTGCGGCGGCGGACGACACCGTTCCCCAGCAGATCGGCCGCACGGTAGGCCGCGCCGCCACGAAGGCCGCGGACCTGCTCGCCAAGCTGCCGGACCTGCCCAACCTGCCCAAGTTCGGCCGGAAGAAGTAATTCGGGCCGGAAGAAATAACCGCTGCTGTGAAAGGCCTCAGCAGCCTTCGAAGTCGTTGAGCACCCGGACCTTGGCTGCCGAGGCCGACGCCGGGTCGAAGGCATGGCCGAACAGCTTCTGTTCGGCGCGGCAGCCGGAGAGCGGCGCCGCAGAGAAGCTGGTGGCCTAGCCGCCAGGTTTCCCGCAGCCGCCTTCGCGGAACGTCAGCCCTGCAGGAGTCGCACGTGGTCCGGGTTCAGCTCGGAGATCTTCGTTACGCCCAGCAAGGCCATGGTGCGGGCCATGTCCTTCTCCAGGATCTGGATGGTGCGGTCCACGCCGGCGCGCCCGCCGGCCATGAGCCCGTAGAGGTAGGCCCGTCCGATCAGGGCGAAGTCCGCGCCCAGTGCCAGGGCTGCGATGATGTCCGCGCCGCCCATGATGCCGGTGTCCAGGATGACCGCGGCCTCAGGGTTCCGTTTCTTGACCGCGGCGGAGACCGCGGGCAGCAGGTGCAGCGGGATCGGCGCGCGGTCCAGTTGGCGGCCGCCGTGGTTGGAGACCACCACACCGTCGGCCCCGTGGTCCACCACCTTCACCGCGTCCTCAACGGTCTGGATGCCCTTGACCACCAGCTTGCCCTTCCAGGTTTCGCGCAGCCAGTCGAGGTCCTCGAAAGTCAGTGTGGGGTCGAACATCGAGTTGATCAGGTCTGCCACCGTGCCCGTGTAACGCGACAGCGAGGCGAAGGTCAGCGGCTCGTGGGTGAGGAAGTTGAACCACCAGGCGGGCCGGTACGAGGCGTCCAGCACGGTCTTCAGGGTCAGGGCCGGCGGAATGGTCATGCCGTTGCGGACATCCCGCAGCCGGGCGCCCGCGACGGCGGTGTCCACCGTGACCATCAGGGTGTCGTTGCCGGCCGCGGCGGCGCGCTCGATGAGTTCGAGCGACCGCTCACGGTCCGTCCATAGGTAGAGCTGGAACCAGTTGCGTCCGTTCGGCGCCGCGGCGGCCACGTCCTCGATCGAGGCGGTGCCCATCGTGGAAAGGGTGTACGGAATGCCGGCGGCCTGGGCTGCCTGGGACCCGGCGTACTCGCCTTCGGACTGCATCATCCGCGTGAAGCCGGTGGGGGCGATGCCGAAGGGGAGGCGGGACGGCTTGGCCAGGATGTCGGTGCTGAGGTCGATGCTGGAGACGTCGCGCAGGATGCCGGGACGGAACTCGATGTCCTGGAACGCCTGCCGGGCGCGGCGCAGGGTGATTTCGGCCTCGGCGGCACCGTCCGTGTAGTCGAAAGGTGCCTGCGGGGTCCGGCGCTTGGCGATGTCCCGCAAATCCCAGATCGTGGAGGCGCGCTTGAGGCGCGCGGCGTTGCTGAACTCCGGCTTCTTGAACTGCATCAGCGGGGCAAGGTCGGAGTACTTGGGGATGCGCCGCTTGAGGGCCGGCGGAATCACGACGGCGGCGCTGTTCGGTGCGGCTTCGCCGCTGGCTGTGGCGGGCTGGACGGTCTGCGTCATGGTGGTCTCCGGACTCGGCGGTGTGGTTGGACCACACTCTATTCCATGTGGTTGGACCACAGCAAGTAGGATTCTTGCATGCGAACCCACGAACTCGTGCTTGGCTGGATCGAAAAGCAGCTCTCCGACCGCAAGCTGCTGCTCGGCGGCCGCCTGCCTGCGGAGCGCGCCCTTGCCGAACAGCTCCAGGTTTCCCGCACCTCCGTCCGTGAAGCGATCCGGATCCTGGAGGCCATGGGCGTGGTACGGGCCGCCGTCGGTTCCGGGAAGGACGCCGGGACGGTGGTCATCGCCGATCCGGCCGCTGCCCTCGGTTCCGCGCTGCGCTTGCATGCCGCTACCCGGCATTTCCCGGTGGCCGATATCGTGGAGACCAGGGTCCTCCTCGAGTCGTGGGCCGTCTCCCGGGCCCGCCCGGAATCACCGGCACTGGCCGAGGCGGCTGCCCTCCTTGACGAGATGGATGCCGGCCCCGGCACCGAAGACTTCCTGGCCCTGGATGTACGCTTCCACCTTGCCCTCGCCGAGGCTGCAGGCAACGTGGTGGTGAGTGCCATGATGGCGTCCCTGCGCGAGGCGATCGAAGGATACGCAGCCGAGTTGACGAAGAACCTGCCGGACTGGGACGCGACCGCCCGCCGCCTCCGGGCGGAGCACCGTGCGATCCTCGATGCCGTCAACACCGGCGACGGCGGCAGTGCGGCCAGGCTTGTGGCCTCCCATATCGAGGGTTACTACCGCGAGGCCGGACTCGCCGCTTCGGCCTGAGGATCCACACACCGACGGGCATTCCCTGACGGGTCGGGGCTTCCTATGATCGAAACCGAGGGCAGGAGGCGGCCATGCGCATCGCACTGTGGGCCGACATGGAGGGCATGTCCCGGGTCCGGGACCACCATGGGTGCTGGCCGGCCTTCGAACTGTATTGGACCTCCGGCCGGCGGGACTTTACCGACGAAGTGATTGCAGCGGCCATGGGATTGATTGACGGCGGACGCAACGAGGTCTACGTCGTCAACGCCCACGGGCTCGGGTGGCCGAACATCCTTTGGGAGGAACTACCCGACGGCGCTGCACCGGCCGGGAGCAACGACTTCGCCGAAGGGTTCGATGCAGCCTTCCAGGTGGGCTTCCATGCCCGGGCGGGCACGTCCGGCGGGTTCATGAGCCACACGATGGTGCCCGGACTCAAGGTTGCGGCCGACGGGGTGCCCCTTACCGAGAGCCACATCTGGGCGTGGCTGGACGGCATCCCGGTCCTGGGCGTCACAGGTGATGCCGCCCTCGGAGCGCAACTGGATGGCTTCCTTGCCGGGACGCCGTTCCTCGCGGTCAAGAAGGCCACGAGCCGTGGCGGAGCGCTGCCCGAACACCCTGCGCGTACCGGGAGCTTCGACGCCATCAGGGATTTCGCCAGAAGCGCGTCGCGGAGCCCCTTGAAGCAGATTGCCTTCCCGGCGGAATTCACTTTCGCAGTGGCGCTGGACCGGGACCTGGCCGGGTTGGTGGACGGGGTGCACGGCCTGGGCCGAAGCGGACCGGAGGTGCTGACGAAGCTTGCCGCCGATTTTGCCCGCGATGCGTACCCTGCCCTCCAGGCCGCGATGGGCGCGTCACTCAAGCCGTTCTTCGACGCCCAGGACGGCCTCGATTTGGGCAGTGAGGCCGCCATGCGGGAGCAGGACCCGCTGGCCTTGGCGCGCTGCCGGAGTTACCTGGATGCCTGGGCCGCCGTGAGCGAGCCGGCATGGCCGCAGTGATGCCGCGGCGCCGCCCGGCCGGGGCGGTCAGGCCTTCGGTGGCGCCGTGCTGCCGCGGATTTCCAGGTGCGGCTCGAAGTGGTCGGTGGGGGTCTCGGCGTTGGCATGCTTGATCTGTTCGTGCATCCGTCGCCAGGCGAGGCTGCCCAGTTGGGCGATCGGGACAGCCGCCGTGGTCAGGCCCGGCATGGTGTAGCGCGCGAACGGCATGTCGTCATAGCCCGTGATCGAAAGGTCCTCCGGCACCCGGATGCCGCGTTCGCTCAAGCCGTGCAGCAGGCCCATGGCCGCGACGTCGTTGAAGACCAGGATTCCGGTGGCCCCGCATGAGGCGACCGCGTCGCTTGCCTCGTTTCCGGCATCGTAGGTGTTTCCCCCCGGGATGAACTGCAGTTCGACCTCGGGGTAGTCCTGGACGAACTTCTCAAGCCCGCGCAAGCGCTGAACGTTCGACGCGCTGCGCTCGGGGCCGGTCAGATAGGCGATTCGGCGGTGGCCCAGTTCCACCAAATGGGCTCCGAGCTTCTGGATACCGTGGCCGTAGTCCACCACCAGGCTGGGAGTGGACGAGGCCTCGGTGGTGCGGTTGATCAGCACCAAGGGATACAAGGTGGGTGCCAGCTCTTCGAGTTCGTCCTGGCTCATGCGCGGGGCGCAAAGCACGACGCCGTCGCAGCGCCGCCGTGCCTCCCCGGCAAGGATCGCTTCCTCGCTGGAGACCTCGGAGGAGTCCGCGATCAGCACGCGGTAGCCGTCGCGGGCGGCGGCGACGCTGACATCCCTGAGGATGGACTGGAAGGTGGGGTTCGACAGGTCCGGGACCACGATGCCGATGGTTTCGGTCTTGCCCAGGGCAAGGCTGCGTCCCGCCGGATTCGGTTTGTACTTCAGTTCGGCCGCGGCGGCCTGGACCCGTTGGGCGATGGAGGCGTTGACGGTCGTGTTCCCGTTCATGACGCGCGAGACCGTGGCATGCGAAACTCCGGCCTTCGCCGCCACGTCCCCGATTCCGACGCGGCGCCGTGTGCTCCGATCTGCCATGGCTTCCTTCTTGATGCTGCCTGTCCCTGGTGCTGCCAGTCCGCCGCAGCCGGCGGCCGGTCAGTACTCCTGGCGCTGAGTCTAGCGATTTTTGGGAAACGCTTTCTCTCGATGTCCTTCCATTGCGCCGGATGTTCCTGCCGGATGCCGCGAACAGGGTATCCGGGAAGGGGAAACGGGCCTATCCTTGAGCCGTCGGTCGTTCTCCGTCAGCGGAGGTGCTGGGGCTTTCCGTGACAATCTGTCGGGAAAGAAGGAAGCTGTGTTCACTGCCCAGCGCGGAAGCGTTATTCGGCGCGCCCTGATCCTCGGGTCCGCATTGCTGCTGATGCTCTCGCTCGCCGCGGCCCCGGCGCGCGCAGCGGATACCCGCGCCGCCGTCGACGTCACTGCCAACGGCAATTTCCAGCTTGTCTTTCCCGGTCAATCGGCACAGGTAGTGGGCCAGGTGCTCCCGGTGTATCCCACGCCGCTGGTGCCCACGGGAACCGTGACACTCCTGCCGGACGACGCAGACACGCCGCTTGGCACCTCCGGGCTCAGCAACGACATCCTGCCCGGGCTGTTCGTCCTCATAGCACCGCCCTTGGACCTTGGCACGCACTATTTCCGCGCCGCGTATTCGGGCGATGAGAACTTCGCCCCGAAAACCATCCGCTTCCCGATCGTGGTCATCAGCGGTCCGGAGACGACGACCTCGCTGGCACTGAGTCCGTCCGGTGGCTCCGTTGCAGGCGAAGTGATCACGATGACCGCCCAGGTCGCCGCATTGGACGGTCCGCTCACCGGAACGCCCCTCGGCGAGGTCACCTTCACAGTCGACGGCGTCGACGTTGCCACGGTGACCGTCGGCACTGGCTGGGTAGCCGCTTTCAGCACCTCAGCCTTGACCGTTGGGACGCACACGATTTCGGCGGCGTACCAGCACCAGGCAGGGGACTACTTCGCGTCAACATCGCCGGCTCTGTCCTACACGGTTTCGGCGCCGCCCACGGCTGAGGTCCGTACGCAATTCCGGGTGAGTCCCCACGGCACTGTCCAGGCCGGCGAGCCCGTGACCGCCCGCGCGGTGATCGAATCGCGGTCCTCGCACGGGCCCACGCCCACCGGCCGCGTGCAGTTCTATGACGGGAGCACCCCGATAGGGGCAGCCGAGGAACTGGCTGCCGGAACCGCCGTCTTTGTCTATCAGCAACTGAGCCCCGGGAAGCACGTGCTCCAGGCAAAGTATCTCGGCTCGAGCCTGTACCTCCCGGCGTTCACGCCGTCGCGGACCGTGACTGTTACGGCGTGAGACGGGGGTCTGTTTTGCGGCCGGAGCGCCTTCATGGCTATGGTGTGTCCATGACTAAGCGTTGGTATGCGTATTTTTCGTTGGCTCTGGAGGGGCCCGCGTCTAACTGACACGCATCCAACTAACCTTCAGAGCCAACAGGGCAGAGATCATTCTCTGCCCTTCGCCATATCCGGCGGGTTCTGTTGAGGGCCCGCTCCGCTTCCGGAACAGGACCCGAAAATGACCAGCATTGCCGAAAACCCCGCCACACTCGACGCGAGCCAGGAATCCCGCTCCAGCGCCGAGACCCCGGCCGGCCGTTCGACGTCGAACCTGCGGGTGAGCCGCTTCGAACCGTTGCCCGCCCCGCAGGAAGTCATCGCGGAACTGCCGCTCGGCGCGAAGGCCGCGGCCGTCGTCGAACGCGGCCGTGACGAGATCCGGGCCATCATGGACGGCGTCGATGACCGCCTGCTGGTGATCGTCGGTCCTTGTTCCATCCACGATCCCAAGGCGGGGCTGGAATACGCCCGCCGTCTGGTCAGCCAGGCCGAAAAGCACAGGGAAGACCTGCTGGTGGTCATGCGGGCCTACTTCGAAAAGCCGCGCACCACGGTGGGCTGGAAAGGCCTCATCAACGATCCGCACCTGGACGGCAGCCACGACATCGCCTCGGGCCTGCGCGCAGCCCGCGGCTTCCTCCAGCAGGTCACCGAACTGGGCCTGCCCACGGCCACGGAATTCCTGGAACCGATCAGCCCGCAGTACATGGCGGACCTGGTCGCCTGGGGCGCTATCGGCGCCCGCACCACAGAAAGCCAGATCCACCGCCAGCTCGCCTCCGGCCTTTCCATGCCGATCGGCTTCAAGAACGGGACCGACGGCGACCTCCAGGTGGCCATCGACGCCTGCGGCGCATCCGCCGCCCAGCAGGCTTTCCTCGGCATTGACGGCGACGGCCGTGCAGCCCTCGTGGCGACCGCGGGGAACCCGGACACGCACGTGATCCTCCGCGGCGGACGCAAGGGCCCCAACTACTCTGCGGACGATGTGGCGGCCGCCTCCGAAAAGCTGTCCGCCAAGGGCCTGAACCCGCGCCTGATCGTCGATGCCAGCCACGCCAACAGCGGCAAGAGCCATCACCGCCAGGCCGAGGTCGCGTTGGAAATCGGTGCCCAGCTGGAGGCCGACCCCGCCTCGCCGATTGCCGGCGTCATGTTGGAAAGCTTCCTGGTGGGCGGTGCGCAGAACCTGGACGTTGCGCTTCAGCTAGCGGGGGAGCAGGAGCTGGTTTACGGCCAGAGCGTCACGGACGCCTGCATGGAATGGGACGTCACGGCGTCCGTGCTCGAGCAGCTCGCGGCCTCGTCCCGCAAGCGTCGCGAGGCCGCCGCAGGCTGACACGAATGTAGCGGGCGGGACTTTCACATTGGCCTCAGCAGCCTCTAAAGTATCTAGCACATGGTTGTGATGGCTCAGCATCGGAACGCCGCAGTCATGGGCGCTGGGGTTGTCCTTGTCAGCTGAGAGCAAAGGAATATGGAGAATGTCCGCAGAGACCAACTTCTCGAATGCGCGATTCATGACCGTGGCCGAAGTGGCCGAGGTTCTCCGGGTTTCCAAAATGACCGTGTACCGCCTGGTCCATTCCGGCGAAATGCCGGCTGTCCGGTTCGGCCGGTCATTCCGGGTTCCCGAGGAAGCCGTTGCCCAGTACCTCAAGGGTGCCGTGGTGGACGGCCGCTCGGAGAGCGCCTGACGCCCAAGGGCCCTGCCGGGTCTACGGTCATTGGGTGCCTCCGCGAGGCGGTACCCTGTTAAGGAACGTTTTACGTCACTGTAAGAATCCGTCTGTTGCGGGGCCTTCGCCGGCCCCGTCCGGCAGGCGGGAACTTCACTTATTTGTTAAGGAACTTTCGTGGGTTCAGTTATTAAGAAGCGCCGCAAGCGTATGGCCAAGAAGAAGCACCGCAAGTTGCTTCGTAAGACCCGCCACCAGCGCCGCAACAAGAAGTAGGAATACTTCGCAGTGCGTTAATGCCCGTTGCCTCTCGAGGCGGCGGGCATTTTTGCGTCCCTAAACCGCTTGGTGACGTCCCTAAACCGACTGGTGACGGCGCCCGTGCTGTCGGATGCCGGTGCTGTCGGATGCCGGTGCCTCAGACGCGCGGGCCGCGGAACTTGCTGAACCCGCGCCACAGGCCGTACACAGCGCCGCCGACGGTGGCTGCCTTCAGGCCAAGTGTGGCTGCGCGGCGGCCCGAGCGGAAGTCGTAAACGGGCCAGTTGTTTTCGCGGGCATGGCGGCGCAGGGCGGCGTCGGGGTTAATGCACACCGGGTGCCCCACCAGGGTGAGCAGGGGGATGTCGTTGTGGGAGTCGCTGTAGGCCCAGCAGCGCTGGAGGTCCAGCCCTTCCTCGTCTGCCACCTGCTGAACGGCAACGGCTTTCGCCGGTCCGTGCAGGATGTCACCCACGAGCCTGCCGGTGTAGGCGCCGTCTTCGATTTCGCCCACCGTGCCCAAGGCGCCGGTGAGGCCCAGCCGGGTGGCGATTACGCTGGCAACCTCGACGGGGGTGGCGGTGACCAGCCACACCTTGCGGCCCACCCGGAGGTGCTGCTCGGCCAGGGCCTTCGTACCCGGCCAGATCCGGGACTCGATCATTTCGTCGTAGACTTCTTCGCCCAGTTCCTCGACCTCGGAAACCCTGATCCCTGCGGCAAGGACCAAGGCGGAGTCGCGCACGGCATGGACGTCGTCCATGTTCTCGCCGCGGAGGACAAACTTGAACTGCTTCCATGCGAAGCCCGCGGCCTGGGACAGTGTGAAGGCCTTGCGTTCGTACATTTTCCGGGCCACATGGAAGAGGCTTGCGCCCCGCATCAAGGTGTTGTCGACGTCGAAGAATGCGGCTTCGCCGTGTTGCTGCTTCACAGCCGGCGCGGTGGCCACAGCGGCGTTCTTCTCGTCGGGCATGCCATGAGTCTAGTCAATTGCCCTGCCGGACGCCGTGCCGCGCCTTCCGCATGAACCCGCGTCGTGCGCGCTTCGACGCCGCCCCGCGGCTCGGGCTACCGTTGGAACATGCCGATTCCCGACGTCGTCCTCCTCACCAAACCCGACTGCCACCTTTGCGCTGCGGCGCGGGACGCCGTCGAACGCGTTGTCTCGCAGCTGGGGCTGCCGTGGCGGGAGATGTCCATCGAAGGCGACGCCGAGCTGCGCGAACGTTACGCCGAGGAGATCCCGGTGGTCCTGGTCGACGGCATCCAGCGGGACTTCTGGAAGATCGACGAAACACGGCTCACCAGGGTGCTGCAGAAGGCACTTGCGTCCTAAGTGCTATCCCGGTGGCTTTGTTGACTCCGGGAACCCCGCAATAGAGTGGGACAACAAAGCAACACAATGGAGACGACTGTGACTGCGCTGGAACCATCCGCCGAGCCCGTACCGGGCGAGCAGGATTCTGCTGCCAAGCAGATTCCGCCTGCAGCTGTGGCCCGGATGACGCTCTACCTGCGCGCGCTCAACTCCCTCCTCGGCGAAGGCGTGGAACGGGTTTCCTCCGAAGCGCTGGCCGAGGCCTCCGGGGTCAGCTCCTCCACCCTGCGCAAGGACCTTTCGTATGTCGGCTCCTACGGCACACGGGGCGTGGGCTATGAGGTCCAGTACCTGAGCCGTCATATCGCGGCCGCTCTGGGGTTGACCCACGACTGGAAAGTGGCGATTGTCGGGGCCGGAAACCTTGGCAAGGCCCTCGCCAGGTACGGCGGCTTCCAGTCGCGCGGCTTCGACGTCGTGGCCATCCTCGACGCCGACCCCATGGTGGTCGGCAACGAAGTCGGCTGGCTGCGGGTCAGCGATGCCGCGAACCTCGAGCAGGTCCTGCAACGGACCCGCACCAACATGGTGGTCCTGGCCCTGCCCGCTGCCGTGGCACAGGACGTGTGCGACCGCGTGATCAAGGCAGGGATCCGCAGCATCCTCAGTTTCGCGCCCGTGCTGCTGCAGGTCCCGCCGCATGTCAATCTGCGGAAGGTGGACATGGCCACCGAACTGCAGATCCTGGCCTACCACGCACAAAGGGCGCAGACCCCGGGCCAAGCCGTCTGATACTGCCCGACGGCGGCCGGGACTGCGCCCGTTGTTTGCTGCGGTGTGTTTTCCCGCGGCAGGTTCAGCGGCCGTATGGACCCTGGCCGTAAGGGTTCGCGAAGGGCTGGGCCTTGCGGAAGTACGGCGCCGAAGCCGGCAGGTAGAGCATTACGATCGCGGCGATGCCGAGCAGGATGGTGACAGTGCCGATGCCGACCTGGGCCAGGCCCAGCAGTGAGATCGCGGCGAAGATGGTTCCCAGGATCCGGGCCCAGTTCTTTCCCCTGCGCACGTTGAAGGCGACCAGGGCGTAGAGGCCGGCGAAGATCACGGAGAAGATAACCACCGTGGTGGCAAATATTCCGCGGAAGCTGTCCACGTCGATGCCGGGGTTGTTGCGTCCTTGGGCCTTCATTGCCTCGTCCACAATGCTGCCGAACTCGGGCGAGTTGATCATGGCAAGCGTGATCGGGATGCCGATCAGGTTCAGTACGCCGGCGGCAAGGATGAGCCAGAACGAGATGTTGACCAGCGAGGGAACTCCCGACGTCGTGGCCGGCTGCTGGCTCGGCCACACGCTTTGCCCGTACTGCGACTGTCCGTAGGGGGGCTGGCCATACGGGGACTGGCCGAACTGCGGAGCGCCCTGGCCGTACTGCGGGGCGGCGGGCTGCTGTCCGTACTGGGGTGCGCCTTGGCCGTACTGCGGTGCGGCCTGCCCGTACTGTGGCGCCGATGGCTGCTGTCCGTACTGCGGGGCATCCTGCCCGTACTGGGGCTGTGCCGGCTGGCCGTACTGCGGCTGTTCGGGGGTGCCCTGCTGGGAACTGCCGTTTTCACCGGAGTTGGCGGGCGGGTATGGAGGGTTGCTCATGGCATTCCTTTGCATGTTCGACTGCGGGTTCGGCTGCCGGGTCAGCAATTACCCCTGCCCCCAGCTTGGTTTAAGTCCACCGTACCCCGGCACCCGGCGGTGGAGACCGATTTCCCACGGATTTCCGGCAAGGAAAGGCCAGGGAGTCCGGTGCGGGACGGCACTCGTGGCAGAAAGGAAGGCCGCGGCGTCCTGGGGAGCACCGCGGCCTTTGGCCAAGCTTTCGTGAGAGCCTGTACCTGGTTCGGGTACAGGAACTGTGCCTACGAGAAATGCTTCTGCGACTCGGGAAGCCACATCAGCACGCCGGCCGCCACCGCGACCGCGGAGCCGATGAAGCCCAGGTTCAGCGTGACGAGCTGGAGCAGCAGCGAAATCACCGCAAGCCCGGCCAGAATGCTCAGAACCAAGCGGGCCCAGCGGGCGCCTTCCTTGAGCCTGATCGCGATGAAAATGTAGAGGGCGGCGAAGATCAGGCTGAGAATGAAGCTCCCGATACTGGTGCCAATGAGCAATTCACCGAAGTAGCCCCGGAGAATGAAGATGTTGATCAGGCTTGACAGCACGCCAAGGACGGCTGCACCGACCCAGAGCCAGTAGGACAGAGTCAATTGCTGCGGCACGCCTGTGGTGTCGCGGAAGCGTTGGGCGATGTTGTTGAAGTCGAGGCCGAAAGTGTTCCTTGCCGGAGCCGGGTAGCCCAAGCCGGCAGGCGGGGCGTTGTTGGGCCCTGCGGCAGGCATTGCGTAGCCCGGAGCCGGCTGCTGGTACCCCGGGGCAGGCTGTTGGTATCCCGGGGGTGGGGCCTGATATCCGGGTGCCTGGTAGCTGGGTGGTTGCGGTGCGCCTTGAGGCGGCTGGTAGCCGGCGGGAGGAACATCGCCGGAAGATGCGGGCTCTGAGCCTGGCTGTTGAGGAACTTCGTTTGGGTTACTCATGGCATCACTGTAGACCTGAGGTTGAAGGTTTCCTAGGAAATTTTCGGCGAATTCCCGGCCTCCTCTGGGCCCCGTGGTGAATACTCCAGCGGGTGGATCCATGGGAGGGATGCCCGCCTGGAAGGCGGCAACGAAAAGCGGCGCCGCCCGGTGGCTGCGGAAATCCGCAAGCCTTCCGGGAAGCGCCGCTTCCGGAAACTGTGCCCTTAGGCGGCAGGGGCGATGAAGGCGAGTTCGAGGTTGATGACAACCTTGTCGCTGACCAGCACGCCGCCGGCTTCCAGTACGGCGTTCCAGGTCAGGCCGAATTCCTTGCGGCTGATGGTGGTCTCGCCGGAGAGCCCGGCGCGGGTGTTGCCGAAGGGGTCGACTGCGACGCCGTTGAATTCAGTCTCGATGGCGACCTCCTTGGTGACGCCCTTGATGGTGAGGTCGCCGACCAGGTCGAAGCTGTCGCCGTTGGCCTTGATGTGGCGGGATACGAAGTTGATCTCCGGGAACTTCTCGACGTCGAAGAAGTCCTCGCCCTTGACGTGGCCGTCTCGGTTGACGTCGCCGGAGTCGAAGCTGGCCGTCTGGATGGTTGCGTTGACCTTGGAGTCGGCCAGGTGGTCCGCCAGTTCCAGCGTCGCGTTGGCTTCGGTGAATTGGCCGCGGACCTTGCTGATTCCTGCGTGGCGGACGGTGAAGCCGATTTCGCTGTGCGAGTTGTCGAGGGTCCAGGTACCGGTGGTGACGTTGGCGGGGAGGGTCATGGCGTGCTCCTTGGGGTAGGGATGGGTGGAATCTCCGCTCGGAGGACAGTTACTTGAACAATCAACCGATCTTGCATCCAGTATAAACATGCAAATGCATCTTTTATTCCATCGCCGGGAAACATTTTTCGGGAACTTCAGTTCTACGTGGCGTAGAAGATTTCTGAATGCCCGTCCTCTTTGAGAAACTGGTAGACATGCCCCAAGCAACTGTCCATCTGCTCCGCCATGGCGAGGTATATAACCCCGACGGCGTTCTGTATGGCAGACTCCCCGAATTCCACCTGTCCGAGCGCGGATGGGCGATGGCACGCGTGCTCGCCGAGCACTTCGAAGCGCGCGCCGCGGCCGGGGCAAAGATCGTCCACCTGGTGGCCTCGCCGCTCACGCGTGCCCAGGAAACAGCCCAGCCGAGCTCTGAGGCGCTCGGCCTCCAGGTCCATACGGATCCCCGGATCATCGAGGCAGAGAACCACTTTGAAGGATTGCACGCGCGTCCCTCGGAGTTCCTGAAGCCCCAGCATTGGTTCCATTTCCGGAACCCGCTCCGCCCGTCCTGGGGTGAACCGTATAGCCAGCAGGTCGCGCGCATGCGTGCCGCTATCGAGGACGCCCGGCAGCGTGCCGTCGAACTCGGCGGCGACGGCGCCGAAGCGATCCTGGTGAGCCACCAGCTGCCCATCTACGCCACGCGCCGCAGCGCCGAAGGACGCCGGCTGTGGCATGACCCGCGCAAGCGCGAGTGCACCCTGACGTCCCTGACGTCCTTGGTGTTCGACGCCGACGGCGCCCTCGTGCGGGTCGACTACAGCGAGCCCGCGGCAGCCCTGTTGCCCGGCGCCGCAAGTACTCCCGGAGCATGACATTGGATAAGCACAGCAACACCTCGCGCCGACGCTTCCTCGCCACCGGGGGAGCGGCCCTCGCCGCCTTGACCGTGGGCATGTCCGCCTGCGCCCCGCAGGAGGACAACCTCGCCAAGCAAGCGAACGTCGGCGACAACAAGAACTACATTGCGGGAGACGGCTCGGTCACCGAGTTCGCCACGACCGAGCGTTCAGCCCCGGTGCAGATTGACGGGATCCTGTTCGATGGCACGGCTGTGAAGGCCGCAGACCTCCGCGGCAAGGTGACGGTGCTGAACTTCTGGTTCGCGGCCTGCGCCCCCTGCCGCGTCGAGGCGCCCATCCTCGAGGAACTGCACCAGGACTTCAAGGCCAAAGGCGTGCAGTTCTTCGGCGTCAACCTGCGCGATGAGAAACCCACCGCCGAGGCCTTCGAAAAGACCTTCAACCTGACGTACCCGAGCTTCAACGACAAGAACGGTGCCGTGTTGCTCTCAGTTTCCGGCCTGGTGCCGCCGAACGCCGTGCCCACCACGCTCGTCCTGGACAAGGAAGGCAGGGTTGCCTCCCGCGTCCTCGGCGAAATCGAAAAGGGCACCCTGAAGGCCCTCATCAGCGCCGCGGCAGCCGAGTAGGCGGCCCTACGAACGTGAACAGCCCCTTCGCCGAGACCATCCTCAACGGTTCCCTGCTTCTGGCCATCCCGGTGGCCCTGCTGGCGGGACTCGTCTCCTTCCTTTCGCCGTGCGTGCTGCCCCTCGTGCCCGGGTACCTGGGCTACGTCACCGGGCTGACCGGCGTCGATCTCCAGAAACAGCGGCGCGGCCGCATGCTTGCCGGAATCGGGCTGTTCGTGCTCGGCTTTTCCGTGATCTTCGTGCTGCTCGGCGGGGCCTTCGGCCAGCTGGGCACATTCATCAGCGGTCCGCAGAACGCCTGGATCACCCAGCTGCTGGGTGTCCTGGTGATCGTCATGGGCGTCGTCTTCATGGGCGGCTTCAGCTGGCTGCAACGGGACGCCAAGATCCATGCGAAGCCCCCGGCCGGCCTGTGGGGCGCGCCGCTGCTGGGCATCACCTTCGGCCTGGGCTGGGCCCCCTGCATTGGACCGACCTACTCGGCCGTCCAGCTGTTGAGCCTGTCCGGCGGATCCTCCGCAGCCAAGGGCGCCTTGCTTGCCTTCGTGTACAGCCTGGGCCTGGGAGTGCCGTTCCTGCTGATCGCCCTCGCCGTGCGCCGCGGCGCCGGAGTCATGTCCTTCTTCCGCAAGCACCGCCTGGCGATCCAGCGGGCCGGCGGGGCAATCCTGATCCTCCTGGGGATCCTGATGGCCAGCGGAGTGTGGGGTGCCTGGGTCACCGGGCTGCAGTACTGGTTCCAGACCGATGTGAAGTTGCCGATTTGATGAGCGAGCCCGTGGAAGCCAAGAACAAACCCAAGACGATCGAGGACGCCAAGACCGGGGCCGCGCTGCCCGCACTCGGACTGAAAGGCATGCTCCGCTGGGCTTGGACCCAGCTGACCAGCATGCGCACCGCGCTTTTCCTGCTGCTCCTGCTGGCGGTGGCCGCCGTCCCGGGCTCGCTGTTCCCGCAGCGCCCGGCCAACCCCGCCGTCGTCACGCAGTACATCAAGGACCACCCGGACTACGGCAAGATCCTGGATGCCATCCAGCTCTACGACGTCTACTCCTCGGCCTGGTTCTCCGCCATCTACCTCCTGCTGTTCATCTCGCTGATCGGCTGCGTGACGCCGCGGGCCATCGCGCATTACAAGGCGATGCGCTCCCAGCCGCCGCGGACCCCCAAGCGGCTGTCCCGCCTCCCTCAGTACGGCACCCTGGTGGTTCCCGCCGACGCCGGGATCCCGGCGTCGCGCGCCATCACCGATGCCGCCGCGCTGCTCAAGAAACGCGGCTACCGCGTGGAGGTCCGGGACGCCGATGGCGACCGGCCGTCACTG
Source organism: Arthrobacter sp. R-11 (assembly GCF_049913155.1). Taxonomy (GTDB): domain Bacteria; phylum Actinomycetota; class Actinomycetes; order Actinomycetales; family Micrococcaceae; genus Arthrobacter. The sequence continues at coordinate 3,515,935 of NZ_CP183979.1, read as the reverse complement.
GGTGCCGAGCGCGGCTTCCTCAAGGAAGTGGGCAACCTCGTCTTCCACACTTCGCTGATCGGCGTCCTGGTGTCCGTGGCCATCGGCGGGCTGTTCGGCTACAGCGGCCAGCGCATCCTGGTGGAAGGAGACACCTTCGTGAACACCCTGGTGGGCTACGACCAGTTCAGCCCCGGCACCAACTTCCAGAGCAGCTGGTTGCAGCCCTACTCGATCCAGCTGGACAAGTTCGACGTGAAGTTCGACCGTGAATCGCCGGCCCACTTCGGCCAGCCGATCGACTTCACCGCACAGGTGACCACCAAGGAAAACCCGGGCGCGCCGGCCGAAAAGCAGGTCCTGAAGGTCAACGACCCCGTCATGCTGGGCGGCACCAGCATCTACCTCACCGGCAACGGCTACGCCCCGGTCATCACCGTCCGCGACGGCAAGGGCAACATCGCGCTGCAGGGGCCCGTGGTGGCCAAGCTGCAGGGCGACAACTACTACTCCTCGGTGGTCATCAAGGTTCCCGACGCGAAGCCCGATCAGCTGGGCTTCGCCGGCTTCTTCCTGCCGACGGCATTCGTCACCGAACAGGGCGTGTCCTTCAGCGGCGATCCCGAGCTCATCAACCCGCAGCTCAGCCTGAACTCGTACTACGGCGACCTCGGCCTGGACAAGGGCACGCCGCAGAATGTGTTCGAGCTCGACGTCAAGAACCTCACCCAGCTCAACGGCCGCGACCTCCCCACCAAGGGCATCACCCTGGTGCCCGGCAAGACGTACACCCTGCCGGACGGCAAGGGCAGCATCAGCTTCGACGGCGTCAAGAAGTATGTGGGCGTGGATATCCACCACAACCCCGGCCAGGCCAGCGCCCTGGTCTTCGCGTTGCTCGCCGTCGCCGGACTCGTCGTCTCCCTCTACCTGAACCGCCGCCGCGTGTGGGTCCGCACCGGAACCCACGACGACGGACGCACCATGGTGGAGTACGGCCTGCTGGCCCGCGGTGAAGACCACCGCCTGGCCGGCGAAGCCGCCGCTATACGTGAACTGCTGCAGCGTGAATGGCAGCTGGAGCCGGACCCATCCGATACTTCCGACACTGTCGCCTCGACAAACACTAAGGACCGGTAATGTTCCCCATCAACGAAACCATGGGCCAGTACAGCGAGCTCTTCATGCTCCTGGCCGCAGGCACGTACACGGTGGCGTTCGTCGCCTTCGCCTGGGACCTGGCCAAGAGCAGCAAGACGCTGCGCGCCGTGGACCTGAAGGCGGCAGCCGCCGCCAAGGTGCCGGTGGCTGCAGGGCGGATGGCGGGAGCGGACGTCAGCGGGCCGGCAGGCTATGCGGAGCGTCCGACGTCGGGCCCAACCTCCACCGGCGGCACCGCCGCCGGTGATATGCGCTACGCCGCCGAGCGCCGGGCACCCGCCCGTGTGGCAGTGGCGCTGTCCATCCTCGGCGTGCTGATCCACGCAGCCGGCGTGGTCACCCGCGCCATCGGTGCAGGCCGCGTGCCGTGGGGCAACATGTACGAGTTCCTCACCACCGGTGCCTTCGTTGCCGTCGTGGTCTTCCTGCTGGCCCTCGTCCGCCGCGACCTGCGCTTCCTGGGAACCTTCGTGATCGGCCTGGCCGTAATCATGCTCGTGGCGGCCTCCGTCGCGTACTGGACACCGGTGGGCCACCTGGTTCCCGCCCTGCAGAGCTACTGGCTGGTGATCCACGTATCCATCGCGGTGCTGTCCTCGGCGCTCTTCACGTTGACCTTCGCCATGTCTGCGCTGCAACTGGTCCAGGCGCACCGGCAGAAGACCCTTGCCGCGGGCGGCGCCGACAAGCTGGGCTTCATGCGCTTGGTTCCGGATGCCCTGAGCCTGGAGAACCTGTCCTACCGGATCAACACCGTGGCCTTCGTGGGCTGGACCTTCACGCTGATGTTCGGCGCCATCTGGGCCGAGAAGGCCTGGGGGCGCTTCTGGGGCTGGGACACCAAAGAAGTCTGGACGTTCGTGATCTGGGTGGTCTACGCGGGCTACCTGCACGCGCGGGCCACCCGCGGCTGGACCGGAACGCGCGCCGCCTGGCTGTCGATCGTGGGCTACCTGTGCGTGATCTTCAACTTCACGATCGTGAACCAGTTCTTCAACGGCCTGCACTCGTACTCGGGCCTGAGCTAGGACTTGATGCGGCGGGCGCGGCGGGTTCGCCTGCCCGCCCGCTGCCTTCGGCTTTCGGCCGGCTTAGGAGGCGCTGCCGTCGTTGCCGTCGGACGTTGATTCGCCCCTGAGCTTGCGCTGCTTCTCCTCGAGCTCTTCGCGGAGCTTCTTCAGCCGCTCGGCTTCGCTTTGGTTGCGGCGGCGGATTTCCAGGTTGCGCAGGAACTCCGGGTCGTCGTCGGGAGCCGTCGGGTGGGTGGGGAAGGCCGGCTGCGCCGCCCTTCCGCCGTACGGGCGTCCGAAGAAGAACCAAAGGATGGCGCCGAGGACCGGAAGCAGCAGCATCACCACGATCCAGGCCGGCTTGGAGATGCCCCGGACGTAACGGCCGTCCGTGCGGATCACATCCACCAAGCCGTAAACGAAGACCAGCAGGACGATGATGACTGCAACTACGCGGGGCATACCTTCAGTCTAGCCACCGCTCAAGGGCCGCGTACCCGCCTCCGGGGCACGGGCCAGGAGGGCCTTCGCCCGGTCCGGCGGCGGCCGGAGTGGATCCGACCGCTAAACTTGAACCGTGGCTTTCCTCAAGTACTCCCTGATCCGCCTGGCGCTGTTCGTGCCGTTGTTCGTGCTGTTCCTTTTCCTGCAGACCGGCGTCATCCTGGCCGTGGTCTTCGCCGGGCTGATCGCCTTCGCGATCAGCTACCTTTTCTTCCAGAAACAGCGTGACGCCGCCACGGCAGCCATGCGCGAGCGCTTCTCCGGGCGGGCCAAGCCGTTGCGCTCGGCCGGCGAGGTCGCCGATGCCGACGCCGAGGACCGCCTGGTGGACGAGCACCCCGAAGTCCGCGTCGAGAACGACCGGCGCCCCAAGGAAATCTGAAGCCAACCGTGCCTTAGAAGCCGGTGCTCAGCACCAGGCCGAGCGAGAACAGCAGGCTGTAGCCGAGGTTGATCATGCCGGTCTGCTTGAGCACCGGAATGAGGCTCTTGCGCTTGCCGTTGACCATGAGCCAGGCCGGCGTCAGGCAGGCCGGGACCAGGAGCAGCACGATCAGCATCCAGGGCTTGGTGGGCGCCAGGACCACCACCAGGAGAAGCGCCAAGGCCAGCATGAGCACATAGCTCTCGCGCGCATGCCGGTCGCCCAGCCGCACAGCCAGGGTCTTCTTCCCGGCAATAGTGTCCGTGGGGATGTCGCGGACGTTGTTGGCCATGAGCAGGGCACAGGCGATCAATCCGGTGCCGATCGCGCCGATGACCGCGGGGAGGCTGATCTGCCCGGCCTGGGTGTAGGTGGTGCCGAGCGTGGCCACGAGGCCGAAGAACACGAACACAAAGAGGTCGCCGAGGCCCATGTAGCCATAGGGGTTCCTGCCGCCGGTGTAGCCCCAGGCGGAAAGCACACAGCCCAGGCCCACCAGGATCAGCCACCAGGCCTGGGTGATGATCACGAGGATCAGGCCCACGAGCATGGCGAGGCCGAAGGCTCCGAACGCGGCCCACTTCACGTGCTGGGCGCGGGCAGCCCCCGATCCCACCAGGCGCAGTGGTCCTACGCGGTCCTCGTCGGTCCCGCGGATCCCGTCGGAATAGTCGTTGGCGTAGTTGACGCCGATCTGCAGCAGCAAGGCCACGAAGGCTGCAAGGATCGCGTTGAGAAGGCGGAACGACTGCAGTTCGTAGGCGGCCGCGGTGCCGATCAGCACCGGGGCGATCGCAGCCGGCAGGGTGCGCGGCCGGGCGCCTTGGATCCATTGTGCAGCTGTTGCCACGTGTTGTACCTCGTGTTGTTTCGCGGTGGGGCCGGATGGGGCCGGCGGTGGATGCGGTGAACTTGTCTATTCTGCCTGATGCTTTTCGCTGAGCAGCGCGCCCATGGCGAGCCGGTCCGGTTTGCCGTTGGGCAGCATCAGCAGCGCGGGCGCGGTGATGACGGTCTTGGGTGCCAGTGCTCCGAGGCCCGAGTGCGCCGCGGCGAGGAGTCGTTCCGGACTGCCCGCAAAGTCGTCCATGGCCACGTAGGCGGCCACGGCCTGGCCCCATTCGGCGGAAGGGACACCAGTGACGAAAGCCGCGCTTACGCCGTCGAGCCTTTCCAGCCCGGCCTGCACGTACGCGGCGGAAACCTTGACGCCGCCGGTGATGATGACGTCGTCGGCCCGGCCCAGGACGGTGAGCTTGCCGTCGGGGGAGAGCTCGCCGAGGTCCCCGGTACGGTACCAGCGGACGTCGTCTTCCTCGAAGAAACCTGCCGCGTCGGGAGCGTCCAGGTAGCCGGCGGCAATGGTGCTGCCACCCAGCAGGATGCGGCCCTCGCCGTCGATCCGGACCTCGACGCCGTCCAGCGGCTCGCCGTCGTACACGCAGCCGCCGCACGTTTCGGCGGAGCCGTAGGTGGTGACCACGCGAAGCCCGGCGGCGCGCGCCGCCTCCAGCAGCCCGGCAGGGGCCGGAGCCCCGCCGAGCAGGATCGCGTTGAAGCGCCGCAGCACGGCGAGCGTCCCCGCGGACGGCGCATCGAGCAGCCGCTGCAGCTGGGTCGGGACCAAGGAAGTGAAGCGGACTTTGTCCGTCAGCTCCAGGGCTGCAGCGATGAAGGCTTCCGGGGTGAAGCCGCCGGACATGTCCATGGCCCACGGGCGGGTGCCGGCGAACAACGAGCGGACCAGCACCTGGATGCCCGCCACGTACTGCAAAGGCAGGGCCAGCAGCCACTGGCCCTCGCCGCGCAGCGCTATCGCGGTGGCCATGGAGGATGCCGCGAGGGCGTCGACGGTGAGCACGGTGGCCTTCGGCGCGCCGGTGGATCCCGAGGTGCGCACCACCACTGCGGCGTCCTCGAAGCCGGGGGTTTCCACGGGAACAGCCGTGGCCTTCCCGTCCGGGGCCGTGACGATCTCGACGGCGGGTCCTTCACCTTGCAGGGCGGCCGCGAGGGCCTTCAGGATGTCATCCACAGCCGGCCTCCTAGAAGTAGTAGGGGAAGGCGGACCAGTCCGGATCCCGCTTCTGCAGGAACGCTTCCTTGCCCTCCACGGCTTCGTCCGTCATGTAGGCCAGGCGGGTGGCTTCGCCGGCGAAGACCTGCTGTCCGGCCAGGCCGTCGTCGGCCAGGTTGAAGGCGAACTTGAGCATGCGGATGGCCTGGGGCGACTGGCGGGCGATGTCCGCGGCGTACTCCAGGGCCACTTCTTCGAGACGGTCGTGGTCCACGGCCTCGTTGACGGCGCCCATGCGGACCATGTCCTCCGCGGAATATTCACGGGCGAGGAAGAAGATCTCACGGGCTGCCTTCTGGCCGATCTGGCGGGCCAGCAGCGCTGAGCCGTAGCCGGCGTCGAAACTTCCCACGGTGGCGTCGGTCTGCTTGAACTTTCCGTGCTGGCGGGAGGCAATGGTGAGGTCCGAGACGACGTGCAGCGAGTGCCCGCCGCCGGCCGCCCAGCCGTTCACGACGGCGATGACCACCTTGGGCATGGTGCGCATGAGCCGCTGGACCTCCAGGATGTGGAGGCGCCCGGCCCGGGCGGGGTCGATGGTTTCCTGGGTCTCGCCGTCGGCGGTGTTCTGTACTACGTACCGGTAGCCGTCGCGGCCCCGGATCCGCTGGTCGCCTCCGGAACAGAAGGAATGCCCGCCGTCCTTGGCGGAGGGGCCGTTGCCGGTGAGCAGCACGGTGGCCACATCGGGGGTCATCCGGGCGTGGTCCATGGCGCGGTAGAGCTCGTCCACGGTGCCAGGGCGGAAGGCGTTGCGGACTTCCGGGCGGTTGAAGGCGATGCGCACGGTGGGCAGGTCGCGGACGATTCCGCCGGCTTCGTCGCGTTCCACCTGGCGGTGGTAGGTCATATCCTGGAAGTCGTCGAATCCGGAAACCGTGCGCCAGCGCGCGGGGTCGAAGACGTCGGATACCTTGGCGGGGAAGTCGTTGCTCACCCTGACGAGTTTAGTTACCGGCTCAGCTGATGCAGAACTCGTTGCCTTCGGGGTCCGCCATGGTGTGCCATTCGTGCGGGCCCTGGCTGGCGGTCCACAGGTGCCTCGCCCCAGTGCCTTGCGGACAGTTCCGGTCCGGGTTGCCCAACTGGCTGGCAGTTGTGGTCGTTTTGAGCCCTCAAAACGACCACAACTGCGAGTTAGTTGGGGACTTAGGCGCCGAAGAACTGCGGAGGCAGCGCGTAGATCAGCAGCACGGCCAGAAGGTTCTTGCCGGCGTGGACCAGGAACGAGAACATGAGGTTCTTCCCGGTCCAGACGTAAACCGCGACCAGAACCGCGCCCATTCCGAGGTAGGGGACCATGGCCTGGGTGGAGAGGCCTTCATTGCGGAAGACATGGATGCCCGCGAACAGCACGACGGAGATCGCGCAGCAGACCCAGGTGTTGAGGCGTCCGGACAACTTCCCGATCAACAGGTGGCGGAAAATGTACTCCTCCACGAACGGCCCCACCACAACCAGCAGGGGCACGATCAGCCAGGCCGGGACGTTCTCGATGAGCGACTGGATTCCCAGCTGGTTTTCCGAGGCGCGTGCTTGTCCGCTTGCCGTGACCAAAATGGCCGTGAACACCAGCATGGCCACGACGGAGGCAGGCACCATGGCCAGTGTGAACCACGGGCGGGTGGCAAGGATCCGCGTGTCGCGGGAAAGCACCCGCCGGGCGGCCAGGAAGGCGAATATGCCAACCGAGGCATAGAAGGCGAGGTTGACCGCATAGGAGGCCGCCGCTTGAGTTGCCCGGAGGCTCTGCAGCAGGGGTGCCAGCAGGGCACCGGCAAAGGCAGCGAAAAGCATAAGTCCGAGGTAGAGTCCGGACGCCACGGCGTCGAGGCCGTTGAAGGCGTATAGCCTTCCCGGTGCTGGAATCTTGCCCATGTGAATAAGCCTAGCCGCGTGGGCCCCACGGCCGAGCGGAGCGAGGTTGGGGGCGGATATGCGGTAACTGGCAGTGCCTTCCGGCTTCCGGCTATAATTTTCGGCATGCCTAAATCTCTGTTTCGGTACACCAAAGCTGCTGTCCGGAATGTGTCCCTTGTCCTCACCGCCGCCCTCGCGTTCGGCCTGACCGCTTGCGGGGGTTCGACCAGCGCCGGAAACGATGACCGGCCCGTCGTCCTGACCACCTTCACGGTCCTGGCCGATATTGCCAAAAACGTGGCCGGCGACAAACTGCGCGTCGAATCCATCACCAAGGTGGGTGCCGAAATCCACGGTTACGAGCCGACCCCGGGGGACATCCGCAAGGCAGCCCAGGCCGAGCTGATCCTGGACAACGGGCTGAACCTCGAGGTCTGGTTCCAACAGTTCGTCGAAGGGCTGGACGTGCCGCATGCGGTGGTGAGCGAGGGCGTGGAGCCGATGCCGATCGCCGAGGACAGCTACAAAGGCAAACCGAACCCGCACGCGTGGATGTCGCCGTCGAACGTGCAGATCTATGCCGACAACATGGCCAAGGCCTTCGCCAAGCTCGACCCGGCCAACGCCGCCGCCTTCGAGGCCAACGCCAAGACGTACAAGGCGCAGTTGCAGGAGGTCAAGGACTACCTGGCCACAGAGCTGAAGGCGCTGCCCGTCCAGCAGCGGGCACTTGTCAGCTGCGAAGGGGCCTTCTCCTACCTGGCCCGCGACGTCGGACTCAAAGAGGTCTACATCTGGGCCGTCAACGCCGAACAGCAGGCCACCCCGCAGCAGATCGCCCGGGCCATCGAATTCGTCAAGGAGCACAAGGTCCCGGCCGTCTTCTGCGAGTCCACGGTGTCCAATGCCCCCATGATGCAGGTGGTCGAGGCCAGCGGTGCGAAGTTCGGCGGTGTTCTCTACGTCGATTCGCTTTCCGAGGCGGACGGCCCCGTGCCGACGTACCTGGACCTGATCCGGCACGACGCCCGGACCATCGCCAACGCACTGACGGGAAAGACGTCATGAGCACCCCGGCAATCCTCGTAGATAAAGTCACGGTGCATTACGGAGAGGTCCTCGCCCTCGACGGCGCCTCGCTGAGCCTGGAGCCGGCCCGTATCTGCGGGCTCGTGGGCATGAACGGCTCCGGAAAATCCACCCTTTTCAAGGCCATCATGGGCATGGTGAAGCCCGATTCCGGGCAGGTCCTCATCAACGGGCAGCCCCCGATGAAAATCCGCAAGGAGGCCGGGATCGGCTACGTCCCGCAAAGCGAGGACGTGGACTGGGCGTTCCCGCTGTCCGTGCGCGACGTGGTGATGATGGGCCGGTACGGGCACCTCGGCTTCACCCGCCGGCCGCGAAAGGCGGACCGCGAGGCCGTCGAACACGCCCTGGAGCGGGTGGAACTGGGCGACTACGCCGACCGGCAGATCGGCCAGCTGTCCGGCGGCCAGAAGAAGCGCGCGTTCGTGGCCCGCGGCATTGCACAGGGCGCCACCATGATGCTGCTCGACGAGCCGTTCGCCGGCGTGGACAAACGCTCCGAAGCGACCATCACCCGCTTGCTGCGGGAACTCGCCGCCGACGGCGCCACTATCCTGGTTTCCACCCACGACCTCCACGCGCTCCCGCAGCTCTGCGACGAAGCCGTGCTGCTCATGCGGAAGGTGCTCATGCACGGCAACCCGGACGTGGTGCTGCAGCCGGAAAACCTCGCCATGGCCTTCGGCCTCGACGTCATGAACAGGGGCTAGCCCGATGGACCTGCTTGACATCCTCTTGGAACCGCTCGGCTATGACTTCATGGTCCGCGCGCTGCTCACGACGGCGATCGCCGCCGTCGTCTGTGCCGTCCTGAGCTGCTGGCTGGTGCTGATCGGCTGGTCGCTCATGGGTGACGCCGTTTCGCACGCGGTGCTGCCCGGCGTCGTGCTCGCGTACATCGTGGGGGCGCCATTCGCGCTTGGCGCCCTGGTGTTCGCGCTGCTGGCGGTGACTTTGATCGGCGTCGTGCGCAACACCAGCCGGGTCAAGGAGGACGCCGCCATCGGGATCGTCTTCACCTCGCTGTTCGCGCTGGGCCTCGTGCTGATTTCCGTGACCCCCAGCCAGACGGACCTGAACCACATCATCTTCGGGAACCTGCTGGGCGTGAGCACAGCGGACCTGGTGCAGGTGGTGGTTCTCGGGGTGGTGGCCTTCGCCATCCTGGTGCTCAAGCGCCGTGACCTGACCCTGTACGCCTTCGACCCCACCCACGCCCACGCGATCGGCCTCTCGCCGCGGCGCCTGGGCGCCCTCCTTCTGGGCCTGCTCGCGCTGACCTCGGTGGTGGCGCTGCAGACCGTAGGCGTCGTGCTGGTGGTGGCCATGCTCATCATTCCGGGCGCCACGGCGTACCTGCTGACCGACCGCTTCTCCCGGATGCTCGTGATCGCCCCCGTCATTTCCGCCGCCTGCTCGGTGGCCGGGATCTACATCAGTTACTACTTTGATACCGCCTCGGGTGCGATGGTGGTGCTCGCGCAGGGCGTGGTGTTCGCCGTCGTCTACCTCTTCAGCCCGCGGCAGGGACTGATCGGCACGCGGCTGGCGAAAGCACGCCGGAAGCGGGCCGCGGCGCTGGTGCGCTGAAGCTGCCGGAGCCGTTCCGCTGCCATCCTGTCAGCGGAACAGGTCCCGGTAGGTACCCATGATGATGCGGTCCCCGGGGGTGGATTTCTTCAGGTAGTCCAGCACGGCCCAGTCATCAAGCGAGATGCAGCCGGCGGTGGGTACCTTGTTCATGTGCAGGAAGATCGCAAAGCCTGCGTTTTGGACGATGTTCGGCCGGTTGTAGTTGATGACCACGCCCTGGCGGTAGTCGTGGCTGGCGCGCGTTGCGTAGTACCACATGTTCTCGTCCCAGCCCACCCAGGACGAGGACTCGAAGTACTTGTTGTAGGTGGCGGTCCAGGGGTTGCCGCCCCAGCGGGACCGCGGGTTCAGCGTCCGGTAGGCGAGCTTGGTTCCGGGGTTGCCCAGGCCGAACGCCTCGGTCACGCTGAAGGATCCCGTCGGCGAAAAGAGGTAGCGGGTGGGGCCGGACGGCACCCCCGGAGGCTTGAATCCCGAAGCGCCGACATAGCTGTCCGTTTTCCAGTCAGGGACATAGGTTCCGGCGAGCCTCTTGCAGTAGATACTCGTTGACCTGGACACCTTGTAGTCCCGGGCGACGGTCAAAAGCACCCGGTTGGCGCCGTAGCTGGAATACTTGGATTTCCCGTTGTTCAGGGCCTGGCATTCGGTGCCCTTGGAATAGATCCGGGTTCCTGCATGGCCTTCCCAGCCGATGAAGCCGCCCTGAAAGTTCTGGATGCACTTGCCGCTGGCGCATTTCTCGTTCGAGAGCGGGTAAGCGAGCAGCCCTCGCGTGGCGCCGGCAGCAGCGTACTGGCCTCCGATGGCACCCCGGACCACCCAGACCCCGCTGCCCGGTGACCAGTAGATGTTCCCGCCCTGGAAGCGCTGGACACAGCCGCTGGCAGGCTGGCCGCAGATTTCGCTGGTGACCGGGTAGCCCATGACGCTGTCCTGTGCGCCGACCGACTTCCAGCGGGTCTGGATGGCACCGCGGACAAAGCGGGGTCCGGTGGCGGGGGACCAGTAGATGGTTCCCCTCGAGAACGCCTGGAAGCAGCCGCCGTTCCGGAGCCCGCAGCTCTCGTTTGATAGCGGCATGCCAAGGCCCGCGGATGATCCCAGGGCGGTCCAGAACCCGCCGATCGCCCCGCGGGACCAGATACGGAAGACTGCGGTCCCATTCCACGCGAGGATCTTTCCGCCCGAGAACTTCTGGACGGTGCCCCCGGGCGCGGCGGTTTCATCGCCCAGTGGATAGCCGAAAGCTGCCAGGCCGCCGCCCGAGAAAAACCCTGGTCCGGTGTGCCCAGTTGCCGAGAAGACCGCGTGGGCGCCGTCCGCGCTGGTCCAATAGATCAAGCCGCCCGCGAACTTTTGCTGGCAGAGGCCACTCTCGGCGCAGTACTGCGTGGAGATCGGCTCGCCGAGTACGCCGCCGGCTCCGCCAAGGTCGAGCCATTTCGCTCCGATCGCACCCTCCGTGGTGAAAGCCGGTGCCGGCGGCTCCGACGGCGCGGAAGGCTCGGACGGCTCCGACGGCGGTAGGTCCTCAAGGGACGCGGGAGGATCCACGGTCGGGGAAGGATCGGGCTCCGGTGACTCGGAACCGGAACCCGGGGCGGTCGGGCTGGCTTCATCGCTCGGGCTGGGCTCGTCCGCCGGGGTCACCTCGCTGCTCGGCGACGGGCCCGCGCCCGGACCTGGGGTCTCCTCCGCGCTGGCCGGAGCTGCCGCCAGGGGGACCGCCGCAAGTCCCAGCAAGAGGGCGGCGGCCACGAGCGATATTTTTGCCTGGAATCCGGTCTTCACTGTGATCCCCCGTTTCACCGTGTTCCCCCGTTTCACTGCGCATCCTCAGCCGAGACAACCGGTTCGCACGTGCCGGCCCGGCCCGTGGTTCTTGCAAAATCCCTGGCCAGGACGTCGGCCGATTTTCCGGCCTGGACGGTTTCCGTAATCAGGGCGTGGCCCTGGACCGCTGCGCCGATGGTCACGGCGACTGCCACCGTGTACGTCTTGGCCGATTTCGTGGAGTTGACGAGGGTTCCCATGAAGGTCCAGGACCCGTCGGCTCCCGCCGTGCAGCTCTGGTTCCGCAGTGCGTCGATCGCGTTGAAGGAGGTGGAGACGTCACCGGGCTCTGATGACGGCGGCGGTGCGGGGGCCTTGTCCGTTGACGCAGCCGCGCTTGGACCGGTGGATGTTCCGGGACTGCCGGATTCGGTCGACGACGGAGCGGGGCTTGCGTTTTGACTGGCCGGTCCTGCGCCCCCGCCGGAGCACCCGGCAAGGGCAAGCAGCAACGCGGCGGGCAGCAGCCTTCTGTTTCGCATGTTCCCCCCAGGTCCAGTGCGAAGGCCAGGTGCGACGAAGACCGTCCACCTGCCAGGTGTGTCTGTCGATGCTACACACAGGCTAGCGGCAAAGAAGGCAGGCAGGAAGCAGTTTCCCGGCAGCCGGAAAGGCCGGCTGTAGCCCGGGTCACGCGTGGTGCGTTTCACACTGTAAGATGGGCTTGCTGGATTCGCCCTTCGATGATTTGCCCTGCAACCCGCAGAAGTGAATAGGATTCCGGCCAGTGAGCCGAATCACGTGCAGCAAAGGGCGCTGGTACCTACCCAACCCACAAGGAACAACTGTGTCGCAAAGTACCCCCACAGACCTTAAGAACCCCGCCGGCCCGGCATCTGCCGTCGACCCGTCCCTCAGCGCCGAGGGCTACAGCAAGACCCTGAGCCGCCGCCACGTCACCATGATTGCGATGGGCGGCGCCATCGGCGTCGGCCTGTTCATGGGCGCCGGCGGGCGCCTGGCCTCCACGGGCCCGGCCCTGATCTTCTCCTACGCGATCGCTGGCGTCATTGCCTACCTGCTCATGCGGGCACTCGGCGAGCTCATCATGTACCGCCAGACCTCCGGTTCCTTCGTCAGCTATGCCGGCGAACTCTTCGGCAAGAAGGGCGCCTACCTGTCCGGCTGGATGTATTTCATCAACTGGGCCATGACGGGCATCGCCGAGCTGATCGCGATCGGACTGTACTTCCAGTTCTTCTTCCCGAACGTCCCCGTGGAACTGTCCGCCATCGCCGCGCTGGTGCTGCTGGTGGCCGTGAACCTGTTCAGCGTGAAGGCCTTCGGCGAGTTCGAGTTCTGGGCCTCCTGCCTCAAGGTCGCGGCGATTGTGATCTTCCTGGCAGTGGGCACCTTCATGGTGGTCACCAACGCCCAGGTGGGTGGCGGCCACGCCTCCGTGGGCAACCTCTTCCATGCCGACGGCGGAATGTTCCCCAAGGGCGGCCTGGTGATGATCCTGGTCCTCAACGCCGTGATCTTCGCCTACAACGCGATCGAACTGGTGGGCATCACCGCCGGTGAGATGAAGAACCCGGAACGCGAAGTGCCCAAGGCGATCCGCGCCGTCGTACTCCGCATTGTTGTCTTCTACGTCGGCTCGGTGACCCTGCTCGCCATGCTGCTCCCCTCGGACCAGTACAAGGCCGGCACCTCACCGTTCGTCACGGTCTTCGGCCAGATGGGCCTGGGCTGGATGGGCGACGTCATGAACATGATCGTCATCACCGCCGCCCTGTCCTCCTGCAACTCCGGCCTGTACTCGATCGGCCGTATCTTCCGCACCATGGCCAACAACGGCCACGCCCCGCAGTGGCTCACCCGCATGTCCACCCGCCACGTCCCCTATGCCGCGATCCTGGCCATCGGCGCCGTGTACCTCGTGGGCATCCTGTTGAACATCTGGCTGGGCGGCTCGCACGCCTTCGACCTCGCGTTGAACACCGCCTCGATCGGCGTCATCTTCACCTGGGGCTCCATCTTCGCCAGCCAGATCATGCTGCGGAAGAAGAAGGGCATGGTCTCCAGCCTCCCCATGCCCGGTTCGCCGTGGACCAGCTGGGCCGGCCTGGTGGCCCTCCTGGCCATCACCGTGTTGATCGGCTTCGACACCATGACCAGCAAGAGCGGCGAGGTCTTCTACCTCGGCGCCTGGACCCTGGCCACCGTCCCGTTCTTCGCCGTCGTGCTCTGGCTCGGCTGGCAGAAGGTCAAGAACAACGAGCCCAAGAGCGAGCTGTTCGCCTAGGGTTCCAGGACGTTCGACGGCGGGTGCATCCTTGGGGAGGCGCCCGCCGTTCGCGTCCCCGGCCTGTTGGGAGTGTCAGTGCCCGGGGCTAGGCTCGACGCATGGAGCACGCCACCAGCCTGACGCAGCACATCAACGCCGCCCCGGAGAAAGTCTGGGCTGTCATCTCCGACATTCCCGGCTCAGCCGCAACGCTTTCCGGCGTCGATGCCATCCAGATGCTCAGCGAAGGCACCTACGGCGAAGGCACGCGCTGGAAAGAAACACGCACCATGATGGGCCGGCAGGAAACGGTCGAAATGTGGGTCTCTCTGGCCGACCCGCCCCGCAGCACCACGGTCAAAGCCCTGCAGGGCGGCGCGGATTACACCACCCGTTTCACCTTGGCAGGGCGCGACGGCGGCACGGACCTCACGTTGACCTTCGGTGCAGAGGTCATCAAGCCCACGCTCCTGAGCAGGATCACCATGGCATTGTTCGGGAAAATCGGGATGAGTATGACCCGAAAGGCCCTCGGCAAGGATCTCGCGGAGATCGCCGCAAAGGCGGAATCCCTCTGATGGCGGCTGCGAAAGTTGCTGCCCCCAGGATTTCGCCGGTGCACTTGGAAGAACTGCGCGACGACGACGCTCCGGACTTCCGCCGCGGTGAAAGGTACGACGGCCTCCGGTTCAGCCAGGTGCGCGCCGACGGTCAGGAGCTTGACGGCGCGGATTTCCTCGAGTGCGAGTTCACCGGCGTCTCCTTCAACGAGGCCGGACTGCGCGGTGCAAGCTTCCGGGACTGCATCCTCTCGGAGCCGTACGCGCCGGTGCTGACCGCCGCGCGCAGTTCCTGGCGCGACGTCGAAATCAGCAACCCGCGCTGGGGCTCCGCGGAACTGTACGAGGGCAGCTGGCAGTCCGTGCGGATCGACGGCGGCAAGCTGGACTTCCTGAACCTGCGCGGTTCCAAGCTCCAGGACGTCCAGGTGAGTGGCTGCATCATCAACGAACTGGACCTGGGCTCCTGCACGGCGAACCGCGTGGCGTTCAAGGACTGCACCATCGGCACGCTCGACGTCACGGGCGCCAAGCTCAAGGACATGGACCTGCGCGGAAGCGAATTCCGGACAGTCAACGGGCTGGGCGGCCTTTCCGGCGTCGTGATCGATGACTACCAGCTCGGCCTGCTGGCGCCCCTTCTTGCCGGGCACCTGGGCATCCGGGTGTTGTGACGGCCGGTGACTCCGTCTTCCGGTTGACCGCCTCCTGTTGACCCCGGACGGGCACAGTGTAATCTTTATAGAACGAACGGTCGGTAAATTATTCGCCGGCCCTGCTCCGTGAAGGATGTGCTCATGGTCGAGGCTTTTCTTGTTGGCGGCGTCCGTACGCCCGTTGGCCGCTATGGCGGCTCGCTTTCCGCAGTCCGTCCCGACGACCTTGCGGGACTGGTGGTGGGCGAGGCCGTGGCGCGGGCCGGCGTCGACCCTGATTCGATCGACGAGGTGATCCTCGGCAACGCCAACGGAGCCGGCGAGGAGAACCGCAACGTTGCCCGTATGGCGACCCTCCTGGCAGGCCTGCCCCTCCACATCCCCGGCATCACCGTCAACCGCCTGTGTGCATCCGGCATGAGCGCCATCATCATGGCCAGCCAGATGATCAAGGCAGGCGCCGCCGATATCGTGGTGGCAGGCGGCGTCGAATCCATGAGCCGTGCCCCCTGGGTCCAGGAAAAGCCGGCCACCGCCTTCGCCAAGCCCGGGCAGATCTTCGACACCTCGATCGGCTGGCGCTTCGCCAACCCCCGCTTCACCAAAGGCGAGCTCTCCCGGGACGGGAAGATGACCTACTCGATGCCCGAAACCGCCGAGGAAGTCGGCCGGGTGGATGGCATCTCCCGCGAGGACGCGGACGCCTTCGCTGTCGCTTCCCACGAACGCGCCCTCGCCGCGATCGCCGCCGGCCGCTTCAAGGAGGAAATCGTCCCGGTGACGGTGAAGACCCGGAAGGGCGAGACCGTCGTCGACACCGATGAAGGCCCCCGTGAGGGAACCACCATGGAAGTGCTGGCGGGGCTGCGGCCCGTTGTTCCCGGCGGCTCCATCGTCACCGCGGGCAACTCCTCGAGCCTCAACGACGGCGCCTCCGCGATCATCGTCGCCTCCGAGGCGGCCATCCGGAGGTACGGGCTCACCCCGCGTGCCCGGATCATCGACGGCGGAGCTGCCGGCTGCGAGCCGGAGATCATGGGCATCGGCCCGGTGCCCGCCACGCGGAAGATCCTGGACCGCAGGGGCCTCGGCGTCGCCGACCTCGGAGCCGTGGAACTGAACGAGGCCTTCGCCACCCAGTCCCTCGCGAGCATGCGGCGCCTTGGGCTGGACGCCGGAACCGTGAACAACGACGGCGGCGCCATTGCCCTGGGGCACCCCCTCGGTTCCAGCGGCTCCCGGATCGCAATCACGCTGCTGGGCAGGATGGAACGCGAATTGTCCGGGGCAAGCCGTAGGATCGGCCTCGCGACGATGTGCATCGGCGTCGGGCAAGGCTCGGCACTTCTCCTGGAAGGCGTGTAATGGCACTGGATTCTTCGAAGGCACATGGCGGTTCAAAGGCACAGGGCGGTTCAAAGGCACAGCGCGGTACAAAGGCACTGGATCCGGAAGGATTCGGCACCTTGCTGATTGAGGAGCAGGAAGACCGGCTGACCGTCCTGCTCAACCGGCCGGAGGTGCGCAACGCCATCGACCAGCAGATGGTCGACGAGCTCCACAAGGTCTGCGACTACCTCGAACGGGAGCCGAAGATCCTGATCATTGCGGGCAGCGAAGGCGTTTTCGCTTCAGGCGCGGACATCGGCCAGTTGAGGGACCGCCGTCGTGATGACGCCCTGCGCGGCATCAACTCCACGATCTTCGCCCGCATCGCGCGGCTCCCCATGCCCGTCATCGCCGCGATCGACGGCTACTGCCTGGGCGGCGGCGCCGAACTCGCCTACGCCGCCGATTTCCGGATCGGCACGCCCGCCGTGCGGATCGGCAACCCGGAAACCGGGCTCGGCATTATGGCCGCGGCAGGCGCCACCTGGCGGCTCAAGGAACTGGTGGGGGAGCCCCTCGCCAAGGAGATCCTGCTGGCGGGGGCCGTGCTGCGGGCCGAGGAGGCGCTGCGCATCAACCTCATCACCGGCATTTACGAAGCACCCGTGCTGATGGACGCCGCCCACAAGCTCGCCGACCGCATCGCCCGCCAGGACCCGCTGGCCGTGCGGATCACCAAGTCCGTCTTCCATGCCCCGGAGGGGGCGCATCCGGTGATCGACACCCTCGCCCAGGGCATCCTCTTCGAGTCACGGGCCAAGTTCGACCGCATGCAGGACTTCCTGGACAAGAAGATGGCCGAACGGCTGGCGGCCAAGCTCCCGCAGGACGGCGCGCCCGGCGCGGATATTGACAGCACCCCCGTAACCCAGGATAGGACCACCAGATGAGCGTCGTTGCCGCTATTCCGCACGTTGTAGGAGTCCTTGGCGGCGGCCGGATGGGGGCGGGCATCGCGCACGCCTTCCTCGTCAAGGGCGCCACTGTGATTGTGGTGGAGCGCGACGCCGAAGCCGCCGCCGGGGCGCACGCCCGGGTGTCCGACGCCGTTGCCAAGTCCGCCGCGCGCGGCACCCTCGGGGAAAGCCCGGAGGAAGCGCTGGCCCGCTTCAGCACGTCGACGGACTATGAATCGTTCATCCACTGCGGACTGGTGGTGGAGGCCGTGCCGGAGGACTACGAGCTCAAGGTGGCCGCACTCAAGGCAGTGGAAGCGCACCTCTCCGCGGATGCCTTCCTGGCCTCGAACACCTCCTCCCTGTCCGTTTCCGCCCTGGCCTCGGAACTGCACCGTCCGGCCAACTTCCTGGGCCTGCACTTCTTCAACCCGGTGCCGGCGTCCACCCTGATCGAAGTGGTCCTGGCGAAGCAGACCTCGCCGGAACTCGCTGCCGCGGCGAAAGGCTGGGTGGAGGCGCTGGGCAAGACCGCCGTCGTGGTCAATGACGCACCCGGCTTCGCCTCCTCGCGGCTCGGCGTCGCGATCGCCCTGGAGGCGATGCGGATGGTGGAAGAAGGCGTGGCTTCGGCCGAGGACATCGACGCCGCGATGGTCCTGGGCTACAAGCACCCCACCGGGCCGCTGAAGACCACCGACATCGTGGGCCTGGATGTCCGCCTGGGGATTGCCGAATACCTGCACTCCACGTTGGGGGAGCGTTTCGCTCCGCCCCGGATTCTCCGGGACAAGGTGGCCCGGGGTGAACTGGGGCGCAAGAGCGGCAAGGGCTTCTTCGACTGGAGCGAATGAGTCCCGCGCGGGCTGGCTGGCCGACGCGCGGGACCCGTGCTCCGAGCGTCGCTACCTCTTGAGGGCGGCGTTCACGGCCGTGCGGTAGCCGTTGTTGTAGCCCGCCGCGTTCGGGTGGAAGTTCTCCGGGTTCAGGACGTTGCCGTCGAAGTTGATCCACGGCTTGTCCGAACCGATGCCGTGGTCGAGGAAACGTTGCGTCACGTCCACAAAGCGTGCCCCTGCCGCACGGGAGCCCGCGGCTATGGCCGCGTTGAGCGCATCTGCCATGGAGTTGAACGTGGCCGCGAGGGCCTGCTGCTGCGGCGGCATGGTGTTGGTGACGGTAAAGAGCCTCGGATAGCCCGTGACGGCAATGTCGGCAGTAGGCGCCAGGGACCGGAGGTACGCGACCAGTCCTGCAATCTTTGCGGGGAGCTGGGTGAGTGCGGTCCGTGTGCTCTCCACCGCGGCGGCACATGCCGCGCCCAGCGGATCGGGCACGCAGGCCGCGGTCACGGCCCCGGTGCCGACGTCGTTTCCGCCCACGGTGAGGGAGATGTCAGACGCGCTGCCTAGGAGGGCAGCGTTGTTCGTGGCAACGACCGCGACGTCGGTGGTTGTCGCTCCGAAGCAGCCCAGATTGGTGCCGCCCAGGAGGGTGGGGTAGGCGGCGGCAGATTGGAAGCACGGCGGAGCCGATGCCCCGCCGCCGGTGCCCGCGGCGTAGGAGTCCCCCAGCCCCACATAGACCGTTGCCTGCTTTGCCGTGGTGTCTACTGGCGCTGCCTGGGCGGGGGCGCCGGACAGGCCGAATGCGAGGATCGTGGCGGTGAGGGATACCGCCAACGTGTACGCGCGGGATCGGGTATGGTGCGGTTTCATTGGATTTCCCCTTGGTCTCGACGGAGCGGCGTCTCAAAAAGGGCGCTGTGTTTGCGACCCTACTCCCGCGCTGGCCGCCGGTCACGAGTAGCCGGTACTCGTCTGTACGCGCGGAGCCCCCGCTCCGCGCCACGCTAGGCTGAAGCCGTGACGACGATTGCGCCCGTGACCCTCAGCGGCCGGCTGGTAACCCTGGAGCCGCTGCGCCCCGAACACCACGACGGCCTGGTGGAGGCCGCCGGGGACGGTGAACTGTGGAAGCTCTGGTACACCTCGGTGCCTACACCGGACGGCATGGCCGCCGAGATCGAGCGCCGACTGGCCCTGCAGGAGAGCGGCTCCATGCTGCCCTTCGCCACCCGGCTCAACGGCAGCGGCCGCCTGATCGGCATGACCACGTACATGAACATCGACCTCGCCACCCCGCGCCTCGAAATCGGCTCCACCTGGAACGCAGCCTCTGCCCAGGGAAGCGGCAGCAACGCCGAGTCCAAGCTGCTGCTCCTGCGCCATGCATTCGAAACCCTGGGCTGCCCGGCGGTCGAATTCCGTACGCACTGGCTGAACCATCAGTCGCGGGAAGCGATTGCCCGGCTCGGGGCCAAGCAGGACGGCGTGCTGCGGAACCACTCACGCACTGCGGACGGGGTGCTGCGGGATACCGTGGTGTTCTCGATCCTGGAACACGAATGGCCGGCCGTGCGCGCCAACCTCGAGTTCAGGCTCGCGAAACGGGGCTGAACCGCAGCTTTGCTTTCCTGCGGCCCGGCCCCGTCCGCGCGCGGTCACACGTTCTGCCAGCGGCTGTCCGCGGCCGCGCTGGCCTCCACCGCAGCCAGCACCTTCTGCACCTGCAGCGCGTCAGAGAACGACGGCGCGGGCTGCTGTCCGTGCGCGATCGCAGCCACGAGGTCCACCACCTGGTGGGTGAAGCCGTGCTCATAGCCCAGGCCGTGCCCGGTGGGCCACCAGTTTCCGACGTATGGGTGAGAGGGCTCGGTGACGATGATCCGGCGGAAGCCCGCGTCCGGCCCGGAGGCGGCATCGTAGAAGGACAGCACGTTCATGTCTTCGAAGTCGAAGGCCAGGGAACCCAGCGTCCCGTTGAGTTCCAGGCGCATGGCGTTCTTGCGTCCCAGGGCGAACCGCGTGGCCTCGAAGATCCCGATCGGGCCGCCGTCCCCGTTGCCGTTGAAACGGGCGGTGAAGATCGCTGCGTCATCCACGGTGACCGGGCCGCGCGGACCATCCATGCCACCGTGCCCGCCAAGGCCCACAAAGTCCCCGCCGACCGGCCGTTCCTTCACGAAGGTTTCCATCAGGGCCGAGACGCCGGTGATTCCTGCCCCTGTGATCCATTGGGCGGCATCGATGCTGTGGGCCCCGATATCGCCGAGCGAACCTGAGCCGGACTTGGCTTTGTCGAGCCGCCAGGTCAGGGGAGCGTCGGCGTCGGACAGCCAGTCCTGGAGGTATTGGGCACGGACATGGCGGATGGTTCCGAGCCGGCCTTCCTCCACCATGCGCTTCGCCAAAGCCAGGGCGGGCGTACGCCGGTAGGTGAACCCGCACATCGAATACACCCCGTGTGCGGCTGCCTCGGCGGCAACGGCCGTCATCTTCTCCGCTTCCTCCACCGTGTTGGCCAGCGGCTTCTCGCACAACACATGCTTGCCGGCTTCCAGGGCGGCGATGGCGATCTCGGCGTGGGTGTTTCCGGGGGAGCAGATATCGATCAGGTCGATGTCGTCGCGTTCAATCAGCCGCCGCCAATCGGTTTCCACCGAGCCCCAGCCGAGCTTCCCGGCGGCGTCCTGCGCCCGGCTCGCGTCCCTGCCTGCCAGCGCGGTCAATTCCGGGGCCAGCCGGAGGTCGAAGAACCGCGGCGCGGTGCGCCACGCCTGGGAATGGGCGGCCCCCATGAAGGAGTACCCGACCATTCCCACGCGCAGCCGCCGGGTCATGGCGCGACCCCGTTCCCGGTAAGGGCCGCCCGGACTGAGATCCAGGACTTCAGGACCTCCAGCACCGCCGGGCCGCGTTCGTCGAGGATCGCTTGCCGGTAGGAGTCTTCGAGCAGTGCATCCACCGAAACGCGGGCGCCGCTGGCGGCGCTCCGGATCGCGGCCTCCACCATGGCCAGGCTCATGATGTTGCGGTGCACCTGTCCCATGGGCGTACTTCCGGTGCGGACAGCAGCCACGAAATCCCTGAGCGAACCTGCGATCTCCTGGCCCGGATCTGCTTCCGCGTCCTGGGCGACAGCAAGCGAACAGACAGGTTCGCCGTCCCCGTCCCACAGGACAGTTCCATGCTCGCCGCTTATCCGCCACGACGCGTTCCACGAGGTTTCCTGGCCGGGGCTGCACCAACTGCCGTTGAAGACGAAGCGTTCGCCACCGGTCATTTCGAAGACCGCGGTGGCTCCCGCATCCCCTCGGTACCAACTCCAGGACGGGTTGTATTCCTCGCAGGACACGGACACGGGATCGGCATCCAGCAGGAACCGGGCCATGTCGAACTGGTGGATGGCCATGTCCAGCAGCAGCGGGTGGTCCATGGCGTCCCGGAACCCGCCAAAGCGCGGGGCCTTGAAGAATTCCGCAGACAGAATGCCAACACGACCCAGCGAAGACACCAGCTGCTTGGCAGCGAAGAGGTGCCGGTTATAGCGGCGGGACTGGCTGACCATGAACAACTGGCCGTGGAATTCGGCGGCGGCGGCCAGCGAGAGCCCCTGCGCCACGGTGGACGCAACGGGCTTTTCGCCGAGGACCGGCAGCCCGGCTGCCAGCGCCTCAGTGGTGACGGGGTGGTGGGCGGCAGGGACGGTGACGTTGATGACCGCCTGTGCTCCGACGTCGGACGCCAGCGCCGCCGTGCCGGCACCGACCGGCAGCCCGGGACGCCCGAGCCAGGCCGCGGCCGCCCGTGCGGCCTCCAGGTCAAGGTCGACGATTCCTGCCAGTTCCACCAGCGGTGACTCTTCCACGGTCCGCAGCCAGGCACGGCCCATGCCGCCGGCGCCGACCACGATCACGCGCAGGGGAGCGCCGTCGTCGGGAATGGTGGCGAACGGCGCGCTCACGCGTTGGCTCCCTGGTAGCTCTTGCCGTTGAAGAAATCGTCGGTCTCGTAGCGCAGCAGTTCGGGGACGGCGCGTTCCGGGCGGTCGGTGACGGCCCATTCGACGGCGTTGGAGATGACGCGGCGGATGTCCTTGTGGTGGTACACGGGGTAGTCCTGGTCCCCGGGGCTGAAGAAGAAGATCTTGCCGTGGCCGCGCCGGAAGGTGCAGCCGGAGCGGAAGACCTCGCCGCCGCTGAACGAGCTGATGAACACGAGTTCCTCGGGCGTGGGGATGTCGAAGAATTCGCCGTACATCTCCTGCTCGGGGATGACGATGGGGTGCGGGACGCCCTTGGCGATCGGGTGTGTCGGGTCCACCGTCCAGACGAGCTCGCGGTCCTGTTCGGAGCGCCAGCGCAGCGTGCACGTGGTGCCCATGAGCTTGGTGAAGATCTTGGACCAGTGCCCGGAGTGCAGCACGATCAGGCCCATGCCGGAGAGGACGTGGCGGTGGACCCGCTCAACGATCTCGTCATCGACGTCGGCATGGGACATGTGGCCCCACCAGGTCAGCACATCGGTGTTGGCCAGGACTTCCTCGGTGAGGCCGTGTTCCGGTTCGTCCAGCGTTGCGGTGCGGACCTCGGCGGTGGAGCCCAGGTTCTCTTCGATGCCCGCCTTGACGGCGCCGTGCATTCCTTCGGGGTAGAGCCGGGCGACAAGTTCGTCCCGCTTTTCGTGCCTGTTTTCGCTCCATACGGTGACGCGGATCGGAGCGGTGGTGTCAGTCATGGATTCTCCTTGTAGCTGCTGAGATGCGGTCTACTTGACCGCGCCGCCGGTGGTTCCGGCGGCGATGTATTTCTGGGCTGCGACCAGCAGGACGATGGCCGGGATGGAGGCGAGTACCGCCGTCGCCATGACCGAACTCCAGTCGTTCACGTAGGCGCCGATGTACTGGAAGATGCCCAGGGTCACGGGCCGCACGGCCTCGGTGGTGGTCAGGGTCAGGGCGAACAGGAAGTCGCTCCAGGCGAACAGGAAGGTGAACAGCCCGGCAGTGATCAGGGAGTTCCGGCTCAGCGGAACCACGATCGAGCAGAACGCCCGGACATGCCCCGCCCCATCCACGCGCGCCGCCTCGATGACCGAGGCAGGCATGCCGTTCATGAAGGCCCGGATGATGAGGATCGCGAACGGAATGCCGTGGGCGGAGTCGGCCAGGATCAGCCCCGGAATCGAGTTGAGCAGGCCGAGGTCGTTGTACGCGGTGTAGAGGGCGTTGGCCACGACGATTCCGGGGATCATCTGGCTGATGAGGATGGCGAAGAGCACCACACCGGCACCGCGGACCTTGAAATAGGCCAGTGCGTAGGCTGCCGGGGCCGCGATCGCCAGGCTCAACGCAACGCTGCCCAGCGCGATGAGCAGGCTGGTGCCGAGGTTGCCTGCCTGCTCGCTGATGGCAGTGGCGTAGCCGGTGAAGTCAGGTTTGAGCGGGATCCAGGAGGTTTCCAAGGTGGTGCCGTTGGGCTGCAGGGAAGCGTTGACCATCCAGTAGACCGGGAACAGCATGACCGCGAGAAAAAGAACGGCCAGTGCCGTGTACCCCCAGCTCCTGCGGGAGGGAGCGGTGGCGGTGCCCGCGCTTTGGCGGGCCAGTTGCATTGTCATGGTTTCCTCACTCGTCCACTGCGCGTCGGCTGGCCCGCAGGTACAGCACCGCGAAGACCAGGGAAATGACCACCAGCACGTTGCCCAGCGCCGCGCCCTCGCCGAACTTGAACTCGTGGAAGGACAAATCGTAGGACTGGGTGGCGATTGTCTGGGTTGAGTTGGCAGGGCCGCCATTGGTCAGGCCCAGGATGATGTCCAGGACCTTCAACGTGTAGACGACGCCGAGCACCAGCACCACGCTGACCACCGGACGGAGCATGGGCCAGGTAATGTGGCGGAACGCCTTCCAGCCCGTGGCCCCGTCCAGGGATCCGGCCTCGTAGAGTTCGTCCGGGATTTCCTGGAGACCGCCGTACAGGATGGTGAGGTTGAACGGGATGCCGATCCAGATGTTCACGCCGACCACGGCAATCAGAGCCAAGGAGGTGCTGGTCAGCCACGGAACTCCGGTGTGGATGATGCCAAGGTCACCCAGGAAGCGGTTGAGGGCACCGCTGTCCTTGTCCAGGATCCAGCGCCACACGGCACTGGAGACGATCAGGGGCAACAACCACGGGAGCAGGAGCAGCGAACGGAGGATGCCGTTGAGAGGGAACTTGCGCTGGAAGAAAACGGCAAGCGCCAGGCCGATCACGAACTGGCCCAGGATGGATCCGAGCGTGAACAGTGCCGTATTCAGCAGCGAAGTTGAGAACAACGACGACGACAGCACGGTCGCGTAGTTGGCCACGCCCACCCAGGGGGCTTCACCGGTAAAGAAGGTTGCGGTGGTGTAGTCCTGGAAACTCATGACGACGTTCTTCACCACGGGGTAGCCGAAGAACAACGCCATGTAGACCACGGCAGGCACCAGGAAAAGCCATTGGAAGATGCGCTCACGGCGCATGCGGGTGCGTCGCCGTGAGGCTTGCGCTTCGCCGCCCCCGGACCGGGACGTGCCGGTCCCCGGCCGGGATGCGGTGCGCGATACGTCGGTTGTCAGTGACATGGCCGCCTTCTTACTGGCCTTGGGCCTGCTTCAGGGCGTCTGCGGGAGAAGCCTTACCGGTCAGCGCGGCCTGGATTGCCGTGTAGATCTTGGTGGCCTGGCCGGGCCATTCTTCGCCCAGTTCGCCGGTGCGCGCCTTGGCAGTCTTGATCAGTTCAGTGAAGGTCGCGAGCTTGGGGTTCTCGGCTGCGAACTTCTCAGCCAGCGTGGTCTTGGACGGAATCGTGTTGCGGGCCTTCGCCATCGAGAGCTGGTGCTCGTCGCTGTTCATGCAGGCAACCACCTCGGCGGCCTTTGCCTGGCGAGCCTTGTTTCCCGTCTGCGGGACGGTCCAGACTTCGCCGCCCAGGGGTGCTGCGGCAGTCTGGCCGGCCTCCCGGACCGGGATCTTCACCACGCCGTAGTGAAGGGATGGCTGCTTGTCGAGGGACGGGATCTGCCACGGACCGTTGACCATCATGGCGGCCTTGCCGGCCATGAACTGGTCCTTCACATCCGCCTGGGTCCAGTTCAGGGCCGAGGACGACACTGAGCCGTCCTTGACCAGATCAGTCCAGAGTTGAAGGGCCTGTTCGGTCTCGGGAGTGTCGATCTTCTTCTCATCACCGCCGTTTGACCACATGAAGGGAAGGAACTGCCAGGTGCCCTCATACGTGGGGTTGGCATCGAAGGCCAGTCCGTACTGGTCCCCGGCTGTAAGTTTGGCTGCCGCTGCCTTCAGTTCGTCCCAGGTGGTGGGCGGCGTGACCCCGGCCTTGGAGAGGATGTCCTTGTTGTAGAAGAGGGCGATCGTGTTCACGGTGGGAGCCAGGCCGTACACCTTGTCCTTGTATGTGCCTGCACTGAGCACGCCTTCGGCGAAGTTCTCCGTGCTCACCTTGAAGTCGGACAGGGGCGCCAGCGCCCCGGTGGCGGCGATCTGCTGAAGGTCCGGGTTGTCCAGCATGAGGACGTCCGGCAGGGTCTTGGACGAGGACTGCTGGAGCACCTTGGAGATCAGCGATTTGCCGGGGACGGTTTCGCGTTTGATGGTGACGCCGGCCTTGGTGCCGCAGGAGGTCAGTGCGTCGCCGATGAACGATTTGTCGGGTTCGTTGTTGTAGTAGTCCATCACCGAGATTTCGGTGACGTTTTCGGAAGACGAGGCCGCCGGAGTGGCTCCGCAGGCCGAGATGAACAACGGCAGGCCAAGAAGCGTGGCGGTGGCCAGGGCGAGGGGACGGGTAGTCCTGCGTGCTGACTTCATTGTCTGTTCCTTCTTGTGGTGGGATGGTGGATCGTCGGATTGTCGATGCGTATCGACGATGCGCATCGAGAGGCATCGACTGAAAAGGCGGTTGCGGGAAGGGGTTTAGGCGCCGTGGGGTGGACGGAGCGTGCTGGAACGGTGCGTGATGACCGTAGGCACCAGCTCCAGGGATTCGTGTGGTCCCTGGCTGCCGGCTTCGAGGAGTTCGCAGATGATCTTGACCGCCCGGCGCGACACTTCGGCCGGGCGGAGGTCGATGGTGGAAAGCGGAATGGGTTGGAGTTCGGCAAGCGTGGGGGAGGCGCTCCCGATTACGGAAACGTCCTGCCCCGGTGTCAGGCCACGGCTGGCCAAAGCCCTCCGGAGGACGTCCTGGGCGGTGCCGTCCGGGGCGATAAACGCGGGCGTGCCCGTGGTTTCGGCCAAGGCCTTGTCCACGGAGTCCGCGATGACGTCCCTGTCCGTCCCGCCCGGAAGGTGGAGCACTCTTACGCCGAGTTCATTCGCGGCCTTGTCGGTGCCGCGCATGAAACGGTCAACATAGTTCACGTGGCGGTTGACGACTTCCGGCTGCCAGTCGATCACCGACAGCACGGAATGCCCGGCGGCTGCAAGGTCGCGCACGCACTGTTCGCCGGCCATCTCGAAGTCGGCGTCGATGCAGACGAGCCCTGAGGGGTCCCGGGGGATACCGATCAGCACCACCGGCACGTTGAGGCTGCGGGCCACCGGAAGGCGTTCATCCTCGCCCTCCACCTGCATGAGGATGAGCCCATCGCAGATCTGCTGGCCCACGACCCGCCGGAGCCCGGGGGCGCCTTCGTCCTCCGTGACCAGCAGGATGTCGTGATCGTACTGGCGGGCGGTGTTGGCGATCACGGAAACGAACTCCATGATCGAGGCCATGTGCAGTTCGGGGATGAACGGAATCACCAGGCCGATCACATGGGTCCGCCGTCCGGCCAGGGCCCGGGCGCCGGCGTTCGGCTGGTAGGTGAGCTGCTCGATGGCAGCCTCCACCTTCTTCCGGGTCTTCTCGGAAATGGGTCGCTTGCCGCTGAGGACATAGGACACGGTGCTTTGTGCGACGCCGGCCGCCTGGGCTACGTCCTTGCTGGTGGGCATTGCCAGGCCTCCTTTGTCGCTGCCGGGTAGCTGTTGCATCGTGGCCATTATGCCCCGAGTGTGGCTCGTCGATACGTATCGTCGATGCGTATCGAATGACAGTATGACACGCGTCACGTCGCCGATACAAGACTCCCTTCGGCTTTTCCTGCAGCTGTGCTTAGCTGGCAGGTATGGATGGGAGGGCATCGCGTCGGGGAGGCGTCCGCTGGGACGGTGCCGTGAACGCTTGGCATATCGCCGGCGATGTGTACCGGATGGGCCGTCGCGAATGGCTCACCGCGGGTGGCTGGCAGCAGATGTACGACGACGGCGTCCGCACGGTGATCGACCTGCGGAGCCCGCGCGAACGGCAGCCTCGGGACACCGACCCGGATGTTCCCGCGGAACTAATGCTCCGTTTCGACGTGGTGCAGTGTCCCACTGAAGACCCGGACGCCGAGCAGTTCGGCGCCTTGTTCGGTCCCTACCTGAAGGATCCGGCGCATTACGGCCACTACCTGCGGCTTTTCTCGGGCCGGCTTGCCGCCGTGTTCAAGGTGATCGCGGCCGCCCGGGGAAAAGTCGTGGTGCACTGCTCGGCCGGCAGGGACCGGAGTGGAATTGTCGCTGTCATGCTCCAGCTGCTCGCCGGCGCCGGCGAGCAGGAGATCGTCCGCGGCTACCGGCAGGGAATGCGCGGCATCAACGAACGCCACCGCACCCACGGCGTGCCGCACGTCCATGAACGCTACCTGGACGAAGCCAGCCTCGAGGCCCTGCTCGAAACCCGCGAGGCAAGCCTGCTGGAGTTCATCCGTTCCTTGGATGTCCCGGGCTTCCTCCTGGCCAACGGGCTCACCGCCGCTGAAATCGAGGCGGTCCGTTCCAAGTTGAAGGAATCCCCGGCGGCCCATTAACAGGGGCAGGGGCCGTCAGGTATTCTTGGAATGATTACCGAACGGCCGGTCAGTAATTTTCCCAGATGGTTTCCGCCGTTCGGTTCCGTTCACGCCCAGGCCTTGGAAGGACCCGTCGACGATGACCAGTACCGCAGTCGCACCGGAAGTAACGGCAGTGCAGCCCGTCCCCAGCTTCGTCCAGGGTGCCTGGTGGGCGCCCGCCGCGGCAGCGGATGGCGTTCCCGTCCGCGATGCGAGCACCGGCGAGGTGCTGGCAAAGGTGAGCACCGAAGGACTGGACCTGGCCGCCGTCGTCGACTACGGCCGCACGGTGGGCCAGCGCGAGCTGGGCAAGCTCACCTTCCACCAGCGCGCGCTGAAACTGAAGGAACTTGCCCAGTACCTCAACGCCCGTCGCGAAGAGTTCTATGAGGTCTCCTTCAAGACCGGCGCTACCAGGATCGACTCGATGATCGATATCGACGGCGGAATCGGCGTCCTCTTTACCTTCGGCTCGAAGGGACGCCGCGAACTGCCCAACTCGCAGGTGGTGGTGGACGGGCCCATGGAGGTCCTGTCCAAGGATGGTTCCTTCGCCGGCGAACACATCTACACCCGCATCCCCGGCGTCGCCGCGCAGATCAACGCCTTCAACTTCCCGGTCTGGGGCATGCTCGAGAAGTTTGCCCCCGCGTTCCTCGCCGGCGTGCCCACCATCGCCAAGCCGGCCACGCCCTCCGGGTACCTCGCCGCCGCGGTCGTGCGGGCCGTTGTCGAATCGGGCATCCTGCCGGAAGGCTCGCTGCAGCTCGTCTCCGGCCCGGCCCGCACGCTCTTGGACGAGCTCGACTACCGCGACCTCATGGCGTTCACGGGTTCGGCCTCCACGGCCAACGCGCTGAAGTCGCACCCCAATGTCGTCACAGGCGGTGTGCGCTTCACCTCCGAAACCGACTCGCTGAACGCGGCCATCCTCGGCCCGGACGCCGTACCCGGGACCCCCGAGTTCGACGCCTTCATCAAGTCCGTCGTGACTGAAATGACGGTCAAGGCCGGGCAGAAATGCACCTCGATCCGCCGCACCGTCGTTCCGCAGGACCTGGTATCCGACGTCGTTGCCGCCGTGGGTGCCCGCATCAACGAGCGCGTCGTGCTCGGCGACCCGCGGGCCGAGGGCGTCACCATGGGCGCGCTCGCGTCCCTGGAACAGCTCGCCGACGTCCGCGCGGCCGTGCAGTCCATGCTCGACGCCGGCGGTGAACTCGCGTACGGAACTCTCGATTCGCCGTCGGTCACCCGCGCCGACGGCACAGTGGGCGTCGTCGAGGACGGCGCCTTCATGTCGCCCCTGCTGCTGAGCTGGGCCGACTCCGACGCCCGGGAAGTCCACGCCCGCGAGGCCTTCGGCCCTGTATCCTCCGTGATCGGCTACCGCGACCTGGACGACGCCATCCGCCTGGCCGCCCTGGGCAGCGGCTCGCTGGTGGCCACCGTCTGCACCAACGATCCTTCCGTGGCACAGGCGCTGGTGACAGGCATCGCCGCGCACCATGGCCGCGTGCTCATGCTCAACCGAGAGGACGCCCGTACCTCCACCGGCCACGGATCGCCCGTGCCGCACCTGGTGCACGGCGGCCCGGGCCGCGCGGGCGGTGGCGAGGAACTGGGCGGCATCCGTTCGGTGCTGCACCACATGCAGCGCACCGCCATCCAGGGCTCTCCCAACATGCTGACCGCCGTCACCGGCGTCTGGCACAGCGGAGCGGACCGGAACTTCACCCTCGAAAGCGAGGGCGTCCACCCCTTCCGCAAGTCCCTGGCCGAGCTGCGGATCGGCGACGCCTTCCGCTCGGAGCTGCGTCAGGTGACGCTGGAGGACATCACCGCCTTCGCCAACAGCACCGGGGACACCTTCTACGCCCACACCAACCAGGACGCCGCCGCGGCCAACCCCTTCTTCCCGGGCATCGTGGCGCACGGCTACCTGCAGCTCAGCTGGGCCGCCGGGCTTTTCGTGGACCCGGCGCCGGGGCCTGTCCTGGCCAACTACGGCTTGGAAAACCTGCGCTTCACCACGCCCCTGGCCGCGGGGGATTCCTTCCGGGTGGTTCTCACGGCCAAGAAGATCACCCCGCGCGAGACCGATGAGTACGGTGAGGTCGCCTGGGATGCCGTCCTGACGAACCAGAACGACGAGACCGTGGCCACCTACGATGTGCTGACGCTCGTGGCGAAACAGGCTGCCGGGCCTGCAGTGCAGGCCTGAACAGTGCGGAACCCTCCGGCGCCGACTGGCGCCGGAGGATTGCTTGCGTAGGGTTCGCCGAGGCGAACGGGCACGGTCCCAGGCCTGCTCTTAGTGCACGGTGTCCTTCTGGTCCGCGATCACGGTTCCGTCCGGCCGCTTGATCGGTTCCTTGCCGTTTTCCGGGGTGGTGAAGCCCTTGGTGGAGCAGGGGTAGGCCTCGCTGCGCTGCGGCTTGGGATCGATGAACATTGGCGTGATGAGCCACTTGCCGCCGTCGTTGTCGTAGGCGCGGCACATCAGTTCCGTGTTGTTTCGGTTGACCACCAGCCTGGCTTCGGTGGCGTCTCCCACGAACGTCACATCCGTGCCGGAGTCTCCGGCCGCGATGATCTGCCGGCGGTCCTCCGGGAGCTGTTCAAAGGCTGCTGCGCCCTTGACGCCGAAGATTTCCTGGTTGGCCCAGCACCGCTTGCCGTCCATGTAGGTCATGACGGAATCCGCGCCGTCGGGCTCGCCGCCGCATCCCTTCAGATGCGTCGTCTGCAGTCCGTTCTCATAGACGCTGCGCACACCCACCACGTGATCCGCATCAATACCCACCTCGCCGGACCAGGCCTTCACCACCGGCTCGGGCGACGCCGACACCACCCACGGGACGATCCCGTGGGCTTTGAGGGTGCTGATGAGGTCCTTGATCTGCGGGTAGACCCGGATGTAGCCGTCCACCTTTTGCGTGCCGACGGTCTGCATGGTGCCTTCGGGTGCGGCCAGGTTCTCCTGCTTCATCGCCGTGGCGAACTGGCCGAGCTGTTCCTCGGTGTAGCCGGCGGACAGCGCCGTGCCCCAGGCGTAGGCGCCGGTGAGACGGCGGGCATTGAAGCCGGCAAAAGCCTCTTGGCCGGCACGGGTCTTGTCGTCCAGGATGGCCAGGATTTCATCCGCGCAGTCAGTATCGCTGCTGGTCCTCAGGGGCTTGCCTGCCGGGGTATCCGTACCGCAGGCCGCGCTGAGGGCCTTGGCCGCGGCGTCCGTAAGGTAGCGGTTGGTGGTTTTCCAGTTCTTGTCTTCCGGCTGCAGGACCTTGTCATTGCGCAGCATCCAGAAGTTGGTGCCGTAGCCGATGTCGTTCTTGACGACGGTGTTGTCCCAGTCAAAGATGGCCACCGGGGCCGTACCGCCCTTGAACGTTCCTGTGCACGTGCTGTGGGCGTCAATGGCAGCCTGGAGCTTTTCGCGGATTCCGGCGGGCCAAGTGAGCTTGGAGTCCAACTGCTGGCAGGAGGCCGACGGCGGCGCGCTGCTTGCCGGGGCTGTGCCGGCTGCTGTTCCTGCGCAGGACGTGAGTGCCAGGAGGCCGCCAAAGGCGGCGGCTGCGACGGTAAAGCGGGTACCACGATGCATGCGATATTCCCCTCTGTATGGTGTGAAGCAGACCACTAGGTGGTATGAAAACAGACCGTAGCAGCGGAGTGGGGGTGTTGTATATAGTGCAACGTGGCGCGCACTGTGCGTTGTTTAGGGCGAAGACGGCGCTGCCGACAAGCCGGACCGGGGTCCTAAACCGAGGCGTGCAGGCCATCGAAGGCCATGGTGATGACGTCGTCGGCCAGACGCTCGGGCGAGAGTGAACCGCCCGGCTTGTACCACTCCACGATCGAGTTGATGGTGCCGAACAGCAGTCTCGTGACCGTGCGCGGATCAATGTCCTGGCGCAGCGATCCTTCCTCGCGGGCATCCGAAATCAGCGCTGCCACCTTGTGGTCGAAGGCGCGGCGGCGTTCAAGGGCGTTGCGCTCGATCTCGGTGTTCCCGCGCAGCCGCAGCAGCAGGGTGACGAAGGGGAGCCGTTCCACCAGGACCGAGATCGTCTGCCGCAGCACGAACTCAAGCCGGGCATCGGCGGCGCCGGAGGTGGCTTCCGGCTGCTCCAGGATCGCTTCCAGGCCGCCCAGGGCGTGGTCGAGGGCGAGCTTGAGCAGCTCGCCCTTCGACGGCACGTGGTGGTAGATCGCAGACTTGGAGATGCCGAGGTTCTCGGCCAGGATGCCCATGGAGGTGGCATCGTAGCCATGGCGGTTGAAGACGTCGACGGCGATGCGCAGCACCGACTGCTGGTCGTAGCCCGGACGCCCGCGCTTGCTTGCTGTTGCTGTTTCCTTCGGCATGTCCGCTATTTTCCCATGTCCGGTTCCCCTGACCGCTTAGATTGCGCCCGGTGGCGCGCAGTTCCCTGTCGTACGCAGTTCCCTGTGGTACTGGTTCCCTGTGGTACTCAGCCTTTGGGCCGCAGGTCGTAGATCCTGCGCAGCTTGCCGTTCGAGCGCTCCAGGGAGCCGGGATCGACGACGTCGATCACGCACGAGGAACCCACATGGATCTTGATCTGCTCGCGCAAGGCGTGGCCCGCCGTCGTGCCGCTGTCCGGGGAGACGCCCTCGCGGCGCTCGATCTTCACGGTGAGGGTGTCCATCCGCTTGCCCTCGGGGCGCGTGATTTCCAGCTGGAAGTGCGGGCTCAGTTCCGGGATCCGCAGGGCGATTTCCTCGATCTGCGAGGGGAACAGGTTCACCCCGCGCAGGATGATCATGTCATCGCTGCGGCCGGTGATCCGGCCCATGCGGCGGTGCGCCGGGCGTGCAGTGCCCGGCAGCAGGCGTGTGAGGTCCTTGGTGCGGTAGCGGATGATCGGCAACGCTTCCTTGGTGAGTGAGGTGAACACCAGCTCGCCCGGTTCGCCGTCACCCAGCACGGAGGCGGTGCCGCGCTCCGGGTCGAAGGGGTCGATGATCTCGGGTCGGAAGTGATCCTCCCAGATGTGCGAGCCGTCCTGGGTTTCCACGGCTTCGCCTGCGACGCCCGGGCCCATGACTTCGGAAAGGCCGTAGATGTCGCAGGCCTTGATGTTCATGGTGGTTTCGAGCTCGTGGCGCATTTCCTCGGTCCACGGCTCGGCGCCGAGCACGGCGTACTTCAGGGAGGTGGACGTCGGATCGATGCCCATGTGGGCCATGGCGTCTGCGATGGTCAGCAGGTAGGTGGGCGTAGCCAGGATCGCATCCGGCTGGAAGTCCTGGATGAGCTGGATCTGGCGTTCGGTCTGCCCGCCGGACATCGGGATCACGGTGCAGCCCAGGGCTTCGGCGCCGGCGTGGGCGCCCAGGCCGCCGGTGAAGAGCCCGTAGCCGTAGGCGTTGTGGACCTTCATGCCGGGACGCACGCCGGAGGCGCGGAGGGAACGGGCCACCAGGCTTGCCCAGTTGGCGAGGTCGTTCTTCGTGTAGCCCACCACCGTGGGCCGGCCGGTGGTGCCGGAGCTGGCGTGGATGCGCGCCACTTGCTCCTGCGGTACGGCGAACATGCCGAAGGGGTACTCCAGGCGGAGGTCTTCCTTGGTGGTGTAGGGGAACTTGCCCAGGTCGCCGAGTTCGCGCAGGTCCGAGGGGTGGACGCCGGCGTCGTCGAACTTGCGCTTGTACAGCGGCACGCGCTCGTAGGCATAAGCCACCGTGTGCTGCAGGCGGCTGAGCTGGAGGGCCTCGAGCTCGTCGCGGGACATGGTCTCCTCGGGGTCCAACTGTGAACGGTCCAGCTGCGCGTCCTGCTGCGTGGCGTTGAGGGTGGTGCTGTTCTGGGTCATGTCTGCCTACTTCTTGGAGATGGTGCGGCTGCGGCCACGGAACTCGGCGATGAGTTCGCCGTAGCCGGCGGGGTCGTCTGGGCTGGGGTCCGCGGAGGGTTCGACGGGGGTGGGGTCCGCGGCGAAGATCTGCACGTCGTACAGTCCGCTGCGCCCCGTGTGCGCCCGGCGGTTCGCGACGGCGGTGATCACCTGGCCCTTGAACGCGGGCTGCAGGAAGTTGATGTCGACGCCGGAAGCCACCGTGATGTTGCGGGCTTGCGACGGCGTGGGGCTGGCGGGATTGCACGCCAGCGCGAAGGCTGTGTCGCCGAAGGCGAAGATCATTCCGCCGTGGGCCATGCCGAAGCCGTTGAGCATTTCCTTGCGCAGGGTCATCCGGATGGTGGCGTGTCCGTCGTCGAGTCGGATGACCTCGAGCCCCATCCATTCGGAGGCGTAGTCGTTCTTGAGGAGATGGTGCTGCACTGCACCGTGCCCCTGAACTGCATCGGAAAGCGCGGTCTCAACCATGCGTCATTGCCTCCAGTTTTATTTACCGAATGTTCATTAGGTAATCCCAGATCAGCGCAAGTGTCAAGGGCCACAACGGTTGGGGCGGGGACGGAGGGGTAGCCTCGGAGCATGCCAAGCATCGATTTGCCCATCCGCACCGAGAGGTTGCTGCTGCGCCGCTTCGAAGCCGGCGACCTCGAACGTTTCCACGCCTACCAGTCCCTGCCGGAGACGGCACGGTTCCTGCTCCGGCCCGAGTTGAGCCTCACGCAGGCCATGGAAGCCCTGGGCCGCTACGCCAACTTCACCTTCGAGAAGGAGGGGGACTGGGCCTGCCTGGCCATCGAGCGTGCGGAGCAGCCCGGGCTGATCGGCGAGGTGGTCCTGAAGTGGCTCCCGGGCACGGGGCAGGCGGAAATCGGCTGGATCATGGCACCGGACGGACGCGGGCATGGCTACGCCACCGAAGCCGCGACGGCGGTGCTCCGCCTGGGCTTCGAGACCCTGATGTTCCATCGCATCGACGCGAAGCTGGACGCCCTCAACAAGGGCTCGGCCGGGATCTGCGAACGGCTGGGCATGCGGCTGGAAGCCACCCTCGTGGACAACTGGCATTACAAGGGCCAGTGGTCCACGGAGCTGATCTACGCCATGCTCGACTCCGAATGGCGCCGCCGCTGACCCCGCGTTGCTCGGTGGGGGCTACTTGAGCCCGGCCCCCGGGAGCAGTTCAGTGGCGTCGAGTGAATCGGCCACGAAGGCGTAGTCCCAGGCCCGTTCGCGCCACTGCACGTACCGACCGGACGCACCGCCGTGCCCGCCGTCCATCTCGATCTTCATGACCACGGGCTCCGCGCCCGTTGTAACAGCGCGCAGTGCCTGCACCCACTTGGCCGGTTCCACGTAGAGCACACGCGTGTCGTTGAAGGACGTCACCGCGGCGATCTTCGGATAGGCCACGGACCGGATGTTCTCGTACGGGGTGTAGGACTTCATGTAGGCGTAGGCCTCGGGATCCGTGATGGGATTGCCCCACTCTTCCCACTCCAGCGCGGACAGGGGAAGCTCCGGGTCCAGGATGGTGGTCAGCGCGTCCACGAAGGGCACCTGCGCCACTACGGCCGCGTACTTCTCCGGGGCAAGGTTGGCCACGGCGCCCATCAGCAGGCCCCCGGCGGAACCGCCCATCGCGGCGATCCGGCCCGGTGCCACCCAGCCCGAGGAAGCCAGCCAGTCCGTGGCCGCCACGAAGTCCGTGAAGGTGTTCTTCTTGTTAAGCTTCTTGCCGTCCTCGTACCAGTGCCGGCCGAGTTCGCCGCCGCCGCGGATGTGCGCGATCACCATGACGATGCCGCGGTCCAGCAGGGACAACCGCGCCACGCCGAACCCAGGGTCCATGCTGACCTCATAGGAGCCGTATCCGTACACCAGGCCGGCCGCCGTCGAATCCTGCCTGAGCGAAGCATGCCGCAGCACGGACAGCGGCACCCGGGTGCCGTCGTCGGCCACCGCCCATTCACGGGTGGCGACGTAATCGGCTGCGGAATAGCCGCCCAGCACCGGGCTTTCCTTGCGCAACAGCAGTTCGCCCTGCGGCTGCTCCGTGGTGGGCAGCACGAAGTCGTACACCCGCGACGGCGTGAAGTAGGAGGTGTACCCCATCCGGATCACCGGGGCCTCATAATCCGAACCGGAAACGCCTGCGGTGTAGAGCTCCTCCTCGAATGCCGGCTCCACTGGCGGTGCCTGGCCCGGGGTGCCGAGGCCGGCGAGCGGGATCACCTGGACCCGCTCGATGGTGTCTTGCCGGACCGAGACCACCAGGTGCGTGGCGGTGACGCCCGCGCCGTTGACCCGTACGTCGTCGGAATGTTCGACGACGGTGCGCCACTGCTGTTCGCCGAGCGGCTTGGCGAGTTCGGCTGGGTCCGCCAGGGAGACCATCGAGTTGATGGCTTCCTTGTTGTGGGTGAGCAGGATGGTCTCGCGTCCCTCGAGCAGGAACGGCTCGGCCTCGTACAGCAGGTGTTCGTCGCGGGAAATCACGGTGGACAGGCCGGCGTCGTAGTCGTCGAAGCGCAACAGGCGCGTCTCGCTGAACTCCGAGCAGCCGATGCTGAGCACCAGATGGCGGCGGTCCGAGGAGAGCTCGAAGCCGAGCCACATGGCCGGGTCGTCCTCCTGGTACAGGACCTCGTCCTGTTCCACCGGGGCGCCGAGCACGTGGGCCTTGACCTGGTAGGGCCGCCAGGAATCGTCCACCACCGTGTAGAACAGGCGGGTGCCGTCCGGGGAGAAAGCCAAGCCGTAGAAAGCGTTCTCGATCACGTCCGGCAGCAGCTCGCCGCTGCGCAGGTCCTTGAAGCGCACCTTGAAGCGCTCTTCGCCGGAATTGTCCACGGCGTAGGCGTAGAGGTTCCCGTCGACGGTCACCGCGGTGCCGCCCACCGAGAAGAACGGCCTGCCCTCGGCTTCCGCGTTGCCGTCCAGCAGGATTTCCTCGCCCGGAAGGTTCACGCCGGGTTCGACGGCGGGCGGCGTCCAGTCAGCCACCGGATCGCCGGAGTCCCGCGCCTGCACCCGGCACTGGATGCCATACTCCTTGCCCTCCACCGAACGGGTGTAATACCACCAGCCGTCCTTGCGGCCAGGCACGGAAAGGTCGGTCTCCTGGGTGCGGCCCTTGATCTCCTGGAAGATCGCCTCGCGCAGCGGTTCCTGGTGGGCCGTCACGGATTCCTGGTAGGCGTTTTCGGCCTTGAGGTGCTCCACCACCTCCGGCGATTCCTTCTCCCGCAGCCACTCGTAGTTGTCCACGAAGACGTCCCCGTGGTGCTCCCGGGCGAACGGGACCTTCTTGGCGACAGGCGGCACGGCCGTGGTGTTCTGCAGCGGAGTCTGGGTCATGGACTCAATATATAGAGCAGCGCGCGCAAAACGGCGGGCGTTCGCTACCGGGGGAGTTGACTACCTGGGGAGCTGGCCCATACGGTCCTTGGCCAGCGCGTCCGCGACCTGGGCGATGCCGTTGTAGTCGGGCACGACGATCGACTGACCGTCCGCCGAGGTGCCGGTTCCCGCCGTCGGGAGGGTCATGAAGGACGCCGTCCGCGGGTCGATGCCGCGCAGCGCATAGGCCAGGCCTGCGAGCTTCATGACGTCGAGTCCGTTGTCGAGGATGAGCTTGGGGGCCACCTTCGTGATGAAGGCCAGGGTCTTCCCGGCATCCTTGAGGATCCCCGAGTTCCGAAGCTTGGCCATCACCGCTCGGATGAACTCCTGCTGGTTCCGAACCCGCTGGTAGTCGCCGTCCGGGAAGGCGTGGCGCTCACGGACGAATTCCAGGGCGGCTTGGCCGTTCAGGTGGTTGACGCCCTTGGTGAAGTGGTGCTGGGTGTCGACCGCGGCGGTGAAGTCTGCGGGAGAGTTCACATCGATGCCGCCCAGCCCGTCCACGATGTCCCGGAAGGTATTGAAGTCCACCATCACGGAGTACGTGATCTTCGTTTGTAGCAGGCCCCCGATGGTTTTCTCCACCAAGGCGGGGCCGCCGAACTGCAGGCTCGCGTTGATCTTCGAACCGCCGTAGCCGGGGATGTCCACCCAGAGGTCACGCATGATCGAGATACCGTAGACCTTCTTCCGGTCGGCCGGAATGTGCATCAGCATCATCATGTCGGAGCGCTGGTCCACCTGCCCGCCGGTGGCGGCCGCCTGCTTGGCGGCTTCCTTGGCGTTGCCGCGGATGTCGCTGCCGATCACCAGGACATTTACCGGTCCGGAAGGCAGGCCTGGCAATGCCAGCGGCGGCGGGGGTCGGTCCGCCTTGAGCAGGGACCCGGGCGGCACGGTGATGCCGGGCTCCGATCCCTGGCTCGACGACGGCGCAGCGGCGGGCGCCGCGGGCCGGTTGATGCTCACGAGGATGCCCGCGGCCACCGTGCCGAGCACCAGCACCGCCGCAAGCGCGGTGACGATTGCCCTGCGACCGTGCAGGAGGCTTTTCAGGAATTCGGCGCTGAGCCATTTCTCCATGTCCGGAAACTATCACCGGCAGGGCGCAAAGCAAGCGTGTCGCAGGATGCAATTCGGCAACGAAGCCCGCCCAAGCACTCAGCGCTGCGGCGTCAGGGTCTTCCGGAACAGCACCGCGCCGTTGGCGTTGCGCAGGCTCACGTTGAAGGTGTCGTCAGTGCCGAGCTCCACGTGCCCGAAGTACTGGTTCTCGCCGTCGCGCGGTGATTCCCCGGCGAAGCGGCCGGCCCTGGAGAAGACCACCTCCGGGCCGAAGGTGCCGTCCATCGCGTTGGGGCCGAAGGAGCCGGCGTTGATGGGCCCGGCGACGAATTCCCAGAAGGGGTCGAAGTCGGTGAAGGCGGCCCGCTCGGGGGAGTAGTGGTGCGCGGCGCAGTAGTGCACGTCCGCCGTCAGCCAAACGGTGTTCTTCACGCCGTGGCGCTTGAAGGCGCTGAGCACTCCGGCGATTTCCAGTTCCCGTCCCAGGGGCGCGCCGTCTTCGCGGTTTGACAGGCTTTCCTGGTTCACGGGGCCGTCCGGCACGATGACGCCCAGCGGGAGGTCGGCCGCGATCACCTTCCATGTGGCTGTGGAATTCCGGACTTCGCGGATCAGCCAGTCCACCTGCTCCTGGCCCAGGATGTTGGTGGCGTAGGGCTCCTTCCCGTCCGTGTTGGGGGACTTGAAAGTGCGCATGTCCAGGCAGAAGACGTCCAGCTGCGGGCCGCGGGAGATCTTCCGGTAGATCCGCGCAGGCTGGTAGCTGCCGCCGTCGAACGTACCGGGACGCCAGAGTGCCGCACTGTCAGCGATCGGCATGTTCTCCTGCCACGCCTGCCGGCCGCGTGCGGCGAGGACATTGACGTTCCGCTCGGTGTACCGGGCGTCGTCGATGATCTGGCCGGGGTACCAGTTGTTGTGGGTTTCGTGGTCGTCCCACTGTGCGATCACCGGGACCTCGGCGAACATGGCCCGCATGCCCGCATCCATCGAGTTGTACCGGTGGCGGCCGCGGAATTCCTTGAGGGTCTCGGCCACCTTGGAGACTTCCTCGGTGACGATGTTGCGCCAAAGCTGCCCGTCCTTTTCGGTGACGGTGGCGGCGATGGGGCCGTCCGCGTAGATGGTGTCGCCCGAATGGATGAAGAAGTCCGGGCGGGTTTGGTGCATGGCCTGGTAGCCGCGCATCCCGCCGATGTCCTCGTTGATGCCCCAGCCCTGGCCGGCGGTGTCGCCGGTCCAGACGAAGCTTTGCGGAGCCGACGACGGCGCGCTGCCGCCTGCTGCCGGTGCCGTGCGGAAGGTGCCCTGTTGCGTCTCGCTGATGGCGCCGCCGTCGTCCTCGAAGCCGAGGGTGTACACGAATCGGGTGCCGGCCGGCAGGCGGTCCGCGTGGATCTTTGCGGTGAAGTCGCTGGCCTCGGTGGCCCAGGGACCGCGCAGCACCCGGCTGAAGGCGTGGCGGCCGCGCAGGATGTTTCCGGCGTCGTCCACGGCGCGCAGCGTGGCGGCGATCCGGCCCTGCCCGGAGGCGCGGGACCAGAGCACGGCCGAGGACGAGGTGACGTCCCCGCTGGCGATGCCGCTGGGCAGGGTGAGGCGCTTGCGCAACAAGGGGATGCCCGCCGGGGCGGCCTGTGCGGGCGCTGTGCCTGCGGCCGCAGTGCCGCCGGAAACGGCCAGGGCGGCGATGGAGCTCTTGAGGAGGGAGCGGCGCGGGAAATCAGTCATGCTGCCACTGTGGCCGCTGCGGGTGAACGCGCGGTGAGTCCGGGGTTAAGGTTCCGGACCGGCCTGGCCCGGCCCGATCGATGGGAGTGCTTGACGCCGCTCGCCGCTTCCGCATATTCTGAACGAACGGTCGGTAAATATATAGGAGCAACCATGGCATCGCAGAACCTGCAGTCTGTGCCCGCTGAGCTGTCCCCCGAAGAACAGGAACGGGAACGCGCGGGCCAGGCGTACTTTGACCGGATCATCGCGGAAGATTCGCGCATCGAGCCGCGGGACTGGATGCCGGAGGCCTACCGCAGGACGCTGCTGCGCCAGGTTTCCCAGCATGCGCATTCGGAAATCATCGGCATGCAGCCCGAGGCGAACTGGATCACCCGTGCTCCCAGCCTGAAGCGCAAGGCCATTCTCATGGCAAAGGTGCAGGATGAAGCGGGCCACGGCCTCTACCTCTACTCGGCCGCGGAAACCCTGGGCCAGTCCCGCGACAAGATGATGCAGGACCTCATCGACGGAAAGGCCCGCTACTCCTCGATCTTCAACTACCCGGCGGTGTCCTGGGCGGACATGGGCGCGATCGGCTGGCTCGTGGACGGCGCCGCCATCTGCAACCAGGTGCCTCTCTGCCGGGCCTCCTACGGACCCTACGGACGCGCAATGGTGCGCATCTGCAAGGAAGAGTCCTTCCACCAGCGCCAGGGCTTCGAGATCCTGCTGGAACTGTCCAACGGCACCCCCGCCCAGAAGCAGATGGCCCAGGACGCCGTGAACCGCTGGTATGCACCGGCGCTCATGATGTTCGGCCCGCCGGACGACGATTCCCCCAACTCCAAGCAGTCCATGGCCTGGAACATCAAGCGCTTCAGCAACGACGAGCTCCGCAGCCGCTTCGTCGGCATGATGGTCGAACAGGTCAGGGTCCTCGGCCTGACGCTGCCGGACCCGGAGATCCGCTTCAACGAAGAGACGAAGAAGTGGGAACACGGTCCGCTGGACTGGAACGAATTCAAGGACGTCCTGGCTGGCAAGGGCCCCTGCAATGCGCAGCGCATGGAACGCCGCCGCCAGGCACACGAAGACGGTGCCTGGGTCCGCGAAGCCGCCGCAGCCTACGCCGCCAAGCAAGCAGAGAAGGAACACGCAGCATGACAACGCCAACCGAGTCCCACTCCACGGAAACCCCCTGGCCCCTCTGGGAAGTGTTCGTCCGCTCCAGCCGCGGCCTCTCCCACGTGCACGCCGGTTCTTTGCACGCGCCGGACGCCGTCATGGCCCTGCGCAACGCCCGCGACCTCTACACCCGCCGCAATGAAGGCGTGTCCATCTGGGTGGTGCCGGCCGATGCGATTTCCTCCAGCGATCCGGATTCGAAGGGTTCCTTCTTCGAGTCCCCGCAGGGCAAGGACTACCGCCATGCCACGTACTACACCAAGAGCGAAGGCGTGAAGCACCTGTGACTGAAAACAACACCGACTTCGCGATCGAAGGCCACGGCGACATTTCCGTGGGCGTCAGCGGAGCGGGCGCCTCCGGCGACGGCTCGGCAAGCGCCACCCGCATCACCCCCGGCAACGCCCTGCGACCGGAGGACATCGCCCTCGAGGTGCGCCGCGGGACAGCCAAGCCCGGGGAAGACGTTGCCGACTACGCCCTGCGCCTGGGCGACGACGCCTTGGTCCTGGCCCAGCGCCTTGGCCACTGGATCTCCCGCGCCCCCGAGCTCGAAGAAGACATCGCCCTGGGCAACATCGCCCTGGACCAGCTGGGCCACGCCCGTTCCTTCCTGACCTACGCGGGCGCGTACTGGGGCAAGAGCGAGGACGAGCTGGCCTACTTCCGCCGCGAACCCGAGTTCCGCTCGGCACACCTCTTCGAACAGCCCAACGGGGATTTCGCCGTGACCATCGCGCGGCAGTTCATCGTGAGCTACTACCAATTCGAGCTCTACAAGCGGCTGCTGGACTCCAGTGATGCGACGATTGCCGCTATTTCGGCCAAGGCGCTCAAGGAAGTGGACTACCACCGCGACCACAGCGCCCAGTGGGTGCTGCGCCTGGCCGGCGGCACCGAGGAATCCCGGCGCCGCATCATCCAGGGCTTCAAGTTGCTGTGGCCCTATGTGGACGAGCTCTTCGAAGACGACGAGCTGACGGCACGGCTGGCCGAAACCGGCGCCGGCGTCCAGCCCTCCAGCCTGCGCGAAGACTTCGACCGCCTCACCGGCGAGGTGCTCGCCGAGGCCGAGCTGAGCGGGGACGGCGGCCTGGACCTGGACCGCATCCCGCAGTCCCTGGGCGGAGGCCGGCGCGGCAAGCACTCCGAACACCTCGGCTACGTGCTGGCCGAAATGCAGGTGCTCGCCCGCGAACATCCCGGAGCAAGCTGGTGACAAGCGTGGAAACCGCACTGAGCCCCGCCGAGCAGCGCAGCCCCGCGGAGCAGGAAGCCTGGGCGCTCGCCGCTACGGTCTGCGACCCCGAGATCCCGGTGCTCACCATCGAGGACCTCGGGATCCTCCGCGCGGTGCGCGTGCTGGAAGGCGCCTCCGACGGCGGTGCCCCGGACGGCGGCGCCCCGGACGGCGGTGCCCCGGACGGCGGCGCCGGGTGGCCCGCCGTCGAACTCACCATCACGCCCACCTACTCGGGCTGCCCGGCGATGGACGCGATCAGGGACGACCTCAAGTCCGCGTTCGCCAAAGCCGGCTACGGCGAGGTCCGCGTGAACCTGGTGCTGGCACCGGCCTGGACCACCGACTGGATGACCGAATCCGGCAAGGCGAAGCTGCGGGAGTACGGCATCGCCCCGCCGTCGGGCAATTCCCGGGCAGGCGGCCACTCCGGTCCCGTCCGGCTGAGCCTGGCAGTGAAATGCCCGCAGTGCTCTTCGCTGAACACCAAGGAACTGACCCGTTTCGGCTCCACCTCCTGCAAGGCGCTGTACGTCTGCCAGGACTGCAAGGAACCGTTTGACTACTTCAAAGTCCTCTAAGGAAGCCAGATGACCACCGAAACCCCCACGGCCAGCCGCCGTCGTGCGTCCTTCCACAGCCTCGCCGTCTCCGAGGTGCGGCGCCTGACCGAGGACGCCATCGAAGTCACCTTCGCCGTTCCGGCGGAACTGGCGGGACAGTACGACTACCTCCCCGGCCAGTACGTGGCCCTGCGGACCACGCTCCCGGACGAATCCGGCGAACCGCATGAGGTCCGCCGAAGCTACTCGATCTGCGCAGAGCCGCGCAGCTTCGAAGACGGCAGCAGCGAAATCCGGGTGGCCATCAAGAAGGACCTCGGCGGCATTTTCTCCACGTGGGCCAACGCCGAGCTTGAGGCGGGGGACACCCTGGACGTGATGAGCCCGCAGGGCGCGTTCATCTCCCGCCACGGCAAGGACGGCGCGGCGGTCCAGTACAACGTCATGAACTCGATGAACAACCCGGAGGAATTGGCGGGGGAGCCGGGCTCCTTCGTGGCCATTGCCGCCGGATCCGGCATCACCCCGGTGATCGCGATCGCGCGCACCCTGTTGGCCGCCAACCCGGACACCCGATTCGACCTCATCTATGCCAACAAAGCCGCCATGGACGTCATGTTCCTTGAGGAACTGGCGGATCTGAAGGACAAGTACCCGTCCCGGCTGGCCTTGCACCATGTGCTCTCCCGTGAGCAGCGGATCGCGCCGCTCATGACCGGCCGGATCGACTCGGAGAAGCTGCAGGCCCTGCTGTCCTCCGCCATCCACGCC
Source organism: Arthrobacter sp. R-11 (assembly GCF_049913155.1). Lineage (GTDB taxonomy): Bacteria > Actinomycetota > Actinomycetes > Actinomycetales > Micrococcaceae > Arthrobacter. Next base: position 3,472,092 of record NZ_CP183979.1, on the reverse strand, counting down.
GAGGACATCGACGAATGGTTCCTCTGCGGGCCCTTCGAACTGGTCCAGCTGTGCCGCGACACGCTGGCTGCCCGCGGGGTTGCGCCCGAACATGTCCGTTTCGAGCTGTTCACCACCGGCCGCCCGGACCGTCCGGAAGGCAACGCGGGGCGGCCCGTCGTCGAGGACGACTCGCAGGACACCTTCAAGATCACCTTCAAGCTGGACGGACTCACCGGCGACGTCGCCAGCCCCACCCACGCCCGCGAATCCATCCTCAATGCTGCGCTGCGCGTCCGCCCCGACGTGCCGTTCGCCTGTGCCGGCGGAGTCTGCGGCACCTGCCGCGCCAAGCTGGTCAGCGGCACCGTCACCATGGACGAAAACTACGCGCTGGAGCAGGATGAGCTGGACAAGGGCTACGTGCTCACCTGCCAGTCCCACCCCACCAGCGAAAACGTCACGGTCGACTTCGACGTCTAGCTCCACCGACAGCCCACTGACAGCCCCACCGACAGCCAAGGAACCCAGCATGATTGAGCTCTCCATCGCCGGCGGGATCGCCGAAATCGTCCTGAACGCGCCCCAGAAGCTGAACTCCCTCAACGAAGAGGCGCTCGCCGAACTGGACAGGGCGTACGACGACGCCGCTGCCGCCGCCGGCCGTGGGGAGGTGCGGGCGCTGCTCCTGCGGGGAGAGGGCCGCGCCTTCTGCGCCGGCCGGGACATCGCCGGCGTGACCCCGGAGGACGACGACGCCCAGGCCTACCTGGGCGGTCTGGTGGAGCCCCTCCTGAAGAAGATGGCGGCCTTCCCGGCGCCGACCTTCGCGGCGGCTCACGGGGCCTGCCTCGGCGTCGGGCTCGGGCTGCTGCTGGCCACGGACGTGGTGTACGTGGCGGAGAACGCCAAGTTCGGCTCGCCCTTCGCCAAGCTGGGCGCCACACTGGATTCCGGCGGGCACTGGTACTTCACCGAGCGACTGGGCATGCACCGCACCCTGGACCTGATCTACACCGCGGAGCTCATGAGCGGCAGCGAAGCCGTGGCGCAGGGCCTGTTCAGCCGGGCGATGCCGGACGATTCGCTTCTTTCCGCGACCCGGGCCATCGTGGAGCGGGTAGCCACCGGAGCCACCGGAGCCTTCAACGCCAGCAAGGAACTCGTGGCGCACATCCGCGACCAGCGACTGGGGCTCTGGGCTTCCATGGCGGAGGAGAACACCGAGCAGGCCCGGCTGTGCAAGAGCGAGGACTACGCGGAAGGCTTCCGCGCCTTCCAGGAGAAGCGGGCCCCGGCCTTCAAGGGCTGAGGCCCGCGCCTCAGGATTGTGCCGTTCAGCAGCTAAGGGCTACTGGACTGCTCAGACCGTTCGGGTCGGACTTCGAGCAGCTGAAGATCACTGTTCCTACGGGCTGCTCAATCACCAGGGAAATCGACGTCACCGTCAAGACCGGGTTCACACCGGTCCAGTTGCTGTTCGGGCATCCGGCCTGGGTCGCTGTCACCGTACCCGGGGCCGACAATACTGCCGGATTGGTGTTCAGCGTCAGGTTCCCGTTCTTGATGGCGTCGCTGTCAATCAGCGTGGGTGCCACGGCGGGGCCGATCAGGACCTTGTTCTGTCCCGGTGCGACGTTTCCGCCCTGGTTCTTGCACTGATAGACGGCGAAGCCGGACACACTAACCGTGGCGAGAAGGTCGTCGTTTCCGAGCCCAGCTAGGACGGCCCTACAGGTGGTGGTGGCTGTGGATCCGCTGATACTCACCGTACAGACGGGTTCGCCGCCCTTTTTGAAGTGCGGGCTGGCAGCCTGGGCTGCCGACACCCCGGCCGTGAAAACGAGCAGGAATGCTGCACACAGCATGATGATTTGCTTGAGGATCTTGTTCATGACTGGCCTTTTGGAGTCAATATCTTGCCACGCAAACGTGGCACTCCGTCGGACAGCAACTGGCGGTGTCGTTGTCCGACATCAGTCCGCTGTCCCCCAGTAACATGGGCAAAACATGGCGCGCAATCCGAGGACTTTGCGCCTTCAAAGCGGCATCGGCGGTCCCGACGCATTTGGGCGTGCGATGCCGGTTCAAGGCTACGCCGCACTTGGTGGGATCAAAAGACGGTAATACTGGAAAAGGTCTTGAGCCGGCGTGGCCCAGCAAAAAAAGCTGACGTGCCGGGCGGCACTGTCTTACCGACGATCTGTCCGCCGGCTCACCTGCTACAGGCTTTGGCCCTCGCTACGGGCCTCGAGCATCGATTCACGGAGCCGGGACTGGGCCAGGGCCAGTCCGGCCTGCGCCGCTCCCCGGGCCACCGATAGTCCGATCACTTGGGGCACGACCCTGATCTCCGGGACGGTGGGAAGGCTTTGTGCCAGTCGCCTGCGCGCCTCGGGAAGGACTTCGTCCACGAGCGGACTCAGGCGACCCACAAAATAGACGGACTCCGGGTCCAGCGTAACGGCAACGGCACCGACGGCGGTCACGATCGCCGTCGTAAATGCCTCCGCCACTTCCGCACGGGACGCCGTTTCCTGCGGCTGTGACCACAGGGCTTCGATGCCTTCCAGGTCCAATCCCCGTCCTTGGGCGAATTGGAGGAGGCCCGTTGTGCTCAACAGTCCGTCGAGGGTCTCGTTGCCAACGCCGGAGAAGAGAACACCACCCAGATCACCGAAGGCAGGGCTCCGCCCTTTGGCGATCTCATGATCAGTACAACCAGCGAAGCTCAGCACCGTACTGAGCATGAACAAAGCAGCATTTCCTATGCTTGCATCATCCTTCAGGATCCCCCGTAAGGATGCGTTGGCATCGCTCTCAACGGTCACGGGAGCCTTCAACCGTTCTTCAATGGCACTCTGGAGACGTGAAGCCAGGAAAATCGTCCTTGATTCTGGTGTCCCGGACCAGTTGGTGCCATTCGGGACACGGCCGGGCAAAGCAGCGACGATTTGGCGCAATGGTCCCTCTGCGGAATCACTGGTCTCCACTACCAAGCCCACCAGCCACTCGGCAGTGGTTCCAACATCGCCCCCCTCGAAGCTGGGAACAATGATGTGACTAACCTCGCGACCTCTCAGGTCAGTTACGAGGACGCACGTGGTTCGCGTCCCGAAAGAGATACCGACAATGTGCCCCGCCGTGCCGGGGACATCCAGAAACGTGGAGGGTCGGCCACGGCGCACAACGGCATCGACTCCCTGCTCAACGAGGAAACCGTCAAAAAGAAGCTCATCCACCTTCCGGGACACCGTTGCCTGACTTAAACGTGTCAATTCGATCAGCCTGCTGCGCGTCAAGGGCGCCTCTGAAAGGACCGCATCAAGGACAGACGCCTTGGTGTAGTCACGTGCCGTGGGGATGCTGCTCATAGCACTACCTTAATGAGAGTCCAGACCTAAACCGGGACGTGTGGGGTTGCCCGGTATTCGTTGATGGGGTTAATGGTTTTCTTTCGTTGCGCGTTCATCGGTAATCGCTGGTTCCGCCAACGGCCAGTACGCCCGGCAGGGCAACAAACTGCCGGGCGTACGGCTCAATGTGGGCGTCGGCGCGCCAAGTGGTCCTAGCGGATGGTGGCGTCGGTGATGGCTGATTCGCCCAGGCCCCAGTACTCCAGGGATTCCTTGTATTCGGGGCTGTCGAGGACGGACTGGATGGCTTTCTGCAGTGCCGGCGTCAGAGGCGATCCCTTCTTCAGCCCCATGGCGACGTTGGTGTTGGTGCGGGTGTCGATCCTCGGCGTCAGGACGGTGAAGTGGCCGGGCTGCTGCGCCTGCGCCCAGGCCAAGCCGCTGGCGTCGTAGAAAACACCGTCGACCCGCTTGGAGTCCAACTGGGTCAGGGCCTCCTGGACGTTGGGCAGCGTTACCGCGTTGATGGCCGGCTTGCCTTGGGAAGTGCAGGTCCACTCCGAAACGTTCGGCAAGTGCTTCAGTTGCTGGGTGGAGCCCTTGGTGACGGCGATGTTCTTGCCGCACAGGGAGTCGTTGCTCAGGTTCTGCGGGTTGCCGTCGGGTACTGCCACGGCCGAGCCGCCCTTGAGGTAGTTGATCATGTCCAAGACTTTGAGCCGCTCTTCCGTGGCGGACATGGTGGTGGCGGTGAAGTCGTAGCGGCCGCCGTCGATGCCGGGGATGATCGTGTCGAACGCCGTGTTTACGAATTTCAGCTTCAATCCCAGCTTTTTGGCAACCAGGCGGGCGAGGTCCGGATTCACGCCGATCGGCGTCACGTTATCCTCGGCGAGGAACGTCATCGGCGGGGAGCTCAGATCCATCGCTACGGTTAGTTCACCCTTGGCCTTGTAGGATCCGGGCAGCAGCGCCACGGCGGCCGGATCCGCTTGGACACCCTCCGAGATGTCACGGGTGTTCTGCGTCTTGGGGATTTCCGTCTGCTGGCCGCCAGTTACCGCGCCGCCACAGGCCGTCACGGCCAGCAGGACAGCAAGCCCTGCAGCGGCAGCATGGATCTTGGTAATGCTCTTCATGGGTGTTCCCTTCAATTGGTCACCGCCGAGTAATTCATTGGGGAGGTCGGCTGGTTCAGTACATGGGGATTTGTAGCCTTGGGCCCACTGGGCGAGCGATACTGGCCTCTCGAGCTTGAGTTCGACCCTGTGTGTCGGGCGTCTCACTGATTAATTTTCATCATGAATGTAAATGGTGACATTGTCAACAATTTTCTGGGATTTCCTGCTGCGAGACCTTGGAACTCAGTCTCGATATAGCCCAAGGGCCCGGGCGCGGTGCGATACCGTGCCCAGGCCCTTGCGGTGCGGAATGTCGACGTAGGGTGCAGATGCTTGTGTCGAGTTAGCGCAGTTCTTGGAATACGCGGTCCATGGCCTCGATGAGACGGTCGGCGTCGGTCATTGAGAATGGCAGCGGCGGGCGGAGTTTCAGGACGTTGCCCTGGGCTCCGCAGGCAGAGATCAGGATCCGCTCTTCGCGGAGCCTGTTCACGATCAAGCTGGCGAGGTTCCCGTCCGGGGTCAAGCTGGAGCGGTCGGTGACGAGGTCGACTCCGATGAAAAGGCCGCTACCGCGGATCTCAGCGACCTGGTCCAGGTCCTGGGTGATCCGTCGAAGTTCGCTTTGGATCTTCGAACCTACCTTGAGGGAATTTTCCATGAGGGATTCCTCGCGGATCACATCCAGAACGGCCTGTGCTGCGGCGATGGCAACCGTGTTCCCGCCGAAGGTGTTGAAATAGCGGATGTTCTTCCCGAATTCCACGAGCAGTTCGGGCTTGAACACCGCCGCGGAGATGGGGATGCCGTTGCCCATGGGCTTGCCCATGGTGACAATGTCCGGAACGATTCCGTGGCGCTGGAAGCCCCACCATTCCTCGCCGGTCCGACCGAAGCCGGGCTGGACTTCATCAGCGATGTATAGGCCGCCTGCGGCTTGGATTTCCTCAACAATCGGGCGGAGGAAGCCGGCCGGGCCGTCGAAGACGCCGTCGGAGGAGAAGATGCTGTCGGCAATGAAGGCCGCTACTCCGACGCCGTGGCGGTGCAGGTCGGCGATTGCCGCACGCACCTGGTCCCGCAGGTGTTCCGCGAGTGGCTTTCCATCCGAGGAGTAGCGCAGGGCATCAGGCGCGTCGATGACCCGCACGTTGGCGCCCAGCGGCACACCGACCCCCAGGGACGGCGAGAACGATGCGACTTCTGCCGTCAACCCGTGATACGCGCCGGAGGTGACGATGATGCCCTGGTTTCCCGTTACGTACTTCGCCACCCGCATGGCAAGATCGTTGGCTTCGGAGCCGCTGCAGGTGAACATGACGTGCCCAAGCTCCGAGGGAAACGTGGAGAGCAGCTGTTCGGAGTAGTCGAGAATCGATTCCTGCACATAGCGGGTGTTGGTATTCAGGGTCTGCATCTGCTGGTGGACAGCGGCGACGACGCGCGGGTGGCAATGACCGACCGAGGGGACGTTGTTGTAAACGTCCAGGTATTCGTTTCCGTCTGAGTCAAACAGGGTAACGCCCTTGGCGCGCACTACCTCCACCGGGGTGTTGTAGAACAGCCGGTAGCCAGGTCCGAGACTCGTGTCCCGGCGCCGGATGCTTTTCTGCATCTGCTCAGGGAGCTCGCTGAGCCGGTTGGGATCAAAGCCATTGACCATGGGCATGGACGGTCTACGGATTTGGGAAGTTTCCATCGTTGGCTCCTTAAAGCTTGGATTCGGGATTGAAAGGCAGTTTCGGTGCGGGGGCCGCGGCCGTGGCTGCGAGCCGGTCCCAGTCCGGCTTGGAGTGGGAAAGGAGATAATCGCGTCTTTCGGGGAGCTGGCTTGCCCGCCACTGCGTTATCAGGGCGCGCAGCAGGAGGCGGGCGGGCGCGGCCGCTGTCAGGGCCGCGAGCTCCCGAACAGGCAGGGGGCGAACCTTCTGGTAGCCCGCCACCACATTGAGGGCATGCTCCCAGGGGCTGTCCGGATCTGTTCCCAGGAGGTTGGCCATGGTGACGCTGATGTCGAAGATCAGGGGAGTCCGCACCGCGTCCCCGAAGTCGATGATCCCGGTCACGTAGTTCGGGGCGTCGGGATCGACCACAAGGTTGAACGGGCTGAAGTCCCCGTGCACCACTTGGGACGTGAGACTGCCAAGAAGCGGAACCACTTGCTCGTCGAAGCGGTCGCAGATGTCCTCCGCCAGGGAGCGTTTGGAACTTTCGTCCACGTGGTCAAGCAGCGGCCGCATACGGTGGAAATGCTTCAGGTCCCATAGAAGCATGCGGTCTGCGCGTGGGTGATCGAAGTCCTGCATCGCCAGGCCAAGGCGGGCGAGGCTTGAGCCCACCAGTTGAAGCTGCCCCGCCGATGCTGACTGATTGGCCAGCAGGCTTCCCGGCATGAAGCGCATCACGCGAAGCACCCGGTCGTAGGGTCCGTGCGGACTGGGGATGTGGACTTCGGGTTTCCCGTCAACGCTACTCACGAGGCGCTGGACCGGAAGCTCGGGTGCGGTCCGTTCCAGATGCTGCATGCACGCGGTCTGAAGGTGGACGATCATGGGATCCTCATCCGGCGGGGACACCTTGACCAGGTAGGTGGCCGCACCATCCCGGAGCCTGAACGTGTCATCCTTCTCGGTGGGAATCCGAACCAGCTTCCCCGTCAAGCCATAGAACTCCTCAAGCAGATCCAGGAGTGTTAAGTCCGGCATGTGTGAATGCCCGCCCAGCAAGCCGCTCTCTGCTGCGACGGCGTCGATGAAGGCGGAATCGCTGGTCGCGGGGTTGGGGGTAATGCTCATGTCACCCTTTCAAAGGGAGTTAGGAAAGCCCGCTTGGCCTGGTCTGCTTGCGGAACAAGTGGGTGTCCCCGCCCACGGCTCGCGGCCATGTTCGCGTGCCGTGGGCGGGGAGTCTCAGGAAGCCGGCCTTAGAGACCCAGGTGCTTGTTGATCTCGTCCAGGGACTTGACGACGTTGTAGTCGTAGCCCGGGCCGATGGGGTCGTAGCCACGGTCCAGTACCCAGAGGTTCCGGAAGCCCATGTCGTGCATCGGGTGCATGTCGTAGCGGGTGTGCGAGGCGATGTGCAGGAAGTCCTCCGGCTTGGCGTTCAAGGTGTCGAGCATGTACTCGAAGGCCTCGTAGCGCGGCTTGTAGGCCTGGGCCTGCTCGGCGGTCAGCACGGCGTGGAAGTGGGCGCCAAGCTTGGGAATGCTGATTTCCAGGAAGCTGTCGTCGGCGTTGGACAGGGCCACCAGTTTGAAGTTGTCGCCCATGAGCTTCAGCGGAGCCGGCACGTCGTCGTGGGCGCCAAAGCTGCGTACAGCGTCGGCGAATTCTGCGCCCGCACCCGGGGTCGGCCCAATGCCGAAGTACTTGCAGACGCGGTCGAACGAGCTCTGGAGGATCTCCTCGTACGGCGCGTAATCAAGGACCGCGTCGAAGCGGTAACCGCGGAACACCTTCTTGAACGCAGGCCACTGCTCTTCAGGCAGGCGGCCATCCAGCAGCCGGCGGGTAGTGGCATCCGTGTCCCAGTTGATCAGGGTGCCGTAGATATCGAAAGAGATGTACTTCGGCCGGAGATTATTCGGAGCCATGATTAGTCCCTTCAAGGATTGTGCTAGGAGATTGGGCCTTGGGGTTGTCAGCCGTCTGTCGGTGAGCTGCGGCTGAACGTTTTTGATTCTCTATGAATCTAAATGCCCAACTGTCAATTGTCAACAATTGTCTTTGCTTGTTCCCAGGAGTCCCAGGTCACTTCCCTCATCGACTCCATCACCGCTGCCGGCTGCACCTATTGGTCTCGGTTCCACCCGTCACGCCCATCCCTAAATCAAGGAACCATGCTCAATTTGAGGCTCATAGGAGCATCGCCGCCGCAATGACTTCCGCTTCGGGCACCGGTACTCTGGCGCTGTGGAAACCGAGGTCCGCAGGGTGGCCCTCCGTACGGGCGTCACGTTGCCCACGCTGCTGGCGGGGCCGCGCGGCGGTGTGCCGTTGCTGCTCTTGCACCCCTGGGGTGAGTCCCGCCGGACCTTCGACCGCCTGCTGCCGCTCCTGCCGCCGTCGACCGCTGTTATTGCGCCGGACCTGCGGGGCCAGGGAGCCGCGGACAAGCCCGACGGCGGGTACTCGCTCGCGCAGATGACGGACGACGTGGCCGCCCTCCTTGAGGCCCTCGGCGTCGCCACGGCATGCGTGCTGGGCTCCTCCAGCGGCGGCTACCTGGCCCAACAGCTGGCCGTTGACCATCCGGAGCTGGTGGCTTCGCTGATCCTCGTGGGCGCGCCCCTCAGCCTCCGCAGCCGGCCGGCCGTCGCGGCTGACGTCGAGCGGCTGAGTGATCCCGTGGACGAGCTATGGGTGCGGGATTCGCTGTCCTGGTTCCGACTGCTGCACGCCGTGCCCGCGTGGTACATCGAGGACCGGGTGCGGGACGGTGTGGCGATGCCCGCCCGAGCCTGGAAGGGAATCCTGGACGGCCTGTGCCAGGCTGTCCCGCCTACGGAACAAGGCCTCATCACGGCGCCAACTCTCATCCTCTGGGGCGTCCACGACTCCCTCCTGCCGCGGCGGCAGCAGGAAACCCTCGCTGCCCGGATTCCCGGGGCCCATCTGGTGATCTACGAAAGCACCGGGCACCTGGTGCTGTGGGAATGCCCCGAACGTGTGGCCGCAGACGTGGTGGAGTTCCTCGGATCAATCAGCCAAGCGTGAAACGTACTCCTTGAGCCGCCCGGCAGCCGGCGGCGGGAAGAAGCCGGTGGCCTCGATCCTGCCGAGGTCAAGCATGCTGTTCGAGGGGCGCGGGGCAGCCTGCTTGTCCTTGAAGTATTGGGCGCTCGACACCCCGGTGACGTCGCTGCGGGGCCGGCCGCAAAGTTCGAAGACATCCGCGGCGATCTCCGCCCAGCTCTGCGCGGGTCCGCTGTTGGAGAGGTTGTAGCTGCCGTAGGGAGCCTTCGAGTCCAGCAGGTGCCTGATCCCGGCGGCAAGGTCCTGCGCGAAGGTGAGCCTTCCGGTCTGGTCGTTCACCACGGATGGCTTCATGCCGCGCGCCGCGAGGGAGGCCATGGTGCGGACGAAGTTCCTGCCTTCGCCCACGACCCAGCTGCTGCGCACTATGTAATGCCGCGGCACGACGCCGACCGCGGCCTCGCCGGCGGCCTTGGACTGCCCATACACCCCGAGCGGTGACCACGGTGCCGTCTCGTCATGGAGCGAAGAACCGCCGTCGAAGACGTAATCGCTGGAAACGTGCACCAGGGCCAGCCGGTGCTCGACGGCGGTGCGCGCCAGCCGCACCACTGCGGCGGCGTTGATCTTCCAGGCGGCGCGCCTGCCCTCTGCTGTTTCGGCGTCGTCGACGGCGGTGAACGCGGCGGCGTTGATGACCGTTTCGTAGTCGCTCCAGTTACGCGAGCCGAAGGCCTCCGGGGAAGCGAGGTCGAAGCTGTCCCGCCCGGCGAACTCGACGGCGGCCTCGCCGTCGTACACCGCCCGCAGCGCCCTGCCCAACTGGCCGTCCGCCCCGAGCACCAGGGTCCGCCGCGGCGGCACCGGCACCACCCCGGCCAGCCGTGGATGCCCGCGGTCCTTCTCCGAGACCTCGGCGCGGTGCGGTCCGGCGCTGTCCAGCGGGAGCGGCCACGGCACGGCCACGGTTTCATCGGCGAGGTTCAGAAGCGTGTATTCGGCCTCGGGCGACCAGTGCTCGTTGACCAGGTAGGAGTACACGGTGTTGTCTTCCAGGGTCTGGAAGGCGTTGCCCACGCCGCGGGGCACGAACACCGCCGTGGCCGGGTCCAGCTCCGCGGTGAACAGCCGGCCGAATCCCTGCCCTTCGCGAAGGTCCACCCATGCCCCGAAGGCCCGGCCCGCCACGACGGAGATGAACTTGTCCCACGGCTCGGCGTGGATGCCGCGCGTGGTGCCCGCCGTGGCGTTGAAGGAGACGTTGTTCTGGACCGGTCCGAAGTCTGGCAGCCCCAGCGCGGTCATGGCCCGGCGTTGCCAGTTCTCCTTGAACCAGCCGCGGTTGTCGCCGTGCACGGGCAAATCCACAAGCAGCAGACCCGGGATCGGTGTCTCCCGGACCGCCAGTTGCGGGCTCACAGGGATTCCTGTGCGCCGTGTGCCTGGAGGCGCCTTGCCTGCTCAAGGTAGCGGGCCTCGGCCGCCTCCTTCTGCGGCCGCCACCAGTCCTGGTTGTCGCGGTACCAAGCGATCGTGGCGTCCAGTCCGGCGGCGAAGTCGGAGTACGACGGCGTCCAGCCCAGTTCCGCGCGCAGCTTCCCGGAATCGATGGCGTAGCGCAGGTCGTGGCCGGGCCGGTCGGGCACGTGGTCGTAAGCGCCCGGGTCCTCGCCCATGCGCTCGAGCAGCAGTTCCACCACGTCCTTGTTGGACCGTTCGCCGTCGGCGCCCACCAGGTAGGTTTCGCCGATCCTCCCGTTCTCCAGGATGGCCAGCACCGCGGAGGAGTGGTCGTCCACATGGATCCAGTCCCGCACGTTCCGGCCCGCGCCGTAGAGCTTTGGCCGCACACCGTCCAGGACGTTGGTGATCTGGCGGGGAATGAACTTCTCCACGTGTTGGTACGGCCCGTAGTTGTTGGAGCAATTGCTGATCGTGGCGCGGAGCCCGAAGGAACGCACCCATGCCCGGACCAGGAGGTCGGAGGCGGCCTTGGTGGAGGAGTACGGGCTGGACGGGTTGTACGGGGTGGTCTCAGTGAACCGCTCCGGATCGCCCAGCGGGAGGTCTCCGTAGACCTCGTCGGTGGAGATGTGGTGGAAGCGGGTCCCGTGCCGGCGCGCGGCTTCGATCAGGGTGTAGGTGCCCGTCACGTTGGTGTCCAGGAACGGCCGCGGCTCGTGGAGCGAGTTGTCGTTATGGGTTTCGGCGGCGAAATGGACCACGGCGTCAACCGCAGCCATGAGCCCGTCCACCAGGCCGGCGTCGGCGATGTCCCCATGCACGAAACGGAACCGCTCCGGCGGCAGCCCCGCGAGCGATTCCAGATGCCCCGCGTACGTCAGGGCATCCAGGACCGTGATCTCGTAATCCGTGTGGGCCACGGCGTAACGGACAAAGTTGGAACCGATGAATCCGGCCCCGCCCGTAACGAGGATCTTCTCCATGGATCCATACTCTAGCCTTGCGGAAGCAAAGCCGGGAGGACATGATTTGGCGTATGCGCGGGATCATCCTGGCCGGGGGGACGGGTACAAGGCTTCACCCGATCACCCTCGGGATCAGCAAGCAGCTGGTGCCGGTCTACGACAAGCCGATGATCTATTACCCGCTGTCCACCCTGATGCTCGCCGGAATCCGCGACATCCTGGTGATCACCACGCCACGGGACGCCGGGCAGTTCCAGCAGTTGCTGGGCGACGGCTCCCAGTTCGGGATCAGCCTCAGCTACGTCGAGCAGCCTTCGCCGGACGGCCTGGCCCAGGCGTTCATCCTGGGGGAGCGGCACATCGGCAGCGACGCCGTGGCCTTGGTGCTGGGCGACAACATCTTCTACGGACCCGGCATGGGCCAGCAGCTTGAGCGCTTCACGGACGTCGACGGCGGTGCGGTCTTTGCGTACTGGGTGCAGAACGCGGGGGCGTACGGCGTGATCGAGTTCGACGACGCCGGCCAGGCCATTTCGCTCGAGGAGAAGCCGGCGAACCCGAAGAGCAACTACGCGGTTCCCGGGCTCTATTTCTACGACAACGACGTCATCGACATCGCCAAGGGGCTGCGCCCGTCCGAGCGCGGCGAACTGGAAATCACGGACATCAACCAGACGTACCTCAAGAACGGAAAGCTGCACGTGGAGGTGCTTCCCCGCGGGACCGCCTGGCTGGACACCGGAACCTTCGCCGACCTTAACGATGCCTCCAGCTTTGTGCGCACGGTGGAAAACCGGCAGGGCTTCAAGATCGGCGCTCCCGAGGAAATCGCGTGGCGCCAGGGCTACATCTCTGCCGATGACCTGCGCCACCGCGCCGAAGCGCTGATGAAGAGCGGCTACGGGAAATACTTGCTGGGGCTGCTGGAGTCCTAGCGGGTGTCCACGTCCTCGAACACGAGGAAAGTCTGGGTATCAATGATTCCCGGCATGGACTGGAGCTGGTCGAAAATGACCCTTCGCAGGTGGACGTTGTCCGTGGCGCGTACAAGCAGGATCACATCGAAACTGCCGCCTACCAGCGCGATGTGCTGGACCTCGGGGATCGCCCGGAGCTGCTCGCGAAGGGTCCGCCAGGAATGCTGCTGCACCTTCAGCGTTACGTAGGCCGAGGACTTCAGCCCGGCCTTGACCGGGTCCACCACGGCCGTGAACTTGGTGATGACCCCTTCGCCGGTGAGGCGCCCGATCCGGGAATAGGCGTGGGCTCGGCTGATGTGCACATTGCCGGCCACCTGCGTGACCGACATCCGTCCGTCGCGCGTGAGCTCGGTGATGATGTCCCGGTCCACGTCATCCAAGGAAACTTCCTGTGGAGCCTCCGCCGGCTCCTGCTCCGTTTCGGCCACGGCCCCTCCCTCCCCGCAGGAACACCTGCGCAATTCGTCCACCTGCGGCCGGTAACCCAGCTCACATTCTGCAATTCGTCTTTCAGACTAGCCAGTTTCTGAAAGCTCTTCCATGATTCGGGTCAACACTGGATACGAAACTTCGCCAAGGACCATACTTGAGGCAAATAGTGCAATCGTCGTCCCGAGCGCCCGCCACCTTGTGGCGGGAAGGGACCCATGTGCGAAGGACGGACCAATGACGATCTCCGCAAGCCAGGAGTCCAACACGGACCAGGCATCCGAGGTTCGGCGCAAGTTCGGCATCAGCGTCGAGGACTACATGCTCCCGGCACGCCGCCAGATCCAGATGGTGGCCCCGGACGGCACGCTCAAGCCGGACGCCGAACAAGGCACCGAACCCGGCCACGAATACCCCATTCCCGGCGATGCCGAACTCATGGCCGCTTATGAGCAGCTCGTCGTCGGGCGCCGCGTCAACGACCAGAACTCGGCGCTCGTCCGGCAGGGCCGCATGGCTGTCTACCCCTCCAGCCACGGGCAGGAAGCCTGCCAGGTGGCCGCCGCCATGTGCCTGGACGAGGGCGACTGGCTCTTCCCGACCTACCGGGATGCCGTTGCCGTCATGGCCAAGGGCGTGGACCCCGTGCAGGCCATGACCATCTTCCGCGGCGACTGGCATGGCGGCTACAACCCCCAGGAACACCATGTGGGCATCCAGTGCACCCCGCTGACCACCCAGCTGCTGCACGGCGTCGGCGTGGCCCACGCCGCCAAGCTCCGCGGCGAGGACACCGTGGTGCTGGCCATGTGCGGCGACGGCGCCACCAGCGAAGGGGACTTCCATGAGGCCCTGAACTTCGCCGCGGTCTTCCACCTGCCGGTGATCTTTTTCGTGCAGAACAACAAGTACGCCATCTCAGTGCCGCTGAGCCACCAGTCCGTGGCACCGTCCCTGGCGCACAAGGCAGTGGGCTACGGCATGGCCGGCGAACGCGTGGACGGCAACGACCTCATGGCCCTGCTGGCCGTGCTGGACCGGGCCGTGAAGCTTGCCCGCGAAGGATCCGGGCCGCTGCTGGTCGAAGCCAACACCTACCGTATGCAGGCCCACACCAACGCCGACGACGACACCCGCTACCGCGACAACGCCGAGGTCAGCGAGTGGAAAGCCAAGGATCCGCTCAGCCGCATGGACACCTACCTCAGGAGCCGCGGATTGCTCGACGACGACGGCGCCGCCAAGATCTCGGAACACGCCGAAGCGGTTGCCACGCAGCTGCGCGAGGGCCTCGGCGAGGACGTTCCGGTGGAGCCGCAGAACCTCTTCCGCTATGTCTTTTCCAAGCCCACACCGCAGCTGCAGGAACAATCCGCGCTCCTGGCAGACGAGCTCGCACGCGAGGAGAGCGCAAAATGACCATCACCACGTCATCGGAGGCGAACGGCAACGTCAGCGCCGCCACCGCCAGGGCTGCCGCGGCAGCAGCCGCCGTCGCCGAAACCCCGTCGCGTCGGGAAAGCACCGCCCCCCAGAGCGTCACTATGGCCAAGGCCCTCAACACCGCCATGGCCGACGCCATGCGCGACGACCCCTCGGTGCTGGTCTTCGGCGAGGACGTCGGCCGCCTGGGCGGTGTCTTCCGCATCACCGACGGCCTCATGGATACCTTCGGCGAACAGCGCTGCTTCGACACCCCGCTGGCCGAATCCGGGATCGTGGGCATGGCCGTGGGCATGGCGATGAACGGCATGCGGCCCGTCATCGAGATGCAGTTCGATGCCTTCGCCTACCCGGCCTTCGAACAGATCGTCAGCCACGTGGCCAAGATGCATAACCGTACGCGGGGCGCCCTCAAGCTGCCCATGGTCATCCGGGTGCCCTACGCCGGCGGGATCGGCGGCGTGGAGCACCACTGCGACTCCTCCGAGTCGTACTACGCCCACACGGCCGGCCTGAAGGTCTTCACCCCGGCCACCGTGGCCGATGGCTACCGGTTGCTGCGCGAAGCGATCGACTCCGACGACCCCGTGATGTTCATGGAGCCCAAGAAGCTGTATTGGTCCAAGGACCAGGTGGACCTGGACGCCCTTGCCGCCGAACACGCCGCCAACCGCGCCGCAGGAAACAGCAGCGAGGGGCGGGCCGCCGTCGCCCGCTCCGGAACGGACGCCACCCTGATCGCCTACGGCCCCTCCGTTCCCACCGCGCTCGCCGCCGCGGCGGCAGCGGCCGAGGAAGGCCGCTCCCTGGAGGTGATCGACGTGCGGACCATCGTGCCATTCGACGACGAGACGGTCTCCGCGTCCGTCCGCAAGACCGGCCGGGCTGTGGTGATCGCCGAAGCGCACGGCTTCGCCTCAGTGGCCTCCGAAATCGTGGCCCGCGTCCAGGAACGCTGCTTCCACCACCTCGCCGCCCCGATCCGCCGGGTCACCGGCTTCGACGTCCCGTACCCCGCTCCGAAGCTGGAGCACTACTACCTGCCAAGCGTCGACCGCATCCTCGACGCCGTCGACGAGCTGCAATGGGAGAACTGACCATGAGCGCCGAACTGCAAGTCTTCCGCCTCCCGGACCTCGGCGAAGGCCTCACCGAAGCCGAACTGCTGAGCTGGCTCGTGGCCGTGGGCGACGAAATCCGCGTCGACCAGCCCATCGCGGAGGTCGAAACCGCAAAGTCCGTCGTAGAGGTGCCGTCGCCGTACGCCGGTACCGTGGCCGTCCTGCACGGCGAGCCTGGCCAGACGCTCGACGTCGGGAAGCCGCTGATCTCCGTGGCTCCGGTTGGGGCTTCTGCACCGGAGTCCGCTGTTGGTTCCGGCGGGTCCGCTGGGTCCGCTGTTGGTTCCGGCGCCTCCGCGGATGATGCCGCCCCCGCCCCTTCGGTGGACGGCTCTGCTGCAAGCAGCGAGCAGTCCACCTCAGGAAGGCCCGATGCCACTCCCGGGGCGGCATCATCCGCTCCGGCTTCGGCGGGTATGTCGCCGGCGGCATCGCCTGCTCCGGCCTCGGCTGTTGGCTCACCTTCTGCCGCCGAAACGTACCGGACCGAGGAGCGGGCCGGGTCCGGGAATGTGCTTATTGGGTACGGGACGTCGGGCGGGGGAGAGGCCCGGCGGACGCGGCCTCGGAAGGTTCCTGCCGCCGTCGGGGTTCCTGCAGCTGCAGTCCCAGCGGGACCGTCGCGGGTTCCTGGCAAGTTGTCCGCCGTGATTTCTCCGCTGGTGCGGAAAATGGCCCGGGACCACGGGGTTTCCCTGGATACCGTTCCCGGCTCGGGGGAGAGCGGGCTTATCCTGCGGCGCGATGTGGAGGCCGCCATCGCCGAGCCGCGGAAGGCCGTGCCGGTGACGGCTCCCGCGGAAGCGCCGGCTGGACCCGTGGATGCCCGGACCGGGCTCCCGGTGGCCTCGCGTTCGGCGGTCCGCGGAGTGCGCAAGGCTGTGGCCGCGAACATGGCACGGAGCCGCTCCGAGATCCCCGAAGCCACGGTGTGGGTGGACGTGGACGCCACCGCGCTGCTGGAGATGCGGGCAGAGCTGAAGAAGCGCGAAGAGCACCGTACACCGGGCCTGCTGGCATTCATCGCCCGCTTCGTCACAGCCGGCCTGAAGAAGTATCCGGAGCTGAACACGCGGTTCGAGACCCTGCCGGACGGCAGCCAGGAGATCGTCGCCTTCAGCGGCATCAACCTTGGTTTCGCCGCCCAGACTGAACGCGGCCTCGTGGTGCCCTCGGTCCGCGGTGCGGACAGGCTCAGCGCCCGCGAACTGGACGCCGAGATCCGCCGGCTCACCGCCGTCGCACGCGACGGCAAGGCCACCCCGGCCGAACTGGGCAGCGGCACCTTCACGCTGAATAATTACGGGGTGTTCGGCGTGGACGGATCGGCCGCAATCATCAACTACCCCGAAGTGGCGATGCTGGGCCTCGGCCGGATCATCGACAGGCCGTGGGTGGTGGACGGCCAGCTCGCGGTGCGGAAGGTCACCGAGCTGACGCTCGCCTTCGACCACCGGGTGTGCGACGGCGAAACTGCGGCCGGGTTCCTCCGCTACGTGGCGGACGCCATCGAGAACCCGGGCACAGTGCTCTCGGACCTTTAGGCTCCCAGGCCTTGGAGGCGGGAATCCTACTGCAGCTTGAGCAGGTTGTGAGTGGCCGGACCTTCCAGGAGCTTGCCCGAGGCTGAATAGCGGGAACCGTGGAGCGGGCAGTCCCAGGACTGTTCGGCGTCGTTCCAGTGCAGGATGCCGCCCAAGTGGGCGCAGTGTGCGGACAGGCGGCAGGTGACTCCGTCCACGGTGCAGACCGCGGCGGGCTTGCCATGGAACAGCCCCGTGACGCCGGTGCCCTCCGCAGGTGTGGTTTCTTCGGTGATCTCGGGCTTGTCTTTCAGCGCGGCGTTGTCCCGCAGGTTCTGCAGCTGGGTGTCCATGTTGAATGACACGGCCGACGCCGCACCCCGGGGACCGGTGGTCCTTTGGTGGATGGTGCGTGCCCAGGAAGGCCGGGGGCTGCCTGTGATGTCGGAGACGATGTCCAAGGCCGAGGCCACGCCGTTGGTCATGCCCCATTTGTTGTAGCCGGTGCCGAAGAGTATCTTGCCGCGGCCCCGGGGCAGCTTGCCGAAGAAGGGCATGAGGTTGACCGCCTGGTAGTCCTGCGCGGACCACGTGTGCGCGACCTCGGCACCCGGATAGTGTCCCTGTGCCCAGGCTATGAGTTGTTCCAGATTGGCCTTGGGCGACGGCGCCCGTCCGCCCGGGTGCCCAAAGCCGCCGACCAGCAGGAGCCTGCCGTCGGGGGCCGCGCCGTCGGAGGTTCCGCCGTCGGGTCCCGGATAGTCGCGGATCGAACGGGTGGGGGGCTCGGCGGAGAGGTACATTCCCGGTGGTGGGTTGACGCCGTCCGGGAGCCGTAGCGCTGCGGCATAGGAGCGGTTGGGACGGAGCTTGGCAAAGTAGAGTCCGCGGTTCAGGACAGGCGTGCCGGTGGCCAGGACCACCGTCCCGGCGCGGACGTCGCCTCGCCGGGTGATCACCGTGAGCGGATCGCCGGCGTGGACGTTCATGAGCCGCACGCCTTCGACGATGCTTCCGCCGGCCTCCCTGACATCCGCAGCGAGCGCCCTCAGCACGTCCATCGGGTTGAACTGGGCCTGGCGCGGAAGGCGCAGGGCGCTTTCGACGTCGAACGGCAACCCCGTTTCGCGGGTGGCCTCCACCTGCAGGCCGGCCGCCAGCGACACTTCCAGTTCAGTACGCAGCCGCTCGGCTCCCGCAGTGGTGGTGGCAAAGGTGTAGGCGTCGCGGTATTGGAACGGCACGCCGCGCCCCTCGAGGTAGTCCAGCAGCCACTCCTGTGCCGCCCGGTTCGCGTCCACGTAGGCGTGGACTTGCCGGATCGAGAACATGCTGCGCAGCCCGGACAGCACCGTGCCTTGGAGCAGGCTCAGCTTGGCCGTGGTGTTCCCGGTGGCCGCTGCCCCGACGTGGCGCCCTTCAAGGACGAGGACGCTGTGGCCCGCCCGGGAAAGCATGACGGCGGTGGCCAGTCCGGTGATCCCTGCGCCCGCAACGACGACGTCGTAGCTGCCTCCGGGGGTGAACTGATCGCTGTCGATCCTGGTGCCGTTCTGATGCCACAAGGAATCCATGGCAGATGCCCCTTCCGCCGGTCGGGAGCAACCACGCCGGAGGTGGTCCGTCTGCTGCCCGGCACACCTTCAGGGAAGCAGACGGCGGGGCGGGAAACAAGAGCTTGCGCGCCGCCGTCGGGCGTTCGCAAAAGACCGATGCAACCGCGCCTGGCGCGAAGCGGTTCCTCCCCGTTGTGCCGCCGCTCCGTGGGTAGAATCAAGGCCTGGACACCGCCGGAACGCATCTGGATACGGAGACGAAATGTCAGCTTGGCTCGAAGTAGGCCCGGACAACTATGTGCTGGAAACCCCTGGGCGGTTGCTGAACACGGGCCTGGTGGCGGGCCAGGAACGGGCCATGGTGATCGACACCGGCAGCGGGCCCCGCCAGGGCCGGGAAATCCTGGCAGCCGTCCGTGAAAAGACGCAGCTGCCGCTGGTGGTGGTCAACACCCACGCGCACTACGACCACTTCTTCGGCAATGCGGTGTTCGCCGATGCCGGCGTCACTGAGTTCTGGGCGCATGTCAACTGTGCCGCGACGATCGACGACGACGCCGACCACCAGCGCCGCCTGGTGGCGGACATCGAGCCGGAAATGGCCGCCGGAAGCGGGGAAGCGGTGGAGATCGTCATCCCGAACGCCATCGTCAAGGACCAGCCGGTGTTGGTGGACCTGGGCGGACTGACCGCCACCTTGTTCTACCTGGGCCGCGGCCACACCGACGGCGACCTGCTGGTGGGCACTCCGAGCACCCTTTTCGCCGGCGACCTGGTGGAACAGGGCGCCCACCCTTCCTTCGAAGATTCCTACCCGGAAGAGTGGGCGGATGCGCTGCGGCACATCTCAGCCCTGCGCCACCGCTACGAGTTCCTGATCCCCGGCCACGGGAAGCCCTGCAGTGACCAGTTCGTCAAGACCCTCGCCGACACGATGAGCACCGCGGTCCGCCAGGCCCGGCAGTCCATCCGCGACATGCCCACCGACGCCACCAAGGCGATCCCCGTGCTGCCGTACGGTCCCGAGCAGTCGCGCTGGTTCATCAAACGTCTCCAGGAGACGTCCCACTGATCAGTTGAATCGTTCGAGGTCCAGGTTCAGCCCCTCATAGACGGCGGGGCGCCGGGACTTCAGCCATGCCGCAGTGGCCACGCCCGCCAGGGCGGCGGCCGCCAGCAGCCAGGGCAGGGCGCCGATTGCCGGATTGTCCGAACCGGCCAGCGCCGGGAAGTTCGCGATCGCCAGCCCGACGATCAGGGCCAGGCCCACGGCGCCGAGGCCGGGGGCGGCGAGCGTCCGCCACAGCCTCGGGTCCCGCTGGCGCCGGAAATGCACGACGACGGCCACAGCCGCCATGAGCTGCAGGCTCAGGATGCCGAGGGTTCCGAAGCCCGTCATGGACGCGGTGAGTGCGGTGATCGGGTCGAGCCCGGCAAGCCAGAAGATGAAGGCAATGCCCGTGCCGAAGGCCAGCTGGGCCATGCTGGCGTTCTGCGGGGCGCCGCTGCCCGGGCGGGTGCGGCCCAGGGCGGGCGGGAGGACGCCGACGCGTCCGAAGGCGTAGATGTACCGGCTCGCTGAATTGTGCAGGGCCAGCAGCGCCGCAAAGAGGGAGACAAGCAGCAACACCATCATGGCCTTGGTCAGGAAATCGCCCAGGTATTCGGTGGAAATCGCAAAGACCAGATCGCCGGTGGCCAGGTGTTCCACGGCAGTTCCCTGCGCCTGCTCCACTCCGAGTGCGCTGACGATCGCCCAGCTGGTGAAGGCCGCGAAGGCGCCGATGAAGAGGATGGACAGATAGGTGGCCCTCGGGATGGTCCGGCGCGCATCCCGGGCTTCCTCGCCGAAGAGGCCGGTGGCCTCGAAGCCCACAAAGCAGTTGGCGGCAAACAGCAGTCCGAGGCCCAGCGAGCCGGAAAACACGAACTCGGGCGAGAATGCTGCGGGCGCGAAGCCGTGGCGGAACAGCACCGAGAAGTCCAGGACCAGCAGGATCGACACTTCCAGCACCAGGCAGACCCCCAGGACCTTGGCGCTGACATCGATGCCGCGGCGGCTGAGCAGGAAGACGGCGGCAACCGAGACCAGACTCCACAGGAACCAGGGAAGGTCCAGGCCGCTGAGGTCCTTGACGACTGTCGCGGTGAAGAAGCCGGAAGTTCCAATGGCTCCGGCGACGAAGCAGTTGTAGCCGAGCATGGCGATGAAGCCGGCGGCGAGTCCGAACGGCCGGCCCATGCCGCGCACGACAAAGGCGTAGAAGCCGCCGGCGCTGACCAGGGTTCGGGCCATCTGGGCGTACCCGACTGCGAAGAGCAGCAGGATGGCAGTGGCGATGAGGAAGGAACCGGGCATGCCGCCGCCGTTGCCCACGGCGATGCCGATGGTTGCGATCACGATGATGCCGGTCAGCGGTGCCACCGCGGCGAGGACGAGGAACACGATGCCGCCGACGCCGAGCGCATCGCGCCGCAGCTCCTGCCGCGGTGCCGTCATGGAGGGCTGCCCAAGGGACTGTGGTGAAGGTCTCATGCAGGGAGTATGGTCTCCCGAAGCCTGCCGCGACTTGTTCCTGCGTGTGTTCGCTTTGTCACACAGCGCAGGGTGGACCGGAGCGTGAAGGCGGTCTTGAACTGCAGCGTTGTCGACGGGCGCTTAGACTTAGCGTTTGATGCATTTCAATCGAGCTCCGCAGCGCCGGCCGTTGCGGGTCCGGGGGGACGACACCATGGCGGATTCCGTGCAGAACGACAACGACCCAGCTACCGCTACCGAAGGGCAGCCAGAGTTCCGCAGTCGCCGCGATCGCCGGCGTGCCGAGGACGATGCCCGGACAGGAACCATGCCAATCGTCCCCGCAAACAAGCCAGAACCGGGAACCGCCTCGGGCGGACTCATCCAGAGCAGCTCCTGGGCCGCGGCGGCCGCCGCGGCCGATGCCACCGGCACCGAAACGGGCCTCGCGGAAGAGACCGCGGCAGGAACCGCGGCAACCGCGGGGTGGGAAGGCCAGACGCCCGGACCGGATGCCGCCGTCGTCAACGATCCGGTCACGGAAGAGGTGCCCGGCTCGGCGCGTTCGGCGGAACGCGCGGCGCTGCGCTCGGCGCCGATGCCGGACTTCATCAGCTCCCCGGGTGCTTTCGTGAGGGAACAGAAGCCGCGGCCCGTCGGCGGGTTCCGCGGAGCCGTCTACCGGCTCACCGGCGGTGCCTGGAACATGGGTCCCAGCGCCAAGCAGCGCCAGGAAGACGAGCTGGCGCGCCGGATCTCCCGGCAGCTGCAGGGCAGCTTCAACACCGCGATCCTGAGCCTCAAGGGCGGTATCGGCAAGACCTCCACCACAGTGGGCGTGGGCCTGACCCTGGCCGAATACCGCGGGGACCCGCCGTGCGCCATCGACGCCAACCCGGACTCCGGCGACCTCGTGGAACGGGCGCTCGGCGAAGGCATCTACCAGCGGTCCACCCCGCGCACCATCACCGACCTGCTGGGCAACCTGGAGAGCATCGACTCCCTGACGGGGTTGTCCCGCTACATGCACCACGCCGGCCGCCTGCACCTGATTGCGGGGGAGCAGGACCCGGAAGTCTCGGACTCCCTCACCGCGGCGGAGTACCTGAAGATCCGCCAGCTGATTTCCAGCTACTATTCCGTGGCCCTGACGGACTGCGGCACCGGCGTCACCCACAACGCCATGAAGGGCATCCTGCAGTCCGCGGACAACCTCATCATCGCCGCCGGGTACGCCGTCAGCGGCGCCAAGCGGGCCCGCAGCACCCTGCACTGGCTCGCCAGCCACGGCTACGAGGACCTGGCCCGCAACGCGATCGTGGTCATCACGGACAAGGACGAGGTCTCCTCCCGTGTGGACAAGAGCGCGATCGAGGAACACCTCTCCGGGATCTGCCGCCAGCTGATCGCCGTGCCCCACGACAGGGGAGTGGCCGACGGCGACCTCGTCACCCTGGATGTGCTGCGGCCGGAAACCCGCCGCGCCTACAAGGAGATCGCTGCCGCAATCGTTGACGGCTACGTCTAGCAGGCGATGGCAGCCAACAAATGCTGTGGCTCCTGAAGCCCTGATCCGGGCGGACCTTTCGGATTGATCTCGGAGGCCGGCGCCGCGCTCTACGAGGCCAAGGCGCTCGGCAGGAACCGCGTGGTCACCTGTTCGTCCTAGGATGAGGGGAATGAGCACCACCAGAACTTCCCCGGCATTTTCCCTGCGCAGCATCGCCCTCCCCGCCTTCGGGCCCACGGTGCTGTTCTGCCTCGGTGAAGGCGCGGTGCTTCCGGTGGTGGTGCTGTCCGCCCGGGAACTGGGCGCCTCCGCGGCCCTTTCGGCCCTACTGGTCACGCTCATCGGCGTGGGGTCCTGGCTGTTCAACATCCCGGCCTCGCTCATCACCATCCGTATCGGGGAGCGCTGGGCCATCACCGGAGCGGGCGCGATCGGTGCACTGGCGCTCGCGGCGGCCGCACTCGCCCCGCGACTGCACCAGGGCCTGTGGCTGCTGGCCGTGGCCATGACGATCGTCGGAATGGCCACCAGTGTCTTCAACCTGGCCCGGCAGAAGTACCTCACTGAAGCCGTGCCGGTGGAATTCCGGGCGCGGGCGCTGTCCACCCTGGGCGGGAGCACCCGGATCGGGGTGTTCATCGGCCCCTTCGTGGGTGCCGGGGCGATGCAGTTCCTCGGCATCGCCGGCGCCTACTGGGTGGGGGCCGTGGCGATGGCGGCCGCGGCGGGCCTCTCGCTCACCATTCCTGACCTGGTGGCGAAGGGCGCCGGAACGCCCGGCGTTGCCACGGGGCCGGAGCCGACCCTCCGGTCTGTCGCGTCCGCCCATGCCCAGGTCCTGTTCGCGGTGGGCACCGGCGTGCTGCTGCTGGCTGCGCTGCGCGCCTCGCGGCAGGTCGTCATCCCGTTATGGGCGGATCACCTGGGCCTGGACGCCACCCACGCCTCGCTGATCTACGGCGTTTCCGGTGCCATCGACATGCTGGTGTTCTACCCGGCCGGCAAGCTCATGGACCGCAAGGGCCGGCTCTGGGTAGCCCTGCCGTCCACCGTGGTCATGGGCATTTCACTGTTCCTCATCCCCTTGTCCGGCGGATTCGTCGGCCTGGGGCTGGCGGCCATGCTGATCGGGTTCGGCAACGGCATCAGCTCCGGGCTGGTCATGACGCTGGGCGCCGACTTCTCGCCCGAGCGCGGCCGGGGCCAGTTCCTGGGCCTGTGGCGGTTCATCGCCGACGCCGGAAGCACCGGCGGCCCGATGCTTCTCTCCGCGATGACGGCGGCGGTTTCCCTTGCCGCCGGGATCTGGTCGTGCGGGGTGCTCGGCCTGGCCGCCGCGGCGGTGTTCACCGTCACGCTTACGAAACTGAGGCATCGCCGGAACTACTAGGACCCGCGGCCTGGCCCGGTGTGACCGCCTACCGTTTGCGTGCGGCCCGGCCGAACAGCCACGTGGCGGCTACCGTCCCCAGGTACCCCGTGATCACGATCAGTGAGACGCCGGCCCAGAAATAGTTGGTGGTGCTTTCTTCCTGGGCCAGCCCGGGAATACCTACCCCCAAGGGCGCGATCCTGAGCAGCGAGTAGACGGCGACTCCCGCCGAAAGCAGCCCGGCCAGCACGGAAAGCGTCAGCCAGAGCCGGGAGGACGCCCAGTGCTCGCCGTGCCCGCCCCACACGTTCCAGCGGTTGCCAGTGCGCATCACCAGCCAGCCGGCGGGCAGCATCACGGCACCGGTCACGAGGAACGCCGCGACGACGTCGGCAGGCCGGTGCCACTGGTTGACCAGCGTGGACACCCCGGCCGCCACGGCGAAGGTGCCGCCCAGGAAGCCCGCCAGCGGCCGCCAGCGCGGGGAGGCCACCAGGAACACCGCGGCGGCGGCCGAGGCAGCCAGCGTGGTGTGCCCCGAGGGCAGGGAATTCAGTTCCAAGGTCTGGACGCCCGTGAACGGCCGGTCCGGGAACCAATCCTTGAGCAGCTGCGTCGCCAGGTTCGCGACGGCGCAGGCCGCCACCGCGATGCCCGCCGCCTTCCAGCGCCGCCGGGCCAGGGTGACGAACAGGACCACGACGGCGGCGATCGCCAGGGAGGTGCCCGGCAGGAGGTCCAGGAAACGCGTCGTGGCCCTGCCGGCAGGGCCGTGAAGTTCGCCGGCCTCGACGAGGGCCGATTCGTCGATGTACTGGCCGGTGGTGGTCTGGACGAAGAAGTAGTAGCTGGCCACAAGCCCGGCCACACAGGCCAGGGTGGCCAAAGCGAAGGGCAGGCCGCTGCCTTTTGCGGCCGGGCGTCCGCCGGTTCCTGCGGGGCGGCCGGTTTCCCGCTGCCACTCGCTTTCCCGCTGTCCGCCGGCTTCCCGCTGTCCGCCGGCTTCCCGTTGTGCGGGCCGGAGGCTGCTGTCCCTTCGAAAAATCATCCCTTTCAGGGTGCCACACCGCGCCCGGCAGGACACAGCGCATTCCCTGGGCGGTAGCTGGGTGCCGGTGAGGAAGCGGCAACTAGCTTGTGACTCTTGACACGTGTTAGGTTGAGGATTTACAGTTCCTAACACGTGTTAGGAAGGAAAAAGACATGCCAGGAAGCAATGGGAAGCTGCGTGAAATCTCACGCAGGACCGCCCTTGGCGCCTTGGGTGTGGGAATTGTCGGGGCAACCGTGGCGTCGTGGCCGCGGCTGACCGGTACCGACATCCCCGGCCGCGGCGACAACAGCCTCAGCATCGCCATCATGGGTACCGCCGCGGACGCCGCTGCCCGCCAGAAGGTGGTCGACGCATTCGCCAAGGTCCACCCGGACATCAAGGTGAAGGTCCAGGCCATCCAGGCCGTGGACTGGAAGGACTTCTTCACCAAGATCCTCACCATGGTGGCCGCCGGAACGCCGCCGGATGTGGTGTACGTGGCCACGGAAGGTGCCCAGCTGTTCGCCGAGAAGCTGGCCCACCCGCTGGACGAGTACCTGCGCCGGGACGCAGGGCACATGAAGGAGTACTTCGCGGACGTCCACCCCAGCCTGGTGGAAGCCTTCATGTACAAGGGCAGCCTGTTCCAGCTCCCCATCGACTGGAACGCCGCCAACATGTACTACAACACCAAGGCCCTGCAGCAGGCAGGCCTGGAGCGGCCGGCGGACGACTGGACCCACCTGGACTTCCGCAGCACCCTGGCCGCGATGCGCAAGGCCCGGCCCTCGGACTTCACACCGTACTACTGGACCAACCGGCTCTTCGGCGGCGTGGTCCCGTGGCTCTACGCCAACGACACCAGCTTCCTGAAGGAAACCAAGTCCACCGGCGGCAGATGGCTGTGGGACAGTTTCTACGCCAACGACCCCACCCGCGGCATGCGCTCGGGCGGCTACCAGTGGCTCGAGCCCAACGCCAATGATCCGAAGGTCTTCGAATCCTTCGACTTCCTGCGAGGGCTGGTCAAGGACGGCCTGGGTGTGCGCCCCGAAGAAGGCGGCGGCAACTCGCTGGTGGGCCTCTTCGCCTCCAACCGGATCGGCACCACGCCGGCCGGCGGCTACTGGGTCCAGGGCCTGAGCGAGGCCGGTATGAAGCAGGACGACTACGATGTCCAGTTCTTCCCGAGGTGGCGCACCCAGCGGCACCAGTTCGGCACCGCCGGCTACGCGATCATGAAGACCGCCAAGGACAAGGACGCCGCCTGGGAATGGGTGAAGTTCAGCTCCAGCCTGGAGGCCATGCAGATCGTCTTCCCCACACCGAACACCACCCCGGCCCGGCGCTCCATGGTCAATGAGCAGCTGTATGCGGGCAAGGGCCCGCGGCACTGGAAGGTCTTCTACGACACCCTCGACCGGTTCCCCAGCACCGGTCCCATTCCCGCACCACCCCAGCAGGCCGCCGTCGAGACGGCCTTGATGAAGAACGTGTCCCTGGCCGTCAGCGGTGACGAGCGGCAGCTGAAGTCGGCACTCGACTCGCTGCAGAGGGACCTCGAATTTGCCTTGAGGAGGCAGCCATGAGCACCGCAAGCGACACGCGCGTGCGCACCAAAGCCCTGCGCGGCAACAGCGCCGGCCAAGCCGGCAAGGCACGCCGCTCCGGCCGCGAACGCCAGCCCTGGCTGCCCTGGATCTTCCTGGCACCGACCATCGTGGGCATGGGCATCTTCACCGTCCTGCCCATCATCGCCTCGGTGGCCCTGGCCTTCTTCCGCTGGGACATCATCTCGGCGCCGAGCTTCGTGGGCTTCGAGAACTTCGCCGAAGTCGTCCAGGACCCCACGGTCCGGGTGTCGTTCCTGAACACCATCCTGTTCGTGGTGGTGGCCGTGGCCCTGCAGCTAGGCCTTGCCCTCGGGCTGGCCATCATGGTCCAGGAGAAGCTTCCGGCCTGGCTGCGGGTCTTCTTCCGCAGCGCCTTCTTCTTCCCGCTGATCCTCTCCGCCGCCTCGGTATCGATCTTCATGCGGTACCTCTTCAACGAGCAGTTCGGCGTGGTCAACTGGCTGCTGTCCCTCGTGGGCATCCCCGCGGTTCCCTGGCTGACGACGCCGGGCGGCTCGGCCGCCGTCGTGATCCTGGTGTACGTGTGGCAGAACTTCGGCTTCTCGTTCCTGCTGTTCATCGGCGGGCTGGCGTCCATCCCGGTGGAAACCTACGAGGCGGCGTCGCTGGATGGCGCCACGGGCTGGCGCAAGCACGTCCACGTGACACTGCCGCTGCTCAGCCCCACCACCCTGGTGGCCTCCGTGATGGCGATCATCAACGCCCTCCAGGTCTTCGACCAGCCCTTCGTGCTCACCCGCGGCGGCCCCGGCGACTCCACCCGCACGGCCGTGATGGTGATCTTCGAGTCCGCGTTCCAGCGGCTTGAATTCGGCCAGGCCTCGGCGATCGGCGTGATCCTCACATTGATCATCATGGCCATCACGGCCGCGCAGTTCCGGCTCAGCAAACGATTCGTCTTCTACCAGTGAGGCCCGCCATGACCACCACCATCAAGCGCACCGCCGCTGAGCGGGTTGTCCACCGCAGGAAGCGCGACTGGTCCGTCGCCGGCCGCATCGTGCTCCTCTCCATCGCCGCGGTACTGGTCCTCGGACCCGTGCTGTGGACCCTGTCCACTTCCCTGCGTCCGCCCGCGGAGTCGTTCCAGCTGCCGCCGTCGTTCCTGCCGCTGAACCCGGACTTCGTCTCCTACGGACAGGTCTTCAAGCAGCTGAACATCATCGCCCTCGTCATCAACAGTGCCCTGGTCACCGGGCTGATCGCCGTCGGGCAGATGATCACGGCGGCACTGGCCGGCTACGCCTTCGCGAACCTCAGGTTCCGCGGCCGCGGCGCCCTGTTCTCGGTGGTGCTGGCCACCATGATGGTGCCCGCCCAGGTCACGATCGTTCCG
Organism: Arthrobacter sp. R-11; assembly: GCF_049913155.1. GTDB lineage: Bacteria > Actinomycetota > Actinomycetes > Actinomycetales > Micrococcaceae > Arthrobacter. The sequence goes on along the minus strand of NZ_CP183979.1, from coordinate 3,444,055 downwards.
GTCTTCATGCTGATCCGCGGCGTGGGACTCTCGGACACGCTGCTGGCCCTGATCCTGCCGGCGATCCCGACGGCGTTCGGCACCTTCCTGATGCGCCAGTACTTCCTGGGGCTGCCGGCCGACCTCGCCGAGGCCGCCGCGATCGACGGCGCCTCCCCGTGGCGGACATTCCGTTCCGTGTACGCGCCGCTGGCAATGCCGGGACTGTCGATCGTGGGCATCCTGGCGTTCAACTTCCACTGGAACGAGTTCTTCCGGCCGCTCATCATGACCATCTCGGAGCAGAACTTCACGCTCCCGCTGGGCCTGGTCTCACTGCAGGGCAACCTCGGCACCGGAAGCATCTCCGTGGTGCTCGCCGGCGTCGTGCTCTCCATGATCCCGGCCCTGGTGGTCTTCATGTTCGGCCAGCGCGCCCTCCGGGACGGCCTCACCGCCGGTACCGGCAAGTAATACAACCCATCCGAAAAGGAAACCCTTCATGAACAACCCGGACCTGGCCGCAGCCGTCACCGCGGCCGGCCACGCCGACAGCCCTGCGGACCCTGCGTTTCCGCGCCTGCATCCCCGCCCGGCGCAGGGCTGGATCAACGATCCCAACGGCGTCAGCTATATCAACGGCCGCTACCACGTCTTCTTCCAGTACAACCCGGACTCCGCCCGGCACCACCGGATCTGCTGGGGGCACGTCAGCTCCCCCGACCTGCTGCGCTGGGACGAGCACCCGGTGGCGCTGCGGCCCCAGGACGGCGGGCCGGACGACTTCGGCTGCTGGACCGGCGTGGTGACGGACGACGACGGCGTACCCACCGCCGCGTACTCGGGTGTCCGTTCCGGCGAAGGTGCCTCGCAGGTGGTCATCGCCCGCGGCTCGGCGGACCTGGTGCAGTGGACCCAGGACGGCCATGTGGCAGTGTCCATGCCGGAAGACCCGCAGGTCACGGCCGTGCGGGATCCCTTCCTCTTCCGCTTCGAGGGCCGGCGCTACGCGATCCAGGGCGCCGGGCTTGCCGACGGCCGTGCCGCGCTGCTGCTCTACCGGGTGGACAGCATGGACGCCTGGGATTACCAGGGAATCTGGCTGACCACGGACAACCCGGCCGGTGCCGGGCACGAGGTGAACAGGGCCGAGATCTGGGAGTGCCCGCAGCTGGTGCGGATCGCCGATGGTCAGGGCGGCACCGCCTGGCTGGCGATGTTCTCGCTTTGGCAGAAGGACGACGACCACGAACACGCCCTCGGTGTCGGCCATCTGCTCGGCACCATGGTTGCGGACCCGGCAACGGGCCTGCCCGTGTTCACCCCGCACAGCGCCGGCAAGTCGGACTACGGCCGGGACTTCTATGCCCCGCAGGTCACCCAGCTCGACGACGCCCCGGACGGCACCCCGCGGGCACTGCTCTGGGGCTGGGCCAACGAGGGACCGGGCCGGGACGGGCGGCGCGGCCGCAGCCAGGCGGAGATCGACGCCGCGGGCTGGGCCGGCGTGCTCACGCACCCGCGCGTGCTGTCCGTCGTCGCGGGGTCGCTCGCGGTAGCTCCGGCACCGGAGATCGAGGGTTACCGGTCCGCCCGGCTGGCGGAGGCCGCCGTCGGAAGTGTGGAGCTTCCGGCCTTCGCGGAGGCCCGGGTCACTGCGGAGACCCCCTCCGCCGGCGGCGAGGTGCGCCTGGTGCTTGGTGATGCCCAGACCGTGTTCGCGGAGCCGCTGGCCGCGGGAGAAGAACTCCGGGTCTTCATCGATGCCTCCCTCGTGGAGGTGTACCGCAGCGGTGCCGTGGCGACGACGCTCCGGGCCTACCCGGCCCCGGACGAGGAGTGGCGGCTGGAACTTCCCGCCGGTGCAAGTGCTGAAGTCTGGGAACTGGCGGGCGCGTAGCCTCGGCGCTCACCCAACTGACTCGCAGTTGTGGTCGTTTTGAGCCCTCAAAACGACCACAACTGCGAGCTACTTGGGGGAACCGGGCGGGACCGGGCCCGTGGATTCCCGGATCACCAGGCGGCAGGGGACCATCGTTTCCAGGGGGTCGCCAGCGTCCTGGTCCGCTGCCTCCTCGACGGTCCCTTCCACCGCGTCCAGCAGCTTCGTCATCGCCGCCGCACCCATCTCGCGAAGGGGCAGTGCCATGGTGGTCAGTGCCGGGACCATGGTGTTCGCGATCCGGAATTCGTCGTCGTAGCCCATGATCGACAGGTCCCGCGGCACGCTGAGCCCCAGCCTGGCGGCGGCCAGCACGACGCCGACGGCGAGGCGGTCGTTCGCGCACATGATCGCCGTCGGGCGTTCGGCGGGGGACACGCCGTCGAGCAGTTTCATGGCACCGTGGAAGCCGGTATCGATATCCCAGCCGGCCAGGAAGGCCCGGTCCCCGCGCACAGGCAGTCCGGCTGCAGAAAAGGCCGATTGGAAACCCTGCACCCGCAAGGGCGCCGCCGGCGAGCTTTGCGCCCCGGCGAGGAATGCGATGTCGCGGTGCCCCAGGCCAAGCAGGTGCTCGGTGGCTTCGCGGCCGCCGGACACTTCGTCCGGAATGACGTGGTGCAGGCGCGGGACGGGGGCGTTGTCGATGCAGTTGGCCAGGATGGACGGCACCCGCAGCATGCCCTGGGGCACGTCGAGCGGCTTGAGGCCCACGGTGACGTACATGAGCCCGTCCACCTGCCGGTCCAGCAGCGTCTCCACGGCGCTGGCATCCCGGGAGGAGTCAAGCTCGGTGTCCATCACCACGGTGACGAAGCCGCGGCTTCGGGCGACGTCGTCGGCGCCGCCGATGATGTTGCCATCGAAGGGGCTGGTCACCACCTCGTCCGAGACGATGCCGATCACTCGTGTCCGTTGATTGCGCAGGCTCAGGGCGATGGGGTTGGGGGAGTAGTTCAGCTCGGCGGCGGCCTGCCGGATCCGGTCCTGGCTCTCCTTCGCCACGTTGCCGTCGCCCCGGCCGTTGAGCACCAGGGACACGGCGCTGCGGGAGACGCCCGCGCGCTTCGCGACGTCGAGCGCGGTTGCCTTGCGTTGCATCCCAACTCCTTCACACTGCGTTTTCCAGCAGTCTACCTAACGCGTGTGAGGGAAGGATGGCATTGTCCCGTGGCCGGAACGGCTAGCTGCGGAGTGAAGACATCAACTGGACCATGATGGCGGAGACCTTGATAGAGGTGACCACTGTGCTCAGCAAGAAGGTTCCGATCAGGGCCCACACCGGGGCGAGGCCACGCCCGGCCGCGACCCCGTGCACAATGACGGAGCGGCCGATGACGTAGACGGCAGGGCCGAGGAAGCACCAGGCCCAGTGGAAGGGGCGCACCACGCCGTCCTGGCTGAGCTTCTGCCAATCGAGGTACGCCAGCAGCACCGAAACCCCGTACAGCAGGAAGCCCGAAACGACGATCGCGAAATACCAGGGCGTGAACATCGAGGTGGGGTCCAGCACCTGCCGGGAGCCCAGGGTGCGGAAGCGCAGTTCGGGGTTCCACGCCAGCAGGAAAATGAGCGACAGCAGCGGCAGCAGCACCACGCCCCAGATGAACGGGTTGAGGACCGGCGTCCGGCTGTCGAGCTTCGGCCGCTCGGCCGGTGCGCCGAGGAGGGGAGGGACGTTCCCCTGGGTGGTCCACGGCGAAGGGGACGCTTGGGCCGTCGGCCACTGAACGGGCGGCACGCCTTGGGAGGGCGGACCCTGAACCGGTGGCGTTGGGCGCACGTTCCCGGGCATGCTTCCGGGCTGCGGGGAGTAATGGTTTGTCCAAGCCACGCCGTCCCACCAGCGGGACCGTCGCGGGTCCGCAGGGTCGGAGTACCAGCCTGGAGGTGGGGTGGAACCGCTGCCGGGGTGCGTCATGGTGAGCTCCCAAAATGTGCTTGTCCACTGAGGATAACCCTCCCGAGGCAAACGCGCGCCCCCTCGCGGGGAGGGGCCCGGATACAGTGGCAGCATGCCTGAAAGCACCGCCGCCGGACCAACCACGCCGCTGCCCGACCTCGAGGAACTCCTCGCGACCGCCCGCGTAGTGAGCCTGCCGATGCGGGTGAAATTCCGCGGCATCATGGAGCGCGAAACGCTGCTGCTGCAGGGGCCGGCCGGCTGGGGCGAGTTCTGCCCCTTCCCCGAATACGGTGATGCCGAGGCCTCCCGCTGGCTCGCCGCCGCCGTCGAGGCCGCCTGGACCGGCTTCCCCAAACCGCTCCGCCACAGCATCCCCGTCAACGCCACGGTCCCCGCCGTCGACGCCGCCCGGGTGCCCGAGGTGCTCGCCCGATTCGGCCGGGTGGACGCGGTCAAGGTCAAGGTCGCCGAACGCGGCCAGGAACTGTCGGACGATGTCGCACGCGTCACCGCCGTCCGGGAAGCGCTGCCGGACGCCGCGGTGCGGGTGGACGCGAACGGTGGCTGGGACGTGCCGCAGGCGGTGGAGGCACTCGGCCGGCTTGCCGCCGTCGGGCTTGAATACGCGGAGCAGCCGGTGCCGGACATCGCCGGGCTCGCCGAGGTCCGCCGGCGCCTCGCCGGAAATGGCACACCCGTGCTGATTGCCGCCGACGAATCCGTGCGCAAGGGGGACGACCCCCTGAAGGTCGCCCGGGCTGGCGCGGCGGACCTGATCGTCGTGAAGGTGGCGCCCCTGGGCGGAGTCCGGCGTGCGCTGGAGATCGTGGCGCAGGCCGGGCTGCCTGCCGTCGTCAGCTCCGCCTTGGACACTTCGGTGGGAATCCGCGCGGGCCTGGCGCTCGCCGCGTCCCTGCCGGAACTGCCGTACGCCTGCGGGCTGGGAACAGTCCGGCTGTTCGCGTCGGACATCACTGCCGACCCGCTGGTGCCCGACGACGGCGCCATCGCCGTGCGCGAAGCCGCGGCCGACGCCGGGCTGCTGGAGCGGTATGCGGCTTCCGCGGAGCGGCGCGACTGGTGGCTGGAGCGGCTCCGCCGGGTCCACGGCGTGCTGGCCGCCGCCGAAGCGCGGCTCGCCGATTCCGGGGAAGCTGCTGAGTTCACCGGAACTTAACCAGAGCGTCCTCTCAGATTCCCCTTGCGCTGAAAGGGTGGCCGGGACCCAGTCACTATCCGGAGGCCACCCATGTCTGAAAAGCCCGCCCGTACGTTCCCGCTCCTGCCGATGCTCGGCCACACCAAGGGCAAGCGCAGCCCGGTCACCTGTGCGCTCAAGTGCGACAACGCCTGCTCCGGCGATGTCTGCAACACCAGCTCCAACTCCTACTTCCGGGACATCGCCTCCGCCGCCATGTCCCGCCGGGCCGCCCTGGGCCTTGGCGCCGCCGGTGCGCTCGCCGTCGTCTTCGGCGGAAACCTCGCGACTGCCGGTCAGGCAGAAGCGGCCGCTGCCGACGCCGGTCTTTCCGCTGCTGCCACGGCCGGCTTCAAGGACTCGAAGCTGAGCTTCACCCCGATCAAGCCGGTGGACTACACCGTTGACGCCTTCACGGTTCCCGACGGCTTCACCTGGCGTCCGGTGATCCGCTGGGGCGACCCGCTGTTCAACGACTCCCCGGACTTCGACCTGGAGAACCAGAGTGCCGCGGCCCAGGCCCGCCAGTTCGGCTACAACAACGACTACACGGACATCCTGCCGGTCCCGGGTTCCAAGGACCGCCGTGCCCTGCTGTTCACCAACCACGAGTACACCAACGAGAACATCATGTTCCCGGCCACCCTGCCGGCCGCGGAAGCCCGCGCCATCGGCCGCGCCGGGCACGGCCTGAGCGTCGTCGAGCTGGAGCGCAAGAACAAGAACAAGCCCTGGAACTACGTCAAGGGCGCTCCGCTGAACCGCCGGTACCTCACGGACACGGTCTACGAACTGACCGGGCCCGCCGCGGGCACCGACTTGGTCAAGACCATCGACGACCCCTCGGGACGCAAGATCAAGGGCACCCTGGGCAACTGCTCGGGCGGCACCACCCCGTGGGGCACCATCCTCTCCGGCGAGGAGAACTTCAACGGCTACTTCGTCTCCGCGGGCACCAGCGAAAGTGACAAGCGCTACGGCCTCACCGCCAAGCCCACGGCCCGCCAGTGGGAGCTCGACGAGCCGCGCTTCGACACCCGCAACGCCGGCTACTCCAACGAAAGCAACCGCTTCGGCTGGATCGTGGAAGTGGATCCCTTCGACCCCACCTCCACCCCGAAGAAGCACTCCGCCATGGGCCGCTTCAAGCATGAGGGCGCCAACGTGATCGTGGCCGAATCCGGGCACGTGGTGGCCTACATGGGCGATGACGAGCGCTTCGACTACCTGTACAAGTTCGTTTCCAAGGACACGTACCGTTCAGGTACGGCGGCCGCCGACCGCCGCCACAACATGACCCTGCTGTCCGAAGGCAACCTCTACGTGGCCAAGTTCGCCGGAAATTCTCCGCTGGCCGAAATCACCGGCGCCGGCGTCCTGCCGTCCGACGGCGCGTTCGACGGTTCCGGCGAGTGGCTGCCGCTCGTGGTCGACGGCGCCTCCGCGGTACCGGGCATGACCGTCGCCGAGGTCCTCGTGTACACCCGCCTCGCCGCGGACAAGGTGGGCCCCACCAAGATGGACCGCTGCGAGGACGTCCAGCCGAGCCTGCACAGCGGCAAGGTCTACGTGGCCTGCACCAACAACTCGGACCGCGGCAAGCCGGGCAAGGAAGGCGCCACCGAGGTCAACCCGCGCACCCAGAACCGCGACGGGCACATCGTGGAAATCACCGAAAACGGCGGCCAGGCGTCCACCAAGTTCAACTGGACCCTGCTGCTGGTGGCCGGCGACCCCGCCAAGAACGCCTCGGCCTACTTCTCCGGATTCCCGGCGGACAAGGTGTCCCCGATTTCCTGCCCGGACAACGTGGCCTTCGACTCCGTGGGCAACCTGTGGATCTCCACCGACGGCGCCCCGTCCACCATCGGCTACAACGACGGCCTCTTCAAGGTCACCCTCGAGGGCCCGGAACGCGGCAAGGTGGAGCAGTTCCTTGCCGTGCCGCGCGACGCCGAAACCTGCGGCCCCGTCATCCATGACGAGGAACGCACGGTCTTCGTCTCCGTGCAGCACCCCGGCGAGGAAGGAAGCTTCGCGGAGCCGCACTCCTTCTTCCCCGACTACGTGCCCGCCGGCGCCGCGCCGAAGGTCGGACAGGTCCGCGCCCCGCGTCCGTCCGTGGTCCAGGTCTACCGCCAGGGCTAACTCTCCCCAACGCGGGGCCACTTACGGCCCGTCGGACGCCCCGACATGGGCCGTAAGTGACCCCGCGTTGCAGTTTCCGGCGCCAAATAGACTGGGACCGTGACTTCCCAGGACTCCCTGACCTCGCTCGCCGCCGCACGGATCGCCGTCGCCACCCTGCTCGACGCCGGAGTGCGGCACGTGGTGGTGTCTCCGGGCTCGCGCTCGGCGCCCATGGCCTACGCCCTGGCCGAGGCCGAAGCGGCGGGGCGGGTCACGCTGCTGGTCCGGATCGACGAACGCTCGGCCGGGTTCACGGCCCTGGGCCTGGCCCTGTCCACCGGCACGCCCGCGGCCGTGCTCACCACCTCCGGGACCGCAGTCGGGAACCTGCTGCCCGCGGTCATGGAAGCCAACCATGCCGCCGTGCCGCTCGTGGTCCTCTCCGCGGACCGGCCTGCCGAACTCCATGGAACCGGGACGAACCAGACCACCCTCCAGATGGACCTTTTCGGCGAACACGTCCGCTTCGCCGTCGACGTTCCGGCCGGTGACAATCCGCAACGGGCGGTGCGCACTGCGCTGCACGCCGCCAGCGGCGCCCTCGAAGGGACCCCGCCCGGTCCGGTGCAGCTGAACCTCGCCTTCCGCGAACCCCTTGTCCCGGAGCCCGGGGAGGCCCTGCCCCGGCGCGAGGGTCGCGGTATTTTCCATTACGACGCCGGCCCGGAGGTCCTGGAGCTGCTTGCCGCGCCCGCTGAGCTGCCCGAGCGGCGCACCGTGGTGCTGGCCGGCCACGGCGCCGGGGCCGTCGCCGAAGCATTCGCCCGCGCCTACGGGCTGCCGTTGCTCGCTGAACCGTCGTCCAACGCCCGCTTCGGCCCCAACGCGGTTGGCCCCTACCGGCTTCTCCTGGAGCACTTTTCGGCCGATTCCGCGCTGCCGATCGAACGTGTGGTGGTGTTCGGCCGGCCCACGCTGTCCCGCCCGGTGGCCGCCCTGCTGGCGCGGGCGGAAGTAGAGACGGCCCTCTATGAGCCCGTCCCCGTGGCTTGGTACGAACACGGCCGCCGCCGTGAGACACCCTTCGAGACCCTGGCGGGCCTCGGTGAGTTCGCCGGCCGCGGGGCCGCCGGATGGCTCGACGCCTGGCTGTTGGCCGGCGCCGCGGCCCAGCACGCGCTGGACGGTGTCCTCTCCGCCGAGGCGTTGCCCACCGGCCCCGCCGTGGCTGCGACCGTGTGGGAGCACGCCCGGGGCCGGCTGGTGCTGGGTTCCTCCAACGGCATCCGCGACGTTGATCTCGCCGGGCAGCCGCAGCCCGCGCCCCTGGCCACGGTGGACGCCAACCGCGGCCTCTCCGGGATCGACGGCACTATCGCCACCGCCACCGGGATCGCCCTCGGCTCGGGCCGGGAAACCACGCTCCTGCTGGGCGATGTCACCTTCCTCCACGACACCGGCAGCCTGCTGCTCGGCAGCGGGGAGGCGGAGCCGGACCTGCGGATCGTGGTCCTCAACGACTCCGGCGGAGCGATCTTCGGGCTGCTGGAGCATGGCGGGGTGGACGCGGGCGGCGGCTACGGCACCGCCGTCGAACGACTCTTCGCCACCCCGCACAGCGCGGACATCCGGGCGCTGGCCGCCGCATACGGCGTCGGCTATTCCCTGGCGGGCACGACGGCGGACCTAGCCGCCGCGCTGACGTCGCCGCTGAAGGGCCGCAGCATCGTGGAGGTCCGCACGGACCGCGCGGGGCTCCGGGCACTCCACGGTCGCATCAAGGCCGCGGTGGGGGAGGCCGCGGGCGTTCGCCTCGGCGCGTGGTATCGAGCACAATAGCCCCATGGCCAACAGCAATGCCCGACTTCCCCGCCTCGAGGATGTGGCGGAGCGCGCAGGAGTTTCCCACCAGACCGTCTCGCGGGTGATCAACAACCACCCCAACGTCAGCAAGACCACCCGCGAGCGGGTCGAGGCTGCCATCGCCGAGCTCGGCTACCGGCGGAACACTGCGGCCAGGAGCCTGGTGACCAGGCGCTCGCAGACCATCGGCGTGCTGGGCAGCGAACTTTCGCAGTACGGCCCCGCCAACACCCTGCTGGGCGTGGAACAAGCCGCGCGCGACGCCGGCTACTTCGTCAGCATCGCGGCGGTCCGGACCGTGAGCCGCGAAGCGATCTTCGACGCGATCCGGCACTTCCTGGACCAGTCCGTGGACGGCATCGTCGTGATCGTGCCGCACGCGGAAACCCTGCTCGCCCTGGAGGAACAGACGCCCGGCGTTCCCGTGGTGGCGGTCGGGGCCTCGGGAAGCGCGTCCATCAGCGGCGCCATGGTGGACCAAAAACGGGGCGCCGAGCTCGCCGTCCGGCACCTGATCGAGCAGGGCCACGACCGGATCGGCCATATTGCCGGCCCCCAGGACTGGATCGACGGCGCCGCGCGCGCCGAGGGCTGGAGCGCGGCCCTGCGGGCTGCCGGACTCGCCGACGACCTCCTTGTGGAAGGGGACTGGAGCGCCGGCAGCGGCTACGAAATCGGGCGGGGCCTTGCCGCCGAACGGTCCGCCACTGCGATCTTCGTCGGCAACGACCAGATGTCCCTCGGCCTGCTCAGGGCCTTCAACGAGGCCGGGGTGCGGGTGCCGGAGGACGTCTCCGTAGTGGGGTTTGACGACCAACCGGAGTCCGGCTACTTCAGCCCGCCGCTCACCACGGTCCGCCAGGACTTCGAGGAGCTGGGCCGGCGCTGCATGGACCTGATGCTCGCTGCCCTGGCGAATGGCGAGACCGCCACCACGGTGGTCGAGCCGGAACTTGTGATCCGACGGAGCACCGCAGCCCCGGCCTGACGCCTCAACGGTATGTGACGGGCGGCACTTGACGGATGATTTTGTTAGCGCTCACAATGGAAGCAGCCCGCGAAGCGGCGGGCGGCATTTCTTGGAGGATTCATGGACGTCACTGCAGGCGGCAGCGAAAACTATGTCATCGGGGTGGACTACGGCACCCTTTCCGGCCGGGCCGTCGTCGTGCGGGTCCGGGACGGCAAAGAGCTCGGCAGCGGGGTGTTCGACTACCCGCACGCGGTGGTCACCGACGCCCTTCCCGCGGACGTAGCAGGGGGAACAGCCGCCCGGCTTCCCGGCGAATGGGCGCTGCAGGTGCCGGATGACTACCGCGAGGTGCTGAGGCGGGCAGTTCCCGCCGCCATCGCAGACGCCGGGATCGACCCGGCCGCCGTCGTCGGAATCGCAACGGACTTCACTGCCTGCACCATGGTGCCGGTCAAGGCGGACGGCACGCCACTGAACGAGGTTCCCGGTTTCGCCGGACGCCCCCACGCCTACGTGAAGCTGTGGCGGCACCACGCTGCCCAGCCCCAGGCTGACCGGATCAACCAACTCGCCGAAGAGCGGGGCGAAGCATGGCTTCCGCGCTACGGCGGGCTGATCTCCTCCGAATGGGAATTCGCCAAGGGCCTGCAGCTGCTGGAAGAGGATCCAGAAGCCTACGCCGCGATGGACCACTGGGTGGAAGCCGCGGACTGGATCGTCTGGCAGCTCTGCGGCAACTATGTCCGCAACGCCTGCACCGCCGGGTACAAAGGCATCTACCAGGACGGCAAGTATCCGTCCAAGGAGTTCCTCGCCGAACTCAACCCCGGTTTCAAGGACTTCGTCAGCAGCAAGCTGGAGCACACCATCGGCCGCCTGGGCGACGCCGCGGGCCGGCTGACCGCGGAAGCCGCGGCCTGGACCGGCTTGCCCGAAGGGATCGCGGTGGCCGTGGGCAACGTGGATGCCCACGTCACCGCCCCCGCGGCCCGGGCCGTCGAACCGGGCCAGCTCGTAGCCATCATGGGCACCTCCACCTGCCACGTCATGAACGGCGCCGAACTGCACGAGGTCCCCGGCATGTGCGGTGTAGTGGACGGGGGCATCGTCGACGGCCTCTGTGGCTACGAAGCCGGGCAGAGCGGCGTCGGCGACATCTTCGGCTGGTTCACCAAGCACGGAGTTCCACCGGAATACCACCAGGCCGCCGCCGACGCCGGGCTGGGCATCCACGAACACCTGACTGAACTGGCGTCACGGCAGCCAATCGGCGGGCACGGCCTGATCGCCCTCGACTGGCACTCCGGCAACCGCTCCGTGCTGGTGGACCATGAGCTTTCCGGTGTGGTGGTGGGCCAGACCCTGGCCACCCGGCCGGAGGACATCTACCGGGCACTGCTCGAGGCCACAGCCTTCGGCACCCGCACGATCGTTGACGCGTTCCGGGATTCCGGGGTGCCGGTGCGGGAATTCATCGTGGCCGGCGGCCTGCTGAAGAACCGGCTCCTTATGCAGATCTACGCGGACGTCACCGGACTGCAGCTCTCCACGATCGGCTCCGGGCAGGGCCCGGCGCTGGGCTCGGCCATCCACGCCGCCGTTGCCGCCGGGCGGTACCCGGACATCAGGGCCGCAGCCGCCGCCATGGGCGCGGCGCCGGGAGCGGTGTACACCCCCATCCAAGAGAACGTTGCGGCCTACGAAGAACTCTTCCGCGAATACCGCACCCTGCACGATTACTTCGGCCGGGGAAGCAACGAGGTCATGCACCGGCTCAAGGCGATCCAGCGCAGGGCCCGCGCCGCGGACCCGCGCCAAACGGGCGGGCAGCAGGAGCCGGCGGCAGCACCGCCGTCGAACTCCACCGCCACGGCGAGCGAAACCCTGGAAGGAGCCAACGCATGAGCACGCTCCTGGACACCATCTCCCGCGTCCGCGCGGAGGTCTGCGCCCTGCACGCCGAACTGACCCGCTACGGGCTGGTGGTCTGGACCGCGGGAAACGTGTCCGGGCGCATTCCCGGCCACGAGCTGATGGTCATCAAGCCTTCGGGGGTTTCCTACGACGAACTGATGCCGGAACTGATGGTGGTCACGGACCTTCACGGTACCCCGGTGGACGGCGACGCAAGCGTGGAATGGGGGAATCCCGGACTGTCCCCATCCTCGGACACCGCTGCGCACGCCTACGTGTACCGCAATATGCCGGAGGTGGGGGGAATGGTCCACACACACTCCACCTATGCCACCGCCTGGGCCGCGCGCGGCGAGGAGATCCCGTGCGTGCTGACCATGATGGGCGATGAATTCGGCGGCTCCATTCCCGTGGGTCCCTTCGCGCTGATCGGCGACGACTCGATCGGCCGCGGCATCGTGGACACCCTCACAGCCTCCAATTCCCCGGCGGTGCTCATGCAGAACCACGGTCCGTTCACCATCGGCAAGGATGCGCGCGCCGCCGTCAAGGCCGCGGTGATGTGCGAGGAAGTGGCCCGCACTGTCCACATCGCGCGCCAGCTAGGCGAACCCCTCCCCATTGACCGGGCCAAGATCGATTCCCTGTACGAGCGCTACCAGAACGTTTACGGCCGCTAGGCCGTCTGCCGCACCTTCAGACCTTCAAGGAGACACCATGCCCCGCGCCAACACCACGTCCCTGGACCACTACGAAGTCTGGTTCCTCACCGGCAGCCAGCACCTGTACGGGGAGGACGTCCTGAAGCAGGTGGCCGCCCAGTCCCGGGAAATCGCCGAGCTGCTGAACGCTTCGGCCGAGGTGCCGGTCAAGCTTGTCTGGAAGCCCGTGCTCACCGATTCGGACGCCATCCGGCGCACGGCCCTGGAAGCAAACTCCAACGATGCCGTGATCGGCGTGACCGCGTGGATGCACACCTTCAGCCCGGCCAAGATGTGGATCCAAGGCCTGGACCTGCTCCGCAAACCGCTGCTCCACCTGCACACCCAGGCCAACCGGGACCTGCCCTGGGCGGACATCGACTTCGACTTCATGAACCTCAACCAGGCAGCCCACGGCGACCGCGAATTCGGTTACATCCAGTCCCGCCTTGGCGTGCCGCGCAAGACCGTCGTCGGCCATGCCTCCAATCCGGAGGTCGCCCGCCAGCTTGGCATCTGGCAGCGGGCCGCCGCCGGCTGGGCCGCCGTCCGCGCCCTGAAGCTGACCCGTTTCGGCGACAACATGCGCAACGTCGCCGTCACGGAAGGCGACAAGACCGAAGCCGAGTTGCGGTTCGGAGTCTCGGTCAACACCTGGTCCGTCAACGAACTCGCCGAGGTGGTCCATTCCGCGAAAGAGTCCGACGTCGATGCGCTGGTGGCCGAGTACGAGCGCCTCTACGAGGTGGCGGCGGAGCTGCAGGCCGGCGGTGCCCGGCACGAGTCCCTGCGCTACAGCGCCCGGATCGAGCTTGGCCTGCGAAGCTTCCTCGAGGCCAACGGCTCCGCCGCGTTCACCACGTCCTTCGAGGACCTCGGCGAACTGCGGCAGCTTCCCGGCATGGCCGTGCAGCGGCTCATGGCCGACGGCTACGGCTTCGGCGCCGAAGGGGACTGGAAGACCGCCATCCTGGTCCGCGCGGCCAAGGTCATGGGCGGGGAGCTGCCGGGAGGCGCTTCCCTCATGGAGGACTACACGTACCATCTTGAGCCCGGCTCGGAGAAGATCCTTGGCGCGCACATGCTTGAGGTCTGCCCGTCCCTGACCGCCACGAAGCCGAGGGTCGAAATCCACCCCCTCGGCATCGGCGGCAAGGAAGACCCCGTCCGGATGGTGTTCGACACGGACGCCGGACCCGGCGTCGTCGTCGCGTTGTCCGACATGCGCGACCGTTTCCGCCTCGTGGCCAATGCCGTGGACGTGGTGGACCTCGACGCACCGCTGCCCAACCTGCCAGTGGCCCGGGCGCTCTGGGAACCCAAGCCCGATTTCGCCACGTCGGCCGCAGCGTGGCTCACGGCCGGCGCAGCCCACCACACGGTATTGTCCACGCAGGTGGGCCTGGACGTGTTCGAGGACTTCGCCGAAATCGCCAAGACCGAACTCCTGACCATCGACGAGGGCACCACCATCAAACAGTTCAAGAAGGAACTCAGCTGGAACGCCGCCTACTACAAGCTGGCCGGCGGGCTGTGAACACTGAGTTCATCCTCCGCTCGGGCGGCTACGAAGCGATCGTCACCGCCCGGGCGGCTGCCCTTCGCCGGCTCACGTTCGAGGGCCGCGATCTCGTGGTTCCCTTCGCTGCCGGGGAGCCGATCCCCGATTACCGCGGCATCATCGCCGCGCCCTGGCCCAACAGGATCGCGGACGGCATCTACCGTTTCGACGGCGAGGTGCAACACCTCCGGGTCAATGAACCCGAGCGGCAAACGTCGCTGCACGGGCTCGCTTTCCCGTTGGATTGGTCGCCGAAAGAGCACGACGCCGGTTCGCTCACGTTGACGTGCACGGTGGGGCCCATAACCGGCTACCCCTTTGTACTGGAGCTACAGGCGCACTTCACCCTGGACGATGCCGGGCTGCACACGCAGGTGACGGCCCTGAATGCCAGCGGCACGGCTGCGCCCTACGGCGTCTGCCCGCACCCGTACCTGGTGGCCGGACCCGCACCCCTGGACCAGTGGACCCTTGAAATCCCGGCCGGGGCATTCCTGGAGGTCACGCCGGACCGCCTGCTGCCCAAGGGAACGCGCAGCGTGGTGGGCCACGCCTTCGACTTCAGGGCGCCCCGCGCGATCGGCGCCACCGAGATCGACCACGCCTTCACGGACATCGCCTTCGACGACGGTGGCGAGGCGCGCGTCCTCGTACGGGACCCCGGCGGGACCGGCGTCGGCATGTCCTGGGACCGCAGCTGCCGGTGGCTGCAGATCCACACCGCGGACAAGGAACCCCCGGCGGCGAACCGGCTGGGCCTGGCCGTGGAGCCCATGAGTTGCCCGCCGGATGCCTTCAACAGCGGAATCGACCTGGTCCGGCTCGAGGCAGGCGCCACGCACCACGCGGCGTGGACCATCTTCGCAATGTGACCGGCCTTCGCAGTGTGACCGGCCTTCGCAGTGTGACCGGCGCGGTCACAGGCGGTGCCGTGCCGCGTCCTCCCGTCATGGAGGATGTGGCGCGCCTGGCAGGAGTCTCCCACCAGACAGTTTCCCGGGTCCTCAACGGCCACCCCCATGTCAGCGCCAGGACACGGATGCGCGTGGAGCGCGCCATCACCGAACTCGGCTACCGCAGGAATACAGCAGCCCGGCGGCTCGTCACCCGCCGCTCCCACGCCATCGGAGTCCTGGGCGCCGGAATGGGCTTCTACGGTCCCGCCAACACCCTCCTCGGCGTCCAGCAGGCTGCCCGCGAGCACGGCTATTCCGTGAGCATGGCCAGCCTCAGCCGCGTCACGCCGTCGGGAATCACCGATGCCCTTGAACACTTCCTGCTCCAGCCTGCGGACGGAATCGTGGTGATCGCGCCGCACCAAACCATGCTCGCCGCACTGCGCACCATCGCCGTTCCTGTCCCGCTGGTGTCGGTGGGCTTCGGGGCGGGGGACCGGCTGGGCGATGTGGCAGTGGACCAGGGCGCCGGCGCCGCGCTCGCCGTGCAGCACCTGTTGGACCTCGGCCACACTGCGATTGCCCACATCTCCGGACCGCCGGACTGGACTGATGCCGCTGCCCGGTCCGAAGGCTGGCGCCGCACCCTCGACCGGGCCGGACAGTCCGGCGGCCCGCTCATCCCGGGTGACTGGAGCGCAGAAAGCGGCTACCGCGCCGGACTGCAGTTGGCAGCCCAGGGCAACGTCACTGCAGTGTTTGCCGCCAACGACCAGATGGCCCTGGGGGCATTGCGCGCCTTCGGCGAGGCCGGCCTGCGCGTCCCGGACGATATCAGCGTGGTGGGTTTCGACGACCAGCCGGAGGCCGCGTATTTCGTCCCGCCCCTCACCACCGTCAACCAGGGCTTCACGGAACTCGGTGCCCGCTGCATCCGCCTATTGCTGGACGAGATGGAGGGTGGGGCCGCCGGCACCGGCTCGGTGCTCAGCCCCGGCCTCGTGCTCCGGGCGTCGACGGCGCCGCCCCGTTAGCCGTTGGCGGCGATCATCCCCGGACAGTACGACCACGGCCCCGCACCTTCTTCGCAAAAGGTGCGGGGCCGTCGTCGTGCTTGCTATGAACTCAGACCTTGCTCGGGGCGCGGTCGGCCGGGACCGCCGCCGGTTCGGCTGGCGCCGTAGCGTCCTCCGCGGCGGGCGGGGTGGTCCTGAACTTGAAGCGCTTGGCGATGGAGGATCCGCCGCCGGCGCGGTTCTTGTTGAAGATGTCGAAGCCGACTGCGAGGAGGAGCACCAGGCCCTTGATGAGCTGCTGGTAGTCCGTGCCGAGGCCCAGGATGGACATGCCGTTGTTGAGGACGCCCATGATGAGGCCGCCGATCATGGCCCCGGCCACCGTCCCGATGCCGCCCTGCACGGCCGCGCCGCCGATGAACGCCGCGGCGATGGAGTCCAGCTCGAAGCCCGTGCCGCCGGCCGGCTGGGCCGAGTTGAGCCGGGCCGTGAAGATGAGGCCAGCCAGGGCGGCAAGGATGCCCATGTTCACGAAGAGCCGGAAGGTCACCGCCTTGGTCTTGATGCCGGAGAGCTGCGCGGCGTGCAGGTTCCCGCCGATCGCGTAGGTGTGGCGGCCGAAGATGCTGTTGTTCATCAGGGCCGAGTAGCCGATCACCAGGACGGCCAGGACGATCAGCACGATCGGTGTGCCGCGGTAGCTGGCCAGCAGGAAGGTGATGGCGAGCATGAGGATTGCAATGAACGCGGTCTTGGTGGCGAACCATGCCATCGGTTCGTTTTCCAGGTTCAGCCTGCTGCGGACCCGGCGTTCCTTGACGGACTGGAAGAGCAGCGCGGCGGTGCCGACGACGCCCAGCAGCACGGTGAGCCATTCCAGTACCGAGGTCCCGCCGGAAATATCCGGGAGGAAGCCGCCGCCGAGGGCACGCAGCTCGTCCGGGAACGGGGTGATCTGCTGGTTCTTCAAGGTGATGAGGGTCAGGCCGCGGAAGATGAGCATGCCGGCCAGGGTCACGATGAACGCAGGGATGCCAACGTAGGCGATCCAGTAGCCCTGCCAGGCACCCACCAGGGCGCCCACCAGCAGGCAGGCGGGGATGGCGGCCCACCACGGCCAGCCCCAGTGCACGATCATCACGCCGGCCACCGCGCCGATGAATCCGGCGATCGACCCCACGGAGAGGTCGATATGGCCCGCGATGATCACCATCACCATGCCGATGGCCAGGATCAGGATGTAGCTGTTCTGGACCACCAGGTTGGTGACGTTCTGGGGCTGGAGCAGGATGCCGTCGGTGAGGAGCTGGAACAGCAGCACGATCAGGATCAGGGCAACGAAGATGCCGACCTGGCGGAGGCGGCTTGCCAGGAAGCCGAGGGATTCTCGTAGGGCGGACATGGCTGCTATTCCTTCTCTTGGGTCATGTAGTGCATGAGGGTCTCCTGGGAGGCCTCGGAAATCGGTACTTCGCCCGTGATGTGCCCGGCGGACAGCGTGTAGATCCTGTCGCAGATGCCCAGGAGTTCGGGAAGTTCCGAGGAGATCACGATCACCGCCTTACCCTGCGCGGTGAGCCCGGCGATGATCGTGTAGATCTCGTACTTGGCACCGACGTCGATGCCCCGGGTGGGTTCGTCAAGGATCAGCACGTCAGGGTCTGAGAACATCCACTTGCTCAGCACGACTTTTTGCTGGTTCCCGCCGGAAAGCTTCCCGGTGATGGCTGATACCGCAGGGGCCTTGATGTTCATGCTTTCGCGGTAGCCGTTGGCTACAGCGGTTTCGCGGTTCTTGTCCACCCAGCCACGCTTCGCCAGCTTGGGCAGTGCGGCCATGGAGATGTTCCGCTTGATGTCCTCGATCAGGTTCAGGCCGTAATGCTTGCGGTCTTCGGTGGCGTAGGCGATGCCGTGGGCGATCGCCTGTGGAACGGTGGAGGTGTTGATCTCCTTGCCGTACTTGAACACCTTGCCGGAGACGGCCTTGCCGTAGCTGCGGCCGAAGACGCTCATGGCCAGTTCCGTGCGGCCCGCTCCCATCAGTCCGGCCAGGCCCACCACCTCGCCTTTGCGGACGTTGAGGCTGGCGTTGTGCACCACGGTGCGGCTGTGGTCCTGGGGGTGCTGCACCGTCCAGTCCTCGATCCGGAGCACTTCCTCGCCGATCTGCGGGGTGCGGTCCGGATAGAGGCTGTCCAGGTCCCGGCCCACCATGCCGCGGATGATGCGTTCCTGGGTGATCTGGCCCTGGTCCAACCTCAGGGTTTCGATCGACTTGCCGTCCCGGATGATGGTGACGGCGTCCGCCACCTTCCGGATCTCGTTCAGCTTGTGGCTGATGATGATGCTGGTGACGCCCTGGCCCTTCAGATGCAGGATGAGGTCCAGCAGGTGGTTCGAGTCCTCATCGTTCAGGGCCGCGGTGGGCTCGTCCAGGATGAGGAGCTTGACCTCCTTGGACAGTGCCTTGGCGATTTCCACGAGCTGCTGCTTGCCCACGCTGATGTGCTGGATGGGGGTCACCGGGTTCTCGTCCAGCCCGACCCTGGCGAGCAGCTTGGCGGCCTCCAGGTTGGTCTTGCGCCAGTCAACCCAGCCGCGCGGAGCGATCTCGTTCCCGAGGAAGATATTCTCCGCGATGGACAGGTAGGGGCTGAGCGCGAGTTCCTGGTGGATGATCACGATCCCGCGCTTCTCGCTGTCATTGATGGACGTGAAAGCGCAGGGTTCGTTTTCGAAGAGGATGTCGCCGTCGAAGGTGTTGTGCCCGTAGACGCCGGAGAGCACCTTCATCAGGGTCGATTTGCCTGCCCCGTTTTCACCGCAGATTGCATGGACTTCACCGCGGTTCACGTCCAGGGTGACGTCCTGGAGGGCTTTGACGCCGGGAAAGGTCTTGGTGATCCCGCGCATCTGAAGAATGGGTACGTTCATGGTCAATTCCCGCTGATCCGGTGGAGCCTGTTACTTGACGTCCGCTTCGGTGTAGTAACCGGTGTCGATCAGTTCCTGCTTGTAGTCGGCCTTGGTGACGATCACGGACTTCAGCAGGTAGGCCGGAACCACCTTGACCTTGTTGTTGTAGGTCTTGTCGTCGTTGATCTCCGGCTCCTGGCCCTTCAGCGCGGCGTCCACCATCTTCACGGCCTGCTCACCGAGCTTGCGGGTGTCCTTGAAGATCGTGGAGTACTGTTCCCCGGCGATGATGGACTTGACGGAACCCTTTTCCGCGTCCTGCCCGGTCACCACTGGCAGGTCGCCCTTGGAGTAGCCGCCCGTGCTGGTCAGGGCCGAGATGATCCCGATGGACAGGCCGTCGTAAGGCGAGAGCACGCCGTCGAGCTTCTTTCCGGAGCCATAGGCGGCGGTGAGGATGTCCTCCATGCGCTTCTGCGCGGTGGCGGCCTGCCAGCGCAGGATCGCGGCCTGCTCGAACTTGGTCTGGCCGCTGGGAACCTTGAGGGTTCCGGCGTCGAGGTACGGCTTGAGCGTGTCCATGGCGCCGGTCCAGAAGAAGTTGGCGTTGTTGTCATCCGGGCTGCCCGCGAAGAGTTCCACGTTGAACGGGCCCTTGCCCTCAACCTTCTTGCCGGCGGCATCCAGAAGGCCAAGCCCGGTCAGCAGCGAGGTAGCCTGCTGCACGCCCACCTCGTAGTTATCGAAGGTGGTGTAGTAGTCCACGTTGGGGGTGCCGTTGATCAGGCGATCGTAAGCGATGACCTTGACGTTCTGTTCCTTGGCCTTGGCCAGGACGTCGGTCAGGGTGGTGCCGTCGATCGCAGCCACGATCAGGGATTTCGCGCCCTTGGTCAGCATGTTTTCGATTTGCGAGACCTGCGTGGGAATATCGTCATTGGCGTACTGGAGGTCTGTCTTGTAGCCGAGCTTCGCGAGGGATTCCGAGACGTTCTTGCCGTCTGCGATCCACCGTTCGGAGGTCTGGGTCGGCATGGAGATTCCCACCAGGGCGCCGGAGGCATCGGCACTGCTGGTTCCGCTGGCGACGCCAGGGCGGCTGCCGCACGCGGTCGTTCCTGCTGCGAGGGCCAGGACGACGGCAACGGCGCCCAGGAGCTTCTTGAGTCTCACGTAGTTCTCCTTCCGCGGCCCGCTCGGGGCCGCGAATCGTGCTTGCGCGGCGAGCGTCGGTGCTCACCGTGGCCGGCCATCTGCGCCCGGCTTGTGGTGTCAGTGCTGCTGTGTGTTCTGTCGTGTTTTTTCTACTGCGCTTGTCCTGTCGCGCTGTTAGCGCTAACAATCTAGGGTCATGATATCCCGCCGGGGTCCTGTGAAGCAACTCACAGGACCCCGGAGCGGCAGGGCAGTAGGGACTCAGTGCCGCAGGAAGAAAGTCGCCGCCGCGCGCTCGTCCTTGCCGGCCTTGGCGACGCACAGTACGCCGTCGCGCAACAGCAGGTAGCTGCCCGCGGCGTCCACCGACTCGAAGGAGACGCCCGCATTGTCGGACAAGCCGCCGCGCCGCAGGAACGCCGACGACGAGCCTTCCGTGGCCGCGATGGTCACCGCCGCTCCCTGCACACGCAGGTAACGGCCCTTGGTGAGGACCGGTTCGATGACGACCGAGTTCTTCCGGGCGTAGCCGGGCGCGATCCGGAACTGGGATGCTCCCAGCGCGGGGGAGGAGGCTGCGGTGACCGTGACGCCGTCGTGCGCCAGGAAAGTACCCGCAGCGGACGCCGGCTCCAGACGGACCGGAAGTTCGCCGTCGCCCACCGGCACGCCGAAGTCCGGGGTCCCGTCGGCGTGCCAATGCAGCTGCTGGACCCGGGCGTGGCGGTTGGGATCGTAGAGCGGGTCTCCCACGATGGTCCGGTAGGACCGGGCGTGGTAGACGAGGACGTCATTGCCGTCCTCATCCACGGTGAAGGAGTTGTGGCCGGGCCCGTATTGTTTGGAGCCCTCGTTGGTGGTGAACACCGGCAGCGGCGTCTTGGACCAGGACGCCGCATCGAGCAGGTTGGCGGAGGCATCCGCGGTGAGCAGGCCCATGCAGTAATTGGCATCGGTGGCGCTCGCTGAGAACGTGACAAAGATCCGCCCGTTCCGTGCGAGGACGGCTGGCCCCTCGTTCACCTTGTATCCGCGGGTTTCCCAGTCCAGGGTCGGAACCGCGATGCGGACCGGGGTGCTGGACAGCCTGGACGGCGATGACATGGACGCGATGTACAGGCTGGAGTTCACGCCGGTGTCGCTCTGCGCCCAGAGCAGGTAGCGGGTGCCGCCGTGCTCGAAGGTGGTGGCGTCCAGGGAGAAGGTGTCCGCGTGGGTGTACACGCGGACGGGCGGTCCCCAGACGGCGTTTGTCGGATCGGCGGCATCCGTGGAGATGACGTAGATCCGCACCCGGAAGACATCATTGCTGTCGCCGGCGGCGAAGTAGATGTGCCATTGGCCGTCGAAGTGGTGCAGTTCCGGGGCCCAGATGTGCCCGCCCATGGTGCCGGAGGCGGGACGTGTCCAGACCACTGTTTCGTCCGCGCCGCCCAGCCCGGCGATGGTGGGCGAGGAGCGCAGGACAATCCGGTTGTACTCGGGCACGGAACCCGTGAAGTAGTACTTTCCGTCCGTGTGCTTCATCAGCCACGGGTCCGCCCGCTTGGGGACGACCGGGTTGATCACGGGGTCCTGTGCCGGGGCCGCGGCAGCTCCCGGGGCGAGCAGGAGGCTGCCCGCGCCGGTTCCCGCGAATGCGGCTGCGGCCGCTGCGGCGGTCCCCGAACCGAGCAGCAGGCGGCGGGACAGGTGGCGGTTCAAATCCATGGAGTGGTCCTTTCGACGGGCATGGGCTTGCGGTGGTGAGGGTCAGGCGGTTTTCCGGGTGAACAGGCGCTGCAGCAGGATGAAGACCAGGAGTAGGGCCCCGATCACGATCTTCGTCCACCAGGAGCTGAGGGTTCCGTCGTAGGCGATGAAGGTCTGGACGATGCCGAGGACCAGCACCCCCACCACCGATCCCAGGACATAGCCGCTCCCGCCGGTCAGGAGGGTTCCGCCGATTACCACCGCAGCGATAGCGTCAAGTTCCATCCCCTGGGCAGCAAGGCTGTATCCGGAGAGGCTGTAGAAGGAGAACAGGATGCCGGCGACCGCGGAGCAGAGGCCGCTCAGCACGTAGACCAGGATCTTGGTGGTCCGCACGGGAAGGCCCATCAGCATGGCCGAGTTCTCGTTGCCGCCGATCGCGTAGACGGTCCGGCCGAATCGGGTGTGGTGCAGCACGAAGAACGCCGCCGCAACGATGGCCAGCGCCAGCACCACGCCGGGGGAGATGAAGAGTTCGCCCGGGAGCGGGATCTGGGCCTGCGCCATGCCTGTGAAGAAGCCTTCCGTCACGGGAATGGAATCGAGGCTGATGACGTAGCAGAGGCCGCGGGCAAGGAACATGCCGGCCAAGGTGACGATGAAAGGCTGGATGTCGAAGTAGTGGATGATCAGGCCCATCGCGAGCCCCAGGGTGCTGCCGATCAACAGGACCAGGACGATCACCGCCGCAGGGTTCCAGCCCTGCTGGAGGAGGGTGGCGGCCACCATCATGGAGAGCGCGACGACGGCACCCACCGAGAGATCGATCCCGCCGGTCAGGATCACGAAGGTCATGCCGACCGCAAGGACGATGAGGAAGGTGTTGTCGATGAACAGGTTGAGGAAGACCTGGCCGGACAGGAAGCTCGGGTACATGCCGGCGCCCACGGCGAACATTGCGAGGAAGAGTCCCAGCGTGGCGAGGGTGGGGGCGTAGCGGGCGTTCCCGCGCAGTTGCCTGCGCGGTGCCGCGGTTTTCGTCGCTGCGCGGGGTGCGAGCGTTGAGGGCTGGGGCATCAGAGGGCCACCTTTTCCTTGGCGGGTTCCATTGCGGCGGGGCGGGCGGTGGCCTTCAGGCGTGCGAACACCTTCCGGGCCTTCGGTGCCTGGAGGAGGCAGACGGTGATGACCACCAGGGCCTTGAAGACGAGTGTGACTTCCGGCGGAATCCCGAGGGTATACACCGTGGTTGTCAGGGTCTGGATGATAAACGCGCCCACCACGGTGCCGGTGAGGGTGTACCGGCCGCCTGCCAGCGAGGTGCCGCCGATCACCACGGCCAGAATGGCATCCATCTCGATGTACAGGCCGGCGTTGTTGGCGTCCGCCGCCGTGACGTTTGAGCTGATCATGAGGCCCGCGAAGGCGGCGCAGACGGCGCTGAAGACGTAGACGATCCACACGATGTTCCGGGACCGCAGGCCGGCGAGGCGGCTGGCGAC
The DNA here is from genome assembly GCF_049913155.1 of Arthrobacter sp. R-11. Taxonomy (GTDB): domain Bacteria; phylum Actinomycetota; class Actinomycetes; order Actinomycetales; family Micrococcaceae; genus Arthrobacter. Next base: position 3,420,708 of record NZ_CP183979.1, on the reverse strand, counting down.
CGGGTTGATGCCGACGGCTTCGATGAGGGTGCCCAGCGCGGTGCGCCGCGTCAGGACCGCCGCCAGCACAAAGATGGCAGCCGTGACCAGGATGGACACCGGCAGGGTGAACAGGTAGCCGGCTCCGATCGCCTTGTAGTTGTCGTTGGAGACGGAGATGATCTGTCCGCCGGTGATGAGCTGCGCGATGCCGCGGCCCGCCGTCATCAGCACCAGGGTGGCGATGATCGGCTGGACGCCGATGGTTGCCACCAGGAATCCGTTCCACGCGCCCACCGCGAGGCCGGCGACGACGGCGATCAGGACCGCGGTCAGTGCCGTTGCCGGGGACCCCGGTTCGGGGGACGCGGCGATGTAGGCACAGGATGCCGCACCTGCGATCGCCACCACGGCCCCCACGGAGAGGTCGATGCCGCGGGTGGCGATCACCAGGGTCATGCCCAGGGCGATGAGGATGGTCGGTGCGCCGTTGCGCATGATGTCGATCAGGCTGCCGTACAAGTGCCCGTCCTGCATCCTCAGGGCAAGGAAGTCCGGACGGAAGAGCTGGTTGAGCAGCAGCAGGGCGGCCAGCGCGATGACCGGCCACGCCAGGCGGTGCGCGAAGATGGCTTTGAGCGGGTTGCCCGGCTTGGCGGGCTGGTGCGATGTCATTGGGTACCTCCGGCGATGACCGCCATGACGTCTTCCACGGAGACGCCGTCGTTGTTGATTTCGGCTACCTTTGCCCGGTCCTTGATGACCGCGATCCGGTCGCTGACGCGAAGGACTTCCTCGAGTTCGGAGGAGATGAAGAGGACGGACATGCCTTCGGCGGCGAGCCGGCTCACGAGTTTTTGGATCTGTGTCTTCGCGCCGATGTCGATGCCGCGGGTGGGCTCGTCGAGGATGAGGAGTTCCGGATGGGTCACCAGCCAACGGGCAAGAAGCACCTTCTGCTGGTTGCCGCCGCTGAGGTTCCTGATGAGCGCTTCCGGGTTGGCCGGCCGGATGTCGAGGGCCTCAATGTACTCGGCCACCAGTTCGTCCTGGGTGCGGCGGGGAATGCGGCGGGCCCAGCCCTTGCTCGCCTGCATGGCCAGCACCAGGTTGTCGCGGACGGACAGGTCGCCGATCAGCCCCTCCTTCTTGCGGTCTTCCGAGCAGAAGGCGATCCGCTGGTCGATGGCGGCGCGCGGGGACCGGATCCTGTGTTCGCTTCCCTTGATCCTGATGAGCCCTTCATCTGCCTTGTCGGCGCCGAAGAGCAGCCGGGCGATCTCAGTGCGGCCGGCGCCGAGCAGGCCGGCCAGTCCGAGGACTTCGCCGGGGTGGATGGACACGTCCACGTTGGCCACAGAGCCCTTGCGGCCGAGGCCTTCGGTTTCCAGGAAAGGCGTGCCGTCCGCGGAGCGGCTGCGGGTGCGGGCGGGAGCCTCGTCCAGTTCGGCAAGGGCCTCGAGTTCCTTGCCGATCATCTTGGAGATGAGGCTCATGCGGGAAAGGTCCCGGGTCAGGTATTCGCCCACGAGCCTCCCGTTCCTGAGCACCGTCATCCGGTCGGAAATTTCGTAGACCTGTTCCAGGAAGTGTGAAACGAACAGGATGGCGACGCCGCGGTCCCGCAGCTGCCGGATGACGCCGAAGAGCTGGGCCACTTCTCCCGCATCGAGGCTTGACGTGGGCTCGTCCAGGATGAGGACCTTGGCGTTGACCTCCACGGAGCGTGCGATGGCGATCAGCTGCTGGACCGCGATGGAATGGCTGGACAGGAGGGAACCGGGGTCAACGTGTTCCAGCTGCAGTTCCGCGAGGACTTCCCTGGTGCGCGAGCGCACCCCTTTCCAGTCGATCGCCCCGCGGCGCCGCGGCTCCCGGCCCAGCAGGACGTTTTCCTCGACGGTGAGGTTGGGGCAGAGGTTGACTTCCTGGTAGACGGTGCTGATGCCGGCGGCCTGGGATTCCGCGGGGGCGGTGAAGCGCTTTGTCTCCCCGAGGACCGTGATGGTTCCTGAGTCAACCGTGTAAACCCCCGTCAGGGCCTTGATCAGGGTTGACTTCCCGGCGCCGTTTTCGCCCATCAGGGCGTGGACCTCGCCTTGGAAGAGCCGGAAGTCGACGCCGTCGAGCGCCTTCACCCCCGGGAAGCCGATGGCAATGTCGGTCATCTCGACGACCGGAACGATTTCGTTCATCCTCTTGTCTTTTCTGTGCTGGTCTGCCTTGCGGCCGGAGTTCCGTGCGGCGGCAGCCGGGTGCCGCCGCACGGGGTTCCGGGGGGCGCCGGAACGGGTACTGGCCTAGTAGGGGCGCGTGGCCAGGGCCTGCTTCGCCTGCTCCTGGGTAAAGGTGGTTTCCTCGGTGACGACGCGCTCTGGCACGCTCTCGCCGGCGACGACCTTCTTGGCCAGGTCCATCAGCTGGTCGCCGAGCATCGGGCTGCACTCGACGATGTAGTTGATCTTGCCGTTGCTCAGGGCGGTCATGCCGTCCTTGACGGCGTCGATGGTGATGATCTTGATGTCCTTGCCCGGCACCTTGCCCGCGGCTTCGATGGCCTCGATTGCGCCAAGGCCTTCGTCATCGTTGTGGGCAAACACGACGTCGATGTCGGCGTTGTTCTTGAGGAACGCCTCCATGACCTGCTTGCCGCCGCTGCGGGTGAAGTCGCCGCTCTGGGAGGCGATGACCTTGAGCTTCGGATCGGACTTGATGGCCTCCGCGAAGCCTTCCTTGCGGTCGTTCGCCGGGGCGGACCCGGTGGTGCCCTGGATTTCGACGATGTTCACGGTGTCCGTGGCGGACTTGGAATCCTTCACCAGCCATTCGCCTGCCTTCTTGCCTTCTTCCACGAAGTCGGAGCCAAGGAAGGTCTTGTAGAGGGACTTGTCTGCCGAATCCACCGCCCGGTCGGTGAGGATCACCGGGATCTTCGCGTTCTTGGCTTCCTTCAGCACCGTGTCCCAACCCGATTCCACCACCGGCGAGAAGGCGATGACATCGACCTTCTGCTGGATGTACGAGCGGATGGCCTTGATCTGGTTTTCCTGTTTCTGCTGGGCATCAGAGAACTTCAGCTCGATGCCTGCCTTCTTGGCCGAGTCCTGGACGGACTTGGTGTTGGCGGTGCGCCAGCCGCTTTCGGCGCCCACTTGGGCAAAGCCCATGGTGATCTTGTCGTTGCCGGAGGCGCCCGCCGCGCCGGCGCCCGCGCTGCCGCCGCAGGCGGTGAGGGCGAGCATGGATGCGGCAGCCACCGCAAGCAGGGATTTCTTGAACACAATTTCCTCCCGGAGGCGTAGGTACATGCAGGCGGGAGAAACTCGTACACCGCCATTGCTGCAAGTGAGCTGATGCGCTCTGCGAAACATTGTGAACGCTAACAATTTCATCGTCAAGTAGCCTGCGTCACAAATCCAATCCGCCCCGAAGGGCCTGTGGGGCTTTTTGAAAACCCCTTTACAAGCCGTGCGGCAATGGCGAATACTCGTGTCCGGCGACACGGTTGTTAGCGTTCACAAAGTTGTTGGAGCTGGCCATTCAGATTGTTCGATGCGCCCTTCGGCACGATGCCGGAACCGGCCGGACGCCGCCCCCAAGTCCTGCGCCGTAGTCCCGGCGGACCATTCAATGGAGAAAGGCCCTTTCCCATGTCAAGCAAAGCAACTAGCCCCGCCAGGCGGGCATGCACCATGGTGCTTGCCGGCTCACTGGCCGCAGCCGTGCTGGCCCTCGCGCCGGCCATCGGAGCGAGCGCCGAACCGCCGGAGAACCGCACCATCAACATCAACGCCGCAGGCTCGGGAGCATCGATCGAGCCGACCATGTACGGGGCCTTCTTCGAGGACATCAACCAGGGCGCCGACGGCGGCATCTATGCCGAACTCGTCCAGAACAGGTCGTTCGAGTTCAACTCCGCCGACAACCGAACGTTTACCCCGATGACCGCTTGGGAAACCCTGCGGCGCGGCAGCGATGGAACGGTCGCCGTCGTCAACGACGGTGACCGGCTGAACGAGAACAACCGGAACTACCTGCAGATCGACGCCACCACGGCCGGCGCGGGAAGCGGCGCCGGCGTCGGCGTGCGCAACAGTGGCTGGAACGCCGGGCAGAAGCTCGAGGCGAAGAAAAAGTACAACTACTCGGTGTGGGCGCGGACCTCCAACCCCGCTGGCTCCACCCTTGCCGTGACGCTGGAGACGGCGGAAGGCACCCGGCTGGCCCTGGCCACCATCAAGGTCAAAGGTGACAACTGGGCCAAGTACGAGACCACCCTGTCGCCCAAGTCCTCCACCGGCGCCGGCCGGCTCGCCACCGTGGTCCAGGGAACGGGCACAGTCCGGCTGGACATGGTCTCCCTGTTCCCCGAGGACACCTGGAACGGCCGGGAAAACGGCCTGCGCAAGGATCTTGCCGAGAAGATCGATGCCCTGCACCCCGGATTCCTGCGCTTCCCCGGCGGCTGCATCGTCAACACCGGGAGTTACGACAGCTACACCGCGCCCAACTACACCCGGGCCCGCACGTACCAGTGGAAGGACACCATCGGCCCGGTGGAGCAGCGCCCGGCCAACCGGAACTTCTGGGGCTACAACCAGAGCTATGGCCTGGGCTACATGGAGTACTTCCAGTGGGCCGAGGACATGGGTGCGGTTCCCGTGCCGGTGGTTCCCGTGGGCGTGACCGGCTGCGGGGACAGCAACCGGGCCCCGGACCAAGCAACGCTCGACCGCTACATCCAGGACACCCTGGACCTGATCGAATTCGCGAACGGCGACGCCAGCACCGAATGGGGCGCCAAGCGCATCGCCTACGGCCACCCCGCACCCTACAACCTCGAACGCATCAGCCTGGGCAACGAGGAATACAAGCCCGAATTCAAGGCGTACTTCACCCAGTTCTACAACGCCGTGCGCAAGGCCCACCCCGAAATCAAGATCATCGGAAACACCGGCCCGTTCAGCCAAGGCCCGGAGTTCGAGGACCTCTCTGCGTTCAACGCCACCACGGGCGTGGACCTGGTGGACGAGCACTACTACAACGAGCCGTCCTGGTTCCTGAACAACAACCACCGCTACGACTCCTACAGCCGCGACAGCTACGAGGTGTTCCTCGGTGAATACGCGTCCAGGGGGAACAAGCCCGAGAACGCGCTGGCGGAAGCCTCCTACATGACCGGCCTCGAGCGGAACGCGGATGTGGTCAAGATGGCGTCCTACGCGCCGCTGATCGCGAACGTGGCCAACACCCAGTGGAGCCCGGACATGCTGTTCTTTGACGGCACGTCCGTCCGGAGCACCCCCAACTACGAGGTCCAGAAGCTGTTCATGAACAACGTCGGAACCCAGGTGGTGCCCAGTACCCAGGACAACCCGGCCTCCACCGTGGCGCCGATCGCCGGCAAGATCGGCCTCTCCACCTGGGCCACTTCCGCCCGTTACGACAACGTCAAGGTCACCGGCGCGGACGGCGCCACCCTGTTCAGCGATGACTTCTCCGAAACGGCGGCAGCCTGGACCGGCAACGGCACGGGGTCCTGGTCCATCCAGAACGGCGCCTACGTGCAGTCCAGCACCACCGCCCAGAACACCATGGTGACGGCCGGCAGTGCCGACTGGAACAACTACACGCTCAGCACCAAGGCCACCAAGCTGGCCGGCTCGGAAGGCTTCCTCGTCGCCTTCGGCGTGAAGGACACCGGAAACTACTACTGGTGGAACCTGGGCGGCTGGAACAACACGAAGTCCGTCGTCGAAAAAGCCGTCAACGGAGGCAAGACAAACGTCATCGAAAAGAACACCACCATCGAGACCGGCAAGGAATACGACATCCGGATCGAAGTGTCCGGACGCGTGGCCAAGCTCTACCTCGACGGCGTCTTGTGGGGCACGGTGGACGATTCCCAGGCCGACCCCGTGTACTCGGTGGTCACCAAGGACGCCGCGTCCGGCGACACCATCGTGAAGGTGGTCAATACCTCCGCCGAAAAGACCCCGGTGGACATCAAGGTGGCCGGCGCGGCCAACATCGGTGCCACGGCGGCGGTGACCACGCTCAAGCAGACCGCCGACGGGCAGAACCTGTCCCCGGCGTCGAGCACCTTCAGCGGTGCGGGATCTGCCTTCACGTATGAGTTCGAGCCCAAGTCGGTGACCTTCATCCGGCTCGCCGCAGCCCGCAAGTAGGCAACACCGAAGCCCATGGCTTGGACCGGGAAGGCCCGGCTGGATCGCAGCCGGGCCTTCCCTTGCCATCCCACCGTTTGCTTCCATCATCCAGTTCAAGCGGCCTCCGGGCCGCCCGACACGAAAGTGTGACCCATGCTCCCGCTCCACTCACGGGCCCGCACCGGCCCGGCCATCACCACGGCAGCCGCACTGGCCGCATCCGCGGCGCTCGCCCTCGGCAGCCTGGCCGCCGGCACAACCGCACATGCCGCCGTCGACGACGGACTGGTCCTTAAGTACAACCTCACGCAAACCGCCGGCACCGTGGCGGAGGACAGCTCCGGCAACGGACGCAACGGCGTGGTCAGCGGCGACGCCACCCTGCTGGGCGCCGAAGGGCTGCAGCTCGGCGGCAGCAACGGCTACGTCAAGCTGCCGGACGACGTCATGCGCGGCCTCGACTCCATCACGGTCTCCACGGATGTGAAGATCGCAGCGGACCAGGGCACGCCCTACTTCATCTGGGGTCTGGGCAACACCAGCAACGGCGCGGGCAACGGCTACCTCTTCACCACCGGAAACTCCTACCGCACCTCCATTGCCAGCGGAAACTGGTCCACCGAACAGACCACCAGCGCCAACCGGGATCTTGCGCGAGGGGCCTGGAAGACCATCACCTATACCCTCAGCGGCGGAACCGCCGTTCTTTACGAGGACGGCACCGAAGTAGCCCGGAAGACCGGCGTCACGATCACGCCGGGCAGCATCGGAGGAGGAACGACGACGGCGAACTACCTGGGGCGCTCCGTCTACAGCGCGGACAAGTACCTCAAGGGCCAGGTCCGCGACTTCCGCATCTACGACCGGGCCCTCTCAGCGGACGAGGTCCGCGAACTTGGCTACGTTTCCCCGGAACAGCGGGTCGCGCTGGACCTGCAGGAGCTGACCTTGGGCGATACCTCCGCCGTGACGGCGGACCTGTCGCTGCCCGCCGCCGGCCCCAACGGCTCCGTTTACACCTGGTCGTCCACCGACCCTGCCACGGTGTCCGCGGACGGTGCGGTGACCCGCCCGGCCTACCGGACGGGAAACGCCTCCGTGACGCTGACCGCTACGGCCACCTCCGGCGGAGCATCGGCGTCGAAGTCCTTTGCCGTCACGGTGCTGGAAGACATCAGCGACCGGCAGAAAACCACTGAGGCCGCGGCAGCGCTGAACGTGTGGGATGCCGACGCGATCCGCGGCAACATCACCCTTCCCACGGCGGGGCTGCACGGCACCAAGGTGGAATGGAAATCGGGCGACGACGCCGTCATCACCGCCACGGGCGAGGTCACCCGGCCCGCCTACGGCAGCAAGCCCGCCGTGCTCAACCTTCAGGCCACCGTCACGGCCGGAAAAGCCAAGGAGCAGAAGCGGTTCCGCGTCACGGTGCTTCCGCTGCCCAGGGCCGAAGCCAAGGAAGGCTATGCCTTCGCGTACTTTACCGGCAACGACCTCGCCGGGGAGAACATCTACATGGCCGCCAGCCGCGGCAACGACGCCCTGAAATGGGACGAACTGAATGGCGGCAAGCCCGTGCTCAGTTCGAGCCTCGGCACCAAGGGACTGCGCGACCCCTTCGTCATCCGCTCCCCGGAGGGCGACAAGTTCTACCTGATCGCCACCGACCTCTCGATCGGCAGCGGAACCAGCTGGGATGCTTCCCAGCGCCAGGGCAGCCGGTACATCGAGGTCTGGGAGTCCACTGACCTGGTCAACTGGTCCGCGCAGCGGCACGTGAAGGTCTCGCCGGACACCGCCGGGAACACCTGGGCGCCGGAAGCACACTATGACGCCAGGATCGGCGCCTACGTGGTGTACTGGGCGTCGAAGATTTACGCGGACAACGATCCCAACCACAGCGGCGGCACCTACAACAAGATGATGTACGCCACCACCCGGGACTTCCGTACCTTCAGCGAGGCCAAGGTGTGGAACGACCCCGGCAACTCGGTCATCGACTCGACGGTCATCGAGGAGGGCGGCACCTTCTACCGGTTCACCAAGGACGAGGGCCAAGTGTCGGGCTGCCTGGACATCATGCAGGAGAAGTCGGACGACCTTCTGGCGGTGGACCTCCCGGCCACCAGCCCGCGCAACTGGACCCTGATGGGAAACTGCATCGGCAAGAAGGCAGGAACCGGCGGGGTGGAGGGGCCCACGGTCTTCAAGTCGAACACCGGGGACAAGTACTACCTGTTCGTCGATGAATTCGGCGGCCGCGGCTATATCCCGCTCGAAAGCACCAGCCTTGAAAACCCGGACTGGAAGCTCTCCACGAACTACGAGCTGCCCCGGGCGCCGCGCCACGGCACGGTCCTGCCGGTCACCAAGACCGAGCTGGAGCGGCTGCGCACCCAGCTCGGCTGAGCAGGCAACGGACACAAGAAAGGCTCCGGCAGTTTGCCGGAGCCTTTCTTGTACTGGAAGCGCCTAGTCCTCTGCGACCTCGATGTGGGTCGGATCCAGGACGCGGCGCAGGAACTCCTGCGTGCGCGCCTGCTGGGGCGCGCCGATCACCCTCTCGGCCACGCCTTCCTCAACCACCACGCCGCCGTCCATGAAGACCACGCGGTCGGCCACTTCGCGGGCGAAGGCCATTTCGTGCGTGACCACGAGCATGGTCATGCCTTCGCGGGCGAGCTTGCGCATGACGGCGAGGACGTCGCCGACGGTTTCGGGGTCGAGCGCCGAGGTGGGCTCGTCGAAGAGCATCAGCTCGGGGTTCATGCTGAGCGCCCGGGCGATGGCCACACGCTGCTGCTGGCCGCCGGAGAGCTGGTCCGGGAAGCGTTTGGCGAGGTGCCCCAGGCCCACGCGTTCCAGGTTCGCCTGTGCGATCTTGTCCGCTTCGCCCTGGGAGCGCTTGAGCACCTTGGTCTGGGCGATAGTACAGTTCCGCAGCACGTCCAGGTGCGGGAAGAGGTTGAACTGCTGGAAGACCATGCCCACCTTGCGGCGCATCTTGTCGATGTCCACATCCGGGTCGGTGGCTTCGAAGCCGCCCACCTGGATGGCGCCTTCGTTGGGCTGTTCGAGCAGGTTCACGCAGCGCAGCAGGGTGGACTTGCCGGACCCGGAGGGGCCGATGAGGCAGACGACCTCGCCCGGCCGCACTTCCAAGCTGATGCCCTTGAGCACTTCGTTGGAGCCGTAGGACTTGCGGAGGTCCTTGATTGACACGCCGGCGGCGTGCACCGTCTGGGTGCCTCCGGGGTTGGTGGTTTCGACGTCGTTCATGGCTTCCTGCCTATCGCTTGGTCCGCGCGCTGCGGCTTTCGAACTTTCGGGCCAAGAGGCTCAACGGGATGGTGACCACAAGGTAGAAGGCGCCGGCCACCAGCAGCGGCGTCAGGCCTGCGCCGAGGCTGGAGATGCCGTCGCGGCCGAACTTGGTGAGCTCGTACTGCGAGGCGGTCAGGCCAAGCACGTAGATCAGCGAGGAGTCCTTGGTCAGCAGGATGATCTCGTTGGTCAGCGGGGGCAGCACGATCTTGAATGCCTGGGGGATGATGATGGTCACCATTGCCCTCCACTGCGGCATGCCCAGGGAGCGGGCTGCTTCCAGCTGCCCCTTCGGGACCGCCTGCAGGCCGGCGCGCAGCGTTTCGGCGATGTAGGCCGCCGCGACCATGCCGAGGGACACCATCACCACAACGAAGATAGGCCACTGCACGCCGAAGGCCAGCGGAACGCCGTAGCCGAAGGCGATGAAGACCAGCAGGGCGGGAATGCCGCGGAAAAACTCGATGTAACCGGTGGCGATCCAGCGGTACAGGGGGAAGCTGGAGAGCTTCATGAGGGCCAGCAGCAGGCCGCCGGACAGGCCCAGGACGAAGCCGAGTGCCGTGTAGATCAGCGTGTTGACCAACCCGGCGGTGAAGATCCCGGGGAACATCGGGCCGATCCTGCCGAAATTGAAGACGTTGGCGCTGATGGTCTTCCAGTCGGTGGCCAGCAGCAGGGCTGCGATGGCCACCACGAAGATTCCTGCCTGGACGTACAGGCTGACTTTGGCTCGTTGACGTGCGGTCATTGCCATGGTGTTCTCACATTCATGTTGCGCAGCTGAGGCCCCGTGCAGAGTGCTTTACACGGGGCCTCGCGGCGTGTGTCTCAGGCCGGACGTACTACTTTGCGGCTTCGCCGAAGTAGGTTGTTTCGAGCTTCTTCAGGGTGCCGTCGTCGGTGAGGCGCTTGAGGGTCGCGTTGACCTTCTCGGCCATGGCGGTGTTGCCCTTCTTGATGGAGATACCGAGCTTTTCGCCGGTTGCGTAGTTCTCCACGCGCTTGAACTTGGAGTCGTCCTTGATGGCGTAGCCGAGCACGGACTGGTTGCCCAGGGCGGCGTCGATGGTGCCCGCCTTGAGGGCCTGGACCAGGAGGCCGGTGTCCTCGAACTGCTGTGCGTCGATGCCCTTGTCCTTGGCGTAGGCGGCGCCGGTGGTGGCCTGCTGCACGCCCACCTTCTTGCCCTTGGCACTGTCGATGTTGGTGATGCCGGAAGCCTCCGAAGCGACGAGGGTGAGGTCGTCGTTCAGGTACGGGTCCGAGAAGTCCATGACGTTCTTGCGGGTGTCCGTGATGGAGATGGAGGAGATGGAAACGTCGCAGCCGGTCAGGGCGGTGCCGGTTTCGATGGCCTCGAAGGAGCTGTCCACAACGCTGAGCTCGGCGTTCAGGTCCTTCGCCAGTTCGGCGGCGATGTCCATATCGAAGCCGACGATCTTGCCGTCCTTCTGGTATTCGAAGGGCTCGTAAGGGATGTCGGAGCAGACCGTGAGCTTGCCTGCGTTGATCAGGCTGACTGAGTTGGAGCTGCTTGCTGCGGGTGCAGGAGCGCCGCCGCCACAAGCGGTCAGGGCGAGGGCGCCGGCTGCGAGGAGACCTGCCGCCTTCACCTTGGAACTGCTGAGGAACGAACGGGAGATATGCATTTGTTTACCTTTTGTTGCGGGGGACGCGAAGCAAATCGGTCTTTAGTGTAGCGCCGACCATGAGATGTTCATCACAGGAAACTAAGTTTCACTATTGGATAACCAAGTCGTCCAAAAATCAAGCCTATCCCTGACGGCAAAGTCTGTAATCCCAGATTCCGTGGCCGGAAAGTGAGGGGCCCGTCCCCGCAGGGTGACGATCAGCCCTGGATGCCCAGGGATTCGAGCATCGGGCGGAACTTCGCCCAGGTTTCGGCGAGCTCGGCTTCCGGAACCGAGCCTTCCACGATCCCGCAGCCCGCGAACATCCGTACCGAAGTGGGCGACTCGATCACCGCCCCGCGCAGGGCGATGCCCCATTCCCCGTTGCCCGCCGCATCCAGCCAGCCCACCGGCCCGGCGTACGGTCCGCGGTCCATGTGCTCAAGGCGCCGGATCAGCTCACCGGCCACGGTGGTCGGCGTGCCGCAGACGGCGGCCGTGGGGTGCAGGGCGTTGATCAGCGCCAGGCAGGTGGGAACGTGACCTTCGATGTCGGCGAGCTCGGCCTTCACATCGGAGGCCAGGTGCCACACGTTCGGCAGTTCCAGGATGAACGGTTCACTGTGCGCGTTCAGGGCCTCGGAGAAGGGTGCCAGCTGGGTGGTGAGCGACTGGATGGCGATCTCGTGTTCGTGCCGCTGCTTCTCCGATCCGGCCAGCACCCGCTCGGCGTATTCCATGGGGGAGCCGTCCACGCCCTCGGCGTCGCGCCGGTCCAGCGTTCCGGCCAGCACCCGTGCCTGCGCGGTGCGGCCCTCCACCTGGATCAGCATTTCGGGGGTCGCGCCCACCAGTCCGTCCACGCCGTAGGTCCAGCATTCCCGGTAGTTGCGCGTCAGTTCGCGCAGCACTCCCGCGGCCCGCACGCCGTCGGGCAGGGTGGCCACGACGTCGCGCGCCAGCACCAGCTTTTCGAGCTTACCGGTGCGGATTTCGGCAACGCCGTCCGCCACCGCCTGCTTCCAGTCCTCCTCGCTCAGCGAACCGCTTTTCAGCGTGAAGGACTGCCCGACGCCGGTGCTGCCGCCGGTGGCTGCCTCGAGTCCGGTATCCGGGACATCAAGCCAGCCCGCCAGGGCGGCGCGGGCACCGGCTTCGGTGAGTTCGACGTCGTCGAGGGTCAACTGGGTGAGCCAGGAGCGTCCGTCGCGGATGCCCACCACGATTTCCGGCAGGATCAGCCGGGACTCGAACGGCGAAGTCTTCGAGAAGGCGAAGGTTCCGAACGCGAGGGGGCCGGTGCCGGGAATGCCGACATGGTCGGTGATCTCGGCTTCGATCACCATGTGCCGCCACCAGATATCGGCCTCGAGGAAGCGCTCGGGTCCGCTGCCGGTGAAGCGGGTGAGTTCGCCGAAGGCCACCAGGCCGTCCTCGCGACGGGTCCAGCAGAGGGCGTCGTCCCGCACCAGAAACGACGGCAGCCCCCCGGCGGTGGCGTCTTCATCGAGGGGGACTGTCAAGGTGCGGAGCGTGCTCGTCATGATGGAACAACAGTACTCCGGGGATTGTCTGAGACAATTGCTGGGTGAACCGAGCATCCTTGGAAAAGCGTCCGGACGAAGTTGCGACGATGTTTGACGATGTCGCCCCCAAATACGATGTCGTGAACGATGTCCTCTCCATGGGGCAGACCCGGCGCTGGCGCCGGGTGGTCGTCGAAGCCGTGGACGCAAAGCAGGGGCAGCGGGTCCTCGATCTCGCCGCCGGAACCGGAACCTCCAGCGAGCCGTATGCCGACGCCGGGGTCGACGTCGTCGCCTGCGATTTCTCCCTCGGGATGCTTAAGGTGGGCAAGCGCCGCCGCCCTGACATCAACTTCGTGGCCGGCGACGCCACCAACCTTCCCTTCGCGGACAACAGCTTTGACGCCACCACCATTTCCTTCGGCCTGCGCAACGTCAACGAACCGCACAAGGCGCTTGCGGAAATGCTGCGCGTGACCAAGCCGGGCGGGCGCCTGGTAATCGCCGAATTCTCCGCCCCGGTGGTGCCGCTGTGGCGCACGATGTACACCGAATACCTGATGCGTGCCCTGCCGGCCATCGCCACCAAGGTCTCCTCCAACCCGGATGCCTACGTCTACCTCGCCGAGTCCATCCGCGCCTGGCCTGACCAGGACCACCTGGCCGCGTGGCTGCAGGAAGCCGGCTGGCAGGATGTCACCTACCGCAACCTCAGCGGCGGCATCGTGGCCGTGCACCGGGCCCGGAAGCCGGCCGCCGGGCACACGGACAGTGTTCCGGTGGCCAAGCTGCGCCGCCAGCTCAAGCCGCGCCGCGCCTCCTAGTTCCCTCCGAAAGCCTTCCCTTAAACAAGGACGTCGTGAACGTACTGATTGTTGGCGCCGGGCCCGCCGGGTCCACCGCCGCGTATTACCTTGCCCGCGCCGGTGTCGAGGTGACCGTGCTGGAAAAGACCAGCTTCCCGCGGGAAAAGGTCTGCGGCGACGGCCTCACCCCGCGTGCCGTCCGTGAAATCCAGAAGCTTGGCCTGCCGCACGCCGAAGCGGACGGCTGGCGGCGCAACAAGGGCCTGCGCCTCATCGCGGGCGGCCGCACCATCGAACTGCCCTGGCCCGAGGTTTCGGATTTCCCCGGCTACGGCCTGATCCGCACCCGCCTGGGCTTCGACGAGGAACTGGCCCGGCACGCCCAGGCCGCGGGCGCCGTCGTGCTGGAACGGCACAGTGTCACCGAGGCACTGCGGGCGGAGGACGGGCGCGTTATCGGCGCACGGGCCGCCATCCTTGACGACTCCGGACGCAAGACCGGCGAAACGCGCGACTTCCATGCCGACGTCGTCCTGGCCGCCGACGGCAACTCCACCCGGACGGCCGTGTCGCTGGGAATGCACAAGCGCGATGACCGGCCGCTCGGCGTCGCCGTCCGCACCTACTTCACCTCGCCGCGCACTGATGACGACTGGATGGAGGGCTGGCTCGAACTTCCTGGCAAGTCCGGCAAGCCGCTGCCAGGCTACGGCTGGGTGTTCGGCGTCGGCGACGGCACCTCCAATGTGGGTCTGGGCATCCTGAACTCCTCCAAGGAGTTCGGCAAGCTGGACTACAAGCAGGTCCTGCGCGAATGGACCGCCGGCATGCCCGCCGAATGGGGCTTCACCCCGGAAAACCAGGTGGGCGAGATCCGCGGCGCCGCGCTGCCCATGGGCTTCAACCGCACCCCGCACTATTCGCCCGGGCTCCTCCTGCTGGGCGACGCCGGCGGCATGGTGTCCCCGTTCAACGGCGAGGGCATCTCCTACGCCATGGAGTCCGCGCGCTTCGCCGCGGAGTTCATCATCGACGCTTCCGCCCGCGCCGTTTCCGCCGGCGGAACGTACGACGCCGATGCGCACCTCGCGCGGTACGCGGACTATGTGCGGGAGCAGTGGGGATCGCACTTCACCCTGGGCAGGGCCTTCGCCACGCTCATCGGCAAGCCCGCTGTCATGAAGCTCGCGCTGCGGACGGGCATGCCCGTCCCGCTGCTCATGCGCTTCGTGGTGCGCCTGCTCGCCAACCTCACCGACTCCTCCGCCAAGGGCTTCGAAGACCGTGTGATCCGGGTCCTCGAAGCCCTGGTGCCAGCCACTTCCAACACTGGCGCTTTGAACGCCGCCGGCTCCGACACCGCGGTTTCCGCAACGACTAGTTAGGGTTAAGCCTGTGACTCACTCTGCCGAACACAGCTGGACGCACGCCGGGCACGGACTGCCCGACACTGCGGAACCCGCTCCCAGCACCACCGCGATCGCCACGGGACTGCAGCTCCCCGCCGGATTCGCCGCCATCGCCGCCGACGCCGAGCTGGGCCCCGCCATCACCACCAACCTCGCCCGCGTGGAGAAGCAGCTCCGCGAGGCCATCGCCAACTCGGATCCCCTGGCGGACGCAACGTCGCGTCACCTGGTGGAAGCCGGCGGCAAGCGCATTCGGCCGTTGCTTACCCTGCTGTGCGCGCATCTGGGCGACGCCTCCCGGCCCGAAGTAGTGCAGGCCGCCGTCGTCGTCGAACTGACGCACCTGGCCACGCTCTACCACGACGACGTGATGGACTCCGCGCCCTTCCGCCGCGGTGCACCCACGGCGCACGAAGTGTGGGGCAACTCGGTGGCGATCCTCACCGGGGACCTCATCTTCGCCCGCGCCTCGATCCTGGTTTCCGAGCTCGGTTCGCGCGCCCTGGGCATCCAGGCCCGCACCTTTGAGCGCCTGTGCCTGGGCCAGCTGCACGAGACCGTCGGTCCGCGTGAGGACGAAGATCCCGTGGCGCACTACCTGTCCGTCATCGCCGACAAGACCGGGTCCCTTGTGGCTGCTTCCGGCCAGCTCGGCGCCATTTTCGCCGGGGCCGACGAAGCCTTCGAGGACGTGCTCGTTGAGTACGGCGAAAAGGTTGGCGTTGCCTTCCAGCTGGCCGACGACGTCATCGACGTCACCGGCGTCAAGGTCAAGTCCGGCAAGTCCCCCGGCACCGACCTGCGTGAAGGCGTGCCGACCCTTCCGGTCCTGCTGCTCCGCAAGGCCGCGGCGAACGGTGACCAGTCCGCCGTCGAACTCCTCACGCTGGTGGACGGCGACCTGTCTTCGGATTCGGCGCTGGCCGAGGCTGTTGCGGGGCTGCGCGAGCACCCCGTCACCGCCGAGTCCTGGGTGATTGCCCGCCAGTGGGCCGCCGAAGCCGTTGCCGCCCTGGCGCCGCTGCCTGAGGGCGTGGTGAAGGATTCGCTGACCAACTTCGCGCACGCCGTGGTGGAGCGCAGCAGCTAGTTTCCTGTTTGACGCCCAACTGGCTCGCAGTTGTTGTCGTTTTGAGTGCTCAGAACGACAACAACTGCGAGTCAGTTGGGCGCTGCTGTCTAACGAGCGCTGGTGTCTAACGGGTGCTGGTTAAACGGAATGACCCCGGCTTCCCGCAACGCTACAAGTCAAGCGTTGCGCGAAACCGGGGCCATAATCTCCGTTCGCATCAGACCCACCGGAGGCATTTAGTGAATCCGTGAAACAGCTTATGACAACTTTGTCATAAACGCAACCTTGGCGGTCAATACTCATTTCGGCGTCGGGTGGACGCCATCCTGACCGTGTTTGCCCTGGCGTCCCGTGCGACGCGCCCGCCCGGCGGCAGGATGCACCTCGAAGACCGTGAAAAAGGGTCAGGAACGCGGGGCGGTTATTCACATAGGAGGTCCCGGCGCGGACAAACCAGTCCGGCGGCTGGTGAAGTCGTCACATGGAGCTCGTTCAATTTGTCTGTAAGCGGGGCGGAGTGGCCCGAACGGCGCAGCTCCGAAAGGCCGGATTTTCCAGGACGGAGCTGTCGAAGGCACTCCAGCACCGCCGCTTGACCCTTATTCGCAGAGGCGTTTACGCCGTCGACAAGCCGGACCGGGCGATTCTTGCTGCGGTGCAGGCGAATGCGAAACTGACCTGCGTCTCGGCAAGCCGGTTTTACGGTCTATGGCAGTTGCGCGAGCCCGGGACGCCGGAAGAGTCCGGAGCGCTCCATTTGAGTTGCGGGAACGGGATCCCCAAGGCGAACGTCGTGGACCATGCGACATGTAGGCATCGCGCCCACCCTTACCTGCCCGTGGCGGGGCTGGCCGACGTGCTCCTCCATGCCTTACGGTGCCTGCCTGAGTTCGAAGCCCTGGTGATGGTGCAATCCGCCGTCAGCCAAGGAAACATCACTGTGGAATTCCTGAGGCGGAAGCTTCCCGGGAACCGCAATGGCGCCGCCCGCGCGGTGCTGGACCTTGTGATTCCGCGGGCGGATTCCTTGACGGAGGTCCTGGCCCGCACCCATTTCATCCGGGCGGGCCTCAGGGTCCGCATGCATGCCCAGGTGCCGGGCGTGGGCGAGGTCGACTGCCTGATTTAGGACTGCATGGCGGTGGAGCTCGACGGCGGCAGCCACATGGAGCCGCGGCAGGTCAAGAAGGACCAGCGGCGGAACAATGCGGCGTTGAGGGCCGGATTGCTGCCTTTGCGGTACTACTACGACTACTACGACGACGTCGTGCATCACCCGGGGCGGATGGTCGCCCAGGTGCTCACTGTCCTGCGCCTGAGGGAGGCTGGAGCGTTTGCCTCGGCGCGGCATTCGCGGTTTCTTCCTGACCCTGATTGACACGGAAAGGGCCGCGACGCGCCGTTGGAAAGGCGTCTCGCGGCCCTATCGGGTTCAAAAAGGGTCAGGAAGGCAGCAGCGTGAGCCCCTCGGCCCCTAGTCCTCGTCGCTGAAGGCCCAGTCGAACATGTCGAAGACGAACTCGGAGAACGTCCCGTCCTCGCTCTTCCACTGCCCGCGGACGTTGTTCCGGCGCCACACGATGGGGTCCGGGACGCTGAGCTCGGACACCCGGAAGCCCCAGGTGAAGCGCTCCTCCTCGTCCTCGAGGAACATCAGGAAGCCTTCGTCGTCCACCTCGAGTTCCTCGGGGTCCCAGAAGTAGTGGTAGGCCTCCATGAGGTCTTCACAGCCGCCCAGGGCGAGATAGAACTCGCGCAGCACCAGCGGGATGGTGAAAGTGTGGGCGGAAAGGGCCTCATCCAGCTCGGCCTGGCTCAGGCCGTCCTCCTCCTGCCATTCGTCCTCGAGATACTTCGGAACAAGCGCGCGGAACTTCTCGAGGAACATGTCAGTCATGGCTTCCATCCTAGCCAATCAGGAGCGGCGGAATTTCTTCCGCTGGCGGACCTTGACCTTGGTGCCCTGGCCTGTCCGGTACCAGCCCCGCACGGCCAGCGGAACCCGCCATCCGTAGTGCCAGGCTGCCACGCGGAACAGGAACACGGCGGCAGCAACGAGGCCCGCGCTGGCCCCGTTGAAGGTGCCACTGTGCCAGAGCCACGCGGTCAGTGCGGCCCCCAGGAAGGCCGGCAGGGCATACAGGTCGCGGTCGTTGAAAAGCGACGGGACTTCGTTGGCGGTGATGTCCCGCAGCACACCGCCACCCACCGCCGTCGTCACGCCCAGGAGTACGGCGGCCACCGGGTTCAGCCCGGCCATCAGGGCCTTGATGGTACCGGTGATGCAGAACAGGGCCAGCCCGCCCGCGTCGAACAGGGTGAGCAGGGAGGTGAAGCGCTGGACGCTGAAGAACAGGAAGTACACCAGTCCGGCGGCGAGCACGGGCGGCAGCAGGTATACGGGGTTGCTGAAGGCCGCGGGAATACCGGTGCCGATGATGATGTCCCGGATGACCCCGCCGCCAAGCGCCACGAGGCTGGCCAACAGGAGCGAACCAATGATGTCGAACTGCTTGCGGGCGGCCAGCAGCGAGCCCGATACGGCGAAGAAGAACACACCTGCCAGATCCAGCCACACCAAGGCCAGGTCAAAGCTGAACACGCGCGCGTCTCCTCGTCATCGGGGGAATGTCATCTTGGCGGACAAATCCTGACCCAACGTTACGCTGGGGGAATGAGCAATCCCGTCCTGATCGCCTGTGCCCACGGAACCCGCAACGCCGAAGGCCAGGCAGCCATCCGCCAGGTCCTCGCCGAGATCGAGGCGCTGCGTCCGGGACTGCAGGTCGTCGAGGCCTATGTGGACGTGCAGGAACCGGAGCTGTCCGGGGTGGTGGCGGGCCTGCCGGAGGGGACGGCCGCCGTCGTCGTTCCGCTGCTGCTTGGCACCGGCTACCACGTGAAGGTGGACATCCCCAAGGCGATCAAGGCCCGTCCTGAGGTCACCGCGGCGCCGCCGCTGGGCCCGGACCCGCGGCTGGCGGAACTGCTCGCAGAGCGGCTGCGGGAGGCCGGACTGCGCGAGGACGACGGCGTGCTGCTGGCCGCCGCGGGCTCCTCGCTGCCGGACGGCTCCGTTGATTCCGAGGAGCAGGCGCGGCTGCTCGCCGCGCTGCTGCCGAACAGGGTGCGGGTCGCCTACGGCGCCAGCGCCCAGCCGAACGTGCCCGACGGCGTCGCGGCCCTGCGTGCTGAACTCGCCTCTGGTGACGTGGCGGCGGACGGGGGAGCGGGTCGTGTGGTGGTGTCCTCCTACCTGCTCGCGACCGGCTACTTCCACGACCAGCTGTTCAAGGCGGAGGCCGACATTGTTACGGCGCCGGTACTGCCCTCGCCGGTGCTCGCGGAGATTGCTCTGGAACGTTACGACTCCGCCGTCGCCAAGCGCGGCTAAAGGCACCCGCAGGAGCCTCCGGCGGCAGCAGGCCGACCGCGCCAATGCAAGGGCCGCGGCGTGTTCGTGACGAAATGTTTCCCAAGGTGACTCTTCGTTTCCCGCGTCATTGTTGGTCAAATACGGGCCCACCTAAAGTCGATGCATGACTGATACTGCTCTAGCCGGAGCGTCCGCGGACCAGGCTGCCCCGAAGCGCCCGGCCCGCCCGTCCCGCCCTGCCGCAAAACCCCACGGCCAGTGGAAGGTAGACGGCACCACGCCGCTCAATGCCAACGAAACCTGGAAGCAGGAAGACAACGGGCTGAACGTCCGTGAGCGTATCGAGTCCGTCTACTCCAAGAACGGCTTCGACTCGATCGACGGCACCGATCTGCACGGCCGCTTCCGCTGGTGGGGCCTCTACACCCAGCGCAAGCCCGGGATCGATGGCGGCAAGACCGCCACCCTCGAACCGCACGAGCTCGAAGACAAATACTTCATGCTGCGCGTCCGCATCGACGGCGGCGCCCTCACCACCGAGCAGCTGCGCGTCATCGGCGAAATCTCGGTGGAGTTCGCCCGCGACTCCGCGGACCTCACGGACCGCCAGAACGTCCAGCTGCACTGGATCCGGGTCGAGGACGTCCCGGAAATCTGGCGCCGGCTGGAAGCCGTGGGCCTGTCCACCACCGAAGCCTGCGGCGACGTGCCCCGCGTCATCCTCGGCTCCCCGGTGGCCGGCATCGCCAAGGACGAGATCATCGACCCCACGCCGCTGATCCACGAACTCTCCGAGCGCTTCATCGGCGACCCGGAGCTGGCCAACCTGCCGCGCAAGTACAAGACCGCCATCACTGGCCATCCGTCCCAGGACGTGGTGCACGAGATCAACGACTTCGCCCTGGTGGGCGTGGTGCACCCCGAACTCGGCGCCGGCTACGACCTCTGGGTGGGCGGCGGTCTGTCCACCAACCCGCGCCTGGCCGAGCGCCTGGGCGTGTTCGTTTCCGCGGACGTGGCCGCCGAAGTATGGCTGGGCGTCACCAGCATCTTCCGCGACTACGGATACCGCCGCATGCGCACCAAGGCCCGCCTGAAGTTCCTCATGAACGACTGGGGCCCGGCCAAGTTCCGCCAGGTCCTCGAAGAGGAATACCTCGGCTTCAAGCTTCCGGACGGCCCCGCCGCGCCCAAGCCTTCCGCTCCCGGCGACCACGTGGGAATCCACGAACAGAAGGACGGCAAGTTCTTCATCGGCGTCACCCCCACCGTCGGCCGGGTTTCCGGCTCGATCCTGGTGAAGCTCGCCGACACCCTGGAAGCCCACGGCTCCAAGCGCCTGCGCACCACCCCGCACCAGAAGCTCGTGGTGCTGGACGTGGAGAAGGAACAGGTCGAACCGCTCGTGGCCGAACTGGACACCCTGGGCCTGTCCGCCCGCCCGTCCGTGTTCCGCCGCGGCACCATCGCCTGCACCGGCATCGAGTTCTGCAAGCTGGCCATCGTGGAAACCAAGGCCACGGCCGCCACGGCGATCGCCGAGCTGGAGTCCCGCCTGGCCGACCTCGTGGAGAGCAAGCAGCTTCCGCAGGCACTGTCCCTGCACATCAACGGCTGCCCCAACTCCTGCGCCCGTATCCAGACGGCGGACATCGGACTGAAGGGCATGATGCTGCCGACCCCCGACGGCGATCCCACCCCGGGCTTCCAGGTGCACCTGGGCGGCGGGCTGGCCAACAAGGACCGCGCCGAGGCCGGCCTAGGCCGTACCGTCCGCGGCCTGAAGGTCACCGCCGATGACCTGCCCGACTACGTCGAGCGTGTCGTCCGGAAGTTCGTGGCCGTCGGCGCCGAAGGCCAGACCTTCGCCGAATGGGCGCACACGGCCGATGAAGGAGACCTCCAGTGAGCGTAGCCACCAAGCGCACCGTCGAAGACCTCAAGGCACTGGCCGAAGCCGGTGCCGAGGAGCTGGGCTGGAACGCCCCGGCCCAGGAGATCATCGCCTGGGTGGCGCGCAACTTCGAGCTGCCAGCCGTCGCGGTGGCCTGCTCCATGGCGGACGCCGTCCTGCCGGCGCTGGTCGCGGACCAGATCCCCGGCGTCGAGGTGCTGTTCCTGGAGACCGGCTACCACTTCCCGGAGACCTACGCCACGCGTGACGAGGTCGCCGCGAACCTGCGGGTGAACGTGGTGGACGTGCTGCCGGAGAACACCGTGGAACAGCAGGACCGGCTCCTGGGCAAGGACCTCTTCGCCCGCGACGCCGCCCAGTGCTGCGCCCTCCGCAAGGTCCAGCCGCTGCGCCGCTCGCTGGCAGGCTATGAGGTCTGGTTCACCGGCGTGCGCCGCGACGAGGGCCCCACCCGGACCAACACGCCGGTTGTCACCTGGGATGAGTCCTTCGGCCTGGTCAAGGTGAACCCGATGGTCGACTGGACTTTCGACCAGCTGGTCGAGTATTCCGAGGACAACATCCTTCCCGTCAACCCGCTCCTCAGCCAGGGCTACCCGTCGATCGGATGCCAGCCCTGCACCCGGAAGGTCGCCCCGGGCGAAGACCCCCGCGCCGGCCGCTGGTCAGGAACCGACAAGACAGAATGCGGACTACACACATGAGCACTTACACAACCGAGGAGCCCACGCAGGTGACCGAAGCCGCCGTCTCGACCCGTTTGAGCTCCCTGGACACCCTCGAGTCCGAGGCAATCCACATCATCCGCGAAGTCGTCGCCGAGTTCGAGAAGCCCGCGCTGCTGTTCTCCGGCGGCAAGGACTCCGTGGTGATGCTGCACCTGGCCACCAAGGCGTTCTGGCCCGGTAAGGTGCCGTTCCCGGTGCTGCATGTGGACACCGGCCACAACTTCCCGGAGGTCATCGACTTCCGCGACCGCACCGTGGAGCGTCTGGGCCTGAAGCTCGTGGTCGGCTCCGTGCAGGAGTTCATCGACCGGGGCGAGCTCGCCGAACGCGCCGACGGAACCCGCAACCCGCTGCAGACCGTGCCGCTGCTGGATGCCATCCAGAGCAACAAGTTCGACGCCGTCTTCGGCGGCGGCCGCCGCGACGAGGACAAGGCCCGCGCCAAGGAGCGGATCCTGTCCCTGCGTGACGAGTTCGGCCAGTGGGACCCGCGCAACCAGCGCCCCGAGCTGTGGAACCTCTACAACGGCCGCCACACCGTGGGCCAGCACGTCCGTGCCTTCCCGATCAGCAACTGGACCGAGCTGGACATCTGGCGCTATATCGAGCGTGAGAATATCGAGCTCCCTAGCCTGTACTACGCCCACGAGCGTGAGGTCTTCGCCCGTGACGGCATGTGGCGTGCAGTGGGCGAAGTGTCCCAGCCGCTGCCGCACGAGGAAGTCATCACCAAGACCGTCCGCTACCGCACGGTGGGCGACATGTCCTGCACCGGTGCGGTCGAATCCGACGCCTACACCGTGGCCGACGTCGTTGTTGAAGTCGCTGCCTCCACCCTCACCGAACGTGGCGCCACCCGCGCAGATGACCGCATCTCCGAGGCCGCCATGGAAGACCGCAAGAAGGACGGCTACTTCTAATGAGCACCGAAACCGCATTGCTTGAAAGCGGCCTGCGCGAATCCACGCTGTTCCGCTTCGCCACCGCCGGATCCGTCGACGACGGCAAGTCCACCTTGGTGGGCCGCCTCCTGCACGACTCCAAGGCGATCCTCGCAGACCAGCTCGACGCCGTAGCCCGCACCTCCGCGGACCGCGGCTTCGGCGGCGACAAGGGTGGCATCGACCTCGCCCTGCTGACCGACGGCCTGCGCGCCGAGCGCGAACAGGGCATCACCATCGACGTCGCGTACCGCTACTTCGCCACGGACCGCCGCAGCTTCATCCTGGCGGACTGCCCGGGCCACGTGCAGTACACCAAGAACACGGTCACGGGCGCGTCCACCGCCGATGCCGTCGTCGTGCTCATCGACGCCCGCAAGGGCGTCCTGGAGCAGACCCGCCGCCACCTGTCCGTGCTGCAGCTGCTGCGCGTCGCCCACGTGATCGTGGCCGTGAACAAGATCGACCTGGTCGATTTCAGCGAATCCGTGTTCCGCGAGATCGAGGCCGACGTGCAGCAGGTGGCCCGGGACCTGGGCATCGGCGCAGACGGCATCAGCGATGTCCTGGTGGTCCCGGTGTCCGCGCTCGACGGCGACAACGTGGTGGACCGCTCGGACCGCACCCCCTGGTACACCGGCCCCGCCCTGCTCGAGGTCCTGGAAACCCTGCCGGCCGCCGACGAGCTGGAAAGCCACCTGGAAAGCTTCCGCTTCCCGGTGCAGCTGGTCATCCGTCCGCAGGGCGCCCTGGCGCCGGACGCCGTGGCCGGCGGGCTCGACGTCGAAGCGTACCGCGACTACCGCGCCTACGCCGGGCAGATCACCGAAGGTTCGGTGAAGGTCGGCGACCAGGTCACCGTGCTGAGCCCTGGCCACGAACCCCGGAACACCACCGTCACCGGCATCGACTTCGCGGGCCGGGAACTCCAGGAAGCCGCGGCCCCGCAGTCCGTTGCGATCCGCCTGGCCGAGGAGATCGACATCGCCCGCGGCGACACGATCGCCGCCGCCGGCACGGTCGCGGACAGCACCGCGGACCTGTACGCCTCCCTGTGCTGGCTGTCGCCGAAGCCGCTGCGCGAAGGCGCCAAGGTACTGGTCAAGCACGGCACCCGCACGGTCCAGGCCCTGGTGCGCAACGTCAGCGGCAAGCTGGACCTTGGCACCTTCAACGTCGAGGAAACCTCCACCCTGGAGCTCAACGACATCGGACACGCCCAGCTCCGCCTGGCCGCGCCGCTGCCGGTGGAAAACTACCTGCGCCACCGCCGCACAGGCGCGTTCCTGGTGATCGATCCGCTGGACGGCAACACCCTTGCCGCCGGCCTCGTGAAGGACCACCCGGGCGACCACGAAGACGAGCGCTACGTCATCTGATCCCGCCCGCTTCCAGCCTGGCTGCCTAGACCGCAGCTTGTTGGTGGAACCGGAGCAACACGCTCCGGTACCGCGAACAAGCTGCGGTTTTTGCTTTCACCAGACGCCGGATGTTTGCTTCGGAAGCGGATGGTTTCCCCGGCCTGTTCAAGCATGTTCGAATGCTTGACGCCCAGACATCGGATGTTTATGCTCGACTGACGATCGCAGTCTGACGCCGAACCATCGGGGAGCCAGTGCAGGAAGAAACGAATCCGGAGGGCGCCCGGCCGTTGCGGCTGGGCGCCAACTACACGCCAAGCCGCGGCTGGTTCCACAGCTGGCAGGACTTCAGCGCCGACGAGGTCCGCCGTGACCTCGAATCGATCGCGAAGCTCGGCCTCGACCACATCCGGGTGTTCCCGCTGTGGCCCGAACTCCAGCCCAGCCGCACCCTGATCCGCCGCAAGGCGGTCCAGGACGTCGGCACCGTGGTGGACATTGCGGCCGAGTTCGGCCTGGACGCCAGCGTCGACGTCCTGCAGGGGCACCTCTCCAGCTTCGATTTCCTGCCGGCCTGGGTGGGCAGCTGGCACCGCCGCAACATCTTCACCGACCCGGAAGTTGTGGAGGCCGAGGCCGGCCTTGTCCGGGCCCTCGCCGCCGAACTCTCCGGACGGCCCAACGCCCTGGGGCTCACGGTGGGCAATGAAACCAACCAGTTCGCCGCGCCGTGGCATCCCGATCCCCACGCAATCTCCGGCGAGGAGGCAGGCAACTGGCTCTCCACCCTGCTGGGGGCCGCCAAAGCCGCCTGGCCCGGTGGAACCCACCAGCATTCCTTTGACGACTCGGCCCTGTTCAACGAGGACATGCCCTTCACCGCGCGCCATGCAGCAACCCTCGGCGACGTGAGCACCGTGCATTCCTGGGTGTTCGGCGGCGCCGGCCAACGCTACGGCGAACACCACCCGGCCCTGGTGCACTTTGCGGACTACCTCGTCCAGTTCGTCACAGCCTTCGCGGCAGACCCGGCCCGCCCTGTCTGGGTCCAGGAAGTCGGCGCACCGGCCCCCTGGGTTGCCGCCGGGGACGCCGCGGATTTCGCCGCCGCCACCGTCCGGAACCTCGTGGGCAGCCCGAACCTCTGGGGCATCACCTGGTGGTGCTCCCACGATGTCGGCCGCGGGCTGGGGGACTTCCCGGAACTCGAATACTCGCTCGGCCTGCTGGACAGTGACCGCCGGCCCAAGCCGGCCGGGCTCGCCGTCGCCGGGCTGGCGGGTGAGTTGCGGCGCACGCCGCCAGCCGCCGTCGTGCGCAAGGACGCCATGGTGATCGCGCTCGACGACGAACACAGCACGGCGGGGCGCGGCCGCTACGCCGTCACGGGGGAGTTCTTCGACACCTGGCTGCAAGCCGCCGTCGCGGGTCAACCGCCTGCGCTGGTGCTGGAAAGCCGCGCCGCGGACCCCGCATACCTTGCCGCCCGCGGCATCACGGACATCATCGGCACCTCCCGATCCCTTCGAAAGTGAACCCCATGCACCACATCAAAGCCACCCCCGCACAACTCGCCTGGCAGGCGGACCGGATGGGCGTCTTCTTCCACTTCGGCATCAACACCTTCCACGGCAAGGAGTGGAGCGACGGGACCCTGCCGGCCTCGTCCTTCAACCCCGCGGAACTGGACGCCGAACAATGGGTCCGCACCGCGCAGGAGGCCGGCGCCAAATACGTGGTGCTCACCGCCAAGCACCACGACGGTTTCTGCCTGTGGCCTACCGCCCTGACGGAGTACTCGGTGGCCTCGTCCCCCTGGAAGGACGGCAAGGGCGACGTCGTGGCGGAGCTGGCTGCGGCGTGCCGCAAACTCGGCATGAAGCTGGGCCTCTACCTCTCGCCCTGGGACCGGAATGCCGAGTCCTACGCCGACTCCAAGGCCTACGACGACTTCTACCTCGGCCAGCTGCGCGAGCTCTGCAGCAACTACGGGGAGCTGCACGAACTGTGGTTCGACGGCGCAGGCTCCGAGGGCCACGAATACGACTGGGCCCGGATCGCCGCCCTGATCGAGGAACTCCAGCCCGGCGCCATGGTGTTCAACATGGGCCAGCCGACCATCCGCTGGGTGGGCAACGAGGACGGCCTGGCCGCCGACCCTGTGGAGTACGTGGTGGAGCAGACGGACTTCTCCAACTACACCGTGGTCACCACCAGGCTGGAGGAGGCCCTGTACCTGCCGCCGGAGTGCGATGTCTCGATCCGCCGCGGCTGGTTCTGGCAGCAGGACGAGGAACCCAAGACCCTCGAGCACCTCCTGGCCATCTATTACCGCTCGGTCGGCCTGGGGGCGAACCTGCTCCTGAACCTGCCGCCGGACACCCGAGGGCTCCTCCCCGAGGAGGACGTGCAGCGCGTGCGGGAGTTCGGTGCCGAGATCACCCGCCGCTTCGGCACCCCGCTGCCGGCGTCCCTTCGGGAACTCGGGGAGGGGCGCTGGGAGCTGGACTTCGGGAAGCCCGTCACCATCGACCACGTGCTGCTCGCCGAGGACCTGTCCGAGGGCCAGCGGGTGCGCGGCCACCGCATTCTGGGCGACGACGGCGCGCTCGTCGCTGCCGGAACGATCGGCTCCCAGCGCATCCACGCCTTCCCCGCCGTCACCGTGCAGCGGCTCACCGTTGAGCTGGACGCCTTTGATGGAGGGCACGACTTTGATGGAGGGCACGACGGCGCCCGGCTGGCCGCCGTCGACGGCTTCAGGACCGGCGCCGAAAGCGTGCCGGAGATCGCCTACCGGGCGCCCACCACCTACCCCGAGGACCACTGATGACCCGGCCCGCCCTTGTTCCGCAGCCCAGATCTGTCAGCGAACGGCCCGGCAGCACCGCCGTCCCGGCGGTTGTCACGGTGGATTCCTTCCTGCCCCTGGGGAAATGGCTCCTCCGCTCCCTTGAGGACTGGCTGGACACCAGCCTGGTCCCCGCTGACTCGCTGGCCGGGGCTGATTCAAGGGCTGGGGCCTGGCTGACAGTCAGCGAAGACCCCGACCTCCGCCCGGGCGCCTACCGGCTTGCGGTCGGCGGCGGCGTGCGGATTGCCGCCGCCGGCCGCGAAGGTGTCCTCAACGCGGCCCAGACCCTGCGCCAGCTGGCGGGAGCCCGCGCCTTCGCGCCCGCCCCGGTGGGCGCGGACGAGCCCGTTGAACTGGCCAATGTGGACATCGACGACGCGCCCGTCTTCAGCTTCCGCGGCGTGCTGTTGGACGTCGCCAGGCACTTCACGCCCATGAACGAGCTGCTGCGCTTCATCGACCTTGCCGCGGCGCACAAGCTCAACGCCCTCCACCTCCACCTCACCGACGACCAGGGCTGGCGGATCGATATCCCGGCCCTTCCACGGCTCAAGGAGATCTCCTCCTGGCGCTCGGACACGATGCTCTACTACACCGAGGACGGCCGCTTCATGAGCGGGCGCCCGCACGGCGGCTGCTACAGCCTGGACGAGCTGCGCGAAGGGGTGGCCTACGCCAGGGAACGCGGCGTCACGATCATCCCGGAAATCGACCTTCCGGGGCATTCCGTGGCCGCGATCGCCGCCTACCCGCGGCTAGGCGTCGACGCCCCTGAGGTGCAGGTCTGGGGCGGCTGGGGCGTCAATGACTGCATTCTCGACCCTTCCGAGTACACCCTGGACTTCTTCCGGACGGTGCTGGACACGGTCATGGACGTCTTCGATGCGCCCATCATCCACCTTGGCGGGGACGAGGTTCCCTACGAGCGCTGGCATGCCTCGGAATCGGTGAAGCTGCGGGCCAAGGAGCTCGGCCTGGAATCGGTGGAACTGCTGCACGGCTGGTTCCTCGGCCAGCTCTCCGCCTATGTGGAGGCTCACGGGCGGCGGGCCGGGGTGTGGCACGAGGCCGTCAGCTCCACCCTGCCCAAGACCGCGGTGGTCAACGGCTGGGGCGGACTGGGCACGGTGGTCGACAGCCTGGCCGCCGGCTACGACACCACCATTTCCTGCATGTCGCACCTCTACCTGGACTTCCGCGAGAACGATGATCCCCGCGAACCCAGCGGATGCCGGCCGATGCTTTCCACCGAGAAGCTGTACTCCTTTGAACCGCTGACACAGGAAGTGCTCGCGGCCGCCGAAACCGGCGGATCCGCTGTTACCGGTATCCAGGCGCAGCTGTGGACCGAGTACCTGGATACCCAGGAAATCCGCGACTACAACACGTACCCGCGGCTGAGCGCCTTCGCCGAAGTGGCTTGGAGTGAACAACGGGATTACTCGAATTTCATCGGACGCCTCAAGTCCGACCACCTGGACCGGCTGGCGGCGGCCGGCGTCGATTTCCGGCCCCTCGACGGGCCGCATCCCTGGCAGGAGCGCCCGGATATCCGGGCCATCGCCGGGAGGTGACACAAAACCGGTATGTGACGCCGGATGAAGTTGCGTGACCCCCGGTTTCCACGCCGTTGAACGGCAAACTGGCCAGTCCCTACTGTGAATCCATGACCATGACGGACTGGTCCTTGCCTGCCCTTCCAGGGCGATGTTGCGGGACCTGATTAATCAGCCCTGATCCCGCAACATCTCCAAAGGAATTTCAAATGTCACAGACCCCCGAGCAAGACCACGGCACTGTCCGGATTGTCGCCGGTGAGAGCAACAAGCCCAAGGCCGGGCGTGGCCTGAAGGTGGGCATCGCCGTCGGCCTGGCCCTGCTGATCGGCGCCGGTGCCGCGGTGGCCTCGGCCGTGGCCCGGAACAACGAGGCCCCGGCCGCCGCGGGCACCTCCCCGGCGGCGGAACTGCGCCTGGGCTACTTCGGCAACGTCACCCACGCCCCGGCCCTGGTCGGTGTCAGCAAGGGACTCATCGCCAAGGAACTCGGCGCCACCAAGCTCAGCACCCAGGTCTTCAACGCCGGCCCGGCCGCGATCGAGGCCCTGAACGCCGGCGCGATCGATGCCACCTACATCGGCCCGAACCCGGCCATCAACTCCTTCGTCAAGAGCAACGGCGAATCCATCCGGATCATCGCCGGCGCCGCCGCCGGCGGCGCCCAGCTGGTCGTCAAGCCCGGGATCAAGACCGCGGCGGAGCTGAAGGGCAAGACCCTGGCCTCCCCGCAGCTGGGCGGCACCCAGGACGTCGCGCTGCGGGCCTGGCTGCTGAAGCAGGGCTACAAGACCTCCACCGACGGCAGCGGGGACGTGAACATCAACCCGACCGAGAACGCCCAGACCCTGAAGCTGTTCCAGGACGGCAAGATCGACGGCGCCTGGGTCCCCGAGCCCTGGGCCTCCCGCCTGGTCCTGCAGGCCGGGGCCAAGGTGCTGGTGGACGAGAAGGACCTGTGGGCCAAGGGCGAGTTCGTCACCACCGTGCTGATCGTGAACAAGAAGTTCGCCGCCGAGCACCCCGAAACCGTCACCGCCCTGCTGAAGGGCCACGTGGCGGCGGTGGACTGGCTCAACACCGCCCCGGCCGCCGAGAAGGCTTCCGTGATCAACGCCGCCCTGAAGGACAGCGCGGGCAAGCCGCTGGCCGCGGACGTGATCGCCCGTTCCCTGCAGAACATCACCTTCACCACCGACCCGCTGGCCGCAACCTACAAGAAACTGCTCCAGGACGGCGTGGACGCCGGCACCACCAAGGCCGCGGACCTCAACGGCATTTTCGACCTGCGCGCCCTGAACGAGGTCACCGGCACAAAGACCTCCGCCGCCGGCCTCGGCCAGGACTAAGGGCACCACAAACCCCCGGCTTCCCGGGCCACCACGGCCCGGGAAGCCACAACTCGTATTAACGCAAGCTACGCAAAGGACGGGATCATGCCAGTCGTACTGGAACATCTGGGTAAACGCTTCGGCGACGGCGCCCCGGTGCTCGACGACGTCAACGCCACCATCGCGAAGGGCGAGTTCGTTGCCCTCCTCGGTGCCTCCGGCTGCGGCAAATCCACCCTGCTGAACATCCTCGCCGGACTGGAACAGCCGACGTCGGGTGCCCTGGAAGTGCCGGGCGATGGCGCCGCCTTCATGTTCCAGGACTCGGCGCTGTTCCCGTGGCTGACCGCCCGCGGCAACATCGAACTCGCCCTGCAGCTCGCGGACAAGAACTCCGGCAAGCGCAGCAGCAAGGCGGAGCGCAGCGCCCGCGCAAGCGAGCTGCTGGAACTCGTGCACCTGGGCGGGGCCGGGGACAAGCGCCCGCATGAACTGTCCGGCGGCATGCGCCAGCGTGTGGCCCTGGCCCGTTCGCTGGCGCAGGACCGGCAGCTGCTGCTCATGGACGAGCCCTTCGCCGCGCTCGACGCCATCACCCGCGACCTTCTGCACGATGAACTGGAGCGGATCTGGAAGGAAACCGGCCGGACCATCGTGTTCGTGACCCACAACGTGCGCGAAGCGGTCCGCCTGGGCCAGCGCGTGCTGCTGCTGTCCTCCCGTCCCGGCCGCGTGGTGGCCGAATGGGACGTCACCGAGGAACACCGCACGGACGCGGGCCAGGCCGGGGAACTGACCGCGACCATTACCCGCCGCCTGCGCGAGGAGATCCGCCGCCATGCCAACTGAACAGGACGTCCGCCCCGTGACCGAACCCAGCGAGCACATCACCTCGCCCGTCCTCAAGGGCAATCCGGAGGACTTGCGCGATCTCGAAGCCGGCCTGGACAAGCTCCAGTCGGACACCCAGGCCAAGGCCGGCATCGACTGGAGCCGCGTGCTGCTGCCCATCGCCGCCCTCGTGGTGCTGATCCTCGTGTGGCAGTTTTACGTTTCGCTGGGCCTGAAGCGCCGCGACCTCGTGCCCGGACCGCTGGACGTACTGGGTCAGATGGGCGTGCTGTGGGGTGAAGGCAAGGTCCAGGAATCGGTGTGGACCTCGCTGCAGCGCGGGCTCGTAGGCTTCCTGATCAGCGTGGTCGTTGCCACGCCGGTCGGCCTGATCCTGGCCCAGGCTGCGCCGCTGCGCCGTGCCTTCGGGCCGCTGATCTCCGGCCTGCAGGTGCTGCCGTCCGTGGCCTGGGTCCCGGCCGCCATCATCTGGTTCGGACTGACCGATGCCACCGTGTACTTCGTGGTCTTGATGGGCGCCATCCCGTCCATCATCAACGGGCTGATCTCCGGCGTGGACCAGATCCCGCCGCAGTACCGCAGTGTGGGCAAGGTCCTCGGCGCCAACCGGCTCCAGATGGCCCTGCAGATCGTCCTTCCCGCGGCGCTGCCCGGCTACATCGGCGGCCTCAAGCAGGGCTGGGCCTTCTCCTGGCGCTCCTTGATGGCGGCCGAAATCATTGCCACCGGCGGCAGCATCGGCTTCGGCCTGGGCTCCCTGCTCGACCAGGGCCGCCTGCTTTCGGACATGGCCACCGTGATGTCCGCGATCCTGCTGATCCTCGCCGTGGGCATCCTGATCGAACTGCTGGTCTTCGGGCCGATCGAGAAGCGGCTCCTGCAGCGCCGCGGCCTGCTCGCCGGCGGCACCCGCTAGTCCCCACCGGCTCCCTGTCCTCGCTTCGCTCGCCAGGTAACCCTGCCGGGGTGGCCCCACCGCATAACGCAACTTCAGAGCCCGACGGCGACCTTCCGCCGTCGGGCTCTTGCGTTTCCCTGGCGCCGGACCACAGCCATGCCGCCGCAGGAATTCCCCGGCCGGTGCCGGTGTTGATCCGGACATGACACCGCACCCCAAGCGCATCGGCTTCCTTTCCTTCGGACACTGGGGCCGCGCCCAGGGCTCCCGGGTGCAGACGGGCAGGGACGCGCTGCTGCAGGGCATCGAGCTCGCGGTGGCCGCCGAGGAGATCGGCATCGACGGCGCGTTCTTCCGGGTCCACCACTTCGCCAGGCAGCAGGCTGCGCCCTTCCCCTTGCTCTCCGCCATCGCTGCCCGGACCAGCCGGATCGAGATGGGCACCGGCGTGATCGACATGCGCTACGAAAACCCGTTGTACATGGCAGAGGAGGCTGCGGCCACGGACCTGATCAGCGGCGGCAGGCTGCAGCTGGGCATCAGCCGCGGCTCACCCGAACCGGCACTCAACGGCGCGGCCGCTTTCGGTTATGTACCGGCCGACGGCGAGGACCCGGCGGCCATGGCGCGTCGCCACACGGAGCTCTTCCGCCACGCGATTGCCGGGCACGGAGTGGCGCAAGCGGACCCGTCCTACGCCGGCGGCGGCACCGGTCTCCTTCCCGTCCAGCCCACCGCGCCTGGGCTGCCCGAGCGGATCTGGTGGGGCGCCGGAACCCGGAAGACCGCGGTGTGGGCGGCCGAGCAGGGCATGAACCTGATGAGTTCCACCCTGCTGACCGAGGACACAGGTGTTCCTTTCGACCAACTGCAGGCCGAGCAGATCCGGCTCTACCGCGAGGCCTGGGCCGCCGCCGGGCATGGTTTCGAGCCGCGCGTTTCCGTCAGCCGCAGCGTGCTGCCCGTGGTCGACGACGAGGACCGCCACTACTTCGGCCTCCGTGCACAGGTGGATGGCCGCGACCAGGTGGGCATGCTGGACGGCGCCCTGTCCCGCTTCGGCAGGAGCTACATCGGAGAACCCGACGCCCTGGCCGGGGAACTCGCCAAGGATGCAGCGGTGCAAGCAGCCGACACCCTCATGCTGACGGTCCCGAACCAACTCGGCGTCGAGTACAACGCGAAGCTGCTGGACAACGTCGCGCGGCATATCGCCCCGGCGCTGGGCTGGGAGGCCGCCCGCTAAGGGCAGCCGGGACCCCGGCGAGCTCTGCAATCGGGAACCCGGCGGTCAGGTATTCTGGCCGCAGTGACTTTTCATTTTTCTCTGTGACCCAGAGCCCTTTTAGCGCTTCCAGCTCGCTCCTTAGGGGAGCGGTGATTCCGTGCGCCACCGAGGGGAATTCCATGTGGAATTCCCCTCGCCGCCGGCCCGACACCGAACTCACCACTGGAAGACCACATGCAAGCGACATCCGCGAAGCCTTCTTCGCCTGCCCTCGACCGGCAATCCCTGCGACCCGACTGCGCAAATTGCTTCGCCCTCTGCTGCACAGCCTTCGGATTCTTACGTTCCGCAGACTTTGCCCTCGACAAACCCGCAGGTACGCCATGCCGGAACCTGGCATCCGATTTCTCCTGCACCATCCACGACCGCCTGCGCCCGAGGGGCTTCCGCGGCTGCACCGTCTTTGATTGCTTCGGGGCCGGCCAGAACGTATCGCAAGGGCAATTCGCCGGAAAGAGCTGGCTTGAGGCGCCCGGCACCAAGGACGAAATGTTCGCCGCGTTCAAGGCCGCGCGCCAGCTTCATGAAATGCTCTGGCATCTTGCCGAAGCCCAGGAACGGACGTTCGATCCCGATGCCTCCGATCGCGTGGCCCGGTTCCGGGACACGATCGGGAAAGCACTCGGCGGCGGCATGCCGCAACTCATTGCGCTGGATATGCAAGATCTCCATTCCCGGGTGAGGGCAGCGCTGATGGAGGTCAGCGAGGAAGTGCGGGCCTCCTACTTTGCTGCCGGGGGCGACCACCTGGATTCGGAGCTGAAGCCCGGAGCGGACCTGGTGGGCAGGAACCTCGCGTTCCGCCGTTTGTGCGGGGCGGATCTCAGGGGGGCGTACCTCATTGCTGCGGATCTGCGGAACAGCGACTTGTCGGGCGTGGATCTGCTCGGCGCCGACGTCAGGGACGCCCGCCTTGAGGGCGCGGACCTGTCGAAGGCCCTGTATCTGACGCAGATGCAGCTCAATGCCGCCAGGGGGAGCCGCACAACACTTCTGCCCCCCGACCTGGAAGTGCCCTCGCACTGGGGCGACGAATGACCGCAAGTAGCAATGTGACGCAGGATTACCTAGCGTTAACCGGTGTTTCCGGGGCTTTGAAGCATGTTACGGCCCGGCCCTACAGTCTTTGCATGGCAATACAGGACATCTATCCCACGGCACTGCGCCTGCTCGGCCGCCCCGTGCTGGTGGTTGGCGGCGGCCCCGTTGCCGCGCGCCGCGCCAAGGGATTGCTCGACGCCGGGGCCGAAGTCACCGTCGTCGCGCCCGTTGCCTCTCCCGCGCTCCGCGAACTCGCCGACGCCGGGCTGCTCGCCTGGGAAGCCCGGGACTACCGCTCGCCGGACGTCGACGGCGTGTGGTTCGTGCAGACCGCCACCGGCGTTGCCGCCGTGGACGCCCAGGTTGCCGCCGACGCCGAGGCGCAGCGCATCTGGTGCGTCAACGCCTCCGACCACGAATCCTCCGCAGCCTGGACCCCCGCCGTCGCCGTCGTCGATGACGTCAAGATCGCCGTCAACGCCGGGGGAGACCCGCGCCGCGCGATGGCCCTGCGCGACGCCGTCGCTACCGCCCTCGAAACCGGCGACCTGCCGCTGCGCCGCAAGCGCGCGCACCAGGGCTCCGTCGCCCTCGTGGGCGGCGGTCCCGGCGACACCGGGCTCATCACCGTCCGGGGACGCCGGCTTCTGGCCCAGGCCGACGTCGTCGTGGCAGACCGCCTCGGCCCGCGTGAACTGCTGGGCGAACTCGCCCCCGAGGTCCGCATCATCGAGGTCGGCAAGACTCCCGGCCACCACCCGGTGCCCCAGACCGAAATCAACCGCATCCTCGTGGACGAGGCCCTCGCCGGTCACCGCGTGGTCCGGCTCAAGGGCGGCGACCCCTACGTGCTGGGACGCGGCGGCGAGGAAGCGGAATTCTGCCGGCAGAACGGCGTCGAGGTCGAGGTCGTCCCCGGTGTCACGTCCGCCATCTCCGTCCCGGCCGCCGCCGGTATCCCGGTGACCCACCGCGGTCTGGCCAAGGGCTTCAGCGTGGTGACCGGCCATGAGGAACTCGCCGAAGTCCCCGCCCGCCCTGACCATACTGTGATCCTGCTCATGGGCGTCGCCAAACTCCGCGAATCCACGGCCGCCCTCGCCGCCTCCGGAATGCCCCTGGACACGCCGGTGGGTATCGTAGAGAACGGCTATATGCCCGAACAGCGCGTCACCATCGGCACCCTGGCAAGCATCGCCGGCCAGGCTGAAGCCAGCGGTGTGGCCAATCCCGCAGTGGTGGTGATCGGCGACGTCGTGCGTGTCAGCCCCTTCGCCCCTGCACACTTCAAGACCGCCGATTACAGCACTTTGACTCCGAACAAACCCCGGGCAGCAGCCCTCTAGCCCCGCGCCGAAGATAAGGAACACAGCCGTGTCATCAAGCACCACCGTAGGATCCATCGAGCGCCCGCTGCGCGTTGCCGTCATCGGCTCCGGCCCGGCCGGCGTCTACGCCGCGGACATCCTCACCAAGAGCGAAGCCGTCAAGAGCGGCGAGCTGAACGTCAGCATCGATCTCTTCGACCGCTACCCGGCACCCTACGGCCTGATCCGCTACGGCGTGGCCCCCGACCACCCCCGTATCAAGGGCATCGTCAACGCCTTGCACAAGGTGCTGGACCGCGGCGACATCCGCTTCTTCGGCAACGTCGACTACGGCACGGACCTCTCCATTGAGGACCTCCGCAAGCACTACGACGCCGTCATCTTCGCCACTGGCGCCATCAAGGACGCCGACCTGAACATCCCCGGCATCGAACTCGACGGTTCGTACGGCGGCGCCGACTTCGTCTCCTGGTACGACGGCCACCCGGACGTCTCCCGCGAATGGCCGCTCGAGGCCAAGGAAATCGCCGTCCTCGGCAACGGCAACGTGGCCCTGGACGTGGCCCGTGTCCTCTCCAAGCACGCTGACGACCTCCTCGTCACCGAAATCCCGGACAACGTCTACGCGGGCCTGAAGAACTCCCCCGTCACCGACGTGCACGTCTTCGGTCGCCGCGGCCCGGCCCAGGTGAAGTTCACCCCGCTGGAACTGCGCGAACTGTCCCACTCCAAGGACGTGGACATCATCCTCTACGCCGAGGACTTCGAGTTCGACGAGGCTTCCGACGAGGCCATCCAGAAGAACAACCAGGTCAAGACCATGGTTGGCACCCTCACCAACTGGATCGCCGAACAGCCCGAGGACCTCTCCGAGCTCAAGGCTTCCCGCCGCCTGCACCTGCACTTCCTGCACAGCCCGGTGGAGATCGTGGACTCCGCGGAAACCCCCGGCAAGGTGGCAGGCATCAAGTTCGAACGCACCGAACTGGACGGCACCGGCAACGCCCGCGGCACCGGCGAGTTCATCGACTACCCGGTCCAGGCCGTGTACCGCGCCATCGGCTACTTCGGTTCGGCCCTGCCGGACGTCGAGTTCGACCACAAGAAGGGCGTCGTCACCAACGACGGCGGCCGCGTGCTGGACGCTTCGGGAGAGCACGTCCCCGGCCTGTACGCCACCGGCTGGATCAAGCGCGGCCCCGTCGGCCTGATCGGCCACACCAAGGGTGACGCCCTCGAGACCGTCACCTACCTGCTGGAAGACCGCGAAAACCTGCCGTTCGCAGCCGTTCCGGAGGCGGACGCCGTCGTCGAACTGCTCGACGCACGCGGCGTCAAGTACACCAGCTGGGAAGGCTGGCTCGCCTTGGACGCCCACGAGCTCGCTCTCGGCGCGGCGGCCACCGAGGCCGGCACCTCGCACGGCGTCGAGGTCCAGCGCGAACGCATCAAGGTTGTTGCCCGCGACGAGATGGTGGACATCTCCCGCGACGGCGTCGCAGCCAACGTCTAGCACCGCCAACACCTAGCACCGCCAACACCTGGCACCGCCAACGCGGGGTCACTTACAGCCCATCCGGGGGACCGGAACGGGCCGTAAGTGACCCCGCGTTGCTTTAAGCTGAAGCATGGACGTCGTCGTCATCGAAACGACCCAGCTTGGGGATCGCAGCTACCTCGTGCATGACGGCCAGGTGGGTCTGGTGATCGACCCCCAGCGGGATACCGACCGGATCGAGGCGGCCGCCCGCGACGCCGGCGTCACCATCACGCACGTTGCCGAAACACACATCCACAACGACTACGTCACCGGCGGGCTGCACCTGGCGCGGGCGCTTGGGGCCCGTTACCTCGTGAACGCCGCGGACGCGGTCGCCTTCGAACGTGAGCCGGTCCGGGACGGGCAGCTGTTCCGCGTGGGCCGGCTGTCCGTGAAGGTGCTCGCGACCCCGGGCCACACGCATACCCACGTCGCCTACGTCGTGGAAGAGACTGACGGGCCCGACGCCGGTCGCCGGGCAGTGTTCTCCGGCGGAAGCCTGCTTTACGGCTCGGTGGGCCGCACGGACCTTGTGACGGCGGCCGACACCGCCGGCCTCGCCCATGAGCAGTACGCCTCGGTGCACCGGCTCGCCGCGGACGCCGGGCCGGACGCGGAGCTCTACCCCACGCACGGCTTCGGATCCTTCTGTTCAAGCGGCCCGCCGTCCAGGGCCCGGGCTTCAACGATCGGGGAGCAGCTGGCTTCCAACCATGCACTGACCGACCCGGACGAGGAGCATTTCGTGGCCGGGCTGCTGGCTGCCGTGGCCGCCTACCCTTCCTACTACGCGCACATGCGCCCGCTTAACGAGGCCGGGCCGGGGCCAGCATCGGTGGCCGTCCCGGACAGCGTGGACCCGGGCGAGCTGCGGAACAGGCTCGAAGCCGGGGAATGGGTGGTGGACCTTCGCAACAGGGTGGCGTTCGCGGCCAGCCACCTGCGTGGCAGCGCCAGTTTCGAATACGGCAGCGGATCCAGCTTCACCAGTTACCTGGGCTGGGTGCTGCCGTGGGGCCAGCCGTTGACGCTGGCCGGTTCACGGGAAGACGTGGAGCAGGCCATCCGCGACCTGGCCCGGATCGGCATCGAGTCCCCGGACGTGGCGGTGGGCGATGAACCCGGAGCCCTGGCCCCGGACGTGCCGCTGACCGGCTACCCGCGGACGGACTGGCCGGGATTCATGCAGGACCGCGGCGAGGAGGACACGCTGCTGGATGTCCGCCGTGCCGAGGAGTTCGCGGCTTCGCATGTGGCCGGTGCAGTGAGCGTTCCCCTGCATCAGCTCCTTGCCCGGATGGCCGAGCTGCCGGATCGACGGACCTGGGTGTACTGCAGTTCCGGATACCGCGCCGGCGTGGCGGCCAGCCTGCTGCACCGCGAGGGGCGCGAGGTTGTGCTTATCGATGCCCGCTTCCGCGACGCGCCGGGAACCGTCAGCAGCCGGTCCGCCCTTTAGCTTCTGGCCTATCCATCAACGTCCTAGCCACTCCGCGCAGGAGTCCAGGTTCCGGTTGACGCTTTCGACGGCGGCCGCCGCGTCCCGTGCCTCGATTGCGTCCACGAGTTCGTCATGGCCCGCGTCCGGCACACCATTGAAGCCGGCTCGCTGGCGCTGGATGAGGAGGTCGGCATGGAGGGCGCCGCTGAAGCTCGCGTAGAGCTCATGCAGCAGCGGATTGCCCGAGGCCTTGGCCACCAGGTCATGGAACGTCCAGTCGGCCTTGGCCCAGGTGTCGAAGTCCCCGGCTGCCCACGCCTCCCGCCAGGTGCGCAGCAGTCCGCGCATCGCCCCGATGTCCGCAGCCGTGGCGTTGCCTGCGGCCAGTCGCGCGGCCTGGGTGTCCAGGGCCAGCCGGACCTCCAGCACATGCTGCGGGGTGTGCTCCTTGTACATGCGCCGCGCGGCACCGGACATCTCGCTCGTGGCGCGAACGTAGGTGCCGTCCCCCCGGCGGACTTCCAGCATGCCGCTGTGGGCCAGTGCCTTGATCGCTTCGCGCAGGGTGCCGCGGGAGACAGAGAGCTGTGCCATCAGTTCCGGCTCGGCGGGAATCCGCTCTTCCAGCGGCCATTCACCGGACTGGATCATGGTCCGGAGGCGGGCGGTGACCTCGTCGGCGAGGACGGGGCGGTGCACAGGGGTCAGGCTCATGCGACGCTCTTCCGTCCGGCCTGGGGCAGGACACCCTTGGCGGTCATCAGATGGCAGGAGACCATCAGCGCGAGGGAGGCCACGATCAGCAGGCCGAGGGGCAGGGTCCAGCCGCCGCTCGCGCTGTGCAGCAGGCCGACGCCAAACGGTCCGGCCGCCGCGATCAGGTACCCCAGCGACTGGGCCACCGTGGAGAGCGCGGTGGTTTCCGCCGTCGAACGCCCGCTGCGGCTGATCACCATCAGCACGAGCGGGAAGACGCCCAGGCCGAATCCGGTCAGCACGGCAGGCACGGCGGCCCAGGTCACCGGAAGCAGCAGCATGGCCACGATTCCGGCAAGGGTGGTGGAGCTGGCCAGATAGAAGGCGGGGCGCAGCATGCCGGGCCGGGAGCCGAAGGCCAGCAACGCCATGCCGGCGACCACCGAGACGATCTGCATCAGGCCGAACTGCAGGCCGCTTTCGGCGGCGCCGAGGCCGCGGTTGGTCAGGAGGTAGGCGAACCAGCTCATCACGCCGTAGGCCAGGAACCCTTGGAAGGTGAAGACCGCGGTGATCAGCAGGCCGTGGCGGGTGCGCAGCATGGGCCACATGGACACGCGTTCGGCATCCCTGCGGGCGGCCTTGCGGTGGGTGTGCACCACCATGGGAAGGAAGCCGAGCAGGGCGGCGACGCCCAGGATCCCCCACGCAGCAAGTCCGAGCGACGGCGAGCCGAGCTGCTGCGCCATGGGAACACTCACCGACGCGGCGATGGTGGCGCCGCCCGACATGGTGAAGGTGTAGAGGCCTGTCATCACCGGGGTCTTCGCAGCGTAGTGCTCGCGGATGAAGACGGGCATCGCCACATTGCACACCGCGAGCCCGCACATGGCCAGCACGGTCCCGCCCAGCAGGGCGCCGGTGGTGGGAA
Source organism: Arthrobacter sp. R-11 (assembly GCF_049913155.1). GTDB lineage: Bacteria > Actinomycetota > Actinomycetes > Actinomycetales > Micrococcaceae > Arthrobacter. The sequence continues at coordinate 3,380,708 of NZ_CP183979.1, read as the reverse complement.
CGCCGCGGACCAGCAGCCCGGCGGCCAGCAGGGCCAGGGAAAGCAGGATCGCCTTCTCGACGCCGGTCTTCCGCACCAGCCAGGGCGTGGCCATTCCCGCGAAGGCGAAGCACAGCAGCGGAATGGTGGGCAGGATCGAGGCGACTACCGCCCCGTAGCCCAGGACCTCCTGCAGCTCGTGGAAGAGCGAGGCGGCGCTGGTGATCCCGGCGCGCAGGTTCAGGCCGATCAGGGCAACCGCCACGACGCCGGCGACGACGACGAGCTTGCGTTTGGGCAGGGCGGAAGGGGGCACGGTCTGGGAAGGTATCGAAGTCGCCATGCTCTAAAGGTTAGACGTTTGATGTTTTCGATGCCGACTTTTGTGGCGAAGCTCTCCAGGTGGGCAGGTGGGCAGCTCTCCCGGTGGGCAGGCGGGCAGCCGGACGGCGGGCGTGACGGGGGTGCGTTACCGCGGCTGGCGGGCACCGAGCCGCTGCACGGCCAGGGCCAGCCACAGCTGCACGCGGTCCGCGGTCTGCGCGGGGTCATAGCCGCTGAGCTCGGTAATCTGGGCCAGCCGGTAGCGCACCGTGTTGCGGTGCAGGGTCAGCGCCTCGGCCACCGCCGCCACCGAACCGTTGTGGTTCAGGTAGCTTTCCAAGGTCGCCACGAGTTCGGAGCCGTGCGCGGCGTCGAACTTCTGCAGGGGAGTGAGGGCTTCGGCAGCCATGTCCGCCAGCGGGACATCTTCGCTGGCCAGCAGCAGGGAGGTGAGGCTGAGCCGTTCGGGTTCGTTGACGGGCAGGCCGTGGGCCACGGCGTCGCGGGCCTCGAAGTAGCTCCAGCGCACGCCGTTCGGTTTCGTGTACGCGCCGCCGATCCCGATCAGCGCGTGGATCCCGGCCTCCAGCAGGTGCTCGCTGAGGTCCTTGGCCAGGGCGCTCGCGGAGGAGCCGTCGTCGGGCACCACCGTCACGAGGTCCTTCCCGACGACGGCGCTCACCGCGCCGTCGAGGGACTGCGGCAGCGAGGTGCTGCCGAGCTGCTTGTGGTGGGCGCTGGAAACCGCCAGCAGCACCACGTTCTTGCGGGTGCTGTTGATCCCGACGCCGGCGAGGCGGCGTGCCGCCTCGATCGTGTCCAGGGTGCCGTGGATGACGTCGTCCAGCACTTGCCCTGCCAGCGCCCGCTGGCTCTGGCGCTGCTTGACCATGTTGTTCAGTTCGACGCTGATGAGGTTTTGCGCGTAGCCCACGATTCCCGTGTCGCCGAAGGGGTGGCGCAGCCAGAGCGTACAGGCGTCGCGGCGGCCGGTGGGGATGGGGTAGGAGGACCAGTTTTCGGTGGTCGGGGCGGGAGCTCCCGGGGCGCTGTTGTAGAGCTGGGCGCTGAACTGCGTGAGCGCGACGTCGGTGCGCAGCATGCTGCCCAGCTGCTTGAGGAGTTCACCGAGACCGCCGCCGGTGAGCAGCGCGCGGGCCAGGATCTGGTGGCCCGCGATGAGCCGTTCCAGCTTGGAGTAATGGTCGGCGGACTGGGAGTCGGCAACCAGCTTGCCGATGGCGATGAACGGGGTTTCGTAGGGGACTTCCACGAGGGGCAGGCCCCAGCGGTTGGCCTCGGCAACCAGCGCCGGCGGGACGGTTTCGTGGCTCAGGCCCGTGCCGAAACCGATGCCAACGGCCCCGGCGCGCTGCGCCTGGCGGACGAAGCGGCGCTGTTCCGTGGCGCCGTTGAGCCGCAGTCCCGTGGTGAGGATGAGTTCGCCGCCGTTGAGAAAGCGCTGCGGATCCTCCAGCTCAGTCACGGCCACCCAGCGGATGTCCGAGTTCCAGGTGGTTTCCGCGAGTCCGGCCTTGCGGAGGTTCAGGGACGGTACGGCCAGCAGGGCGGAGAGGGACATTGCCATGGAAAAAAGGATAGCCCGGCGCTGGTCATTCGCACTAAGAGCCCCTGCGCCAGGTGTGCAGCTGGCTATTCCTTACGGCGTACTGCTGGCATAGGCTCGACTGTGCTGTAGACAACACAGGGCTGCAAATGACACCTGGCTGTGGACAGCACCGTGCTGCCAACAACACCTAGACACCGAAAGAGGGTTGTACACCGTGGTCCAAACCTTGCAGAACTTCATCAACGGGGAGTTCGTCACGCCTGCAGGCACCGAGCTGCTGGACGTCGTGAACCCGACGAACGGCGAAGTGGTCGCAAAGTCGCCCATTTCGGTGTCCGCGGATATCGACGCCGCCATGAATGCAGCCAAGGAAGCATTCACCACGTGGAAGCACGTGACCCCCGGCCAGCGCCAGCTGCTCCTCCTCAAGCTGGCCGACGCCGTCGAGGCCAACAGCGACGAGCTCGTCGAGGCACAGCACCGCAACACCGGCCAGGTCCGCTCCCTGATCGCCTCCGAGGAAGTCGCCGCAGGCGCGGACCAGCTCCGGTTCTTCGCCGGCGCCGCACGCCTCCTGGAAGGCAAGTCCGCCGGCGAGTACTTCGAGGGCCACACCTCCTACGTCCGCCGCGAACCGATCGGCGTCGTGGCCCAGGTGGCCCCGTGGAACTACCCGTTCCTGATGGCCATCTGGAAGCTCGGCCCGGCCCTGGCCGCGGGCAACACCGTGGTCCTCAAGCCCTCGGACACCACCCCGGAATCCACCCTGGTGCTGGCCCGGCTGATCGGCGGGATCTTCCCGGCCGGCGTCGTCAACGTGGTCCTCGGCAACGCCGCCACCGGCAGCCTGATGACCGAGCACAAGGTGCCTGGCCTGGTCTCCATCACCGGTTCCGTGCGCGCCGGCATCGCTGTCGCCGCGAGCGCAGCGAAGGGCCTCAAGCGGGCCCACCTGGAGCTTGGCGGCAAGGCCCCGGCCATTGTCTTCAAGGACGCCGACATCAAGAAGAGCGCCGCAGCCATTGCCGAGTTCGCCTTCTTCAACGCCGGCCAGGACTGCACGGCCATCACGCGCGTGCTGATCGAGGACTCGGTCCACGACGAGGTCGTCGCAGCCATGGTCGAACACACCAAGACCCTGCAGACCGGTTCGCAGAACGACGAAGACAACTACTTCGGTCCGCTCAACAACGTGAACCACTTCAACGCCGTCAGCTCCGTGGTGGAGCACCTGCCGGCGCACTGCCGGATCGAGACCGGCGGCCACCGTGCGGGTGAGAAGGGCTTCTTCTTCGAGCCCACCATCATCACCGGGGCCCACCAGGACGATGACATTGTCCAGAAGGAAACCTTCGGCCCGGTCATCACGGTCCAGAAGTTCACCACCGAGGCCGAGGCAGTCGAGCTGGCCAACGACGTCGAATACGCCCTGGCCTCCAGCGTCTGGACCACGGACCACGGCACCGCCATGCGCGTCAGCCGCGACCTGGACTTCGGCGCGGTGTGGATCAACACCCACATCCTGCTGACCGCCGAAATGCCGCACGGCGGCTTCAAGCAGTCCGGCTACGGCAAGGACCTCTCCATGTACGGCGTCGAGGACTATACGCGCATCAAGCACGTCATGTCCTCCCTCGACGCCTGAACACCCGAGTCTTACGAGATTCAGCAAAGAAAGAAACACCAATGACTGCAACCGCACCTGAGCTCACCTACCGCCTTGAGCAGAAGCGCAACATCAACGGCGCCTTCCCGGGCCCGAAGTCCCAGGAACTGGCCGCCCGCCGCTCCGCCGTCGTCGCCGCCGGCGTCGCTTCCGGCGTCCCGGTCTACGTTGAAGACGCCGACGGCGGCATCATCCGCGACGTCGACGGCAACTCCTTCATCGACCTCGGCTCCGGCATCGCCGTGACGAGCGTCGGCGCATCCGACCCCGCCGTCGTCGCCGCCGTCCAGGAAGCCACCGCGCACTTCACCCACACCTGCTTCATGGTGACCCCGTACGAGGGCTACGTCGCGGTCGCCGAGCAGCTGAACCGCCTCACCCCGGGCGACCACGAGAAGCGCACCGTGCTCTTCAACTCCGGTGCCGAAGCCGTGGAAAACGCCGTCAAGGTGGCCCGCCTGGCCACGGGCCGTGACGCCGTCGTCGCTTTCGACCACGCCTACCACGGCCGCACCAACCTGACCATGGCGCTGACCGCCAAGGCCATGCCGTACAAGACCAACTTCGGCCCGTTCGCGCCCGAGGTCTACCGCATGCCGATGAGCTACCCGTTCCGCGAGGAAAACCCGGAGATTACCGGTGCCGAGGCCGCAAAGCGTGCCATCCTCGCCATCGAGAAGCAGATCGGCGGGGACCAGGTTGCCGCGATCATCATCGAACCGATCCAGGGCGAGGGCGGCTTCATCGTCCCGGCCGAAGGTTTCCTCCCGGCACTGGCTGACTGGGCCAAGGAAAAGGGCATCGTCTTCATCGCCGACGAAGTCCAATCCGGCTTCTGCCGCACCGGTGAATGGTTCGCCGTGAACCACGAAGGTGTTGTCCCGGACATCATCACCATGGCCAAGGGCATCGCCGGCGGCATGCCGCTGTCCGCGATCACCGGCCGCGCCGACCTGCTCGACGCCGTCCACCCGGGCGGCCTCGGCGGCACCTACGGCGGCAACCCGGTTGCCTGTGCTGCAGCGCTTGCTGCCATCGGCACCATGGAGCAGTACGACCTCAATGCCCGTGCCCGCCACATCGAAGAGCTCGCCCTCGGCAAGCTCAACGAACTGGCTTCGGAAGTCTCCGTGGTCGGCGACGTCCGCGGCCGCGGCGCCATGCTTGCCATCGAACTCGTACAGCCCGGTTCCAAGGAACCGAACCCGGAGCTCACCAAGACCGTTGCCGCCGCCTGCCTCGCCGAGGGTGTCATCATCCTCACCTGCGGCACCTACGGCAACGTCATCCGCCTGCTCCCGGCGCTGGTCATCAGCGACGACGTGCTGCTGGACGGCCTCGAGGTCCTGGCCAAGGCCATCAAGGCCAACGCCTAGTCCCCACCAATGCCTCCAGACGGACAAAGACGTCTGGCCTCGCAAAAGAGCGGACACAGCGATCCTGTGTCCGCTCTTTGCGTTAACGCCCCCGGGCGCGAGGCCTCAGCGGGAGAGGACCACCCGCTTGGCGTGGCCGTGCCCGTCGAGGGCGAACTCCAGGGTCAACGGCGAGGTGCTGAGCAGCGTGACGCCGGGATCGGATTCGACGACGGCGTTGGCGGCCACGCCGTCCAGCGTCACCTGGGCGGGGGACTGGGTGCGGCTCGGGTCCGAGAGCGCCACCGTCACCCTGTCCTTCTCCTGATGCACCGCCAGGGAGCAGGGACCGCTGCTGGTGACGCCCTGGACTGGCTGCCCGGCCGCGGTGGCAGCGAAGAAGTTCGCGAGCAGCAGCCCTTGGCTGCCGTCCCGGATCATCTGCGCGACGGCGTTGTTGGCCAGCACCTCGATGGTCGGCTCATCCGATTCGGTAAAGGTCACGGAGTGTTCCGCGCCCGGGAAGGCAACGTAGGCGTAGCCGCCGCCCTGCGGGTTGGTTCCGTGGTGGTGGGTGATGGTCACGTAGTCTCGGGTCTTCACCTCGTCGCTGCCGCCAGTGTCCGAACCGGAGTTGATGGTCTTCCAGTCACCCGTGCGCCGGATGACCTGCACGTCGATGTCTCCGCTGACGTTCTCCCCGGGCAGGAAGACGTAGCCGCCGTGCCCCATGATGTGGACGCTGCGCTTGACCTTGACGGCGGCGCTGCCGGCAGCCAGGACGCGGTTCCGGCTGTCGGTGCGGATCTCGGGCACGGTGCCGGGCGCGAAGGAGCGGTTGTCCACGGTGGTGAAGACCTCGTGGCCGGAGGCCGAGGTGATTCCTGCGCCGAGGCACACCACTTTGTCGTCCAGGAAGAACCAGGACTTCCGGGCGCCCAGGGTCTTGTTGAAGTTCAGGTGGTCCATGCCCTGGATACCCCAGCGTCCGTCAAGGTCCAGGCCGCCGGCGAAAGCCTGGAACGCCCGGGGGATGCCGGTGCCGTTCGCGGCGCCGCTGACGCGCGGTTCCGCCGTCACGGTGGTGCCGGGCAGGCGGTAGGGGTCCACGGTGGGCCAGAAGTCGGCGCTGTACTGGTCCGGGGCCGCGGGGATGTAGTAGAAAGTCATGCCGTCGCCCTGGTACCAGCCGAGGTTGTTTTCGAAGTTCCCCCACTCGTAGCGGCCGATCCGCTTCGAGGAGATGTTCACTACCGAGCTGAAAGCGGGGCGATGGTGCACCAGCCGGTCCTGGTCTCCGAAGGCTTTGGTGTAGAGGGGTGCTGGAGCGGCGGCGACGGCGGTATCTGCCAGCGCGGACGTCACCAGGAGCGATTTGGCGATGCTCTGGCCCAGCAGCCCGTAGAGGGTGAGGCTGGCGCGCTGCAGCCAGCCTTTGACGAGCGCAAGGTACCGGCCGCGGTATGGTTCGCCGGCGCCCGGGGCGAGCAGCAGGATGGCGGTGAGGGCTGCAGCGCCGTCCACGTAGTCGGGGTTTTTCTGCCGGGACACGGCCCTGCCCCGCACGGCGTCCATCATCCGGCCGTTCCAGATGAACGGGGCGTAGGAGGCCTCCACGGCGTCAAGGACCACGGACTTCTTCGGGTCGGTGACGTCCCAGCCGCTGCCGCCCAGCAGCCCCAGGATCTCGGCGATGCCGCCGAGGGTCACCACGCCGTAGGTGCCCACGTAGGGAAGGTAGCTGTGTTGGACGAAGGAGCCGTCCGTGTAGAAGCCGTCGCCGCTGGTGACGTAGCCGAACACGCTGTTCCGACCGCCGCCCACCGTGTCGCTCAGGGCATCGCGGGCCAGGGCGATCTCGTCGGGGCGTCCGTCCAGGATGCCGCGCAGGGCGCAGGAGAGGGCCTTGTCGGTCCGGTTGGCCCCGGTCTCGGCGAAACCCGTGCCGCGCCCGCGCCAGTTGGGGTCCGGGGTGAAGTAGCGGGCGGCGGCCATCAGGGAGGTCCGCAGCTCCCCGGGGACCAGGTCATGCAGAAGGACCAGGATGTCCGCGGCCCTGCGCGGCACCCCGATCTCCCAGAACCACCAGTTGCCGGCGGCGCGCATCCCGGCCTTGTAGGCCGTGGTGCTCAGGTAGGACAGGGCTGAAACCAGGTCCTCAGCGAGGGGGGTGTCGCCGTGCTGCTCCGAGCCCGCCGTGCTGTAGGCCAGGGCGAGCTCGTAGATCCGGTTGAAGCTCACACCCATGTTTCCCGTGGCATCGGCGGCGCTTCCGATCCCGGCCAGCGGGAGGTCGGCCCAGAGGCCCGAGGTGCCGCTGGGCGTAATCATGGACTTCCAGGTGGCCGCGGCGCTTCCGCTCATGGCCTTCAGTGCCTCCGCGAGCTCCGGAACGGCGGCGGCGCTACCGTCGCCGGCCAGCATGAGGCGACGGCGGGCGATGAGATCCGCGAGCGGGTCCTCGCTCGCTACGGCGGCGGCCGGTGCGGTGCCGGCGAACACTGCCGCGGCTCCCATGAGTGTCAGAAGGGTGCGGCGGTTCAGTTCAAACGGGGACAGGTCGAAGGGGGACAACGGCGCCTCCAGGTCGTGGGGAAGGGTGATCGGAGTCACGCTATGTCCGGAATCTGTGCGCTCTCAATGCAAATGAACAAAAGTGCTCAGCGTTGTTCGGGTGCCGGGCCGGGCCTAGGGGGCGGCACCGGGCAGGCGGCGATACTGGGCAGCGGCCGGCGGAAACCGTAGAGTTCACACTACGGAACTGCCGTTGCTGAGCTACCCAAAGAGGGGTAATTACATGCGATACGTCGTTGGTTATTCGTCCAAGGAGCGCGGCGCGGACGCCGTTGCCCTTGCCGCCTCCCTGGCCCGGGCCCAGGACGCTTCCCTGGACATCGTCCACGTGGTGGATCCGCACACTCCCTACGCGGGGCTCTATCCCGAAGGCGCCGCCGCGACCCCGGCCGAACAAGCCATCCTCAGTGCGGAGCGGGACAGCCTGGCCTTGGTGCCCGACGGCGTCGGGGCCGGTTTCCGACCCGTCCCCGCCGAATCATTCGCCGCCGGCCTGATCGAAGCCGCCGGCGACGACGCCGGGCTGATCGTGGTGGGTGCTGCCAGCAATGGACTGTTCAAGCGTTTCACCGTGGGCAGCGTGGCCAACGCCCTCCTGCACGCCTCGCCGGTACCCGTGGCCCTCGCGCCGCGCGGCTATAACCGCACCGAGCCTGTCACCCGGTTCACTTTGGCGACCGGGCAGCGGGCCGGTGCGGACGCCGCCATCGGCACCGCCATCGGTGCGGCCAACCGGCGCGGCGTGCCGCTGCGCCTGGTTTCCCTCGTGACGCTCGACGCCGGCCCGGACGAGAGCGGCGAAGCGACCAACGCGGCCCACCGCCACGCCAACACCGTCCTCAGCGACGCCGCCGCCCGCCTGCCCGAAGGCCATGACGTGAGTGTCGCCGTCGCGCACGGACGCAACATCGAAGAAGCCATCGACAGCCTGGAATGGCTGGAAGGCGAAGTGCTGATCATCGGTTCGTCACGGCTGGGCGAGAAGAACAAACTGTTTATCGGCAGCACCGCGAACAAGATCCTCCGCGCGCTGCCGGTGCCCATGGTGGTGGTTCCGCGCGATTACGAGCGCGTGGATTCGATGCCCATTTAGGCGTTCCGGGCCTGCTTGCGGAAAGCGGCGTTCTTGCGTGCGTTGCGGAACATGTCCGCCGTGAGCAGGGCCAGCGCAAACCACACGATGCCGAAGCCGATCCAACGCTCCGTGGTCATGGTTTCGTGCAGCACCGCCAGGGCAACGATGAACTGGAGCAGCGGTGCGAAGTACTGCAGCATGCCGATGGTCGTAAGCGGCAGCCGGCTGGCCGAGGCGCCGAAGAACACCAGCGGCACTGCGGTTATCACGCCGGAGGAGAGCAGCAGCCAGAAATGTCCGGCCCCGTGGCTGCCGAGGGTGGCGCTTCCGCCCAGGCCGAGGAGCAGCATGGTGGCCGCGGCAAACGGGGCAAGCACCACGGTTTCCACCGTGAGGCTGGTGATGGCGTTCAGGCGCGGCCCCACCCGCTTCTTGACGAAGCCGTACAGCCCGAAGCTGAACGCCAGGACCAGGGCGATCCAGGGCAGCTTGCCGTAGGAGACGGTCAGGACGGCGACGGCGGCGAAGCCGGTACCGACGGCGGCCCACTGCAGCGGGCGGAGGGTTTCCTTCAGGACGAAGACGCCCAGGAGCACGGAGACCAGGGGATTGATGAAGTAGCCCAGCGATGCCTCGACTGCCTGCCCGGTGGTGATCCCGTAGGTATAGGTGAGCCAGTTGACGGCGATGAGCAGCGCCGCCACTGCCAGGGGCACGAAGATGGTGCGGTCCTTGAACGCCTTGGCCAGTTGGCCCCAGTTCCGGGTGACGGCGATGAGTGCGCCACAGAACAGCAGCGACCAGACCACGCGGTTGGCCACGATCTCCACCGCGCCGGCAGGCTGCAGCAGTATGAAGTAGAGCGGCAGCAGCCCCCACAAGCCGTAGGCGCCGATGCCGTACAGGATGCCGGTCGTCGTCTCGCTTCTCGCTGCCGTCGCCGCGCCGGCAGGTTTCACGGCCGGAACGCCCGTGGCGGGAGCCTCCGGCGACAGGGCGTTGGCGGGCAGGGCGGCTGGGGCTTGTTCGGGCGTAGGCACAGAACCAATAACATCACGTCCCCGGGGGCTATTCCTGAACGGCCGGTCGGAAGGCTGTCTGGAACCCCGGCCGGGTGCGTGGCGCTTCGTGTCACGGAGCTGCGCGTACGGGCTTTCGCGCGGGTGGCGGGGATTAGACTGGGGCCCTGCACGCCATTGTTGCAGGGGTTTCGTCTGACGGAGGGTCCACGGTGTCCAACTCGGAAAACAGCTCCACTCGTCCATTGCGCGTCGCCATCATCGGCGCGGGACCGGCCGGCGTCTACGCCGCGGACATCCTGAGCAAATCGAGCGAAGTCAAGGACGGACACCTCGAAGTCAGCATCGACCTCTTCGAGGCGTACCCCGCCCCGTACGGGCTGATCCGCTACGGCGTGGCCCCGGACCATCCCCGCATCAAGGGCATCGTCAACGCCCTGCACAAAGTGCTGGACCGCGGCGACATCCGCTTCTTCGGCAACGTCACCTACGGCCGGGACCTCACCCTGCACGACTTCCGCTCCTTCTACGACGCCGTCATTTTCTCCACCGGCGCCATCAAGGACGCGGCCCTGGACATCCCGGGCATCGAACTGGAGGGCTCCTACGGCGGCGCCGACTTCGTCTCCTGGTACGACGGCCACCCGGACGTGCCCCGGGAATGGCCTCTGGACGCGAAGGAAATCGCGGTCATCGGCAACGGGAACGTGGCCCTGGACGTGGCCCGCATGCTGTCCAAGCACGCCGATGACCTCCTGGTCACCGAAATCCCGGACAATGTCTACGCGGGCCTGAAGAACTCCCCTGTCACCGACGTGCACGTCTTCGGTCGCCGCGGCCCGGCCCAGGTGAAGTTCACCCCGCTCGAGCTGCGCGAACTGTCCCACGCCAACGACGTCGACATCGTGCTCTACCCGGAGGACTTCGAGTTCGACGAAGCCTCGGACGAGGCCATCCGCAGCAACAACCAGATCAAAACCATGGTGAACACGCTCACCAACTGGCTGGTGGAAGAGCACGCCGAGTCCGAGCAGCCCTCCTCCCGCCGCCTGCACCTGCACTTCCTGCACAGCCCGGTGGAGATCGTTTCGGAGAACGGCTCCGGGAAGGTTTCCAGGATCAAGTTCGAACGGATGCAGCTGGACGGCACCGGAAACGTCAAAGGCACCGGCGAATTCGTCGACTACCCCGTGCAGGCCGTGTACCGCGCCATCGGCTACCACGGCTCGGCGCTGGATGAGCTGGAGTACGACGCCCGCCGCGGCGTCATTCCGAACGACGGCGGACGTGTCCTGGGTGCCGACGGCAAGCCTGTGCCGGGCGTCTACACCACAGGCTGGATCAAGCGCGGCCCCGTGGGCCTGATCGGCCACACCAAGGGCGATGCGCTGGAGACCATCGGCTTCCTGCTTGAGGACAGGCTTTCCCTGCCGCCGGCTGAGACACCGGATCCCCAGGCGATCGTGGACCTGCTGGAGGAACGCGGCATCGAATACACCACGTGGGAAGGCTGGAACCGGCTGGACGCGCACGAGGCCGCGCTCGGCACCCAGTGGACCGCGGACAACCCGGACCGCGGGATCGAACGCGAACGCGTGAAGGTCGTCCCCCGCGAGGACATGATCCGCATCTCGCGCGGCTGACTCCTTCCGGCTAAGCTTTCCGGACGGGCTTTCCAGCCGGAACGGCGCCTGCCAATGGGAGATCGATGAAGAACCCCGTCCACTCCGCAGCCCACGGGAACGAACCGCGTGGGCTGGTGCAGCGGCACGCCCGGACGGGGCACGAGCACCTGGCAGCCGGCAGCTTTTCCCTTCCGGACGACGCGGTGCTGCCGGGCCTGCGGCCGCTCGTCCGGGAGTCGTGGCAACGTTCGGCCGCACTGCAGGCCAACCCGGATACCGCCGCGGCGCCTCTGGCGATGGACGTTGACCAGCTGGAGGACTACCGCCGCGGGCACCCGCTGGCCGCCGTCATGCCGGTGATCCGCAAGCTGCTGGTCCAGCCCGGCCAGGACAGCGGACTGGTGGTCGCCGTGGGCGACGGCCTCGGCCGCTTGCTGTGGGTGGACGGAGACCCGGCCCTCCAACGCAGGGCCGAAAGCATGTTGTTCGTCGCGGGCGCCGACTGGTCCGAGGCGTCCGTGGGAACCAGCGCCCCCGGCACGGCGCTGGCACTGGGGCGCAGCATCCAGATCTCAGGCGCGGAACACTACAAACGTGCGGTCCACCCTTGGAGCTGCACGGCCGTGCCCTTCCATGACCCGGACACCGGTGCGCTGCTGGGCGTCGTGGACATCACCGGTTCGGAGACCGCTGTCGCCCCGCACACGCTGTCCCTCGTCGAGGCCACCGTCGCGGCCGCGCAGGCGCACCTTCGGATCGAACGGCTGCAGCGGGCGAGGGACGGCGTCCGCCAGAAGGCGCCGGCACCTGAGGGAAACCAGGCAGCCGCGCGGCAGGCGGCCGTGCGGAAGGATCCGGACCCGCTTTATCGCAACAGCCTCCAACTCCTCGGCCGCGAGCACGCCCTGCTCAGCATCGCGGGCCGCACGGTCCGGCTTTCCGGCCGGCACAGCGAGATCCTTGCCCTGCTGAGCCTGCACCCGGAGGGGCTCAGCGCGGACGAACTCTGCGCCCGGCTCTATCCCGGAGACGGCTCGCCCGTCACGCTCAGGGCCGAGATGGTGCGGCTTCGCAAGATCCTGCAGGAGCTGAGCCCCGATGCCGTGCCGGGTTCCCGCCCGTACCGCCTGCCGGTCGAGCTGTTCCCGGACTCAGGCCAGGTCCTGGGCTGCCTGCAGCGCGGGGCGCACCGGATCGCCCTGGAGATCTACCGCGGCGCCGTGCTGCCGCGCTCGGAGGCGCCCGGCGTCGTCGAACTCCGGCAGCGCGTCTCCACCCTCCTCCGGGAGGCGGTGCTCACGGACGGCAGCGCGGATTCCCTCCTCAAGTACGCGGCCCTGCCCGAGGCAGCGGACGACGCCGGGGTGCGGCTTGCCGCGCTCAAGCTGCTGCCGCCGCGCTCGCCCAGGCGGGCCGCCGTCGTCGCCGAACTGGAACGGATCGACAGCGAACTGTCGGCCTGACCCCGCAACCTGCTTGCAACCTCCCCGCTCCTACGCTGAAGGCGCAGTCAACCACCATGCGCAGCAAAGGAGCTAGCAATGGCAATCTACGCACAGCCCGGCACCGAGGGATCGAAGGTCACGTTCAAGGACCGCTACGAAAACTGGATCGGCGGCGAGTGGGTGGCCCCGGTCAAAGGGCAGTACTTCGAAAACATCACCCCGGTGACGGGCAAGGCGTTCTGCGAGGTGGCCAGGGGCACCGCGGAGGACATCGAACTGGCATTGGATGCCGCGCACAAGGCCGCACCGTCCTGGGGCAGGACCTCCGCAACGGAGCGAGCGTCCGTCCTGAACAGGATCGCGGACCGCATCGATGACAACGTCGAACTGCTGGCCGTGGCCGAGACCTGGGACAACGGCAAAGCTGTCCGGGAAACCCTGAACGCGGACATCCCGCTGGCCGCGGACCACTTCCGCTACTTCGCTGCCGCCATCCGCGCGCAGGAAGGCCACCTCTCCCAGCTCGACGACGACACCACCGCCTACCACTTCCACGAACCGCTCGGCGTGGTGGGCCAGATCATCCCGTGGAACTTCCCGATCCTGATGGCCGTCTGGAAGCTCGCCCCGGCGCTCGCCGCCGGCAACACTGTTGTCCTCAAGCCCGCCGAGCAGACCCCGGTATCCATCCTGGTCCTGATCGAACTTCTCGCGGACCTGCTTCCCGCCGGCGTCGTGAACGTCGTCAACGGCTTCGGCGTGGAGGCCGGCAAGCCGCTCGCGTCCAGCCCCCGGATCCGCAAGATCGCCTTCACAGGCGAGACCACCACGGGCCGGCTCATCAGCCAGTACGCCGCCAACAACCTGATCCCGGTCACCCTGGAGCTCGGCGGCAAGAGCCCCAACATCTTCTTCGAGGACGTCGCGGCGCAGAACGACGCCTTCTACGACAAAGCCCAGGAAGGCTTCACCTTGTTCGCCTTCAATCAGGGCGAAGTCTGCACCTGTCCCTCGCGCGCCCTGGTGCAGGAGGGGATCTACGACTCCTTCATGGCCGATGCCGTGGCCCGGACCAACAGGATCATCCAGGGCAACCCGCTGGACACCGACACCCAGATCGGCGCCCAGGCCTCCAACGACCAGCTGGAGAAGATCCTCTCTTACATCGACATCGGCAAGCAGGAAGGCGCCAAGGTGCTCACGGGCGGTGCCAGGGCCGAGCTTCCCGGGGACCTGGCAGCCGGCTACTACGTGCAGCCGACCATTTTCGAAGGCCACAACAGGATGCGGATCTTCCAGGAAGAGATCTTCGGCCCGGTGGTTTCCGTGACCCGCTTCAGCGACTACAACGACGCCATCGGTATCGCCAACGACACCCTGTACGGCCTTGGCGCCGGCGTCTGGTCCCGCAACGGCAACGTCGCGTACCGGGCGGGCCGGGAAATCCAGGCCGGCCGGGTCTGGGTGAACAACTACCACGCTTACCCGGCAGGCGCCGCGTTCGGTGGCTACAAGTCCTCGGGCATCGGACGCGAAAACCACGCGATGATGCTCGAGCACTACCAGCAGACCAAGAACCTGCTGGTCAGCTACGACGAAAACAAGCTGGGATTCTTCTAGGCCATGTCCCAGGCACTTGAGGCCGCCGTGACGCTGCCTGGGGAGGACTTCTCCCGGGTGGCGCTCACGGCGCCTGCCCTTGACCTGCTGCGCGAACTCCGGCGCCGGCACGGCCCCTTGATGTTCCACCAGTCCGGAGGCTGCTGCGACGGTTCCTCGCCCATGTGCTACCCGGCCGGGGAATTCAACACCGGGGATTCCGATGTGCTGCTGGGCGTCTTCGAGATCGACGGCGGCGCGAGCGGCCTGTCCGGCGGCGGCGCGGGCGGCCTGTCCGACGGCGGATCCGGCGGCGTCGGGGATGCGCCCGGCGGCGGCTGGTCGCTGGAATTCTGGATGTCCCGGGAGCAGTTCTCCTACTGGTCGCATACTCACCTGACGGTGGATGTGGTGGACGGCCGGGGCAGCGGATTCTCCGTCGAGGCACCTGAAGGGAAGCGGTTCCTGATCCGCTCAAAACTCATGGATTGGCCGGTGCCCGGGCCGTAGCATGACACGCCGGAAGACGGTGGCGTCACCCTCGGCGACTAGACTGGGCTGTTCCAATCCGCGAATTTGAGGGGAATCATGTCCAACGTCGGCGTGACAGGAACGCCAGCACCTGAATCAGCCACCGGGGGAGGCGTCCCAAAGCGCCGCGGCCGCAGGGCGGCCGAAGGAGGGACAAACCCTGGCGCGGCCTGGTTCCGTGCCTGCGCTGCGGTGCGTGCCAACGCTGCCGTTGGAGTGCCGGTACTGGCCGTCACGGCGGCAGCAGGAATCGCCCTCGCGGCACAGGCCGGCGCTTTCGAGGGGTGGATAGGGAAGACCGGGCCGGCCGCCGTCGCTGGCGCCGGGCAGTCGGCGGACGCGGAACACAGCCGCGCCCTTCCCGAACCCAGCCGCTCCGGAAAGGCCGGGGACACTTCGGCCGGCAAGCCGGGAGCGAAGGAGCCCGGATCGGGAACCGACAGCAGGACCCGTGCAAGCGAGCCCCCGGTACCTGCCGGGGCCGTTCCGCAGGACGGATCGCCCGTGACGGCTGGAAACCTGCCGGCAGGAGCAGGTCAGGAAGCCGTCCAGCCTGCGCCGCCGGAGCCCGTGCAGCTCCCGGCACCAGCAGATGGCTCGAATGCCGCGGGAAGCACATCGGACGGCACCGAACCGGAGGAAATGTCAGCTGGGGACCCGGGCGCGGCCGAAACCGCAGATTCAGGGACTGCGCCGGCCCCGGCGCCGAGCACTGCTACCGCGCCGAGCACCTCCACCGCGCCGAGCACAGCAACAGAGCCGTCCGACGTGCCTTCCCTGATCTCTTCCGTGCTCGGCGCGAGCACGGGAACGAAGGTGCTGGTCGTTGGGGGCGGCCTGCTCGGCAGGTGATCCGCAAGCGCGACACGCCGCAGTTGTCTCACTATGCGGGACAAAAGTGGAGGTCCACTGTATGGACACTACTCTTGATGAGTCTGTTTCACGTACCCGTCAAGATTGTGGACTTCCTATGAACCTCTTCCGGACCAAGTCGATCGAGCAGTCCATTGCGGACGCCGATGAACCCGGACGCAAACTGAAGCGCTCCCTCAGCACCTGGGACCTGATGATCATGGGCGTCGCCGTTGCTGTCGGCGCCGGCATCTTCTCGGTAGGTGCCAAGGCCGCGGCAAACTTCGCTGGCCCCGCGGTGACCATCTCCTTCGCGGTTGCCGCCGTCACCTGCGCGCTGGCCATCATGTGCTACGCGGAATTCGCCACCGCCATCCCGGTTGCGGGTTCTGCCTACGTCTTCACCTACGCCACCATGGGCGAGGTCCTGGCCTGGATCATCGGCTGGAACCTGATCCTCGAGCTCTTTACGGCCGCAGCGGTCATCGCCAAGTACTGGGGCATCTACCTCAGCAAGGTGTTCGGCCTCATGGGCGTGGACATGCCGCCCGCGCTCAACATCGGCGGGGTGGACCTGTACTGGGGTGCCTTCCTCATCGTGGCCGTATTCACGGTGCTGCTGGTCCTTGGAACCAAGTTGTCCGCCCGCGTGGGCAACATCTTCACCCTGATCAAGATCGGTGTGGTGCTCTTCGTCATTGTCGTCGGGTTCACCTACGTGAAGGTCGCCAACTACACGCCGTTCATTCCCGAATCCGTTCCGACAGCGGGAAGCGGCGGCACCGACGTGCTGAAGCAGTCCTTCTTCGGCTTCCTCACCGGGGCCGTTCCCGCCCAGTACGGCACCCTCGGAATCTTCGCCGGTGCGGCACTGGTGTTCTTCGCCTTCATCGGCTTCGACGTGGTGGCAACCTCTGCCGAAGAGGTCAAGAACCCGCAGAAGACCCTCCCGCGCGGCATCTTCGGCGGCCTCGCCCTAGTGACCCTGCTCTACATCCTCGTTTCCCTGGCCCTGACCGGCATGGTGCCTTACACCCAGCTTGCCGAGGCCAAGAGCCCCACTCTTACCACGGCGTTCGAAGCCGTCGGCAACACGGACGCGGCCAAGGTGATCGCCTTCGGCTCCCTCATCGGGCTCACCACGGTGATCATGGTGCTGCTCATGGGACTGGCCCGCGTGGTCCTGGCAATGAGCCGCGACGGCCTGCTCCCGCGCGCCCTGTCCCGCACCAGCGACAAGCACGCGACCCCCGCACGGCTCCAGATCATCTGCGGTAGCGCCGTCGCCCTCGTGGCAGGCCTGACCAACGTTGACCTGCTGGAGGAAATGATCAACATCGGAACCCTCTCCGCGTTCGTCATGGTGAGCCTGGGCATCCTGGTGCTGCGCAAGAAGCGCCCGGACCTGAAGCCGGCCTTCCGCGTGCCGTTCGGTAAGGTGCTCCCGGTTGTCTCGGCGGTCCTCTGCCTGTACCTGATGACCAACCTCGCGGTGGAGACCTGGATCTTCTTCGCGATCTGGCTGGTCATCGGCATCGCGATCTACTTCGCCTACGGCCAGCGCCACTCGCGCCTCAACGAGAAGTTCGCCGAGGCCTGCGCCGCGGTGTCCGGAGGCTCCGTGGCAGGCAACAGCACGGTGTCCGGCGACGAAGAGGACGACCTCAGCAAGGTCTGACGCCTGCGCCGCCCGCAGACAGCGAAACGCAAACAACGAAACGCAAACTGCGAAACGCAAACAATACGATGGCCGCCTGGAACCACGGTTCCGGGCGGCCATCGCCGTCCCCGGGTAGCTCCGGATCAGGGCGCGGCGTGCTCAGAGACCCAGTCCACCAGGGGCCGCAGCACTTCCCACCGGCGTGCGATCTCCCCGGCCGCCGCAGGGGTGGAAAGCCAAGCGGGTTCACCGAGTTCAAGCCCGGCGGACAAGGACTTGTGCTTCAGCAGTTCGGCCCGCGGATGGTCCTTGTCGAAGCCGCGGGGTACTGTCTTGAGCTTCTCGCCGCCGATGGAATACCCGGCGTCGGCGATCTGCGAGACGATACCCTCCAGTTCCTCCCCGCTGGCCGGGGCGGCCACGGACTCGCGGTAGCGGGCCAGCTGTGCGGGGCTGTACGAATGGCAGCCGCCACCCAGCAGGAGGCCGTCTGCGGCCAGGTGGAGATAGAAGCCCAGGCCTTCCTGTTCCGCCGCGAAGGCGCCCTGGGCCGTCTTGTAGGGTGACTTGTCCTGCGAAAAGCGGACGTCCCGGTACGGGCGGAAGATCTTGGCCGGCCCGAACTGCGGCTCCAACTGCTCGAGGAGCGCGGTGAGCGGCTCCTTCACCGCGGCGTCGTAAACGTCCTTGTGTTCCAACCACCACTCGCGGTTGTTGTTCTGCTCAAGTTCGGCATAGAAGCGGAACGCCTCCGGCGGAATGCCCTGAAATGTGTTCATGCAAGGAATCCTAGGGACCGCATGCCGGGCAGCACAGGGCCCGGGCCAGCTATGTGGAGAACCCTGAAAAGCAAGCACCCCGTCACGGATTTTCCGTGACGGGGTGCTTCGTTCGGCTCCGGGATTTCCCGGGCGCCCGACTACTTCTTGAGCTCGAAGCGGTCGTTGTCCATGACCTTGGCCCAGGCCTTGGCGAAGTCGGCAACGAACTTCTCCTGTGCGTCGTCGGAGGCGTAAACCTCGGCGAGGGCGCGCAGTTCGGAGTTGGAGCCGAAGACCAGGTCCACGCGGCTGCCGGTCCAGCGGCCGTCGGTGGTGGTGTAGGTCTTCTCTTCGGCGTCCGGGGTCCACTCGAGGCCGAGTTCGAGCAGGTTGACGAAGAAGTCATTGCTCAGGGTGCCCGGGCGGTCGGTGAAGACGCCGTGCTGGGAGCCGTCCCAGTTGTTGCCCAGGACGCGGAGGCCGCCCACCAGGACGGTCAGTTCCGGGGCGGACACGTTCAGCAGGTTCGCGCGGTCGATCAGCAGGTACTCGCTGGGCAGGTTCAGGAAGCCGCTGTCGTAGTTGCGGAAACCGTCGGCAACCGGCTCGAGCCAGGCGAACTGCTCGGTGCTGGTCTGCTCCTGGGTGGCATCGACGCGGCCCGGGGTGAACGGGACGGTGATGTCGTGGCCGGCGGCCAGTGCAGCCTGCTCGACGCCCACGCCACCGGCGAGGACGACGACGTCGGCGAAGGAGACCTTGATCTCGGAGGACGCGTTGAAGTCGGCAACGACTTCCTCGAGCTTGGCGATGACCGGCTTCAGCTTCTCCGGCTGGTTCACGGACCAGCTGACCTGCGGTTCGAGACGGATGCGGCCGCCGTTGGCGCCGCCGCGCTTGTCGGAACCGCGGAAGGAAGCCGCTGCCTTCCACGCGGTGGAAACCAGTTCCTCGACGGACAGGCCGGAAGCGGCGATCTTTTCCTTGAGGACGGCGATCTCGGCTTCACCGATGGTCTGGGCCGGGGCTGCGGGCAGCGGGTCCTGCCAGATCAGGTCCTCGGCCGGAACTTCCTTGCCCAGGTAACGGGCCTTCGGGCCCATGTCACGGTGGGTCAGCTTGAACCAGGCGCGGCCGAAGGCGTCTTCCAGGGCGCCAAGGTCGTCCTTGAAGCGGCGGGAGATCGCCTCGTATGCCGGGTCGGTGCGCAGGGCGAGGTCGCTGGTGAGCATGCGCGGTTCGCGGGTACCGGAGCCGGCGTGTGCTTCCGGAACCAGGTCGGCGCCGCCGTTGGCCACCGGACGCCACTGCTTGGCGCCGGCCGGGGACTCCATGAGTTCCCACTCGTACGCGAAGAGGATGTGCAGGAACTCGTTGTCCCAGCGGGTCGGGTGGTAGGTCCAGGTCACTTCAAGGCCGGAGCTGACGGTGTCAGCGCCGTGGCCGGTGCCGTGGCCGTTCTTCCAACCGAAGCCCTGTGCCTCCAGGGGAGCGGCTTCAGGGTCGGCGCCGATCCTGTCGTCCTTGTGGGCGCCGTGGGTCTTGCCGAAGGTGTGGCCACCGACGATCAGGGCGACGGTTTCCTCGTCGTCCATGCCCATGCGGCGGAAGGTTTCGCGGATGTCGCGGGCCGAGGCCAGCGGGTCCGGGTTGCCGTTGGGGCCTTCCGGGTTGACGTAGATGAGGCCCATCTGGACTGCGGCCAGCGGCGCCTGGAGGTCACGGTCGCCGGTGTAGCGCTCGTCGTCGAGCCAGACCTTTTCCGGGCCCCAGTACACGTCGTCGTCCGCTTCCCAGACGTCCGGGCGACCACCGGCGAAACCGAAGGTCTTGAAGCCCATGGTCTCCAGCGCCACGTTGCCGGCGAGGATCATCAGGTCGGCCCAGGAGATGGACTGGCCGTACTTCTTCTTGACCGGCCACAGCAGGCGGCGGGCCTTGTCCAGGCTGACGTTGTCAGGCCAGGAGTTCAGGGGGGCGAAGCGCTGCTGGCCTGCGCCGCCGCCACCGCGACCGTCGTGCGAGCGGTACGTGCCGGCAGAGTGCCAGGCCATGCGGATCATGAACGGGCCGTAGTGCCCGAAGTCGGCAGGCCACCATTCCTTGGAGTCGGTCATGACCTCGGCCAGGTCCGCCTTCACGGCGTCCAGGTCAAGCTTGTTGAAGGCCTCGGTGTAGTCGAAGCCGGGGTCGAGCGGGTTCGACACCACCGGGTTCTTCGCCAGGATCTTCAGATTGAGCTTGTTGGGCCACCACTCGTTGTTCGGGGCGCCCTTGGTCGGGTGTACACGGCCGCCATGCGCTACGGGGCACTTGGCAATGGTGCTCTCAGACACAGTTTTCCTTCCGGGGTTGGTTTACAGAGGTAGTCCAGTCGGGCCGAAGCCGTCCGGTCGCGGTGCGACCGGGGGCTAAGGCGTCGCCTGAAGTTCTTTGGCCTGACAGTCCTGGCAGATTCCCTGGTACAGGACGTCCGCGATCTGGATGGTCATCGGCTTTGAGTGCTCATCCCAATGCGGCGTCAGGCAAGGCGCGTGGCCCACGGCGCAATCCACGTCCTCCACCCGGCCGCATATGGTGCAAACGGCATGGTGGTGGTTGTCCCCCACCCGGGTCTCGTACAACGCGGGGGAGTGCGGGGGTTCGAAGCGGCGCACCATTTCCAGTTCGGTGAGGTCGCTCAGCACCACGTAGACCGACTGCGCTGTCAGTTCCGGGAGTTCCTTGCGCGCGGCGGCGAGGATTCCCTCCGCCGGCGAATGGGGGTTGCGTTCGACGGCGGCCAGGACGGCGAGCCGTTGCTTGGTGACACGGCGGCCGTGGGCATGCAGGGCCGCCGCCCATGCCTGCTGTTCGGCCGTGTGATCCATCATGCATTTATTGAAACATTTATTTTGAGAAGATCACAATAAGGCGCGGCTAACTTCCGGCAAATTTTCCAGGGACTCCAAGGGATTGCGTTCCTCGCCCGCGGAGCGGCCCAGCGCGTGCAGCTCCAGGCGCCGCTCCGAGCCGGCCGCTTCGGTCATGACGCAGCTGTACCCGGTGACCCGGTCCCCGGTGGGCAGCTCCTCCAGGGCAGCGGCCAGGGAAAGGAGCGACGACGGCGTCAGCTGGGAGACGGTGCCCGCGCCAGGCTCCGGGACCAGGACGCGGTGGTGGGCGGCGTCGCCCAGTCGGGAAACCCAGCTGACATCCTGCCGGGATTCCGGGCGCCGGGCGGCCGCCAGGCGTGCTGCTGCAGTACGCTGCAGCACGGCCCGCAGCGACGCATCAAGGTCGTCGAACGGACCCGCTGCCCGACGGCGGTGGGCCGGCAGCGCGAGCTGGCCGCCCGGCGTCGTGCTTTCACCGGCCCAGCGGGCGAAGAGATGGAAGCCCGGCGTGGAGGATTCTGCGGCGGGTTCGCCGATGGCGGAGCCGAGCGGGTGCCAGCGGAACGGGAACATGACCGTGCAGAGGCTGCTGTGGAGCACTTCGTGCAGGGCAGCGCGGGCGGCCGAATAGCAGAGCAGCCAGTCGGCGGCCGAGTCTTCGGTGAACGGGGTTGCGGGGTCGCTTAGGCGCACCATGAAATGGCCTTCCGTGAGCGGAGTCCGCGGGCGCGCGACTTCCCACATGCTCGAACGGAAGAGCAGGCGCCGTGCCATGGGCATGCCGTCTCCTTTCCCCCGACTCCGGAGCCTAGCAAGTGACGGCGCTATCCGGGAGTCCGCTACGCCATTCTGGGTAGGGTAGGGCAGTGGCAAAACTTCTGGCAGACATCACCCCGCTCCGCGAAAGTCCGGCGTTCCGGCGCCTCTGGCTGGGATCCTCCGTTGCCGCCGTCGGCTCCCAGCTGACCCTTGTCGCAGTCAGCCTTGAGGTGTATCGGCTGACCCAGCAGAGCCTTTACGTCGGTCTGTTGAGCATTTTCGCGCTCGTGCCGCTGGTGGTGGCAGGGCTCTTCGGCGGCTCCGTGGCGGACGCCTTCGACCGCAGGAAAGTGGCCATTGCCGCGTCCCTGGTCCTCTGGGCAAGCACCGCCGGGCTTGCCCTGCAGGCCTGGCTGGGGCTGGGCAACGTGTGGATCCTCTATTTCCTGGTGGCCGTTCAAAGCGGCGCGCAGGGCATTAACGCCCCGGCCCGCAGCGCCATCATCCCGCTGCTGGTCCGCAAGGAACTCCTGCCTGCCGCGAATGCCCTCAGCATGCTCACCATGGGCCTGTCCATGACCGCCGGGCCGCTGCTGGCGGGCGTGCTGGTGGCCACCATCGGCTTCGGCTGGACGTACACCATCGACGTCCTGAGCTTCACCTTCGCGCTGTGGGGCCTGTTCAAGCTGCCGGCGCTGCCGCCGTCCAAGGGCGCGGGCAGGCCCGGCCTGCGTTCGGTGGTGGAAGGCTTCCGCTTCCTCGGCACCCGGCCCAACGTCCGCATGACCTTCGTGATCGACCTGATCGCCATGATCTGCGCCCAGCCGCGCGCCCTCATGCCGGCCATCGCGGCCACGATGCTCGGCGGCGGGGAAACCACCGTGGGTGTGTTGCTGGCGTCGACGGCGGTGGGCGCCTTCTTCGCCGGGCTCTTCTCCGGGCCGCTTGGACGGGTCCGCCGGCAGGGCAGCGCTGTTGTCTGGTCCGTGGCCGGTTGGGGCTTTTCGATCGGAGCCTTCGGCCTGGTGGTGGTGCTCGCCGGCAGTTCAGGCCGCGGGGGTGCCACCTGGTGGCTGGTCCCGGCCGCGCTGTGCTGCGTGCTTGCCGGCGTCTCCGACTCGGTCAGCGCCGTCTTCAGGACCACCATCCTGCAGTCGGCCACGCCGGACCACCTGCGGGGCAGGCTGCAGGGCGTCTTCATCGTGGTGGTGGCCGGCGGGCCGAGGATCGGCGACATGCTGGCCGGCGGCGTCACCAAGGTGCTCAGCGAAGGCTGGGTGCTGCTCCTTGGCGGGGCGCTCTGCATCGCGGTGTCCACGCTTGTCGCCCGGCGGCAGAAGGGATTCCTGCAGTACGACGCCCACCACCCCCTGCCCTGAACACAACAGCGGAACGTCCGCGCCGCCATCGGCGTTATACGAAAAAAGAAGACCAATCCTTCACCGCAAGAAAGCAGTGACGTGCACAATCACCACAACGGACTGAAGACCGCAGCCCTTTTCGGCGTCCTCTGGGCGGTGCTGCTGGGCCTTGGCGCGCTGATCGGCGTCGGGACCCGCAGTTCGGCGCCCATCTGGATCATGGCGCTGATCGGCGTTGGGACCACCGCGTACGGCTATTGGAACAGCGACAAGATCGCGCTCCGCTCCATGCAGGCGTATCCGGTGACGGAAGCACAGGCGCCCGGGCTCTACCAGATCGTCCGGGAGCTGTCCGTGCGGGCCAAGCAGCCGATGCCGCGGATCTACCTTTCTCCCACCATGACGCCGAACGCCTTCGCTACCGGCCGCAACCCGAAGAACGCCGCGGTCTGCTGCACCGAAGGAATCCTGCACATGCTCGACGCGCGCGAACTCCGCGGCGTTCTCGGCCACGAGCTCATGCACGTCTACAACCGTGACATCCTGACCTCCTCGGTGGCCGCCGCCGTCGCCGGCGTCATCACCTCGGTGGGGCAGATGTTGCTGTTCTTCGGCGGCGGCGACCGCCGGAACGCGAACCCGATCGCGATGATCGCCCTCGCGCTCCTGGCGCCGTTGGCTGCCTCCATGATCCAGCTGGCGATTTCCCGCACCCGGGAGTACGACGCCGACGAGGACGGCGCCGCGCTCACCGGCGATCCGCTGGCGCTCGCCTCGGCCCTGCGCAAGATCGAATCGGGGGTTGCGCAGGTGCCGTTGCCGCAGGACCAGCGCCTCGTGAACGCCTCGCACCTGATGATCGCCAACCCGTTCCGCGGCGGCGCGATGACCAAGCTGTTCGCCACCCACCCGCCGATGCGCGAACGCATCCAGCGGCTGGAGCGGATGGCCGGGCGGCCGTAAAGCCTTAGCCGCCCGCCCGTCAGCTGCCCGTCCCCTAGCCGCTCACCCGTCAGCTGCCGGTCCAGCGCCGCAAGGTGCTGTTGAGCAGGCCCACCAGGACGCAGGTCCACCAGCAGCCCTGCGAAACGCACAGGGCGATCATCAGGTGCTTGCGGAGGGGCGCTGCCATGGCCGAGAAGAGGGTTCCCGGGGGCAAGGCATGCAGCTTCCGCATGGTGGGCGCCAGCAGGATTCCGTTGAGCATGAGCAGCAGCACACAGGCCAGTTTGACCTGGGTCAGCGGGTTGCCAAGGTCCGGATCGATCAGTGAACCAGTGACCAGGAGGGCGGCCAAGCCGCACCAGATCAATGGCTGCGCCGCCGACTCCACGCGCCTGGTGTCGTGGATGTCGCGGCGGCCAAGGAGCCACAGCAATCCGACCCAGTCCACCACGATGATGGCGCCGAAGGACAACACCAGGGCCAGGATGTGCCCGGCGAGGGCGAAACGATGGACCACCGGGCCGCAATCGGCCCAGCCGCCGGCCAGGACAGACGCCAGCCAGCTGCCGGCACACAGGAGCGCCAGCAGTGCGGTGTTTATGACCGGTTTGCCCGCCGGGGCGGGTGCCGGTGTTTCTTTTCCGGGGGTGTCCGTGCCGCCGCTGGGTTCAACGACGGCTGTTTTCACGCGAAGAGTCCCTCTCCGATGAAGCCTCCGGGCTTGGTCCCCGGTGGGACGGCGAACAATCCCGATCCGGTGTGCTTGAGGTATTCCAGTGCCAGGGTGTCGCCCTTGGCCATGGCCATCTGCATGGGCACGTAGTGGGTGCGCGGATCCTTGACGAAGGCGATGAAGAACAGTCCGGCGTCCAAGTGGCCCAGGCCGTCCGAGCCGTCCGTGTAGTTGTAGCCCCGGCGCAGCATCTTGACCCCGTTGTTCTGGCTCGCATGCGCCAGCCTGACGTGGGAATCCATGGGCATGAGCGGCTCGCCGTCCTTGCCCTTGATGTCGAAGTCGGGGGCGGTGAACTCTTCTCCGCCGGACAGCGGCGCGCCTGTGCCCTTGGTACGGCCGATCAGGCCTTCCTGCTCTCCCAGCGAGGTCCGGTCCCAGATCTCGATGTGCATGCGGATCCGGCGGGCCACGAGGTAGCTTCCGCCGGCCATCCACGCCTCACCGGCGCGGTTGCCGGCGGTGGCCCAGACGTGTTCCTTAAGCAGTTCCGTGTCCTCCGCCTTGGGGTTGGCCGTGCCGTCCTTGAAGCCGAAGAGGTTGCGCGGAGTCTGCTGTGCGCGGGACGTTGAGGATGTCCTGCCGAAGCCCAGCTGCGACCAGCGGACCCGGGCCTTGCCGAAGCCGATCCGGGCCAGGTTGCGGATTGCGTGCACTGCCACTTGGGGGTCGTCGGCGCAGGCCTGCACCACGATGTCACCGCCGCTGCGGCCGGGTTCGAGGTCGTCCCCGGGGAAATGCGGCAGGTCAATCAGGGCATCCGGCCGCTTGCCGGCCAGGCCGAAGCGGGTCCTGCCGTCCTTTTCGAACAGGGAGGCGCCGAAGCCGAACGTCAGGGTCAGCTTGCCCGCCGTCAGCTCCAACGCCTCGCCCGTGTCCTCGGGCGGGGCATCGTAGGGGCCGTCGACGGCGCCGGTGGCACCCGTGGTGCGCCCCGCCGTCAAGGCCTCTGCCGCTGCAGTCCAGTCCTTGAGGAGCTGGACAAGGACGGCGCGGTCCTCGGTGGTGACGTCGAAGGCGGCCATGTGGAGCCGGTCCTGGGCCGGGGTCGTGATTCCGGCCTGCCGTTCACCGTGGAACGGAATGACGTCGTCATGGTGCTCGGCGGGTGCGGCAGCCGCGGCCAGGGTGTCATGGCCGAGCAGGCCGGCGGCAATTCCTGCCGCGGCTCCCGCACCGCCGACGCCGGCAAGGGAAAGCAGGCCGCGGCGGGAGAAGGGGCAGCCGCTCACAGGACCACGGCCGCGGTGAGCTTGGACAGCGGTTCGCCCAAGGAATCGACAAGCGACGCAAGCTGCTTGACCTGTGCCGGGCTAAGCTCGTCGTAATACGTGAAGCCCTCGCCCTTGGCGTGCTTCTTGAGCTCGGCCTGCAGCGCCGCAAACTTCTCATCGAGCGTCTTCGCCAGTGCCGCATCCTTGCGCAGCAGCGCGGGCTTGAGGCTCTCGTAGGCGATCCGGGCGCCGTCCACGTTGGCCTGGAAGTCCCAGAGGTCGGTGTGCGACCAAATCTCCTCTTCGCCGGTGACCTTGCCCGTGGCCACCTCGTCCAGGAGTTCCTTGGCGCCGTTGCCCAGCGAGTGTGCGGTCAGCTCCACCGTGCGGGTGCGCTTGCCCAGTTCTTCGGTGTCGGCAACAAGCTGCTTGGCCAGTGCGCCGCGTTCGGCGGCGGTCAGCAGCTTGAACCCTGCCGGCGGGAAGAGGTCCTTCTCCGCCCGGTGCCAGCCGGTCCACTTCTGTCCCGGTTCGAGGTCCGCTTCGCGGGCGTCCAGCTTGGGATCGAGGTCGCCGAAGGATTCCGCCACGGGTTCGATGCGCTCCCAGTGCATGCGCGTGGCGGCATAGAGTTCGCGCGCCTTGGCGGCGTCGCCGGCCGCGTAGGCCGCGGCGAAGTCCTTCGTGCCGGCAACCAGCTGCTCGGTCTGGTCCTTGACGTAGGACGCGTACTGCTGGACTCCGGTGTCGAGGAGCTTCTTCAGGTCGGCGTCGACGGCGGTGTTGTTGCCGGAGTCGGTGACTTCGAAGGCGGCACGGATGCCGTCGCCCTGCATGCCGGGCTTGCACGCGGTGGTGTACTTGCCCGGGCCGGCGGAGACTACCAGCTTGCGGGTCAGGCCGGGTCCGATGTTTTCGACTTCGCCGATGATCCGCAGGCCGTCCTCAGCCAGCAGGTAGAACTCGGTGACCTGCTTGCCGTCGTTCTTCACCGAGAAGCTCAGGTTGCCGCCCGGGGCAGAGGAGGCCGAGACCTTGCATTCCGTGTCAGTGCTGCTGACCAGGATGGAGCCGTCGCCGCTGCCGGCCTCGGCGCCTTTGCCGTTGTCGGTGCAGGCGGACAGTGCCAGCGGGAGCACTGCCGCCGCGGCGATCAGGGCAAGATGCTTCCGGCCGGAGGACATGGTCGGGGCCCTTTCGGGCAGGCGGGAGCCAGGCATGGGGTGTTCCTTTTGTTGGGAGGTGCGAATCGTTGGGGGTGTTGCGGGGAAAGCTCAGGCTGCTGCGGCTTCGGCACGGACAGGGTGCTCGACGCCGTTGCGGGGCGTGGCGGGCGGGGCCGCCACAGTACTGCGCAGGTAGAAGTACAGGACGGGAACGGTGTAAAGCATCCAGGCCGCGGCTTCCAGCCAGGTGGTGGCCGGGGAGAAATTGAGGGTCCCCTTCAGGAGGGTGCCGTACCAGGACGACGGCGGGACGGTGGCCGAGACGTCGAAGGCGAGGCTGTGCAGCCCGGGCAGGATGCCCGCCTCCTGGAGATCGTGGACTCCGTAGGCCAGCACCCCGGCGGCGATGATGATCAGGCCGATCCCGGTCCAGCTGAAGAAGCGGGAGAGGTTGACCTTCAGCACGCCGCGGTGGAGCAGGTAACCCAGCCCCGCGGCCACGGCGAGGCCGAGCAGCGCGCCGAGCAACGGCGTCGAGGATTCTCCGCTGGCTTGCGCCGCCGCCCAGAGGAAGAGCGCCGTTTCGAGGCCTTCGCGGCCCACCGCGAGGGTGGCCACGAGCACCAGGCCCCATGCGGCGCCGTCGGCGACTTTGTCCACGCGGGACTTCAGTTCGCCGCCGAGGGAGCGGGCCGTCCGTGCCATCCAGAACACCATCCAGGTGACCAGCGCGACGGCGACAATCGAGAGTCCGCCGCCGATCGCTTCCTGCGCCTCGAAACTGAGGCCGCGCGGCCCGAACGTCAACAGGGCGCCAAAGGCAACCGACACGGCGACGGCGATCCCCACGCCCGCCCACAGGCGGTGCATCAGGGAACGGCGGCCGGTCTTGACGAGGTAGGCCATCAGCAGGACCACCACGAGGGTTGCCTCCAGGCCTTCGCGCAGGCCGATCAGGAAGTTGGCTGTCATAACAGTGCTTTCTCTTAGGGTAGCCATCATTAGGCTCGCCTAAGTGAGTACCTTACAAGCCGCCGCGGAATACGCAAAGATTTCGTGAGGTAATTGCAAAAGATTGCGCGGGGTTGTCGTGGAACCTCCCCGGAACCCATCCCGGAAACGCATCCGGGTACGGAAAAGGCCGGGGTGCGGCGTCGGTGATCGACGCTGCGCCCCGGCCTTGGCCTGCCCTGTCTAGCTGCGGAAGTTCACGAACTGCAGGTCCGCTTCCTCGAAGTTCTTCAGGATGGCCATGGTTGCCTGCAGGTCATCGCGGGACTTGGAGGTGACGCGGAGTTCGTCGCCCTGGATCTGGGACTTGACGGACTTGGGGGCTTCGTCGCGGATGATCTTGTTGATCTTCTTGGCGATGTCCTGCGCGATGCCTTCCTTGATGGAGCACTCCAGGCGGAACTCCTTGCCGGAGGCGTAGGGCTCGCCTTCGTCCAGGGACTTCAGGGAGATGCCGCGCTTGATCAGCTTGGACTGGAAGACATCGAGGACGGCCTTGACGCGTTCCTCGGAGTTGGCCTTCATGAGGATCTTCTCGCCGCTGAAGTCGATCTCGGCGCCGACGCCCTTGAAGTCGTACCGCTGGGCGATTTCCTTCTGGGACTGGTTGAGCGCGTTGGCGACTTCCTGCTTGTCTACCTTGCTGACGACGTCGAATGTGGATTCGCCTGCCATGACTCTCCTTGGGAATGGGTGGTGGATTGCGTCTCCGCGGTGCCCCGCGGGCGCTCTTGTCTGCCAACCAGCCTAGTACCTGCGGTGTGGAACGTGCAGTCTGTAACCGCTCGTTCGGAGGAGCCGCGTTTCACAGTTCGCTCACAGCACACGCACTGCCGGAACTGAGGGCCCGGGAAGAGAGTTGTACCCGTTGGAGGAAAACAATCCCTGGAGGAAACCCCCATGAGCAAGAACCCCGTACGTTACGTCACCCGCTCCGCGACAGCCGCGGCGGCAACGATCGGCGTCGCCGCGGCGGCCGCGGGCACGGCCGTGGCAGCCGCTGCCGTGGCAGCCTCCGTGGTGCTGAGCCCGGTGCCCGACGCCGCCACCCGCATGGAGGGCGTCCATGCGGATCTGCAGCGGGCGGTGGAGCTGCGGCAGCTCACTGCCGAGCAGGCGTTGCGCTTCGAGGAGAAGCTGGCCGGCCGGATCTTGGGGGAGGCCTGACCGCCTGGCCGGACTTTCGGCACGCTGTGACGGGCTGAATTCCGCGGATTTCCGGGCTTCGCGGCCCCGATTCGATTCTTCGGCAGAAGTTCTGTAAGGTTGTCTTGCTCGCGGTTACGGGGACGGAAACGGAACTGTTGCTGTGAGTGATCTTCTTTTGAAGTTCGGCAGATTACCCGAGCGGCCAAAGGGGGCTGACTGTAAATCAGCTGGCACTGCCTACGGGGGTTCGAATCCCTCATCTGCCACCCAATGAAATCCCCGGAACCATAGGTTCCGGGGATTTTTTCTTTGCCCGGAACCGGGGTGTGTGCTGGCGCCGTCTTCCACAGGCTTGTCCGCGCCCTGGCACTTTTTACTTGCCGGAAACGTCGGCCCCGTAATCTAAGCGCATAACATTTAGATGCATCAAAGGAGGACCCTTCGTGACTGTCTCAAATCTCCCGGCTTCGCAGCTGGAACAAGCCGCGGCGCTGGGTGCCCGCGCATGGCCCGAAGGCTTCCTCTGGGGGTCTGCGACGGCGGCCGCGCAGATTGAAGGGGCCGCCCACCAAGACGGCAAGGAAGACAGCATCTGGGACGTCTTCTCCCGCGTGCCCGGCGCCGTCGCGAATGGCGACACTCCGGAAGTCGCCGTCGACCACTACCACCGCATGCCCGAAGACGTTGCCCTCATGAAGCGGCTGGGACTTGGCTCCTACCGATTCTCCACGAGCTGGGCGCGGATCAAGCCGGGAGACCGCTCCGTCAACCAGGCCGGGCTGGACTTCTACTCCCGGCTCGTGGACGAACTCCTCGAGGCCGGCATCCTGCCGTGGTTGACCCTGTACCACTGGGACATGCCGCAGGCGGTCGAGGAAAAGGGCGGTTGGGCCGGCCGGGACACTGCCTTCCGTTTCCAGGACTATGCAGAGACGGTTTACGGGGCGCTCGGTGACCGGGTGCAGCACTGGACCACCTTCAATGAACCGTTCTGCTCCTCGCTGTTGTCCTACGCCGCCGGGCTGCACGCCCCAGGCCGGACCTCCCGCGAGGCGGGTCTGGCTTCGGTGCACCACCAGAACCTGGCCCACGGATTGGCGACCCGCGCCCTTCGCGTCCTGGGTGCGGAGAACATCGGCATCACCCTCAACCTGTCCAACTCGATCCCCGCGGACCCCGCCGATTCCGTGGATCTCGACGCAGCCCGCCGCTTCGATGCGCTGCAGAACCGCATTTACCTGGAACCGCTCCTCCTGGGACGGTACCCGGAAGACTTCCGGGACGACGTCGAGGGTCTCGGCTTTGATGAACTGGTCCATGACGGCGACCTCGAAACCATTGCCGCACCCATCGATTTCCTGGGCGTGAACTACTACCACGATGACAACGTTTCCGGGCATCCGCTGCCCGACGGTGACGCGGGTTTCGCGGCTGCCACGGACCGGAAGATTGCCTCGCCGTATGTCGGATCCGAACACATTACGTTCCCTTCGCGCGGGCTGCCGCGTACCGGCATGGACTGGGAGATCAACCCGCACGGGCTCCGCCACCTGCTGACGCGCCTGGGGCGCGAGTACCCCAACCTCCCGCCGATGTTCGTGACGGAGAACGGCGCAGCGTTCGACGACGACATCACCGACGGCGGCCGGGTCCACGACGTCGAGCGGACCCAGTTCGTGCTTGACCACCTGGAGAGCATTGCCGAGGCAATCGACGAAGGGGCGGATGTGCGCGGCTATTTCCTGTGGTCCTTGCTGGACAACTATGAGTGGGCCTGGGGCTACGGAAAGCGTTTTGGCATGGTCCACGTTGACTACGAAACCCACGTCCGCACGGTGAAGGACTCCGCTTTGGTCTACTCCTCTGTCATCGCCGGACGCACTCCGGACAATCGCTTGCCAGCCGGTCGGAAGGAGTAACCCAGGCTTTATTTGATCGAAACAACCGCCACCTAGGCTTAAACCAGTTGGCCCTGTGGCCATATTTTTTGGAAGTAAATCTAAGCGCGTAACAAATGAGTTGCCGAAGGCCCATCGGGCTGCCGGCCGCGCCAACCAAGAACAATCCGCCCGAACCGCAGCAATTGCGGTGCAATCGAAAGGGACCGGTCATGAGTGCATCAGGCATATCGCTCGACCGCGTTGAAAAGACTTTCTCCTTGGAGAAGAACAACACATTCACCGCCCTCAAAGACGTCACGCTCAACGTCGCGCAAGGCGAATTCCTTGCCTTGCTGGGCCCGTCCGGGTGCGGGAAGTCGACCATTCTCCGGATGGTCGCCGGCCTGGAACAGCCCACGGCAGGCGAACTCGCCGTCAACGGGCTCGAACCCCAGGAACTCGTCAACGGGCACAGGCTGGGTGTCGCGTTCCAGGACCATGCGCTGCTTCCCTGGCTCACCGTTTTTCAGAACGTCGCTCTTCCCTACCAGTTGGCCAAGCGCCCGGTGGACGAAACACGCATAGGGGAACTCCTGGAACTGGTCGGACTGGCACGGTTTCGCGATGCTTTTCCCCGGCAGCTTTCGGGCGGCATGAGGCAACGCGCCTCGATTGCCCGTTCCCTGGTCCTGAAGCCGGAAGTGCTTCTGCTTGATGAACCGTTCGGCGCCCTCGACGCCGTGACGCGGCGCAAGATGAACCTCGAACTTGCCCGGATCTGGGCCGAGGAGCGCACCACTACGGTCCTCGTTACCCATGATGTCGAAGAAGCCGTCTTCCTCGCCCAGCGCGTGGTCGTTCTGGCTGCCAATCCCGGTCGGATACGCCACGAGGAGGTGCTGTCCTTCGATACTGCCCGCACGGAAGGACTGGAGCGCACCGATGAATTCCACCACGTGGTGGACCGCCTGACCCGGATGCTGGACGCCTCATGAGCCCCCGCAAGAAGAAGATCGTTCTTGGAATACTTGGCGCCCTGATCTTGATCCTTGCGGCGGAGATCATCGGCAGGCTGGGGCTCGCCGGAAAGGCCTGGCCCGCCCCCACTGACGCTATTTCCTCGGTCCTGGGCAACAAGCTGAGCAGGGCGCTGCTGTTCCGTTCCCTCGGCGCCACGCTGGCGTCGGCAGGAACGGGACTGGTCATCGGTTCCGTCCTCGGCATGGCCGTCGGCTTCCTTGGTTTCCTCCTTCCGGTGCTCCGGGCCGGATTGGACCAGACGGCGTCGATCCTCAACACCATCCCGCTCGTGGCGCTCGCGCCGCTGCTGATCGCGCTGGTCGGACCGCAGGGGATGTCGGTGCTTACCGCAGCCCTCGGCTCGGGGTTCGCGATGTTCGTGGCGACCGCGTCCGGACTGCTGGCCGTCTCCCCGGCGCACGCGGACTTCTTCAAGGTCTCCGGGTCCTCGAGGCTGCAACAGGTCATCCGGCTCAGCCTCCCCAGTGCCGTGCCCAGCTTGCTTGGCGGCCTGACCCTCGCCGGTTCCGGCGCCGTCCTCGGCGCGGTGCTGGGTGAATGGTTCGGGGCCCCGATGGGACTCGGCGTCCTGATGATCAGCTCGATGCAGAACTTCCAAGTGAAACTGCTGTTCGTCGTCGCGCTGACGGCGGCGCTGGTTTCGCTGCTCGCCTTTTACGCCATGGCGGCCATCCAGAAGATGGTCGGACGGAGGTTCTCATGACCAAGGAAACGTCCCTCCCGGCGCGCATCCTCACACTGGGCTGGCCCATCCTGGCGCTGCTTGTGATCTGGGAACTCGTCGCCGACCTCAACGGTTACACGGACCTGCTGCTGCCCAGGCCGTTCGGTGTTGCGTCCTATGTGTTCAACAACCTTGCCAAGTTCGCCGAACCCACCCTCGTCACGGTAGCGCTCGCCGTTCCCGGCACGTTGCTTGGGCTCACCGTCGGTTGCATCCTGGCGATCCTGGTCTGGTATTCGTCCATCCTTGACGGGCTCATCACCCCCACCACGAGCGTCCTGCAGGCCGTGCCGGTGGTGGCCATGCTTCCCGTGATCGGCAGGTTGGTCGGCTACAACGAAATCACGGTCATCGTGATCGTCATGCTGCTGTCCTTCTTTCCCACTTTTGTCCTGGTCCTTGGCCGGTTAAGGCAAGTGAACGGCTCTTCCGAGGATGTGTTCCGGGCCCTCGGTGCCGGTCGCTGGAACACCCTGCTCCGGTTGCTCATTCCACAGGCCGTTCCGGGCCTGCTTGCCGCCGTCCGGATGACTGCGCCCTTCTCAATCGGGGCAGTGATCCTCGCGCAATACCTGCTTTCCATCGGCGGCCTCGGACAACTCATCACCGATTCGATCGTCCGCAGCGACACCGTGACCGTGTGGGCGATCGCCTGCATCACATCCATCGTGTCGATCATCGTCTTCGCCCTCACCAAACGGCTCGAAGACCGCGTCGCCGTGCACTTCAAGTAATTCCCCTCCGAAATCACTCCACACCCGTTCGAACAGGAGCTCCACCATGAACAGCCCCACGTTTTCACGCCGCAGCCTCCTCGGCGCCGGCCTCGGTTTCGGCGCGCTCGCCACGGCCGGCGCCCTGACATCCTGCAGTCCCGCGGCGTCATCCCCGGCGTCGGCCACCAAGCTCCGGATCACCCTTGGCTGGGTATCCAACGTTGAGTTCGGCGGCTACTTCATCGCCGACGACCGCGGCTACTACAAAGAGGAGGGCCTTGAGATCGAGTTCCTCCCCGGCGGCGCCAACGCACCGTCGGTCGCCCAAAGCCTGGCTGCCGGCAACGCGGAAATCGGTCTTGCGCCGTCCATGGGCGACACGATCGTCGCGGCGGCGAAGGGCAACGATCTCAAGATCCTGGGCGCGGTCTTCCAAGACAGCCCGGGCGGCATCGTTAGCCTGAGCAAGAAGCCTGTCAGGACTCCCAAGGACCTGGTGGGCGCCAAGGTGCTCGGCCAGGGCGGAACCCAGCCCTACCTTGACGCCATCATGGAACTCGCCGGCCTGCCCAAGGCCGGCTACAAGCTGGTCCCCGCCGGCTTCGACCCCTCGCCGCTCGTTGACGGACAAGGCGATGCCTACACCTGTTATGTGACAAACCAGCCCACCACCCTCGAGACCCAGTTCGGTCTCGTCAAGGACAAGGACTACGTAACCGTCACCTACAGCGAACTGGGCCTTCCCTCCTACGCGGACGTCATTGTCACCACCGGCAAGTTCGCAAGCGCCAACGAGGAAGCGATCGTCAAGTTCCTGCGGGCCAGCATCCGGGGCTGGCAGGACAACATCGCCGACCCGTCCATCGCAGCCAAGCTGTGCGTCGAGAAGTACGGCGCGGACCTCGGCCTGGACCTTAAGCAGCAGATCCGCCAGAACGAGCTCCAAGCCCCGCTGATCCAGAGCGCCCTCACCAAGTCGAAGGGCGTGCTCAACATGGACACGGCCCTGCTGGAGTCCAAGATGCTCCCCGCCATGAAGGCATCCGGCCAGGCCCCCGTCCCGGCCAGCGTGAAGGGAATCGTGGACCTGTCCTACCTGGCCAAGGCCTTTGACGGCAAGACCACCCTCTAATGGCCATCGCACCTGCGCCCTCCCGCCGGCGCCTCGTCGCGCTCGACGTCGACGGAACGATCATGCACGACGACGGCCGGATCAGTGCGGCGGTGGTCGAACAGATCCGAAGGATCGCCGCAGGTGGCGATGAGATCACGCTCGCGACGGGACGCCCCGTCGCGAGCGTGGTCGGGATCCTGGACCGGCTCGGCATCACTCCGGAATATGCCGTGTGCTGCAACGGAGCCATCACCATCCGCCGTGACGCCTCCGCAGACGGGAACTACCGCAAGGACTCCGTGGCGACGTACGACCCCACCGATGCACTCCACACCTTGCGGGCTTGCCTGCCGGATGCACTGTATGCGGTGGAGGACGAGCACGGGACTTTCCTTTATACGGAGGCGCTGCCGGGGCTGGCGGGCGAAACCGGCGCGGACCCCAATGCGCGCAGAGTCCGTTTTGAGGAACTCCTGGGCGGGCAGGCGACGCGCGTTGTAGTGGCTGCACCCGAAACCGGAACGGAAGAATTCTTCGCCATCATGGCCGGCCTCGGCCTGGACCACGCGGCCTACTCGATCGGGCGGACGTCCTATCTGGACCTCGCTCCCCAAGGCGTGAACAAGGCCACCGCACTGGAACACGTCAGGCACCGCCTCGGCGTCGAGCCCTCCGGCGTCGTCGTCTTCGGCGACGGCCGCAACGACATCGAGATGCTGCGCTGGGCGGGCGCCAGCGGTCACGGTTTCGCCCTGGGCCAGGCGCCCGGCGACGTTCGTGCCGCTGCGTCTGCCGTCCTTCCCTCGATCCACGACGACGGCGTGGCGGCAGGCCTTGCGCGCTTGTAGCCGGCGGAGCCGTGCTTCGCCGGTGCCCGGTAATATGCATTTCAGACTGTCAAGACAACGGAGCCAGTAACACGATGACCAAAAGCCCGACGGTTTACGACGTCGCAGCTGCCGCGGGCGTATCCACCGCGACGGTTTCCTTCACCTTCCGGAACCCGGGCCGTGTCAAGGAATCCACCCGCGAGGCTGTCCTGGCCGCCGCAAAACTGCTTGGCTACGTTCCCAACGCCAGCGCCAGGAGCCTGGCCCGCGGTCGTACCGGGTCCCTTGGCCTGTTCGCCTATGACTTCATGTGGAACGCTACCGACCGGCGGGCACCGGCAGGCCAGCCACTCCCCGCAAGCCACCTGCTCCAAGGCGAGCCATACGACGACTTCCGTTTGTTCCCGGTCTACCTGGACGAAGTCCAGCGTGGATTCGAAATGCAGTGCTGGCGCCGAGGCTTTGAACTCATTCTTGGCGGGCGGAAGGACGAATTCGGTGAGAACATCATCAACGAGATCGCCGGACGCGTCGACGGCGTGGCTGTTTTTCCGCGCCGGCTCTCCGCCGACACCCTGGCACACGTTTCGCGTCGGATCCCGGTGGTCGAATTCGCCCCCGGGGGCGATGGCGGGGCCTACTGCCACATCACTGCCGACAACGCCTCAGGGATGGGCATGATCGCCGGGCACCTGATGACCGAGCATGGCATGGGCGACTTCGTTTTCGTCTCGTCAGCGTCCAATGCGGACAGCGAGGAACGCCGGACCGCTTTCAACAAGGTCCTGGAGGGCAGCGGGTTGCCGCTGAGGGATGACCTGGACCACGCGCCTGCAACGATCGCCCGCGATCTGGCTGAACTGCGCGACGCCGGATTGTTTCCCCAGGCGTTTGTCTGCGCTTCGGACCTCGTGGCCCTCGAAGTGATCGACGCCCTGACCGCCCTGGGGGTGTCCGTACCGGAGGATGTCGCGGTGACGGGGTTCGATGGAGTAGTTGCGGGTGCGGTGTCCACCCCGGGCATCACCACAATCCGGCAGCCGATGGGGGACATGGGCCAGCTGGCTGCGGACATGCTCATTGCCCGAAGCTCAGGCGAGACAACGGAAAACGAGTCTGTGGTCCTTCCAGTCAGGATGATCGTCCGCGGCAGCTGCGGCTGCGCCTAGGCTTGCCTGGTTCCTTTCCGGTTCCACGGGCGCTGGCGGAGGGCCTTGGCCCCACAATGTTACTGGCGAGTAGCATTGTGGCATGCATCTGCTTCTACGAACCCTCCTGTTGCTTTTCACGTCTTCCCGGCGGAGCCGCCTGAGCGTGTGGGACGAATCCTCCCTTCCCCTGCGGGTCCTGCCCACTGACATCGACATTGCGATGCACGTCAACAACGGCATGTATTTCTCGCTGATGGACCTGGGGCGTTTCGACCTCATGGTGCGGGCCGGCATCTGGGACAGGATGCGTCGCCGCGGCTGGACGCCCGTCGTTTCCGGCGAGACCATCGCCTTCCGTAAGTCCCTCCAGCTATGGCAGAGCTACA
Source organism: Arthrobacter sp. R-11 (assembly GCF_049913155.1). Taxonomy (GTDB): domain Bacteria; phylum Actinomycetota; class Actinomycetes; order Actinomycetales; family Micrococcaceae; genus Arthrobacter. The sequence continues at coordinate 3,343,617 of NZ_CP183979.1, read as the reverse complement.
CCATCGAGTCCCGGATCATCGGCCTCGATTCCAAAGCGATCTACTTCGAACAGCGCATGGTCGCCGGCGGCGAGATCTACGCCCGCGCCCACATCGCCACCCGGCTGGTGGACAAAGGCCGGCCCGTGAGCCAGGAAGACATCCTCGCCGAATTCGGCGCCCCGCCGGCGTCGCTGGACCTGCCGGAGTGGATCCACGAATGGCGGGAGAACAACGCCCTTCCCGGCGCCCGCAAGCCCGCCCCGCACTTCTGGAGCTAGGCTCCCAACGGAACTCCCGACGTCGGGATGACTTCAGTTGCCGACGTCCCGCCGCTGCAGCGCCACGGCGCTCAACAGCACCAGCCCCGCGGAGATGCCCCACAGCCAACCGGCCGCGGCCCAGTCGGCACCGTTCGCCACCGGAGAGTTCCCGTAGGCCCAGTGGTACGGCGAGAAGTTGAGGAGCCAGTCAAGGTCCGGACTTTGCCGGCCCACCGCATTGAATACGTACCCCAGAACGCCGACGGCGGCGCCGGCCGCCAGGGCGTAGGCTTTCCGTCCGCTCAGGGCGCCGACAAACAGGGCAGCCGTGCCGCTCAGCAAGGCCAGGCCGGCAAACTCGACGGCGGCGCCAAACAGGTGCATGGAGTCGATCGACAGCTGCGCCGAATCGTTCAGCGCCAGGATCAGCACGAAGACGAGGACCGCCAGCAGCACCACCCGCAACGCCATGGCGAGGGCGCGCTCCAGCACCAGCTGAACGCGGGTGACGCCGTGGGCGAGGGTGAGCTCGAGCTGGCCCGATTCCTCGTCGCCGCCCACCGCGGACGCGCCCCAGGACACTGTGGCGATGGTCATGAGCAGGAAGCCGATAAGTCCGAACACCGTGGCCTGGGTGTATCCGGGGCCGGAGGCGATCTGGTCGTAGTTCAGGGCCTTGGTCATCTCCGGCGGCAGGGCGTTGATCATCTCCTGCATCTGCGCGCTACCGCCGATGGACGGGTAGATGGGCAGGTAGAGCGCGATTGCCGCGCCGAGTCCTGCCGCCCAGCCCAGGGTGGAGCGCCAGGAATCCACGAAGGCCCGCCTGAAAAGCGGCATGGGACTACGCATGGCTGCTTCCTTCCTCCTGCGGTTCGCGCCGGCGCGACCCATTGCCCCGGCGGCCGTTGCCGTTGTTGCCGTATAGCCTGAGCACAGATTCCTCCAGGTCAGGTTCCTCGAGGACGAGGTCGGTCAGCTGCAGTCCGGCGAGCGCCTGCACGAGCGGCCCGATGCTGCCTTCCAGCACCGCCGTCAGTTCGACGCCGTCTCCCGCCGTGAGTACCTCGACGCCGCCGACGCCGGGCACCCGGCCCAGCAGCGCGCCGGCGTCGTTGGCTGTTATTCCGCTCGCCGTGAACCGCAGGTGCCGCACCGCGCTTTCGCGCAGGGCGTCGACGGTGGCGACAGTGACGATCCGGCCGTCCCGCAGGATGGCCACTTCGTCCGCGGCCTGCTGCACTTCGCTCAGCACGTGGGAGCTGAGGAACACCGTCTGTCCACGGTCGCGGGCTTCCTGGACCATGGCCAGGAATTCCTGCTGGACCAGGGGATCGAGGCCGCTGGTCGGTTCGTCCAGGACCAGGAGTTCGGGTTCGTGCATGAAGGCCTGGATGAGGCCGAGTTTCTGCTTGTTGCCCTTGGACAGCTTGCGTGTGTGCCGGTCGAGGTCAAGATTGAGGCGTTCGGCGAGTTCGTCGATCCGGCCCGGGCGCACGGGGCCGCTGACCGCCTCGTAGTGGTCAAGGAGCCGCCGGCCGGTGACCCTGGCCTCCAGGGTGAGTTCGCCGGGCAGGTATCCGATGCGCCGGCGCAGGCCCGGGCCGCCGTGGCGCGGGTCCTGGCCGAGTACGCGCAGGGTGCCCGCGCTGGGCCGGATGATATCCAGCAGGCAGCGCATGGTGGTGGTCTTGCCTGCGCCGTTCGGACCGATGACGCCGAAAACCGTCCCGGCCTGCACCTGGAAGTCGATCCCGTGAAGGACCTCGCGGGACCCGAAGCTTTTCCGCAGGCCCTCGACCGTGATTGCCGATTCCATGGTTTCCCCTTTCCTTCAGCCTGAGGTTCCGGTGCTGCCGGATGGCGCCTGCAGCGCCGTGCGGGCAGCATCGAGGAAGCGTGTGTCCGTATAGAAGCCGTGGGTGTACAGGTCCAAGGCCGGGAGGGTGAGGGAACGCAGCATGTCCGCGCCGAGTTCGCTGGTGCCCAGGACGCGGGCGGCGTTCTTGCCGAGTACCAGCATGGCCAGGCTGTTGCTGGCCACCACGACGGCGGTGGCGTCGACATCTTCGAAGGCACGGATGGTGCCGGCGGCAATCCCGGCCTCGATGATTGCCTTGGTTTGTTGGACGATCGCGGCGAAGAAGGCATGGCCGGCCTCCGAGTCGTCGCCGAGGGACTGCCGGATGTAGGCGATTTCCGTGGCGTACTGGCCGGGATCGGCCAGGTAGTCCTGGATCTGACGGCCGGCGGATTCGGGGTGGGCCTTGCGGAGCCCCTGTTCCCCGGTTTCGGCGATGACATGCCGGTCGCAGGCTTCGCGGAGGCCGTCCTTGCTGCCGAAGTGGTGGATCACCAGGCCCGGGCTCACGCCCGATTCGGCGGCGACCCCGCGGATGGTGGTGCGCGCGAAACCGTCCCTGCCGAACAGGACGATGGCCGCGTCCCGGATGCGGGCGCGGGTGCTGAGATCCTCAGCTGCTGAACGCATGTTTAATACACTAAACAGTTGTTCAATGGCTGGCAAGGGGCCGCCGTCGGGCTTTTATTCCCGCTTCGCCGGGTAGCGAACAGGGGCGACGCCTGCGCCCGTCTCGCGTACCGTGGGAGCATGGCTACAGTTGACATCACCGGTGAACAGTTCGCAGCAACCATTGAGGGCAACGATATTGTCCTGGTCGATTTCTGGGCCGAATGGTGCGGACCTTGCCGCCAGTTCGCCCCAACGTTCAAGGCCGCCTCGGAGAAACACACTGACGTTTTCTTCGCCAAGGTGGACACCGAGGCCGAGCAGCAGCTTGCCGCCGAGGCCGGAATCTCCTCGATCCCCACGCTCATGGCCTTCCGCGAAAAGGTGCTGGTGTTCTCCCAGCCCGGTGCCCTGAACGGGCCGCAGCTGGAGCAGGTCATCGAAGCCGTCAAGGGCCTGGACATGGAAGAGGTCCACGCGCACGTGGCGAAAATGCGCGCCGAAAACTCCTAGTTAAGCGCCAATGGCCGCCCCCTTGCACAGGGGGCGGCCATTCTTGGTTAACGACTAGAGGCGCTCGACCTTGACCGGCTCGGCCAGCAGCGCGCTGAGGGATTCGTTGAGGTCCTGTACGGCGATGCCCTTGGAATGCTTCTCCAGGTCTTCTTCCGAAGCCCACTGTTCGGTGAGGACCAGCCTCTCCTCGGTGGCTTCGGTCAGTTCATAGCGGATGCAGCCCGGTTCGTTCACGACCTCGTCGATGGCGATGTCCAGGGCGAGCTTCACACGGAAGAATTCGCCGTCGTTGGGAATGAAGGTTGCCTGCAGGTCAATGGGTGCACTCATGGCCTTCACCTTACCGGGATTCAGTGGCCGCGGTGGTCCTGGATGGTCATCCGCGGGCCGAACGCGGGCTTCCGGAAACCGCTCAGCCCCAGCATCCGGACCACCCTTTGCCGGTGCCCGCGCCACGGCTCCATCAGGGCGAGCATGCCGGCGTCGTCCGTCTTCCTCCCGGTGAGGGCGTAGCCGACAAAGGCCGCCAGATGGTAGTCGCCCACCGCGATCGAGTCCGGGCAGCCGTGGGTACGTTGCAGCACCTCCGCCGCCGTCCAGATGCCGATGCCCGGGATGGTCTGCAGCTTCGCCCCGGCCTCCGCGGCGTCCAACGATGCCAGCCGTTCCAGCCCGGCGGCCGAGCGCAGCGCCCGCATCACCGTGGCCGAACGTTGCGGACCGACGCCCGCTTTGTGCCATTCCCAGGACGGGATGCCCAGCCACTGCGCCGCGGTGGGGGCGACAAGAAGGCCCGACGGCGCGTGGCGGCCTGCGTCCGGAGCCGGGCTTCCGTAGCGGTACATGAGGTAGCGGTAGCCGCGGCGGGCCTCGATGGTGGTGACCTTCTGCTCCAGGATGGTGGGCACGAGGGAGTCGACCACCCGCCCGGTGGCAGGCAGGCGCAGGCCTGGGTTCCGGCGTCGGGCCCCAACTACCAGGCGGGGGAGTCCCGCCTGGAACTCCGGCTCGTCGAAACCGGACCAGTCGTCGTCCCGGCCCAGCAGCCGCGGCACCCCGGCGATCGCGGATCCGGCGCCGGGGCCCCACGCCTGGGCGTCGACCCAGCAGTCCGGGCCGGAGACGGCGGTGAGCCGCAGGGTGGCGGGGCCGTCCGGTGTCGTGAACGCCATCCAGAGCCCGTCCGGACGATTGGCGAAGGACGGATCGCCGTTGCCGCGCATGAGGATTCCCAGGCTCTGCAGGAGGCTGAACGGCCCGCCCGGATGCCAGCGCAAGGAGGCGTCCGCCGCGGCCGCGGCGGCAGGGGCGCTGGCGATGGTCATGGATCCATGGTCCCACGGGGCGCCGACGGTATGTTTCCGCGGGCCCTTACGCGGCGCAAAACACGCGGCTAGACTCCCCGTGGGGCGCGGGCGCCCGCGCCTATCCCGAAAACGTATCCAGGAGAACGCAATGGGTGGAGTAGTACATTTCGAAATTCCCGCCGAAGACTCCGAGCGGGCCAACAACTTCTACCAAGGGGCGTTCGGCTGGACGCTCAACTACATGCCTGAGTTGGATTACACCATCGCCCTCACTACGCCCTCTGATGAACAAACCGGAATGCCCAACTCGCCGGGCGTCATCAACGGAGCCCTGTTCACGCGCTCGGAGGAGCTGCAGACCCCCGTCCTCACCGTCGACGTAGAGGACATCGACGCCGCCCTGGCGCAGGTCGAGTCCGCGGGCGGGACGGTCCACAAGGGCAAGGACGCGGTGCCGGGAATGGGCTGGTACGCCTACTTCAAGGACACCGAGGGAAACATCCTGGGCCTCTGGCAGACGGACGACTCCGCGGGGAAGTGACCCCTCGAGCAAGTAGCCGCAGGAAGCCCGGGCAGGTCCAAGCCCGGGCTTCCTTGCCGACGCGGTAACTTTGTACCCATGAAGTACGCCGAGTCCGTTCTGGACCTCATTGGCAATACGCCGCTCATCAAGCTCAACCACGTCACCGAGGGCATCAAGGCCACCGTCCTGGTGAAACTCGAGTACATCAACCCCGGGGGATCCATCAAGGACCGGATCGCCGTGAAGATGATCGAGGAAGCCGAGCGCACCGGCAAGCTCAAGCCGGGCGGCACCATCGTGGAGCCCACCTCCGGCAACACCGGTGTGGGCCTGGCGCTGGTGGCGCAGCAGAAGGGCTACAAGTGCATCTTCGTGGTTCCGGACAAGGTGGGCGAGGACAAGCGCGCCGTGCTGCAGGCCTACGGGGCCGAAGTGGTGGTGACCCCCACCTCCGTGGCCCCGGACAGCCCGCAAAGCTACTACGGGGTCTCGGACCGGCTGGTCACCGAAATCCCCGGCGCCTACAAGCCGGACCAGTTCTCCAACCCCGCCGCACCGGGCAGCCACTATGAATCCACCGGCCCGGAAATCTGGCGCGACACCGACGGCTTGGTCACCCACGTGGTGATCGGCGCCGGCACCGGCGGCACCATCACCGGCACCGGCCGCTACCTCAAGGAAATCTCCGCGGACCGCCCGGAGTCCGACGGCGGCCGGGTCAAGGTGATCGGCGCGGACCCCGAAGGTTCGGTCTACTCGGGCGGAACCGGCCGGCCGTACTTCGTTGAAGGCGTCGGCGAGGACATGTGGCCGGACAACTACGACAAGACCGTCCCCGACGACGTCATCGCGGTCAGCGACGGCGATTCCTTCGCCATGACCCGCCGCCTGGCCCGTGAGGAAGGCCTGCTGGTCGGCGGCTCCTCGGGCATGGCCGTGGTAGCTGCGCTCAAGGTGGCCAAGGACCTTCCCGAGGACGCCGTCGTCGTCGTGATCCTGCCGGACTCCGGCCGCGGCTACCTGGCCAAGATCTTCAACGACCAGTGGATGCGCTCCTACGGCTTCCTCTCGGGCGGCGAGGAGGCCTCCGTGGGCGAGGTCCTCAAGTCCAAGACGGGCGAGATGCCGAACCTGGTCCACATCCACCCCAACGAAACCGTGCGCGACGTCATCAACATCATGAACGAGTTCGGCGTCTCCCACATCCCCGTCCTGTCGGCGGAACCGCCCGTGGTGATGGGCGAAGTGCTGGGCGCGGTGGACGAGCGCTCGCTGACCACCAAGCTGTTCCGCGGCGAGGCGAAACTGACGGACAAGATCTCCGAACACATGGGGGAGCCCCTGCCGGTGATCGGCTCGCTCGAGACCATTTCCGCCGCACGCGAATTGCTCTCCGACGTGGACACCGTGATGGTGACCTTCGTCGGCGCCCCTGTGGGCATCCTGACCCGCCACGACCTGCTCGCCTACCTGAGCCACTGATTTCCCACACGAGGAGTACCCATGTCTGCCCATGAAGCAGGTTTCAACACCCGCGCCGTCCACGCCGGCCAGGACTTCGAGCCCCGCACCGGTGCCGTGGTGCCGCCGCTGCACTTCAGCTCCACCTATGCCCAGGACGGCATCGGCGGGCTGCGCGACGGCTACGAATACGGCCGCGGCGGCAACCCTACCCGCGACTCCCTGCAGGAACAGCTCGCCGCGCTGGAAGGCGGCAGCCACGCCTTCAGCTTCGGCTCCGGCCTGGCCGCCGAGGACTCCCTGATCCGAGCCGTCGCACGGCCCGGGGACCACATCGTGCTCGGCAACGACGCCTACGGCGGAAGCTACCGGCTCATCAACCGCGTGCTGGGTGAGTGGGGCATCGGCAACACTCCGGTGGACATGTCCGATCTCGAGGCCGTGGCCGCCGCGGTGGCTGCGAACAACACCCGGATCGTGTGGGTGGAGACCCCGTCCAACCCGATGATGCGGATCACCGACATCGAGGCGCTCGCCGCCGTCGCGCACGACGCCGGAGCCCTCCTGGTGGTCGACAACACCTTCGCGTCCCCGTACCTGCAGAACCCGCTCGCCCTGGGTGCCGACGTCGTGGTCCACTCCACCACGAAGTACATCGGCGGACACTCCGACGTGGTGGGCGGCGCCGTCGTCGTCAACGATGCGGAACTGGCCGAGAAGATCGGCTTCGTGCAGTTCGCGGTCGGCGCGGTCTCCGGCCCGATGGATGCCTTCCTGACCACCCGCGGCCTGAAGACCCTCGGCGTCCGCATGGACCGGCACAGCGAGAATGCGCAGGCCGTGGCTGAATGGCTGCTGCAGCGTCCCGAAGTGGAGGCCGTGCTCTATCCGGGCCTGCCGGACCACCCGGGACACGAACTGGCCAAGAAGCAGATGAAGAAGTTCGGCGGCATGGTCTCCGTGCAGTTCAAGGGCGGCGAGGCCGCGGCACGCAAGGTGGCCGAAGCCACCAGGATCTTCACCCTAGCCGAGTCCCTGGGTGGCATCGAGTCCCTCATGAACTACCCCTCGGAGATGACCCACGCCTCCGTGAAGGGCACCGAACTCGCCGTGCCGGTCAACCTGCTCCGCCTGTCCTGCGGCATCGAGGACGTGGAGGACCTGATCGGGGACCTCGAGCATGCCTTCGCGGCGATTGAAGGCTGACGCGATCCCATAGAGCAGAACGGCCGCGGCACCCGGAACCACCGGTGTGCCGCGGCCGTGCTGTTTTCAACAGCTCGGGAACGGGCCAGGAAGGCTTAGCCGGAGATGCCCGGCTTGCCGTTTTCCTCGCAGCCGGTGAGCCGGCGCCGGAAGCTGGCGTCCTCGATCGCGGTGACCTCGATGTCGTACCAACCCTTCAGGGTCTCCCAGGCCAGGATCTTTGAACCGCCGGGCTTGAGTTTCACCTGGGCACTGAACTCCCTGTACTGCAGGGAGGCGAGCCGCAGCGTTACGGTCTTGGAGCCGGTGTTGCGCAGATCCAGCACCACATCACTGCCCTCGCGCGCGACGACGGAGACGTCGACGCCGGCCCCGGCGCCCGCCGTCGAGCCCTTCAGTTCGTACTGGTAGCGGTTGGGTCCGGTGACGATCAGGTCGAAACTGCCGGACGGCGCCGGGAGCGTGACGAGCCGGGCGCCTTTCACGTCCGCGTGCAGCGGTTCAGCGAGCTCGCCCGCGTAGCCGTACACGGCAAAGTGCGCGGAGCGGGTGCCCCCGTTGCGCAGGGATAGGGCGACGCCGTCGGCGCCCACGGCAGCGGAGGCCGCGGGCCGGTACGGCAGGGGGCGGGCCGGGCGGGTGCCGTCCTCCTGGATCGGCGCCACTTGCACGGCCGGCGGAACCGGGCGCCAGCGGCTGATCTTCGCGGGAACCGGGCCCGGGTGGTCCAGCACCGGCGGCGTGCCTGCGGCGGCGAAGTTGAAGACACCGGTGAGGTCGCCGCAGACTTCGCGGCGCCAGGCGGAGATGTTCGGCTCCTGCACGCCGGTCCAAGCCTCCAGGAAGCGGATCACGGAGGTGTGGTCGAAGACCTCGGAGCTGACGTAGCCGCCGATCGTCCACGGCGAGACGACGGTCATGGGCACGCGCGGGCCGAGGCCGATGGGCCGGGCCATGGTCCAGTCGGTGGATTCGCCGGAGGCCGGTCGGGGCTGCACGGGCGGCGGGACGTGGTCGAAGTAGCCGTCGTTCTCGTCGAAGTTGAGGAAGATCGCGGTGCTGTCCCAGGTTTCCTGCTTGCTGGCCACGATGTCCAGGAGGCGGTAGACGAAGTTGGCGCTGCCCACCGGGGTGGAGGCGCCGGGGTGCTCGGAGTCGGCCGCCGAGGGGACCAGCCAGCTGACCTTCGGCAGGGTGCCGCCGTCGATGTCCGCGGCCAGGCGTTCCAGGAGGGTATCCGGCCGGCCGCGGCGCATGGCCTTGTCGAAGAGGAGCTTCTCGGAATCGCTGAGCAGTGCGCGGCCGGCTTCAAGCTGGGCGAGGAGCCGGTCCTGTTCAGCCGGGGTCTTGCCGTGGAGCGAGTCGTAGAACTGCTCCGTGGTGCGCAGGTCCCCGTCGACGGCGGCCAGCATCTTGTGGCCGATCTCCTTGAAGGTGTCGAAGTATTCGACCGCGTTGTCGGTGAAGTTGTCCCAGTCCTGGTAGATCTGCCAGGACACACCGGCCTGCTCCAGCCGTTCCGGGTAAGTGGTCCAGTCGTAGCCGGCGTGGTCGTAGCTGTAGGCGGCATTGGTGACGGCGCGCTTGCCGGTGGCCTTTTCGGTGCCGGTGGTGCCGCTCCAGAGGTAGTTGCGGTTGGGGTTGGTGGAGCCGTTGACCGAGCAGTGGTAGGCGTCGCAGATGGTGAAGGTGTCCGCGAGCTCGTACTGCAGCGGGATGTCGGAGCGTTCGTAGAAGGTCATGGTGGAGGCGCTCTTGGCAGGGATCCACTTGTCGCACCAGCCGTTGTTCCAGGCGGTGGTGGTGCCGTTGAAGGAGTGGTCGAGGTCGCCCAGGTACTGGATGTCCGAATCCGGGCGGCCGGCCAGCTCCGCGGCCTTGCGGAGCGAGAACGGCAGCACGGTTTCGCCGGTGGCGCGCGGCTGTTCGAACATCGACTTGCCGTTGGGCAGCCGGGTCAGCGACTTGTCGCCGTAACCGCGGACACCGCGCAGGGAGCCGAAGTAGTGGTCGAAGGAACGGTTCTCCTGCATCAGGATGATGACGTGCTTGATGGACTGCAGGCTTCCCGGCGCCACAGGCTTGGCCATGGCGGCCTGCACGGAGGGCGGCAGCAGGGAGCCGGCGGCTGCTAGCGCCGTTGCTGCTGCCGTGGCGCCCAGGAAGCCGCGGCGGGAGAAGCCCGGGAGCTGTTCGCCCGTGTCCGAGGTTGAACGTTTCATCATCTCGGGGTCATGCGTTGCCATAATCGGATTGCCTTTCGTAGATAAGGTCCAGCCCCACCAAAGTAGACGCTCCGGGTGAATCCTTGGTGTATTTCGGGTGCATCGGCCGGCAACCGCCCGGACACTGGAGGGTTGTGTGGTCCGCCCGGAATAGCTGGCTTGCTTGAAGAAAGCCAGCTACGATCGAGCCATGCCTCTTCGATCCGACTGGTCCGCGCGCACATGCAGCCTCGCCCGGGGCCTGGACGTGCTTGGCGATCCGTGGGGGAGCCTGGTCCTGCGGGAGGTCTTCTTCGGCAACGGCCGCTTCGATGCCATCAAGCAGCGCCTCGAAATAGCGGACACCGTCCTGAGCAAGCGCCTCGGCTGGCTGACGGACGCCGGACTGCTGGCGCAGCGCCCCTATCAGGACGGGAGCCGCACCCGGCAGGAGTACGTCCTCACACCCAAGGGCGAGGACTCCCTGCCCGTGCTCAACGCGATCATCATCTGGGCCGAAAAACACCTGGATGCGCCCAACGAGGTCTCCCACATGCGGGTCATCCACACCGACTGCGGGCGGCCAACCTCCTCCGCCGATACCTGCAGTCACTGCGGCGTGCCGCTGACCGCCGCAAACACGAGCTGGCACAGCTTCAAGCGCAGCGACCATCCGATGCCACTCGCCACAGCGCCCGCAGAAACCTTCCCCGCGGGAACCTTCCCCGCAGAATCCGCGTCCCCCGAAACGGAGATCCCCGCATGACCGCTCCCGACGTCACCAAGGTACGCAGCGGCAAGTCCCGGCGCAGCCGCCTGCACCCTGCATGGTTCGTGGCCGCCGTCGCGTTCCTCGCCCTGGTGGGCGCCGCCGGCTTCCGGGCCGCACCCGGCGTGCTCATGGTCCCGCTGCAGGCCGAATTCGGCTGGTCCACCACGGTCCTGTCCCTTGCTGTCAGCCTCAACCTGGTGCTGTTCGGGCTCACCGCGCCCTTCGCCGCCGCCCTCATGGAACGCTTCGGCATCCGCGCCGTGACCTCGATAGCCCTGTGCCTGATCGGCCTCGGCTCGGCCCTGACTGTCTTCGTGAACCAGTCCTGGCAGATCCTGCTCACCTGGGGGCTGCTAATCGGCCTGGGCACCGGGTCCATGGCACTCGTCTTCGCCGCGACCATCGCCAACACCTGGTTCGCCAAGCGCCGCGGCCTCGTGATCGGCATCCTCACCGCCGGCAGCGCCGCCGGGCAGCTGGTGTTCCTTCCGTTCATCGCCGCCCTTGCCCAGAGCCCCGGCTGGCGCGGGGCTTCGCTGCTGATCGCTGCCGGCGCGCTCGCCGTCGTCCCGCTGGTGCTGCGCTGGTTGCGGAACTCGCCTGCCGACGTCGGCGCCCGCCCCTACGGTGCCGAGGAAACCGAGGCGGCCGAACCGGCGACGACGGCGGCCGCCGGCGATTCCCCGAACGCCGCCGTCCGGGCGCTGCAGGTCCTGAAGCGCGCCAGCAAGGTGCGCACGTTCTGGGGCCTTGCCGCCGGCTTCGCGATCTGCGGGGCGACGACGAACGGCCTGATCGGCACCCACTTCATCCCCTCGGCCCACGACCACGGCATGCCGGAGACGACCGCGGCCGGGCTGCTCGCCGTCGTCGGGATCTTCGACATCGTGGGCACCATCGCCTCGGGCTGGCTGACGGACCGCTTCAACCCGAAGGTCCTGCTGGCCGTGTACTACCAGTTCCGCGGGATCGGCCTGCTGGTTCTGCCGCTGCTGCTGGGCTCCACGGTGGAACCGAGCATGATCGTGTTCGTGGTGGTCTACGGGCTGGACTGGGTGGCCACGGTGCCGCCCACCGCCGCGATCTGCCGCCGGGTGTTCGGGGCAGACGGCTCGGTGGTGTTCGGCTGGGTTTTCGCCGCCCACCAGCTGGGTGCGGCAGCCGCGGCCGTGGCAGCCGGATTCGTCCGGGACGCCACCGGGCACTACACCTACGCGTGGATCGGGGCCGCCGCGATGTGCATCGTGGCCGCGGTCATCAGCGCCACGATCCGCAAGGACGCCGCACACAAGGAAGCCGTGCCGGTAACGGCCTGACTATTTCGCCGGAACTGTTTTCGCCGCGAAGTACGCCCTGGTGGACGGCAGGAAGCGGCACACGACGGCGAGGACCACGCCCAGGAGCAGCAGCACCACACCGCTCACGAAGGCGCCGCCCACCCCGAAGATCCTGGTGTCCCCGTAATCCGGGTCCCACATCTGCACCGCCGAGATGAAGAACGCCGCGCCCAGCATCACGGCGCCCAGCAGCGGCAGGATCCCGCGGAACCACAGGTTCCGGACGGAGTCGCGCAGGGTGCCGCGGAAGTACCAGACGCAAGCGAAGCCGCTGAGGGCGTAGTAGAAGGCGATGAACAGGCTGATCGAACTGATTGAATCGGCCAGCAGGTTCTCGCTGAGGAAGGTCATGGCGACGTAGTACACGACGGCGGCGCCACCCATGAGTTGGGTGGAGAAGCCGGGGGTCTGGTAGCGCGGGTGGACCTTCCCGAAGCGCGGCGGCAGGGCACCGTGGACGCCCATGGACAGGGTGCCGCGCGCCGTGGGCAGGATGGTGGTCTGGGTGGACGATAACACCGAGGCCAGGACAGCGACGACGATCAGCCAGCCCCAGGGCCCCAGCACCACGTCTTTCATGGCCAGGAACACATCGGATTCGTTCGCGCTGTTCCCCAGCCCGATCCCTTCGGCGCCGGAACCGGCGTACATCATCACCAGCAGGGCCACGGACACGTAGATCGCCACCAGGACGAAGGCCGAAATCACGGCACCCCGGCCGGGAGTCTTCGCAGGGTTCTCCGTCTCCTCGTTCAGGGCCAGGCAGGTGTCCCAGCCCCAGTAGATGAAGACCGCCAGCAACGCGCCGTGCACCACGGCACCGGGATCCGCGAAGGCCCCCGCAGGGTTGAACCATTCGACGGTGAAGGGCGTGCCGTTGCCGGCCCCGCCGTTGGCGATGCCGATCATGAGCGCCAGGGCGAAGATGCCCAGCGAGATGTACTGCACGTAGGTCAGGGTGCGCTGGACATGTTCCCCCAGCCGGATGCCGCGGTGGTTCACGAAGGTCATCAGGGCGATGAACGCCACGCCCGTGCCGGTCACCAGCCAGGTGTTGCCGGCCAGGGACCCGTCGCCCACCAGGAGCCACAGGTATTGCCCGGCCACCTGGGCGAGGTTCGCCAGGACCACCGTGCCGGCCAGGGCCACGCCCCAGCCGCCCAGCCAGCCGGCCCAGGGGCCGAAGGTCTTCCGGGCCCACACGAAGGTGGTGCCGCAGTCCGGCATGGCGCTATTGAGTTCCCGGAAGGCGTAGGCGATGAACAACACCGGGATGAAGCCAAGCACGAGGATCAGGGGAGTGTAGTCCCCGTTGACGGCGACAATCAGCCCCAGCGTTGCCGCGAGCGAGTAGACCGGCGCCGTCGAAGCCAGGCCGAGCATCACCGAATCGCCGAGGTCAAGGATCCCTGCACGCAGCCCTTTGCCCGGGACGGTGCCGCCGGGCTGCGGCTGGCCGGACGACGTCGAGGTTTCCATGCTCACAGGGCGGCTCCGTTCGCTGAGGTGGCGGACGCGATGGTCGGCGCCGGTGCGTCGATGGTGTTGGGCACGAAGCGGCAGAAGTAGTCGGTGACGGGCCCGTCCGATTCGCGGATGCCGCAGCCCACCGATTCCCCGTCCACCACCCACAGGCCAAGGACGGGGTGGTTGCCGTCGAAGTCCGGCAGCTGCTGGTACTGCTGGAAGCACCAGCCTTCGCGGCCGTACTTGCCGGGCTGGTCGACCTCGACGCCGGGCGCATGGATCCGGATGTTGTCGCCTTCGCGCCCGTGCAGGGGTTTCGCCACCCATTCCGTCAGCGGTCCCGGGTCACCGAGGTAGGCCGGGAGGAGGTTTTCGTGGCCGGGATAGAGGTGCCACAGGGCCGCGAGCAGCGCCTTGTTGGAGAGCAGCATCTTCCACGCCGGTTCCACCCAGCGCGGGTTGTGGGCCCGTTGCAGCAGGCGGTGGCCGAACGGCTCCTTCATCATCAGCTCCCACGGGTACAGCTTGAACACGGTGCTGATCATGAAGTTGTCCAGGTCCACGAAGCGGTTCAGGTTCGGGTCCCAGCCGATGTCCGACATGTTGATGCCGATCGTCGTCCAGCCGCCCTGGCTGGCGACGTCGCGCATGTAGGCCGCCGTCATCCAGTCCTCGCCGGACTCCTCGGCCTCCGAATGCGCCACGTGCAGGGTGCTCATGCCGGTGCGGTACTGCAGCTTCTTCCATTGCCGGATGAGGGCCTCGTGGATGCCGTTCCACTGGTCCTTTTCCGGGAAGACGTCCTGCAGCCAGAACCATTGCGCCACGGATGCCTCGATCAGCCCGGTGGGGGTGTCGGCGTTGTACTCGAGCATCTTGGCGGGCCCGCCGGCGCCGTCGTAGATGAAATCGAAGCGGCCGTAGATGTCCATGTCCCCGGCCTGCAGCGATTCCGCCGCGAGTTCCAGGGCCTGCTGGCCGATGCCGATCCCGCCCATCGCCCCGGTGGCCAGGAACTTTGCCGCCTCCAGGCACATGAGGTGCATGTCCTCGGCGGTCTTTTCGAGCGTTTCCACCTCGTCCATGGTGAATTCGTAGTACGCCGACTCGTTCCAGTACTCGATCTTCCGGCCGTCGGGCATGGTGGTGGTGGAAAACACCAGGCCCTGTTCCTCGATCTTCTGCTTCCAGTCCGGGCGCGGGGCAACGGTCAGTCTCTTCATCGTCAGCCGCCCGTGCTTCCGCCGCCCTTGGAGCTTCCGCCGAAGCCGCCGCGGCTCACCGTTCCGCCCTTGGTGCTGTACCCGGTGGAGGTCTTCGCACCGCTGGGCACCGTCCGGGTGAAGTTCGGATAGGCGCTGCGGTTCTGGCCGACGGCCGGCACGTTGGCACCGCGCGAGTAGAAGTACCAGGCGTAAATCCCGGAGCTTCTCCCCTCGGAGCTTCCGCAGTTGGCATCTTCCACGCGCTCGCCGGTCTCGTCGTTGAAGCACACCTGCGCGTAGTCGGCGTCGTTCTCCTGGCTGGCCACGATCGCCGTGATGGTCCCGGCGAGCAGTGCCGTGACTCCCAGTCCGACCACCACGGTGCGGCGCTGGGAGCGCTTCTTCCGGTGAGCGGCCTCCGCGACCCGCTTCGCTTGTTCGCGGGCGAAGGGGTCGACGACGGCGGGCGGCTCCCGCAGCGATCCGTCCTGCCCGGCGTCGGGCTGCTGGAGCTCCGGCCGCAGCTCCGGCTGCGGAACCTGCCAGGGCGGCGGCTTGGGCCGGCCGCCGTCGCGGCTGCCTTCCGGACCCTTCTCGGGGCCCTTGCCGGGACCTTCGTCCGGACCGCCGGCGTCCGCCGGGTTGCTGTTCGGGTCCATGCTTTCTTTATCCCCCCGGAGTCTGATTGCTGAGGAAAGCCTACCCCTGCGCCCGCGCCGCGGCATGGGGTGGGGGAGTGCCAGAATTGGGGCATGGCCGCAGCTGATGCAATGAATGGAACCGGCACGGGAAAGGCCGCCACCCTCCCTGGCCAGCCGGGCGTCCCCGGCATCGGGCGCGGCCGCATCCTGGCGGGCCTCGCCCTCGCGGTCCTGTTGCCGCCCGCCGTCGAGCTCCTGGTCACCGCGGTGGGCTACCGGAACTTCGCCATGATCATGCTCCTGCACCTTGCCGTGGCCGTTGCGGTGGCCGCCGTCGGCGGGCTGTGGCCGGCCGTCGTGGCGGCTGTCCTCGGCAGTTCGCTGCTCAACTACTTCTCCGCGGAACCCGTCGGTTCGTTCTCGATCGCCGATCCCTCCACCCTGTTCACCCTGGTGGTCTTCCTCGCGGTAGCCTGCGGGGTCGGGCTGGCGGTGGGCCTGGCCACCCGGCGGGCCCAGGAAGCCGCGCACGCCGGGGCCGAGGCGCGGGCCCTGAACGAACTTGCCCTGAGGATCCTGCGCTCCGACGGCAGCCTGGAGTCATTCCTGGACAAGATCCGCGCCAAGCTCGGGATGGACGCCGTCACGCTCCTGGAGGCCGCCCCGCCCGAGGGCCCGGACCGCATTCCGGCCACCGCGCGGCGGGCGGACCCGCGCTGGCACGTACTGGCAACGTCAGGGCCCCAGCCCCCGCTGGGCCATGCCGCGGCCGACCATGCTGCCGTCGTCGATGCCAATTACACCCTCCTGCTGCGCGGCGGACCGCTGACCGGCCAGCACAAGCGCATGCTGGCCGCCTTCGGCGCCTACGTCGTGGCGGTGCGCGAGCGGCAGCAGTTGGTGCAGAGCCGGCAGGACAACCTGCGCCTCACCGAGGGCAACACCATGCGCACCTCCATCCTGCGCGCGGTGTCCCACGACCTCCGCACACCGCTGGCCGGGATCAAGCTGGCTGTCAGCAGCCTCCGCCAGGAGGAGGTCAGCTTCAGCCCCGAGGACGAACGCGAACTGCTGGCCACCATCGAGGACTACACGGACCGCCTGGGCCACCTCGTGGACAACCTGCTGGACATGTCGCGCATCACCGCGGACGCCGTGACTCCGCACCTGCGCGGGCTGGCCTGGGAGCAGGTCCTGCCGGATGCGCTGCGCGGGGTGCCCGGGGAGCGGATCCGCAACGAAATCGCCCCCAACCTGCCTGCCGTCGAGGCCGACGCCGGAATGCTGGAACGCGTGGTGGCCAACCTGGTGGAGAACGCGGTGAAATACGCGCCCGGGTCCGACGTCGTGCTGCGGGCGCGCACCGCGGGTGTCGCCGTCGGCGGGCGGCCGGGCAGCGAACTGCGGGTGGCCGACCACGGCGGGGGAGTGCCGCCGTCGGACATCCTGGCGCTGTTCCTGCCGTTCCAGCGACTGGACGACGCCAGCTCAGCAAAGGACGGACGCAGCGGAATCGGGCTGGGACTCGCCGTCGCGAAGGGCTTCACCGAGGCGATGGGCGGCACCCTGACCGCGGAGCCGACGCCGGGCGGCGGGCTGACCATGGTGGTTACCCTGCCGCTGTGGGAAGGGGAGCAGCCGTGAGCCTGGTGCTGATCGTCGAGGATGAGGCGCAGATCGCGCGGGCCATGCAGATCAACCTGCACGCCCACGGCTACCAGGCCCTGACCGTCGGCAACGGGGCTGACGCCCTCAAGGCCGCCGCCCGCCAGCCGGTGGACATCGTGGTGCTGGACCTTGGCCTGCCGGACATGGACGGTGTGGCGGTGATCCGCGGAATCCGGGGCTGGAGCAACATGCCCATCATCGTGCTGTCCGCCCGGCACGGTTCCGAAGACAAGGTCGAAGCGCTCGACGCCGGCGCGGATGACTACGTGACCAAACCGTTCGGCCTGGACGAACTGCTCGCGAGGCTGCGGGCCGCGTCCCGCCGGGCCGGGACACGGGACGAGGCACCCACCCTGGAAACCGCCGACTTCGTGGTGGACCTGGCCGGCAAGAAGATCGTCAAGGACGGCGGGGAGGTACGGCTGACCCCCACGGAGTGGAACATCCTCGAGCTGCTGGTCCGCAACGCCGGCAAACTGGTCAGCCAGCAGCAGATCCTCACCCAGGTGTGGGGCCAGGCCTACGCCAAGGAAACCCAGTACCTGCGCGTGTACATCGCCCAGCTTCGCCGCAAGCTCGAGCGCGACCCCTCCGCGCCCCGGCACCTGCACACCGAGGCGGGCATGGGCTACCGCTTTGATCCGTAGCGAGAACCCCTCGCATGGGCCCACGCCGCTAGGGTTCCCTGAGCGAGCGAAGCGAGATTAGGGAAGAAGCGGGATTAGGGAAGCGGTGGGGACTGGCGCCTAGCCTGCTCCCCAACCTCGCAAGCTCGGCCGGGGACCCCTCGCAGGCTAGGCTTGGTGCCATGGACACCGCATCGTTGATCGCAGTCTGCCGGGTACACGAGCTCTTGGCCGATCCCGAAGGCAGCGTTGGCGTCACCGCCATCGACAAACGCGCCGTGGATGGACCCGTCAAGGTCCACAAGCTCGGCCTGCACGGCGACGTCCAGGCCAACCGCCTTCACCACGGCGGCGAGGACCAGGCCCTCTACGCGTATTCGCAGGACGACGCCGACTTTTGGACCGGCGAACTCCAGCGGGAGCTGCCGCCGGGCATCTTCGGCGAGAACCTGCGCGTGCGCGGCATCGACACCACCGGCGCCGTGATCGGCGAACGCTGGAAGATCGGTCTGGACGTGGAGGTCGAAGTGACCTCGCCGCGCACGCCCTGCGCCACGTTCCAGCGTGTGATGGACGAACCTCAGTGGGTCAAGCGGTTCACCGATGCCGGGCGCGTCGGCTGCTACCTGCGGGTGGTGAAGACCGGCAGCATCTCCGCGGGGGACCACATCCACCGGCTCTTCGTTCCGAAGCACGGCATCACCGTGGGGAAATGGTTCAGCGATCCCACGATGGAGGACATCCAGACCCTGCTCGACGCCGAAGCGGACGGCGAGATCCGGCTGCAGCCGGAGTACCATGACGAGTTCGAAAAGATCATGCGCCGGGCCGGCGTCGGAAACTGACACAGCGCCCCCCGACCGGGGTTTGACCGGGGCTTTGTGCGCAAGCTCACCGCCTTCGCGGGCGCATGTGTCATGGACGTTCCGTGGAGTGCCCTACAATGGATATATCCCCCACTCCGGAAATCCCTTTTTCCTGCCCAATTTTTGAGGCAGGACTGGTCAGTGTTGGGGCCCGCGGTTTTGATGCGGGCATTTTCATAGGGAGAGCCGGGCGAAGAAAACGCTGTACAGACTGCTGGGATAGCAGCCAAGAGATACAGCGCGAAGTCCTGCCATGGGGTTGCGACAGCGCCGGACTTCTTTGTGTGCGGCCGGGCCCCATAGGTTCAGCCGTGTGCGACGAGTACTGCGGCCAAGCCCAACCGGGCCGCGCCGACTGGCCACCTATGGATGAGGAAATCTTCCCCTATGCCTGAAAACCCGAACGAAACGCTCGACGCCGACATCACCGAGACCGTCGAAACCGCGCCTGAGGCGCCCGCCGCCGAAGCTGCCGAGGCCCCTGCCGAAGCCGCCGCTCCCGCCTCCGCCCCCGCGGAAGAAGAAGAAGGCGTCCGCTTCACCGACCTCGGCCTCGACGGCCGTGTCCTCGCTGCCCTGCAGGACGTCGGCTACGAGAAGCCGTCCCCCATCCAGGCGGCCACCATTCCGCTGCTGCTCGAAGGCCGCGACGTCGTCGGCCTCGCCCAGACCGGTACCGGCAAGACCGCCGCGTTCGCCGTCCCGGCGCTGTCCCGCCTGGCTGAACTGCACGACCTCAACGGCCCCTCCCGCAAAACCCAGGCGCTGGTCCTGGCTCCGACCCGTGAGCTTGCCCTCCAGGTTGCCGAGGCCTTCACCTCCTACGCCAAGCACATGGAAGACTTCACTGTCCTCCCCGTCTACGGCGGTTCTGCCTACGGCCCGCAGCTGGCCGGCCTGCGCCGCGGCGCCCAGGTGGTTGTCGGTACCCCCGGCCGCGTGATCGACCACATCGCCAAGGGCTCCCTGGACCTCTCCGAACTCCAGTACCTGGTGCTGGACGAAGCCGACGAGATGCTGCGCATGGGCTTCGCGGACGACGTCGAGCAGATCTTCCAGGAGACCCCGGAGACCCGCCAGGTGGCCCTGTTCTCGGCCACCATGCCGGGCCAGATCCGCCGCATGTCCAAGCAGTACCTGAACAACCCGGCCGAGATTTCCGTGAAGTCCAAGACTTCCACGGGCACCAACATCCGCCAGCGCTACGTGCAGGTCATGGGCCCGCACAAGCTGGATGCCATGACCCGCATCCTCGAGGTCGAAGAGTTCGACGGCGTCATCGCCTTCGTGCGCACCAAGATGGCCACCGAGGACCTCGCCGACAAGCTGAAGGCCCGCGGCTTCCAGGCTGCCGCCATCAACGGCGACATCCCGCAGCAGCAGCGCGAGCGCACCGTGGACGCCCTGAAGGAAGGCCGCATCGACATCCTCGTCGCCACCGACGTCGCGGCCCGCGGCCTCGACGTGGAGCGCATCAGCCACGTGGTCAACTACGACATCCCGCACGACACCGAGTCCTACGTGCACCGCATCGGCCGCACCGGCCGCGCAGGCCGCACCGGCGACGCGATCCTCTTCATGACCCCGCGCGAGAAGTACCTGCTGCGCGCCATCGAGAAGGCCACCCGCCAGAGCGTGGAGCAGATGCACCTGCCCACCGCGGAAACCGTCAACTCGCTGCGTCTGGGCAAGTTCGCCGAGCGCATCACCGAAACCCTCGAATCCGAGGATGTGGCGCTGTTCCGCGACCTGATCGCCTCCTACGAGGAAGAGCACAACGTTCCGGCCGCGGAGATCGCCGCAGCACTGGCCGTCATGGCCCAGGGCGGCCAGCCGCTGCTGGTCAAGGAACTGCCGGCCGCACCGGAATTCCAGAAGCGCGAGCGTGCCAAGGACGGCTTCGGCTCCCGTGGCCCGACCCGCCCGCTGACCGAAGGCAACGCCACCTACCGGATCGCCGTCGGACGCCGGCACCGCGTCATGCCGGGCTCCATCGTGGGCGCTATTGCCAACGAAGGCGGCATCTCCTCCTCGCAGATCGGCGGCATCGACATCCGCTCGGACCACTCCCTCGTGGAGCTCCCCGCGGACCTGAGCCCCGAGCAGCTGCGTGCCCTGTCCCGCACCCGGATCGGCGGCGAGCTGATCCACCTCGAGCTGGACAACGGCCGCAAGCCGAACCGTGAACGCGGCGGCTACGGCGACCGCGAGAACCGGGGCGGCGGCAACTTCAAGGGCAACGGCGGCTTCAAGAAGGACTTCCGCCGCAACGAAGGCGAGCGTTCCTCCGCTGACCGTGGCGGCCGTTCCTACAGCGAACGTTCCGAGCGCAGCTTCGGCGACCGGGACCGCGGCCAGGCCGGTGACTCCCGCTTCGGCGGCCACGGCAACGGTTCCCGCAAGCCCCGCCACGGCGGCGACAGCGGACACCGTGATTTCAACCGCAAGGGCAAGTGGTAAAAAACTACTGCTTCTGAAGGCTCCGTCCCATCTGGGACGGAGCCTTCTCCGTTTGGTGTCTGCTTTGCCCGTCCGGCCGGCGACGGCTGAGGAGTGGCGCAGGGACTAATGATCAGTTTCAGGGTGCCGCGCGACCGCACCTCCGAAACCTAGGACTGTTTTTCGAGTCAAACTTTCGAGGTGCAATTCACATTCCGCCAGCTCTTCGGGCGTTTAGTGGGCCGATCGTTTGCCTGCTCCGCAGGGCAGCCGGCCTTCCTGACCCTCTTTGGAGCCCGACGACCCAGGACTCGCGGCAAGTTGTGATGTCGGCGCCGCTTCTACGTCCAAAGAGGGTCCCGACGGCGGTGCTTCCGCCCCGTTTCCGAGGCCCGTTGAACACCGGTTTGGGTGCTTCGCAAATTGTGTCAGGTCCGGCATTTGCCCCCTTCTGCCCCGATTTGGTGTCAGGGGCGAACCTCCGGTAGAGTACTTACTCGTTGCCCCCTTAGCTCAGTGGTAGAGCGCGTTCTTGGTAAGAACGAGGTCGCCGGATCGATTCCGGCAGGGGGCTCTGAATGAGAGCCTGTGTCAAGGCGGTTTTGACCGGCTTGGCACAGGTTTTCTCATTCGTGGCGGTGTAGCTCAGTTGGTTAGAGCGCACGACTCATAATCGTGAGGTCGGGAGATCGAGCCTCCCCACCGCTACCAAGGAAAGACCCCGCGGATTCAACATCCGCGGGGTCTTTTTGTTTTCCCATTGCTGCTTGAATGGGTTCATGCCACGGATCACGATCATCGGCGGCCACGGCAAAGTGGCGCTGCAGCTTGCCCGAATCCTCAGTGACGAAGGCCATACGGTCACGTCCATCATCCGCAACCCCGACCACGTCGCCGACGTGACGGCAAGCGGCGCCTCCCCGGTGATTCTCGACGTCGAGCATTCCACGACGGCGGAGATCGCCGCCGCGCTGGGCGGCAGCGACGCCGTGGTCTGGTCCGCCGGCGCCGGAGGCGGCAATCCGGCCCGCACCTACGCGGTGGACCGCGACGCCGCCATCCGCTCCATGGACGCCGCGGCGCAGGCCGGCGTGAAACGCTACGTGATGGTGTCCTACTTCGGTTCCGGGCCCGGTCACGGGGTTCCGGAGAACCACAGCTTCTTCCCTTACGCCGAGGCCAAAGCGGCGGCAGACGAGTACCTGCGCGGCAGCAAGCTGGACTGGACGGTCCTCGGCCCCGGTACTCTGAACAACGATCCCGCCACCGGGCTGATAGACGTCAACCCCGCAGATCCCGCCACGGGCACCGGAACGTCCAGGGCCAATGTGGCATTGGTGGCGGCCGCCGTGCTGGAACTGCCCGGGACAATCGGACGGACCATCGAGTTCCGGGACGGCACCAGCGACGTCGTGATGGCCCTGACGACGGACTCCTGACGCATGGACCAGTTGGCACTCATCATCGGGCTGTTGCTCGCAACGGTGGCGGCGGTGGGCCTGGGGGACAGGCTGCGCCTGCCATACCCGGTCCTGATGCTGCTCATCGCGGTGGCCTTGACCTTCATTCCGGGCTTTCCCGAGCTTGAGATCGATCCCGAATTGATCCTGCCGATCTTCCTGCCGCCCTTGCTGTTCGCGACGG
The DNA here is from genome assembly GCF_049913155.1 of Arthrobacter sp. R-11. Lineage (GTDB taxonomy): Bacteria > Actinomycetota > Actinomycetes > Actinomycetales > Micrococcaceae > Arthrobacter. The sequence goes on along the minus strand of NZ_CP183979.1, from coordinate 3,321,023 downwards.
CCCAGAAAAGCTCCTGGGCCGTCTTCAAAGTCCGCTGGCGCACGCTGCTCCTGATGGCGGTGGCCCTGGTGGTGGTCTCGACGGCGGTCGTCGCCGGGGCGGCCTGGCTCATGATCCCGGGCATCGGCATCCCGGCCGCGATCGCCTTGGGTGCAATGGTGGCGCCGCCGGACCCGGTGGCGGTGGAGTCCGTAGCAGGCCGGGTGCGCATGCCCCGCCGGCTTATCACGGTGCTGCAGAGCGAAGGCCTCTTCAACGACGCTGCTGCCATTGTCATCTTCCAGGCCGCGGTGGCCGCAACCGTCGCCGGAACGCATCTGGGCCCCAACATTGCGTTCGAGTTCATCGTCGGCGCGGCCCTCGCCGTGCTGGTGGGAATCGCAATGGGCTGGTTCGGCAGGATCATCAACAAGCTCGTCACCTCGATGGTGGCCCGCAGCGCCGTCACCCTGGTGATTCCCTTCGCCGCCTACATCCTGGCCGAGGAGGTGCACGCCTCCGGGGTGATCGCCGTCGTCGTGACCGCATTGGAAACCCAGCGCCACGCACGACCGCAGGACGCCGCCGAACGCGTCACACGCACGGCCTTCTGGGATGTCGTGGAACTGCTGGCCACCGGCCTCGCCTTCGGCCTGGTGGGCCTGGAGATCCGGCACGTAATCCGGGAAGAAGGCGCCGCCGTGCTCGGCATGGTCGGCATGGCCGCGGTGGTCTGCATTCTGGTGTTCGCGGTGCGCTTCGGCTGGCTCGGCCTGCTTGCGCTGTCTGCCCGCCGCAAGAGCGCCCTCCAGCCCACATCCTTCAAGGAGGTGCTGATCCTCACCTGGTGCGGCATGCGAGGCCTGGCCACACTGGCCCTCGCCCTGGCGCTTCCGCTAACTGTCTCAGACGGCGGTGACTTCCCGGCCCGGCATGAAATCCTCGTGATTGCCTGCGCGGTGCTGCTGGCCACCCTGGTGTTCCCCGGCCTGACCCTGCCGTGGCTCATGCGCGTGCTGAAGGCGGCCGAGGACGGTTCGCACGAAGAGCACGCTGCCAAGCTACTGGCCAGGCGCGCCCAGAAGGCCGCCATCGCCGCGCTCAAGGATCATGAGCTGATGAAGGAGCTTCCGGCGGACAAGGTGGCGCTCGTGAAGCAGAAGATGGCCCGGCTGCATGCCGAGCTGCTGGATGGCACTCTCAAGAACGAAAGCCTCGAGGAGAAACGCCGACGGGGACGGGAGCTGGCCATCACCGTCCAGACGATCGCCCTCGACGCCGCCCGCCAGGAAGTGGTTGCTGCGCGGAGCGAGCCCGGCACGGACCCCGAGGTGGCCGACCGGGTGCTGCGGCAGCTGGACCTGCGCACCATGGCGATGCCCGAGTAGCAGATACCGCGCCGTTGAGGACCCGGTCCTTGCGGGGAGGCTCTGTCGTTGCCGCCGGCTCAGGAAGTGCTTGAATGCCGGGGCAAGGAAGACGGCCCAAGGTCCAGCGCATGCTCCTCGACGTAGTCCAAAGCGTGCCGGATGGCGCCGATTGACACGATGCCGTCGCCCAGGGTGGAGGCCTCCAGCCGCGGCGGCGTATGGGTGTAGTCCGGAAGCTCCTTGCTGATGGCCGGGATGAGCGCCCGGGCCGATTCCGCGACGGCGCCCGCAATGACCACGAGTTCGGGGTTGACCAGCGTGCTCAGGGAGCCGATGATCCGCGCCATGCGGTGCGCCACCCGGTCCAGGACCGCGGCTGCGGCCGCGTCACCGGCCGCAGCCGCGGAAAAGACCATCTCGGCGGTCAGGGCTCCGGGATCCCCTCCGCAGCGCTCGCGCATGGAACTCTTTGCGCCTTTGTCGAGCGCCTCCCGCGCCCACAGCACGGCGTAGTGCGCAATGCCGCTCGTGTCGCCGACCCCGTCGAGATTGTCCAAATATCCCAGTTCGCCGAAGCCGCCGAGCTGCCCGTGGAGCAGCCGGCCGGATTCGAGGACTCCGGAACCGAGCCGGTCGCTGGCAAGCATGACCACCAGGTTGTCGACTCCCTGGGCGGTGCCACGCCAGCGTTCCGCAAGCGCCGCCAGGTTGGCATCGTTTTCGAGGAGCACGTGCCAGCCATGCCGCTCTGCGACGATCCCGCGGACATCGAAGGATTTCCAGAATTCCTGGGCCGTGAGGACCTCGCCGTCCCGGCTGACCGGGGCGGCGACGCCAACGGAGACGGCAAGCACGGAATCCGCCGACGCGCCCGCTTCGTCCAAGGCCTCTGCCGCAATCCTGTCCAGGACGTCGGCGCGTTCGTCCGCTGCCACACTGTATGCGTGGCGGAATGGCATGGTGACCTGGGACAGGGGAGTGCCGGCCATGTCCGCCACGATGGCAGTGATCTTGTTGGCACCGATGTCGATGCCCAGCACGCTGGCCGCGCGGTCGTCAAAGACAAAGCGGCGGGCCGGCCTGCCCTTGACGTAATCCCCGGCTCCCCGCTGGTTTTCCAGTTCCTGGAGCCACCCGAGTCGAACGAGTTCATCGCAAATCGAGATAACGGTGGCGCGGGAGAGCCCGGTGGCGGCCATGAGATCGGTTCCAGTCAGGACGCCTGCACCGCGCATCGCCTTGAGCATGGCGCTCGCATTGACCCTGCGTACCAGCTGCGTTGACGGCGCTGTTTCGACCATCTTCAAACCTCCCCATCCTTTGCTCTCCGCTAAGCGGCAGCTAACTCTCTCTAAATTTAGTTCATAAATTTATCTTTCGTTCCATCTTCCAACCTCCTTGACTCTGTGGCGAACCTCACTCCATACTTGCGATAGGTAGTAAATTTACCTCCTAATTTAAATTGGGCGATGGGCCGACGTTGGCCAGCCGCTCTGATGAAAGGACCGACGCAGATGTCTGACTCCCTCCTCTCACGCCCTGTTGACCGCCGCGCGCTGCTGCGCACGGGCATGCTGGGCGCTCTTGGCCTCGCTGCAGCGCCGGCCCTGGCCGCCTGCGGCGGCGGCTCGGCTCCCGGTGGCAGCTCCGGCTCCGGCAGCGTCTCCTGGGCGGCATGGGCAAACCCCGGCGAAGGAGAGCGTTACAAGAAGTTCGCCGAAGAACTGTCCAAGAAGATCAACGCCAAGGTCAGCTTCCAGGCCGTTGTGGGTGACTATGAGGCAAAGCTTCTCTCCCAGCTGGCTGGCGGGGCGGCGCCGGACGCGTTCTACGTCGGCGATGGGCAGATGGCCAAGTTCATTGGTGCGAAGCAGGTCTCGGACCTGAGTGATTATCTTTCAGGCGGAAAATCCCCGGTGAAGCTGGAAGAGTTCCCGGAAGGTCTCTACCAATGGTGCAAGGGTGCCGACGGCACCGGCCTCTACGGACTTCCGGTGGACTGCAACCCCTCGGTTTTGTGGTTCAACAAAGACGTCCTCTCCGCTGCGGGCGTCAGCTCGGATCCCGCCCAGCTGTTCGATGGGGGGACCTGGAACTTTGACGCCTTCACCGATGCCTTGGACAAGGTCCGGGGCTCCGGCAAGAAAGGGTTGATCCTGTCCAACTGGTGGTTTAACTGGGCCTGGGCGGTGACTGCCTTCGGCGGCACGCTCCAGGATGAGTCCGGCAAGATCGTCTTCGCCGACGACCCCAAGGCGCAGGAAGGGCTCGGCTGGCTGTTGGAGCAGTTCAAGTCAGGCAACATCACCTACGCGGGTTCGCTGCCGAAGGGCCAGAGCGGCGACGCCCTCTTCCTGGCCGGCCAGCTTGCCTTCAACAACGTGGGCCGTTGGGCGTTGCCTACCCTGAAGTCCGTCAAGTTTGGATATGACATTGCTCCGCTGCCTTCGCCCACCGGCAAGGACATCATGCCGGCCCCCGTTGCCACTGCAGCAATCGCCCTGAATGCGAAAGCGAAAAACCGGGAAAAGGCACTCGAACTGATCGGCAACTATGTGTCCAAGGAGGGGCAGCAGTTCCGCCTTTCCGGCGGGGGCAACGCTGTGGCATCGGTGAAGGGCCTGGACGGGCTTGCCACCGAAGGTGGAGTGCCTGCCCACGGCAAATTGTTCAATGAGGTTGTTGCCAAGGGGTATGCGATGCCGAACGCGTTCGTGTCCAAGGCCAAGACTGCGACGGAACTGCCGACCCTTGTCGACAAGCTTTTCAAGAACCCGTCGACGACTGCTGCCTCCTTCTCCGAGGCAGTCAGCAAGCTGGTGAACGGCTAACAAGGATGTCACTGGACACGCAGATCCGGGCCAGCGTAGATGCCGTGCCGGCCCAGCCGCGCCGCAAGGTGTCCCGACGGCACCGCAAGGACACCATCGCGGCCCTCGTCTTTCTTTCGCCCCAGCTCTTGGGCCTGATTGTCTTCATGATCGGACCCCTGGGTTTTGCCTTGTATCTGGCTTTCAGCCATTGGGACGGGTTCGGCGCCGCTACCTTCGCGGGGCTGTCCAACTTCACCGAACTCTTCGAGAATCCCCGCATCCAGCGTTCGGCGATCAATACCGTGTGGTTCACCGTATTGCAGGTCCCTGGTGTGATGATCACCGCCTTCCTCTTCGCGCTGTTCATGCAGAAGGCAGGAAGGATGACCAACGTTTACCGCCTTGGCTTCGTTGCCCCGGTGGTCACATCCTCCGTGGCGGTCGCCACCATTTGGCTCTACCTGTTCAACCCTGAGATCAGCCCCATCAACAGCGCCTTGCGTTCGATCGGTATCCCGGCTCCCAACTGGCTGCAGGATCCGTCGTTCATCATTCCGTCCTTCGCTGTCGTGGCGATCTGGCAGGGCCTGGGCTATCAATTGGTGATGTTCATGGCCGGCCTGCAAAGCATTGGCGCCTCCTACCTTGAAGCCGCCGAACTGGACGGTTGCTCGGCGTGGCAGAAGCTGTGGCACGTCACCGTACCGCTGATCTCGCCCACCATCCTGTTCCTCTCGATCACCTCAATCATCGGCTCCTTCCAGGTCTTCGATTACATCTACGTCTTCATGGACTCAAGCGCGCCGGACGAAGCCCGCACCATCGTCTACGAGATTGTCCAAATGGCCTTCCGTGAGTTCAACTTCGGAGCCGCTTCAGCCTTGGCGTTCCTGCTGTTCCTGGTCCTGCTCGGTGTCACCGGGCTCCAGATGGCCGCCCAGAAGAGATGGGTTCACTACGCAGAATGAGCACCCTGACCCGAAACATTGCCCGCTCCCAGGAGGTACGGACGCGCCGCCGGCCTGTCCGTCCGGGGAGAATCATCCTTCACCTTGCACTGGCAGTCTGCGCCGCCCTGATGGCGCTGCCGTTTCTATGGATGATGCTTTCCTCGTTCAAACCGCTGGATGAGATTTTCCGCCAGCCTCCCACCTTCCTGCCGGAAGTGTGGACCACCGGAGGCTATGAGACGGCTTTTGCCGGTGCCGATTTCGTCCGCGGTTTCTGGAACAGCACGTATATTGCCGTGACAGTCACCGTGATCTCGCTGCTGACCAGCACCATGGCCGCCTACGCATTCGCCAGGATCGACTTCCGCGGAAGCAAGCACCTCTTCATGGTGTTCCTGGCCACGATGATGGTTCCGGCGCAGCTGACCATCATCCCGCTGTACATCATCATGGGATGGCTAGGCTGGATCGATACTCCGCTTTCCCTGATCATGCCCGCCTCCCTGTTCAGCGCTTTCGGGGTCTTCCTCATGCGCCAGTACATCAAGGGCATTCCACGGGAACTTGAAGAAGCCGCGGAACTGGACGGCGCAAGCCGCTTCCGGGTCTTCACCACCATGATCCTGCCCCTGCTGCGCACCCCGCTTACAGCACTGGGCATCTTCACCTTCCTGGGGCAGTGGAACAACTTCTTCGGCCCGCTGATCTTCCTCAACAGCGACGCCAATTTCACCCTTCCGTTGCTGGTGAACCAGTTCAAGGGCCAGTATGGCGCCGACTGGACCTCTTTGATGTCAGCTACGACGCTCGTGGCGGCCCCGCTGCTGATCATCTTCGCCGTCGCCCAGCGGCAGATCGTGGATGGCATCGCGCTCTCCGGCTCCAAGTCCTGAGAGACCCTACTCAAAAGCAGGAACGACGACGGCGGGAACCCGCCGTCGTCGTTCCTCCCACCGCTTGTTATTACCTGGGAAGGATCCCCGTTTGTCTACGCCCCCCTTTGCCACGCCGTCCGCTTCCGAGCTCGCAGCGGCCGACCCTGACTGGTGGCGTCAGGCTGCCGTCTACCAGATCTATCCGCGTAGCTTTGCCGATTCGAACGGTGACGGCATCGGCGACCTGAAGGGCGTCACCGCCAAGGTGCCGTACCTGAAGGAACTGGGGGTCGACGCCGTCTGGCTGAGTCCCTTCTATCCCTCGGCTTTGGCGGACGGCGGCTATGACGTGGATGACTACCGCGATGTCGATCCGAAGATCGGTACGCTGGCGGACTTCGACGAAATGGTTGCCGCCCTCCATGCCGCGGGCATCAAGGTGATCGTGGACATCGTTCCGAACCACTCATCCAATCGGCATGCCTGGTTCCAGGAGGCATTGGCCGCCCCGAAGGGTTCCCCGGCCCGGGAGCGGTACCACTTCCGCGATGGATTGGGTGAGCACGGGGAACTGCCGCCCTCAGACTGGACCGCCTCATTCGGCGGTCCACGGTGGACCCGCGTTGAAGACGGGCAGTGGTATCTCAACACCTTCACGCCCGAGCAGCCGGACTTCAACTGGGACAACCCTGAAGTCCAGGAGGACTTCCTTGAGACACTACGCTTTTGGTCCGACCGTGGAGTGGATGGCTTCCGGGTTGATGTTGCAAACCTTTTGGTCAAGGACCTGCCGGCCACGCTGCCCAGCAAAGCTGAACTGTCCGCGATGGATCGGAATTCCGGAACCCACCCACTGATGGACCGCGACGAAGTCCACGAGATCTACGCCGAATGGCGCAAGGTCTTCAACGAATACAATCCGCCACGCTTCGCCGTGGCCGAGGCGTGGGTGGAGACTCCGGAGCGGCGGGCGAAGTACGCGTCGCCCGAAGGCCTGGGCCAGGCGTTCAGCTTCGACTTGCTGATGGCGGACTTTGATGCGGAACAGTTCCGGACTGTTATTGGGGACAACCTGGAACAGAGCCGGCTGAGCGGTTCGACCTCCACCTGGGTGTTCTCCAATCACGACGTTACCCGCCATGCCACCCGTTACGGGCTGCCCCCGCTGAACGGGCGCGCGGTCAAAGGCGGGGTGGAGTGGGTCAAGGAAGGCGGGCGGAAGGAGGCTCTTGATATTGCCGGTGGCATCCGCCGGGCCAAAGCGGCCACCCAGCTCATGCTGGCGCTGCCGGGATCGGCGTACCTGTACCAGGGTGAGGAACTCGGCCTGCACGAAGTCGCGGACATCCCCGCGGACCGCCGTCAGGACCCGTCCTTCTTCCGCGGGGCCGAGTGGGACGGGCTGGGCCGGGACGGCTGCCGAGTTCCGCTTCCGTGGGAACCGGACGGCACCTCGTTTGGCTTCGGCGCCAACGGGGCGCACCTGCCCCAGCCGGCTTGGTTCGTCGGGTATGCGGCCAGCGCCCAGGAGCGGGAGGGATCCACCCTCACGTTCTACCGCACTGCGCTCGCGCTGCGGCGCCGCCTCCAGACCGGCGAGAGCCTGGAATGGATCGACACGGGCAACGCGGACGTACTGCACTTCGTCCGCCCGGGCGGCTGGCACGTCGTGGCGAACTTCGGAACCGCCGCCGTCGAACTGCCCGAAGGTGAGCTCCTGCTGGCCAGCGCCCGGATTGAAGACGGCAAGCTTCCGGGCGAGGCAAGCGCCTGGCTGCGTGCTTGAACCCGATTCCGAAAGATCAACAGAGAGGTTGATTTTTGATGAAAAACCGTTGGAGTTCGAGAAGCATTGTGGGCGCGGGCGTACTAATTGGGGCGTTGCTTGCGCCAATCGCTCCTGCCGCCGCAATGGAACCTGTCAATGTCGCTGTGCCGGTGGCTCCGGGATCTGCCGCCCCGCCCGCATCGACTCCGACGCTGACCACATGGGGTCATGACAACGCCGTTGCCACAACCGGGCCCGTGCCGGCGGACAAGGTCCGCATGTCAGAGTTCTATGAGGCATCCGTTGCGACGGCTGCCCGCCCGGATACGGCCTACGGTTCCTTCGTCTACGCCAGCGTGCCCCGCAGCGGCAACGGCAAGATCGGCTACACCGAAGAGGACGGTGCGGAGTTTTCGTCCGAAGCGGGAATGACCATGAGCTGGTCGAGCTTCGAATACGGCGAGGACGTTTGGGTCAACGTGCGGCTGAAGACCGGGCAGGAAATCACCTCGGCCAGCCAGGTCACGATCAGGCCGAGCGATCTCGGCCTGGAGAAGCAGTTGGTGGACGGGTCAACCATACGTGTGAAGGTGCCCTTCAGCCCGGACGGACTCCGCTTTTCGGTGGAGTTCGATCCGCAGCTGGTCACGGCCTACAACGATATGTCGGGCACCTCCGGCGTCCTCACCACGAGTGCGGCCGAAGGCAACAAAGCGGTCCACACCGAACCGCGGAACTCAATGCTGGTCTTTGCAAATCCGATCCTTTCCGCAGCGGATGCCAAGCGGTACGTTCCGGGCGTGGACGACGGATCCATTCATTACCCGCAGCCGGGCCTTGTGGACAACCTGGGGGAGATCAGCGAGGACATTGTCTATTTCCGTCCTGGTACCTACTACATGGGTTCCGACCACCATGCGGTGCTGCCCGGAAACGTGAAGTGGGTCTACCTGGCCCCGGGCGCCTACGTCAAAGGCGCATTCCGCTTCCTCCACAAGACCCAACGCGACTTCAAAGTGACGGGGCTCGGGGTCCTCTCCGGGGAACAGTACGTGTACGAACCGGACACCAGGAACGGTTACGCCCACAGCGTGGCCGACAACTGCCATTCGAGCTGCGTGAAGATGCTTCAGTTCGAATCGTCGAACACGGGCCAGACGCTGGATCTTCAAGGCGTCACGGTCGCCGATCCGCCGTACCACTCCTTTGTTGTCTACGCCCATGAAGGCGAGGGGGCGGACGAAGTCGAGGTCGGCGTCGAGAACTTCCGCATGGACGTGCAGAACTACAAGCAAGTTGGAGGCTGGTACTGGCAGACGGACGGTATCGAGCTGTACGAAGGAAGCCGGATGAACAACACCTTCTTCCACTCCAACGACGACGTCTTGAAGCTCTACCACAGCAACGTAGACATCAAGAACACGGTGATTTGGAAGAACGAGAACGGCCCGGTCATGCAATGGGGGTGGGTTCCCCGGCAAATTGATGCCGTTTCCGTGGCCAACACGGACGTCATCCACAACCGCATGTACTGGAAAGACACCAAATACAACACCTGTGTGTTCAATTCCTCCAGCCACTGGGAGGACATGGGCGCCACCGACCGTGCGGATGTCGCCACCACGGTCAAGAACATGCGGTTCAGCGACACCCGGGTGGAAGGCATGGTCAACTGCGGCGTCCGGGTATTCGCCCTGTCGAATACCGAGAACATCGAGATCGATGGATTCTCCGTTGATGCCTGGAACGGCCTTGACTACACGTCGCAGCTCAGCCTGCTGAAGCGGTACCAGGACCGTGCCGGCCAGAAGGTGGCACTCGGCAACGAGATGTCGCAAGGCAACGGGATCCTGCTGCACAACTACACCGTGGGCGGGGCCGCCATCATCAAGGCGGGCGATAACTGGTGGGACACTGAGCCGGGCCGGTTGAACTTCGACGCCGAAACCTGGGACGGTTGGAACGCCACCGCCGAAGGCCAGGCAATCGGGCCGGCACCGGAACTCGCCGTGGACGGCCCTGCGGACGGTTCAGTTGTGGATGCCCGGCAGTTGACGGTGTCCGGAACCACGAACGCGCCCCGCGTGGCCGTAGCCGTGAACGGGGAACGGCAGGACGCGCCGGTAACGGATGGCAGGTTCGCCTTGGAAGTCACCCTGCCTGACATCACCAACCGGGTTGTGGTCACAGCCACCGGCGAAAATGGGGTCATGGCCGTTGACCGGCGCGCCGTGACCGCACTCGGCAGCAGGATCGGGTCGCTCTCCGAACCCGCCGGAGACGACAAGGGCCCGGGCAGTTACACCTACCCCACGGATTCGGCCTTCAATCCCGGAAGCTTCGATCTGACCGGGATGGATGTATACGAAGACGGTGATGCGGTCCGGTTCCTGGCGTCCACGGCCGGCCCCATCAACAATCCGTGGGGCGGTGCCGGAATGAGTACACAACGGCTGAACATCTACCTGCGGGATGGCAGCTCGACGCAAACCACCGCCTTGTTGCCAGGTACCAACACCTCGGCCGCTGGTGCCTGGAAGTTTGCGATCGTTGCTGACGGCCGGTATGCGGCATCCCGCTTCGGCGGAGGTATCTACGATGCGGGGCTGCAGCGAGTGGGGGACGTGAGGCTCGATGTTGATCCTTCCGGCATGATCATCGCCTCAGTTCCCGCCGCTGTGCTGGAGGGCGTTGACCTGCGGAACACCGGCTATCAGGTGTCCATGTTCAGCGACGCCGAAGAAGGCGAAGGCATTGGCAATGTGCGGCCCGTTTACAGCGCCGAGTGCGCCCGCGGCATTGCTTGCCCCTCATTCGTCGGCCCGTACAGAGTCGGCGGGGGAGCCGGTTCCTGGACGGATGCGAACGAGTCGCATGACACTGACACAAGCGATTCCAACGCGCTCGACATCATCACCGGTGGTGCATCGCAGGCCGACGTGATGGATTGGACCCGCGGCCCGGTAGTGGCGCCCTATGTTCGCTTGGATACCGCACAGACCGTCATTGATGCGGAATTCAGCGTTGGCAGCAAGAAGGTAAAGGGGTCCCAGGCGCTGACGATCGCAGCGGAAAACCATGGCGAAAGCTCCCTCGACCTGACTGTTGAGACGGTCTCCGGCACCACGGAACTCGGTGTGCTGCCGGCAGGCGGGTCCCGGGTGTATTTGATCGATACGCACAGCCCGCAGTTGCCTGCGATGTCCGTGAAGGTCATCGCGACTGCCCCTGACGGCACCTCAAGGAGCTACGCCATTCCCTACGCGGGGTCGAAACGGAAACAGGGCTGAGCACTGCCGCACTCTCCTGTTGACCTTCCACGCCCGGCATCCCATACTGGTTCGGGAGATAAATTTAGATACTAAATAAAAGGAGTATTGTGAGCACCACCGCCGCCAAGGCAAACCGTACCGACGCCGAGCGAATGGCCGACCCCAACTGGTGGCGTCAGGCTTCGGTTTACCAGATCTACCCGCGCAGCTTCGCCGATTCCAACGCCGACGGGATCGGCAACCTCAAGGGCGTCACCGCCAAGGTGCCGTACCTGAAGGCCCTGGGCATCGACGCCGTGTGGCTCAGCCCCTTCTACCCCTCGGCCCTGGCCGACGGCGGTTACGACGTTGATGATTACCGCAACGTCGACCCGAAGATCGGCTCCCTTGAGGACTTTGACGAAATGGCCGCGGCGCTGCACGAAGCCGGCATCAAGGTGATCGTGGACATCGTCCCCAACCACTCCTCGGACCGCCACGAATGGTTCAAGGAGGCCCTCGCCTCACCGAAGGGCTCTCCCGCCCGCGACCGCTATATCTTCCGCGACGGCCTCGGCGAAAACGGCGAGCTGCCGCCGTCGGACTGGGATTCCGTGTTCGGCGGACCGGCTTGGGAGCGCATCACCGAACCGGATGGCACCCCCGGCCAGTGGTACATGCACATCTTCGCCAAGGAGCAGCCGGACTTTAACTGGGACAACCCGGAGGTCCACGAGGACTTCCTGAAGACGCTGCGCTTCTGGTCCGACCGCGGCGTGGACGGCTTCCGCATCGACGTGGCCCACGCCCTGACCAAGAACCTTGAGGGAACCCTGCCCACCAAGGCCGACCTCAAAGCCAAAGCCCATGGCAGCGACGGTTTCGTCGACGGTTCCCACCCGTACTGGGACCGCGACGAGGTCCACGAGATCTACGCCGAGTGGCGCCGGGTCTTCAACGAGTACAACCCGCCGCGCACCGCCGTTGCCGAAGCCTGGGTGCACGCGGACCGCCGCGCCCGCTACGCCAGCCCGGAAGGGCTGGGCCAGGCCTTCAACTTCGACCTCCTGCAGGCCGATTTCGACGCCGCCCAGTTCCGGAAGATCGTCACCAAGAACCTTGCCGAGGCGGCCGCGTCCGGCGCGTCCTCCACCTGGGTCTTCTCCAACCACGACGTCGTCCGCCACGCTACCCGCTACGGCCTCCCCGCCACCGAGCCGGCTGACGAAGGCGAAATCATGGCTGGCCAGGCCGGCAAGAAATGGCTGCTCGAGGGCGGCAGGCAGGAAGACGTGGATGTGGAGCTCGGCCTGCGCCGTGCCCGCGCCGCTTCGCTGCTGATGTTCGCCCTGCCCGGTTCGGCCTACCTGTACCAGGGCGAGGAGCTCGGCCTGCAGGAAGTCGGCGGCGAAATCCCCGATTCCGAGCGCCAGGACCCTTCCTTCTTCCGTAACAAGGGCGTGGAGGTCGGCCGCGACGGCTGCCGTGTGCCGCTGCCCTGGACCGCGGAAGGTTCCTCCTTCGGCTTCGGCGCCAACGGATCCCACCTGCCCCAGCCGGAGTGGTTCGCCGCCTACGCCGCGGACGTCCAGGACGGCGTGGAGGGTTCCACCCTGGAGCTGTACCGCAAGGCCCTCGCCCTGCGCACCGAACTGCAGTCCGGCGAAAGCCTCGAATGGGTCCCGAACGACAACCCTGAGGTGCTGCACTTCCGCCGTCCCAACGGCTGGCAGTCGGTGACCAACTTCGGCACCGAAGCCGCGGAGCTCCCGGAAGGGACCGTCGTCGTCAGCAGCTCGGCGCTGGACGGCGGCAAGCTTCCGGGCGCCACCACCGCGTGGCTTTTCGGCTAGCCTCCCCGCTTTGATCACGACGGCGCCCCGCACCCTCCGCGTGCGGGGCGCCGTTGCCGCGTGCCGGGCCCTCCGCCGTCACGCGGCCGCCCGTCATACAACGCCGCCGCCCGCGGCCGATGGAAGAGTTGGAGCATGACTGCACAGAACGACAACGGCGGACGCCTCATCTACGGCTGCATGGGCCTGGGCGGCGACTGGGACCGCCCGGACTACGGCCCCGCGGACGTGGACAAGGCCGCCGCGGCGATCGAGGCCGCCCGCGGCATCGGCATCACCTTGTTCGACCATGCCGATATCTACACCCGCGGGAAGGCCGAAGCCGTCTTCGGCGAGGCGCTCGCGGCGAACCCCGGGCTGCGGGAACAGATCCAGCTGCAGGGCAAATGCGGCATCAGCCTGGCCGAGGGCGGGGTGCCCGGGCACTACGACCTCAGCCGCGAAGCCATCCTGGAACGGGTCAGCGCCAGCCTGCGGCGGCTTCGCACCGACTACCTGGACATCCTGCTCCTGCACCGCCCCGACCCGCTGCTGGAACCGTCCGAGGTGGCGGCCGCCGTCGGGCAGCTCATGGCGGAAGGCAAGGTACGGGCACTGGGCGTGTCCAACATGTCCGCGGCCCAGATCGACTATCTGCAGGACGCGCTGGAGACCCCGATTGTGGCCAACCAGCTGGAAATGAGCCTGCACAAGGCCGCCTGGGTGGAAAGCGCCGTGCTGGTCAACCGGCAGGAAGGCTTCGACGCCGGCTTCCCGCACGGCACCATCGAGTACTGCATCCGCAAGGGCATCGAGCTGCAAGCCTACGGTTCCCTCGCCCAGGGCCGGTACACGGGCGCGCCGTCCCCGGCAGCCGCCCCGGCGGAACGCGCGACGGCGGAGCTGCTCGCCAAGCTGGCGGAAGAGAAGAACACCACCCCGGAAGCCGTGCTCCTGGGCTGGCTCATGAAGCATCCGGCACGGATCTCGCCGGTAGTGGGCAGCTCCCGGCCGGAGCGCATCGCAGCCTGCGCCGGTGCCGCGGACGTGGCGGCCTCGATGACCCGGATCGAGTGGTACACGCTCTGGTCCACGGCGCGGGGTGCCGCGATGCCGTAAGCCCTGTTGCAAACCGCCCGGCTGTGCCACCCTCATTGCTGGAAGGCTTAAGCAGAGCGGCAATCCAGCAACGGGAGGCGCACGCCATGCGCAAGGTGATTGTTTCCGAATTCGTTTCGCTTGACGGCGTGGTCGAAGGGCCGGGTGGAGGGGAACCCGAATACAAGCACGAGGGCTGGACCTTCGACATTGACCCGGACCCCGCAATGTACGAATACAAGCTGGAGGAGCTCATGGAATCCGGCGCGCTGCTGCTCGGCCGGGTGACCTACGAGGGTTTCGCGGCGGCCTGGCCCGAACGGGACGACGAAGCCGGCTTCGCGAAGAAGTTCAACAGCATGCCCAAGTACGTCGCCTCCACCACTTTGAAAGATCCGCTCTGGAACAACAGCCACGTGCTCCAGGGCGAAGTGGCCGAAGCAGTGGCCGCGCTGAAGGAGCAAGACGGCGGGCCGTTGCTGGTCAACGGCAGTCCCACCCTGCTCAAGGCCTTGTACGACGCAGACCTCGTGGACGAATACAGGCTCATGGTGTTCCCGGTGATCCTCGGCTCCGGGAAACGGCTGTTCCCGGACGATGCCAGGGCCAAACGGAAGCTCATCCTGACCGACACCAGGGCTTACGCGAACGGCATCGTGCTGAATGTGCTGGAACCCGTCAGGGGCTGAGCACGCCCGTTAACCCAACTAGCTCGCAGTTGTTGTCGTTCTGAGCGCTCAAAACGACGTTAACTGCGAGCGAGTTGGCTTGCGGGGCCGGTACAGCTACAACAACACATGTGTGCTACTTAGAGCGGCGCCACGACGGAATACGTCGACGAGTCGCCCTGGATGGACTGGCTCGCCTTGCCGTCGACGCCCACGGGGATCTCACCGGCAATGGTCACGCGGTTGAGCTTGCGCTGCTGGCCGTCGTAGTTGTCCGGGGCGTAATGCTGGGTGATGCGGTTGTCGAAGAGCACCAGCTGGTTCGGCTCCCAGTTCACGCGCACAATGTTTTCCGGACGGGTCACGTAGGCCTGCAGCAGGCGCAGGATGTCCCGGGACTCGGTGTTGGACAGGCCCACGATCCGCAGCCGCTGGGCGAAGCCGCCGATGAACAGGCCGCGCTCGCCGGTGAGCGGGTGCACCCGCACCACCGGGTGTGCCGTCTCGAACTTGATCCGGGTGAACTCCTTGCGGCGTTCCTCGGCGTTTTCATGCTCCAGGTTCTTGGGCACCGAGTAGTCGTAGTCGTTGGTGTGGATGGCCCACAACGTGTCCGCGAAGTTCCGCAGCTCCTCCGGCAGGTCGGCATAGGCGCCGGCTGAGGACGCGATCAGCGTCTCGCCGCCGTAGGCGGGCAGGTCGATGCTGCGCAGGGTGGAGGCCTGCGGCGGGTTCACCACGAAGGTCACGTCGGTGTGCCAGTTGTTGGCCGAGCCGTTCTCGCTGTCAACGGGCAGCACGTTGGCTTCGCCTTCCACGGAGGCCACCGTGGGGTGGGCCGTGGTGAGCGGGCCGAAGTGGCTGGCGAACTTCACCTGGGCTTCGTCGTTGAGGATGTTGGCTTCGCGGAACACCAGTGCCTTGTGCTCGTTGAGGGCCGCGCGGATTTGTGCCACGGTGCCGTCGCTGAGGTCCCCGCTGATGTCCAGGCCCCGGATTTCGGCGCCGATGCGGGAGCCCAGCTTGGTGAACTCGAGCTTGGTTTCGGTAATGACGGTCATTTCTTCTTTCCTATCTGTTTTGTTTGCGGTGGAAGGGAAGCAATCAGGCCCCGACGGCGGTGCGCCAGCGGGAGAAGTGCCGCTCCAGGGCCACGAGCAGGAAGTTCACGCCCAGGCCCAGCAAGGAGACGGTGAGGATGCCGGCGTACATGTCCGGGATGAGGAAGCTGCTCTGGGCATTGACGATCAGGTAGCCCAGGCCGG
Organism: Arthrobacter sp. R-11; assembly: GCF_049913155.1. Lineage (GTDB taxonomy): Bacteria > Actinomycetota > Actinomycetes > Actinomycetales > Micrococcaceae > Arthrobacter. The sequence continues at coordinate 3,305,154 of NZ_CP183979.1, read as the reverse complement.
CCTTGGCGCCCACCATTTCCGCGGCGATCAGCACCAGGATCGAGGCCGTGCCGGCCATCCGGATGCCGGTGAAGATCGTCGGTACTGCGGAAGGCAGGATCACCTTCTGGAAGAGCCGGAAGCTGTTCAGGCCCAGCGATTTCGCCGCCCGGATGAGCAGCGGGTCCACGGTCTTCACTCCGGCGATCGTGTTCAGCAGCACCGGGAAGAACGCCGCGTAGGCCACGATCGTCACCTTGGATTCTTCGCCGATGCCCAGCAGCAGCGTGAACACCGGAAGCAGCGCCAAGGCAGCCGTGTTGCGGAACAGCTCCAGCAGCGGGTTGAGCACCGAATTGAGCCGGCCGTACCAGGCAATCAGCAGCCCAAGGGACACGCCCGCCACCACGGCGATGCCGAAGCCGGCCACGGAGCGGCTCAGGCTCGCCGCCAGATGGCCCTGGATGGAGCCGCTTTCGAAGAGCTTCCCCCAAGCCAGCAGCACCTCGTGCAGGGGCGGCAGGAAGACGCGGGTGGACGGCGCCACGAGGTAGGCAGGAGCGAATTCCCACAGCGCCAGGAACGCCAGGATGCCCGTGGCTTTCCAGAGTCCGGATCCGGCGCGGGAGGCGGCATCCCTGGCGACGACGGCCGCCGCGGTGAAGGCCGCGGTCGCCGGCTTTTCCGGGGGAGCGGCCTGCCCGACGGCGGAACCCGGGGCAGCGTCCGGACCGCCTGCGGGGCGGGCCGTCTTGGTCAGTGTTGCGCTCATCAGGCGGCGCTCCTTTCGTGGGTGGCGGGCTCGTCGGGGGCAGTGCCGTCCGGCAGGATCTTGCGGTGGCCGGCGCCCTGGGCGAGGCGCACCTCGTCGTGGAGCAGGGTCCATACCTTGTGCCGCTGCTCCACGAAGGCGGGCGCGGAACGGATGTCTTCGTCGCCGTCGCGGTCCGGGATGTCCACGTCCACGATCGCCTTCAGCCGGCCCGGCCGGGCACTGAGCACGGCAACCCGCTGGCCCAGGTACACGGCCTCGTCGATGCCGTGGGTGATGAACACGATCGTCTTGCCGGTGGCCCGCCAGATCCGCAGGAGCTCTTCCTGCAGCTGTTCGCGGGTCTGGGCGTCCAGGGCGGCGAAGGGTTCGTCCATGAGCAGCACGTCCGGCTCGTAGGCCAGGCTCCGGGCAATCGCGACGCGCTGCTTCATGCCGCCGGACAGCTCATGCGGGAAACGGTCCTCGAAACCGGCCAGGCCCACCAGCTTGAGGTACTCGCTGGCCTTGGCGGCGCGTTCGCGGCGGCTGAGTTTACGGCCGTCCGGTCCCTTGCCTTCCAGTCCGATCGACACATTGGCCGAAGCGGTGCGCCAGGGGAAGAGTGCGTACTGCTGGAAGACCACGGCCCGGTCCTTGCCCGGGCCCGTCACCGGCTGGCCGTCCACCAATACCTCGCCGGAGGTGGGCGTGGACAGGCCAGCCAGGAGGTCCAGCAAGGTGGTCTTGCCGGAGCCGCTGGGCCCCACCAGGGTGAGGAACTCGCCGTCGCGCACGTCCAGGCTCAGGGAGTCGACGGCCGTCAGGGTGGTGGCTGTGCCGCCCGACTTCCTGCCGGGCCGCACCGTGAACTGCTTGGTGACATTTCTGAGGCTGATCTTGGCTGTCATCACTTCCCCTTTGCGAGTTCATTGAACTCGTTCGTGTAGTAGTTGGCGGGGCTGAGGTCCTTGGTGACGATGCCTGAGCTCTTCAGCCATTCGGCCCAGCGGGTGAAGTCCTCATCCTTGATCTTTCCGGCGTCCGGGACGCCGACACTCTTCCAGTACTGAAGGGCGTCGGTGCTTTCGTTGCGTCCGCGTTCCTTGATGATCTTGGTGAAGCGGGCAATGACGTCCTTGCGGGGAGTGGTGCGTTCCCACTCGATGGCCTTGGCAACGCCGGTGACGAAGGTCCTGGTGGTGTCCGGGTTCTTGGCGATGAAGTCGTTGCGCAGCACGTAGGGTCCGCCGGCGAAGCTGCCGAAGAACTGGACGTCGCTGAAGACCGAGCGGAGGCCGCCCGCCGCGATGGCCTTGCTCTGCAGGACCCCGCCCAGGGCGCCGGCATCGACCTGGCCCCGCCGGATCGCTTCTTCGGTGTCGTTCGGCGGCAGCGGGACCAGCTGGACCTGCTTGGCCTCCTCGGCGCTCAGGCCGCTCTTGCGCAGGTAGGTGTTGATCACGGCGTCGGCATGGGCGCCCAGGGTGTTCACGGCGATCTTCTTGCCGATGAAGTCCCTGGCGGAGCGAATGGGGCTGTCTTCCTTGACGTAGAAGCCGTTGAAGGTCTTCTCGTCTTCGCCGTAGTAGTTGACCACGGCCTTGACGGGCGCGCCCGCCTCGATGAGCTTCACCACGGCACCGGCGAAGGCGCCGCCGAAGTCGGTCTGTCCGGTGGCCGCGGACTGGATGTCCTGCGGGCCACTGGTGGTGTTGCCGACCCACTTGAGCTTCACGTCGCCCAGGTAGCCGAGGTCCTGTGCGAGTTCGGGCAGCGTGACCGAGTTGGCCGAGCCCTGGTAGCGCAGTTCCTTCACCTCGCCGCCGCCGGCCTGTGCCGATCCGCCGGGACCTGCCTCCGCGTTGCCGCCGCAGCCGCTCACCGTCAGCGCAAGTACGACGGCGGCCGCGACGCTCAACAGGGGCTGGTGCAGTTTCATGGGTGCTACTTTCCGGGTAGGGGGTTTTGGGGATCCGGCCCGTGTTCGAAGGACCGGTGGAAACGATGTAAGCGCATCCGCCACCGGGGTGGAAAGCCTGCGGGTAACGCTCGGAAACCCCGGGAAACCGGGGGAAATCCGGCGCAACGGCGGGAAATCACAGGCAACCCTGCGACGCATTTCCGCGTGCGTCGCAGGATTAAGTCCCGTGACGCCATGCGTCCGGACCGCCTGGCCTGGCGTGCGGGAAAAGCGGATTCGTACAGTCGATTGACATGGGACAGGGCCGGGCGCATTATTCAGTCACGCGCCCGCGGTCTCCCCTGGGGCGCCTGACGAGGCACCCGGCTGGGGGTTGTCATGGCAACGGCTCTACCCTTACCCCGGCGCTTGACGCGCTGGCTGACGGCAACGCTGACGGTCTGTGCGGTCACCCTGTGGATCGCGATGGCCGAGATCGACCGGCTCGTTGCAGGGATCGTCACCCCCGACGGCGGGAACAGCAGCGTAACCATCCTCAGCGGCTTCGGGGCGTTCGGCGTCCGGGAGACATGGTCTGTCTGGGCCCGGCTGGAGGACACGGCCCACGGGCAACTGGCGGCCCTGGTCACCCTGCACGTGTCCCTCGACTTTGGCTTCGCATTGCTCTACGGCACCCTGCTTTTCCGGCTGGCTAGGGGCAGGATCCTGCCAAAAACCATTGCGGTCACGGCGGCTGCCCTGGATGTTGCCGAAGGTGTCCTCCTGCTTTTCGCCATCCGGGAACCCGGCCCCACGCCTCCGGCCGCGGGCGTGCTGGGCTTCGCCTCCAATGTGAAGTGGTTGTTCCTGGCGCTGTTCATCATCAGCGTCCTGGCCACGCCGCTGCTGCGGAAGCGGATATGGGGCCGCCTGCTCCGCTTGGCCAGGACAATGCAGTTCCACCGGCTGACGGTCACCGCCGTCGCGCTGGTTGCCGTCCTGGCCCTACTGCCGGTCCCGGGCGTCAACGACCAGATGCCGGATTCCCAGCGGCTGTGGGCCGAAGGGAATCCCGGACCCTTCATCGCCAGCTCGCTGGTGGTGCCCCTCATTGCGGCGGGCCTGCAATACATCGGGCGCCTGCGTTCCGTCCTTGCCTGGAAGCTGTGGGCGGAGTCCTATACGCAGGAATTGCCGCCAAGCTGGCGCCTTTGGCTGACGGGACCCGCGATCCTGCTTGCCGCGCTCGCCGTCATGGCCTTGGCCGGGTTCCCGGTGGAGCGAAGCAACTGGCTCCAGTACGGCATCTTCCTCGGCGTTCCGCTGCTTCTGCTGCTCGTGTCCATCGTCTTGAAGTTCTTCTCGGTGTTGGGCTCGCCCTTCGGCTTCCGCGCCAAGTGGGACATGCGTGCGCACCCGCGGGACCGCCGCCGGGCCATCGACGCCTGGTGCGGCGGCGACAACCTGGCCGTCCTGCTGATAGCAGTGGCAGGCATGTCCCTGGTGCGCAGCTTCGTCGGGCCGGCCGCCATGATGCTCGTTGACCGGGTCTTGGCGGAGTCCATGCCTCCGGGTTGGCCGCTGTGGGTGGGCGGACTGCTGCTGTTCGGCGTGGTCCTGGCCGGGGGTGCCTTCTACCTCCGAAGCCTCCTGCTCCGCAGGATTCCGCGGCTGTTCGGGCCGGACCCCCGCCGGGGTTTTGACCAATGGCCGTACCTGAAGCATGTCGTGCTCGCCCTGGGATCCATGCCGCTGCTGCTGTTGCTGCTGTTGCCGTCCTTCTTCACCGCGTTCCTGGGGGTGTCGGCGACGGCAGTGCTTGGGATCGGCTGTTGGGCCCTGCTTTTCGGGGCGGTGGTCGTCTGGGCGCAGCAGCGCCAGCCCCTGGAGGTCTTCCACCGGATGGGTTTCCGGGCGAACCCGATCCTGTCCCTGATGGCCGCGGCCCTGGCCCTGGGACAGCTGAACGGCGGCGGCGACGCCATGCACCTGCCGCGGACAGGCGGGCAGCCGACCACCGCGGAGCGGAGGACTGCCGACGTCGAGTTCAAGGACTGGCTGGCGACATCCGCGGCCTGCAACACGACGGCAGGAAACGGAAAGACTGTCCGCCCAATGCTTCTGGTCGCCGCCGAAGGAGGTGGCATCCGCGCCGCAAGCTGGACCACCAGGGTCTTCGGCGCGCTTGCCGGAACGGCGTGTGGCAAGACCGCCACCCTGCTGTCCAGCGGCGTCAGCGGGGGTTCGCTCGGGCTCGCGTTGGTCACCAAGTATGCGCCCCGCGACGGCGGCGAAGGCACGGACCTGGCCGCCGCGGCGGACGCGGTTGCGGCTCCCGAGGCGCTCTCCGCCAGCGTCGGCGGGGCCCTTGTCTCCGACCTCGTTGCAGGAGGCACCGGCCTGCTGATCCCCAACCGGAGCCGTGGCGACTTCGGCTGGCACGATCGCGCGGCCTTGATGGAACGCGAATGGGAACGCCAGGCGCCGCTCCTGAACGCGGCCTTTGACCCTGCGGCCCGCGGTGCCGCCGGCGCCGTCATGCTCAACTCCACGGTCACCGGTTCGGGCTGCCGGCTGGTCCTCAGCCAGCTGAAGCTCAGTGCGGCAGGGGGAGCCCAAGCGACGCCGGCTCCGGCCCCGGAGTGCCTTTCCGAGGACGGGCCGCCGGTGTCCATTGACTTCTTCGACCCGGCGAACCGCTTCTGCGACACGGCGCTCCGCTGGTCCACTGCGGCGATGATCTCGGCCAGGTTCCCCATCATCTCCCCGGCAGGCAGGGTCCGATATGGCGCGGATGGGAAGGACGGCTGCACGCCTGCGGGTTCCTTCCAGGCCATCGACGGCGGTTATGCCGAAGGCTCCGGGCTCGGCACTGTCTCCGATGTCTGGGGCGCCCTGCGCGAGGTGGTCAAGGAACACAACAGCGGGCCCGAGGCCGGCACGGCAGGGCAGCCCTACGTGGTTCCGGTGTTCGTCTACATCCGCAATTCGCCGGGCGTGGACCTTGCGGCCAAGGTGCCGGCGCCCGTCGCGGAGCTTGCCGTTCCCCTGGCCGGGCTCAAGGCCAAGGCCAACCAGGTCGAAGCCGGGGCCTGGCTGCAGCGCCTCGGTCAGTCGGCCGACGTCTGCCTGGACCCAGAGTGCGATACGGCGAGCAAGGCAGTCCTGGATACCCTGGACAGCGGCCACACAGTGGTGGTTGCGCCGAGGAGCCGTCCGGCGGTCGATCCGCCGCTGGGCTGGACCCTTTCGATGCTTTCGCAAAACCTCCTGGATAAGGCCCTCGCAGATGACCTGGCCCGGACAGGGGGCACGTCCGGCAACGGACCCGGCCTCGGAAAGCTGCTCGCCGTACTGTCCCTGGCGCAAGGTGAGGCACCCAAGTGAGGCGCCCGCCGCCGTCGGGAGTCATATTCTTTTTGTTCATAGTGAAGATCACATAGAAGGCGCTTTCTTCGCCATTGCCCCCACCGGGCGGATACGGTAGATGCATGACGTCCAGCATCACCACCGAATCCGTGCGCCCCACCCGCAGCATCCCCGCCGACATTGCCCGCTCATGGCTTCTCGTAAACGCCATGAAGACGGAGCTTTTCGACCAGTCGGCCAGTTCACGCGCAGACGCCATCATCCTGGACATCGAAGACGCCGTTGACCCGTCCCAGAAGGACCACGCCCGCGAAAACGTGGTGAACTGGCTGTCCGGCGGCGGCCAGGCATGGGTCCGCATCAACGATGCCACCAGCCCCTTCTGGGCAGACGACCTCGCGGGCCTGCGTGGCACCCCGGGCCTGCTCGGCGTGATGCTCGCCAAGACCGAGTCTGCGGACCAGGTCACCGAGTCCTACCACCGCATGGACGGCAAGACCCCTGTGATCGCCCTGGTGGAGTCCGCCGTCGGCATCGAAGAAGCGAACCACATCGCCAAGGGCCAGGGCTGCTTCCGCCTCGCCTTCGGTTCCGGCGACTTCCGCCGCGACACCGGCATGGCCGCCACCCCCGAAGCCATGGCGTACCCGCGCGCCAAGCTCGTCGTCGCCAGCCGCGTCGGCAACCTGCCCGGCCCCATCGACGGCCCCACGGTCGGCACCAACCACCCCATCCTGCGCGAGCAGACGGGCATCACGGTGACCATGGGCATGACCGGCAAGCTCTGCCTCGCCATCGACCAGACCACCGTCATCAACGAAGTCATCAGCCCCACTCCCTCGGACGTCGCCTGGGCCACCGACTTCATGAGCGATTTCGAAGCCAACGGCCGCGTCATCCGTGACGGCTCAGACCTGCCGCGCCTCGGCCGGGCCGAAAAGATCATGAAGCTCGCCGTGGCTTTCGGGGTCCAGCCCTCCCTGTAGCCATGCTCGTTCACGGCGTCGCCTGGGATGGTCCTTGGACACAGGACGGTCCGCCGCCGTTGGGAGGAATGCCCGACGGCGGGTCCCCGGCCCTGCGCTTCCGGGCACCTTCCGGGGAACCCGGCCGTGTTTCGCTTGCCCCCGGTGCCAGCCTTGGTTTCCGCGTGCTCGAGGGGCTGTGGTGCCTCGGCCGCAGCAAGGTCCACGGACCACAGGAACGCCTTCACATGCCCTGCCCCGACGCCGCGCCGGCCGAACGGGGCAAGCAATGCGGGCCGTGCTTTGCCCGCGACGATTTCCGCTTGATGCATGATTTCCACCGGGGCGGCTCCGTTCCGGCAGGACTGCGCTCCTACCTGATGCAGCCGCACTGGCTCTACCTGGCCACTTTCGCCGGCGGCGCCACGAAGGTTGGCACGGCCTCTGCAGTGCGCAAGTGGCAGCGGCTCGCGGAACAGGGCGCCGTGCGGGCCAGCTACGTGGCACATGCCGAGGACGGCCGCGTTGTGCGCATCCTCGAAGACCTCGTCACCCAGGAACTCGGGACGGTCCAGCTAGTCAGGTCGGCCGCAAAGGCGGCCTCCCTGCTTGAGCCGCTGGCCGACGTCGAGCTTTCCGCGATCAACAAGCGGGCCGCCGCCCGCACGCGCGAGTTCCTGGACAGGCTTGCCTTGGGCGGCTTTTCCACCGTGGAGGAGGAATGGCAGCGGCCTGCCTTCGCGGAGGAAGCCTGCAGTCTTGTCGATGACCGGAGGCGGCACCCTTACCCGCGGGCGTTCGACGGCGGCGCCCACGGTTTCACGGTCCGTTCCCTGACCGGCGCTACTGCCCTGGTGTCCCTGCCGGGCGAGGAATCCGGTTTCATCGCGGGCCTTGGGGCGCTCAAAGGCCGCCGGATCGAGTTCGGGGACTACCACACGGACGTTCCCGCGCTCCAGGACTCCCTCTTCTAGCGTTGCTGGGCCAGCTTTACGTCCAATGGCTTCGCCAAAGCACGCAGAGCAGGCCCCGCAACGCATCGGTAGACTTGGCTGGTGCTGAACGAATTCTGGGCCACCGCCTCCACCGCCTACAAGACGCTGGTCTTCAGCGCGATGGGACTGATCGCCGTCGGGATCATCCTCACCATCGTCGGGAACTCCAGCCAGAACAAGGCCCTGGCCCTGGCCTCCCTGGGCGTGATCGGCCTCGGCCTGGTGCTGCACGTGGTGGGCCTGGTGGTGCGCGGGCAGCAGATCCGCAGGACGCTCAGGAAATAGTCACAACTGCTGCTAAGGTCCGCCCGCCCGATAGGGTTGGAGCCATGACAATCAATCCCGACCTGCAGGGCCGCAGTTACCCTGCCGCTGAGGTGTACGACGTCGGCCGCGAGAAGATCCGGGAGTTCGCCCGGGCGGTCAAGGCCACCCACCCCGCCCACTTCGACGTCGACGCCGCCAGGGCGCTCGGCCACAGCGACCTCGTGGCACCGCCCACCTTCGCAATCATCGTGGCGCAGCGTGCCGATGCCCAGCTGATCGAGGATCCGGAAGCCGGAATCGACTTCAGCCGCGTGGTCCACGCCGACCAGCGCTTTACCCACCACCGCGCCATCGTGGCCGGCGACCAGCTGCGCGCCGAACTGCACGTGGACGGCGTCCGCGCCATGGGCGGCGGTGCCATGATCACCACCCGCGCCGAAATCTTCACGCTCGGCGAGGACCTGCAGCGCGACCCCGTCGCCACCACCACCTCGTCCATCCTGGTCCGCGGAGAGGGACAGTAAGCATGAGCCTGAAAATCGAAGACCTCGCTGTCGGACAGGAAATCGGCAAGCGCAGCATCGACGTCACCCGCCAGGACCTGGTGAAGTACGCCGGCGCGTCCGGCGACTTCAACCCGATCCATTGGAACGAAGCCTTCGCTACGGGCGTGGACCTGCCTGGGGTGATCGCCCACGGCATGTTCACCATGGGGTCGGCCGTGCAGTTGGTGAGCGACTGGGCCGGCGACCCCGCCGCCGTCGTCGACTACCAGACGCGGTTCACCAAACCCGTCCTGGTCACCGACACCACGGGCACTGACGCGCCCGGCGCGGTGATCGAGGTGGCCGGCGTCGTGGGAGCCCTCGACGCCGACGCCGGAACCGCGCGCATCGACCTCACCGTTACGTTCGAAGGGCAGAAGGTCCTGATGAAGTCCCAAGCAGTTGTGAAGCTCGCTTGAACACCATCCTTGAACGGGGCGAAGGCGCCACCGCAGCAGATATTGCGCGGTGGCGCTTTGCTGTCATGGCCGCGTACGGGGCCAGCGGCATCGCCGCGGCGTCCTGGGTCTCCCGGCTCCCGGCGGTGCGGAACGGGCTGGAACTCACTCCGGCCGCCGTCGGGCTCATCCTGCTCTGCCTGACGGCGGCCTCCTTCACGTCGGTGTCCGTCTCCGGGCTGGTGGTGCTGCGGCTCGGTTCGGCCCGCGCGGCACGGATCGCCTGCGTGCTGAGCGGCAGCGGCCTGTTCCTGCTCGGCCTGGGCACCTCGGTCCTCTCCAGCCTGGTGGTGGCAGCGTGCGGCCTCGCGCTGCTGGGCCTTGCAAACGGCTGCTACAACACCGCCCTGAACGTCGAAGGCGCCGCCGTTGAGCGTGCACTCGGCAAGTACGTGATGCCCTGGCTGCATGGTTCCTTCAGCCTGGGCACGGTGGCCGGCGCCGCGGCGGGAGCCTGGGCCGCTGCCGCGAAGCTGTCCGTGGCGTGGCACCTGGGCCTGGTGGGCGCCGTCGCGATCGCCGCGGTGCTGATCGCCAGCCTGTCCTTCCGGGCGGACCGCGAAAGCGCCGGACGCACCGGCACCGCCCTGCAACGCAAACCCGTGCGCCCGCGGAAAACGGACACCTTCGAAGATCCCACCACGGGTCCGCTGCCGATCATCAACCCGGCCCTGGCCTCGGAAGCCGCTTCGCTGCACGGCAAGCGGCTGGTGGCCATGGCCTGGCGGGAACGGCGCACCGTGCTGCTCGGACTGATGGTACTCGGGCTGGCGCTGTCGGAGGGCGCGGCAGGTGACTGGGCGGCACTGGCGCTGGCGGACGGCCACGGCCAGAGCGAGGCGGCGGGCGCGGCGGGCTACGGCGTGTTCGTGACCTTCATGACCGTGGGCCGCTTCGCTGGGACCTTCCTGCTGGACCGTTTCGGCCGGGTCGCGGTCATGCGGGTCTGTGCGGCCACGGCCTTCCTCGGGGTGGCAACGTTCGTGTTCGCGCCCGTGCCGTGGATCGCCTTCGCGGGCCTTGGTCTTTGGGGCCTCGGCACCTCCCTGGGCTTCCCTGTCGGCATGTCCGCCGCAGCAGACGACCCCGTCCACGCAGCGGCCCGGGTCTCGGTGGCCTCGACCATCGCCTACGGCGCCTTCCTCTGCGGTCCGCCCGTGCTGGGCTTCCTCGCCGAGCACTTCGGCATCCTCCACGCCCTGCTGACCGTGCTGCTGTTCCAGGCCCTGAGCTTCTTCCTCGCCCCGGTCCTGCGCAAACGGCCGGCGCCGGCCGCAGGCTAGACTCGATTGGTGACCCAGACGCTGCTTTCCGAACTGACCACCGCCGCCGTGGGCGGACCCGCCGCCCGCTATCTCGAGGCGAGCAGCGAAGCGGAAATCATCGACGCCGTCCGTTCCACCGATGCCGCGGGGGAGAAGCTGCTCATTGTCGGCGGCGGTTCCAACCTGTTGGTCGCCGACGCCGGGTACCCGGGCACCGTCCTGAAGATCGCCTCCGAAGGCTTTACCGTCAGCTCCGAAGACACGTGCGGCGGGGTGTCGGTGGTGGTCCAGGCCGGGCACAACTGGGACGCGTTCGTCGAGCACGCCGTGCTGCACGCCTGGTCCGGCATTGAAGCACTCTCCGGCATCCCCGGGGCAACGGGTGCGACGCCGGTGCAGAACGTGGGTGCCTACGGCTCCGATGTCTCGCAGACCATCGCCTCGGTGCGCACCTGGGACCGTGAAAACAATGCGGTGAAGACCTTCAGCAACTCGGAGCTGAAGTTCGGCTACCGGGACTCGATCCTCAAGCAGACCACGGTCGAGGGCTCTCCGCGGTACGTCGTGCTCACTGTCGAATTCCAGCTGCCGCTGGGCCGGATGAGCGCCCCCATCCGTTACGCCGAGCTCGCCCGTTCCCTCGGCGTCGAACCCGGCAACCGTGCCTACGCCAACGATGTCCGGCGCGAGGTCCTGCGCCTGCGCGCCTCCAAGGGGATGGTCTTCGACCCCGCGGACCGCGACACCTACTCCACAGGCTCCTTCTTCACGAACCCCGTGGTGTCCGCTGCGGACGCCACGGTCCTTCCGGAAGGTGCTCCACAGTATCCGGCTGGTGCGGCCGGCCTGGTGAAGCTTTCCGCGGCCTGGCTCATCGAGCAGGCCGGCTTCGCCAAGGGCTACGGGCTCGACGCCGCCAGCGTCTCCGGCGGCCGGGCCTCGCTTTCAACCAAGCACACCCTCGCGATCACCAACCGGGGCAACGCCAGCGCCGAAGACATGGCAGCCGTCGCGCGCGAGGTGCGCCGCGGCGTCGTCGAACGCTTCGGGATCGAACTGCACCCCGAGCCGCTGCTGATCGGCCTGGAACTCTAGAAAACCTGAACTCTAGAAAACCTGAACTCTAGTCCCTTTCCTCCGGCACCCGGACCTTGTTCAACAGCAGGAAAGTCAGGCCGCAATCCACGGCTCCCAGCAGGAAGAGCTGGCTGAACGCGGTGCTCTGCGGTGACGGGCCTGTGGGGGAGACCCAGCCGGCGGCCGCGAAGCCTGCCACTGCCACCAGCATGACGACGGCGGCCAGCAGGAAGCTGCGCGCCTGCTCGTCTGTTCCCCTTCGCCCCGGCCCCGTCTGCTGTCCGTTCCCGGGCTGGGTGAAGATGGCCAGGACCAGAAATACTGCGGACGCCACGGTGCCGGCAAGCCCCGTGGCCTGCACGGCCTGCATGGCAGGGCTGAGCCGCACGCCCGAGCCGACCGCGACGGCCAGCCCGCAGACAAGCCCGACGCCGGCTAGGCCCCAGGCAAGGGCTGCCAGGCGCCGGCTCAGGGGCCGCAGGAGCGTGCCGCTCTCACCGAAAAGCATGCCTCCAGCCTAGGAAATGCTGCTGTGCGGAGGCTGGAAGCCCGGTGGGTAACAGCCCCTAGGATGAGGTCATGGTCTCCGTGAAAAGCCGTCTCAACGCCAAAACGATGGGCCGCCTCAGGCTCGCTGCCCAGGGCCTCCAGGGCAGCGCTCCCGGGGAGCCTGCAGGCTTCGCCTCGGCGGAGGAATGCGTCCGCCACATGACGGCCATGCAGGCGCAGGACCTGGCCTCGGCCCTGTGGGCGGTGGGGCAGCGGGTTCCGGGCAGCACGGCGTCGGATGTACGGGGCGCCCTCGACTCCGGCACAGTGGTCCGTTCGTGGCCTTTCCGCGGCACCCTGCACCTGGTCCCGGCACAGGACTTGCGCTGGATGCTGGAGATCACGCGGGGGCGCATGGTCCGGGCCGTGGCGGGCCGGCACCGCGAACTCGGAATCACAGCCGACGACGTTGCGCACTGCCGGGACATCGCCGGGGAACTGCTGGCCGCAGGGAAGGGGGTCACCCGCGAGCAGCTCTTCGAAGCCTTTGAGGAAAGCGGCCAGATCACCAAGGCCCAGCGCGGGGTCCACCTGCTGGGGACCCTGTGCCTGCACGCCTGGCTGGTGCAGGGCCCATTAGCGGGCAGCAACGGCAAAGCAGCAAGCCAACAGCTCTTGATGCCGTTCGAGGAATGGATTCCGGAATCGCGAAAGCTGGGCCGCGATGAAGGCATCAGCGAACTCCTGCACCGGTATTTCCGCAGCCACGGCCCGGCCACGCTGGACGACTTCTGCTGGTGGACGCAGATCCCCAAGACGGATGCGAAGGCCGCTCTCGGCCGGATCAAGGACCAGCTGGTGGAACTGGAGTTCGAGGGCGCGAGCTACTGGATTCCGCCGGAAACGGCTTCCCTGCTCGACGACGGCGTACCCGGCGCCCGCACGCTCCTCGCCTTGCCCGGCTTCGACGAATTCCTGCTCGGCTACAAGGACCGCAGCCTTGTCCTCGCGCTGGAACACGCCCAGAAAGTTGTGCCAGGCGGCAACGGGGTCTTCAAACGGGTGATCGTCTCCGGCGGTACGGTGGTAGGCACTTGGGCGCGGAGCGGCACCGGCCGAAATGCCGGCGTCGTGCCTGAACCCTTCGACCCGGAGGGCTTGCCGCCGGCGGCGGCGCGCTCCTTCGAGGTGCAGGCAGCGAAGTACCTGAAATTCATGGCCGGCTGAGGCGCTATTCCGCGAAAAGCAAGGTCCCCGACGGATAAATCCGCCGGGGACCTTGCTTGAAAGGTGTTGCTTAGAGCGTGCCGGTAGCGATGTTCAGCATGCGGCGCAGCGGTTCGGCAGCGCCCCAGAGGAGCTGATCGCCGACGGTGAAGGCGCTGATGTATTCCGGGCCCATTTCGAGCTTGCGGATACGGCCCACCGGAATGTCCAAGGTCCCGGAGGCTGCCACGGGCGTGAGGTCGGCCATGGAGGCTTCCTTGGAGTTCGGAACCACCTTGGCCCACTCGTTGTCCTCCGCCAGGAGCTTCTCGATCTCCGCGACGGACAGGTCCTCGCGCAGCTTGAGGGTCAGCGCCTGGGAGTGCGAGCGCATGGCACCGATGCGGACGCACAGGCCGTCCATGATGATGTGGTTCTCGTCCGAGGTGCCCAGGATCTTGTTGGTCTCAACCCCGGCCTTCCACTCTTCCTTGGACTGGCCGTTGCCGAGGTCCGCATCGATCCAGGGGATCAGGGACCCGGCCAGCGGGACGCCGAACTGGGTGGCGTCGATGTCGGTGCGCTGGTGGGCCAGGACCTTGCGGTCGATGTCCAGGATGGCCGACGCCGGGTCGTCCAGTTCGGTGCTCACTTCGGCGTTGAGCGTGCCGAACTGGCTCAGGAGCTCGCGCATGTGGCGGGCGCCGCCACCGGAAGCCGCCTGGTAGGTCATGGAGGTGCCCCACTCGACGAGGCCGTTCTTGAAAAGCCCGCCCAGGCCCATCAGCATGCAGGACACGGTGCAGTTGCCGCCGATGAAGTCCTTGGTGCCGTTGGCAAGGCCCTTGTCGATGACGTCGCGGTTGATGGGGTCGAGCACGATGATCGAGTCGTCGTTCATGCGCAGGGTGGAGGCGGCGTCGATCCAGAGGCCGTCCCAGCCGCGGCTGCGCAGTTCGCCGTGGACCTGCTTTGTGTAGTCCCCGCCCTGGGCGGTGACGATAATGGGCAGCTTCGCCAGCGTGTCGACGTCGAACGCGTTCTCGAGCTTGCCGGCGCCTTCAGCGAAGGAAGGCGCGGCACCTCCCGCGTTCGAGGTGGAGAAGAACACCGGGTTGATGTTGGCGAAGTCGTTCTCTTCCTGCATGCGCTGCATCAGGACGGAACCGACCATGCCACGCCAACCGACCAGTCCAACGGACGGATTAGCTGCTGTAGTCATTGGACCAGTCTAGACTTTCGCGCCCATGCGGTGCTGTCGGTTACGTCACGGGTATGTAAGCCCGACGGCGGCATGATGCGTCCTGCGGTCAGGTCCCGTCGCTGGGGTTCGCGTTGTGGCTGGGCGCGTTGCTGTGCACGCGGCCCTTTTGGGATTGAAGCTTGCCGCGGTGCCGGGGCGGGCGCAGCTTGGCCCGCTTGGCAGCCCGGCGGCTGCTGACGATGACCGCGAGAACCAACACGGCTATGAAAAGCCCGACGATGAGCGGGGACCATGAAGGATCCATTTGGTCATTCCACGGGGAGGGGGTCACGTGCGGCTTGCTGGCTCCGGGACGCCGCGTTCGCGGCGGCGCTGCCGCGCCCGGTAGTCGGCGGCCGCATAGTGGAAGCACAACCAGGAGAGGCCGAAGAAAAGTACTGACAGTGCCGCCGCAACCCAACTCCCCGCTTCGGGAGCCGATCCGCTGAGCCCCAAGTAAGCAAGCACTCCGGCAAACGACGCACTGAAGGTGCCCAGAATCGCCATGCCCCACCACGATGTCAGCTGGTTGCCGGTGGTAGCGGGTTTCAGGCCCAGCTCATCCAGTGCATAACTGTGGAGCTGGCCTGTCTCAGTCCGGACGAGCCGCCGCTCGCGGCCGGCCGCAACTGCCGCATCGTGCCAGGCCTTCATGGCCATGTTGCGCTTCTGCCGCAGTTGCTGCCCGCCGGATCCGCCATCGGCAGGGAAGAGCGCATCAACGTCGGGTGGCCTTTCGATGTCGAACGGGGGCATATCGGCAGCTGACTCGCCAGGAAAGGGAGCGTTGCTTCCGGGAAAGTTGGCGCGTGTGAGTGGAACGCGGCCCGGGTAGTACTGGAACCACTGTCGGGCGTCGGCGTCACTCACCAGGAATTTCGGCGTGGGCAGTCCTTTGCGTCGCCGCAACGCTGCAGCTCCATGGGCCCGGACCGCTGCGTTGTAAACTCCCGCCAGCGCCGGGCTGAACACGGCTGTGAGCACGGCGCCAAACACGATCACGGATGTGTTCAGCATGCCGATGCCTATGGCAATGAGTGCCGGTGACAGGAGGCCTGGTGCCAGCAAAAGGATCGCCGCCGCCGTCGTGGCCGCTCGCCAGTCCCTGGGCATTCCTCCGACGGCTCCCCATTCGCCGGGAGTGTAGGCATGGATAACCGAACGGTCGCGTCCGGTGGCGAAGAAGAGGCTGCGTTCCGCCCTGTGAGAGAGCCCCGCCGGGAGATCGACAGTCTCGCCCGGGTACGAATCGGCACTCCCCGGGAAATTCGAGCGCGAATCCGCAATGATCCCGGGCCATCTCAGGAACCACCGGCGTGCCACGGTGTCCGGCAGTTCCAGGCCGGGTTCCGGCAGCCCACGGTCCCGGCGGAGTTTCCGGGCTTCTCTGATCTGGGCGATATGGAAGACGCTGATCGCGATGGTGGTGCCGTAGATGCACAAGCCCGCAATTCCGGCGTTGAATTGGTGCGGCTTCAGGGCGGACCAGACGCCCTGAAGCACCAAAATGGCGGAGAACAACAAGGGCACTGCGAGAAACGATATCTGGATCGCCAGGCCGGAAATCGTTCCGGGCCACAGGCCCTGCAGAAACCCGCGGCGGACACCCCATTCGGCGGGAGAGTATGCGTAGACGTTGTAGTCCGGACCCATGCTGTAGTAGTACGGTCGCTGACGCTTTTTCATCGGCATCGATGGATTACCGTTCGGCGTCGTGCTCCTGCAGCAATGACGCCTTGCGTGCCCTCAGCGCAAAGAAGGCACCGAAGGTGAACACCTGGGTGACCACCACCAGCACGATGATGCCTACGATCTTGTTGCCGCCCAGGATCATGGTGAGTCCGACGATCGCGGACACGAGCGCGAGCAACGGCAGCAGCATGTAGCCGAGCACGAACAGGGTTTCAGGTTTCTTCAGCATTCCTCAGTCTTCCGTCCGGCGCCACGTGGTGATCCGGTATTTGGTGCCGTTCTTCGACTCCAGCCAGCCCTCTGCGGGATCCGTGGATTCAACTGCCCAGTGCTCGCCGAGATCGGGTGCATAGGTGTCGCCGCCGGTTTCGGAGTCGATGATGGTGATCACGGCGTGGTCGGCCAGGGCCATGGACTGCCGGTAGATTTCGCCGCCGCCCACGATCCAGACCTGTGCGTTGCCGGGCGCGAACTGCGACTCAAGCAGCGCCTCATCGAGCGAGGACACGACGACGGCGCCCGCCGCCTCGGGCGTGCCGGCCCAGCCTTCCTGCCGGGTCACCACGATGTTCGTCCGGCCGGGCAGCGGCCGGTACTTTTCGGGGAACGACTCCCAGGTCTTGCGGCCCATGATGACGGGATGCCCCGTGGTCAGCGCGCTGAAATGCTTCAGGTCCTCCGGGATGTGCCAGGGCATGGTGCCGTCCCGGCCGATGACGCCCTTGGTGGTCTGCGCCCAAATCAGGCCGATCTGCGATGCCAGCTCCCGGCTGTCCTGGGATCCTGCGCTGCTCATACTGCCACCGGTGCCTTGATGGTGGGGTGGTGCTGGTAGCCGACCACCTCGAAGTCCTCGAAGCTGTAGTCGAAGATGGTGTCCGGTTTGTGGGTGAAGCGCAGCTGCGGGTACTCGTAGGGTTCGCGGCTTAGCTGCTCCGTGACCTGCGCCAGGTGGTTGTCGTAGATGTGCACGTCGCCGCCGGTCCAGACGAAGTCGCCGGGTTCCAGGCCGAGCTGCTGCGCCACCATCATCGTGAGCAGGGCGTAGGAAGCGATGTTGAACGGCACGCCCAGGAACATGTCGGCCGATCGCTGGTAGAGCTGGCAGGACAGCTTCCCGTCCGCCACGTAGAACTGGAAGAAGGCGTGGCACGGCGGCAGGGCCATGTGCTTGATTTCGGCGACGTTCCAAGCCGAGACGAGGTGCCGGCGGGAATCCGGGTTCTCCGCCAGGCCCTTCATGAGTTCGGCGATCTGGTCCACGTGCCCGCCGTCGGGAGTGGGCCAGCTGCGCCACTGCACACCATAGACAGGTCCGAGCTCGCCCTCGGCGTCCGCCCATTCATCCCAGATGCTGACGCCCTGTTCCTGGAGCCATTTCACGTTTGAATCCCCACGGAGGAACCACAGCAGCTCGAGGGCAAGGGACTTGAAGTGCACCCGCTTGGTGGTGATCAGCGGGAAACCCTGGCTCAGGTCGAAGCGGAGCTGGCGTCCGAAAACACTCCGCGTGCCGGTTCCCGTGCGGTCCGACTTGTGGGTTCCGTTGGCCAGGACATCGCGAAGAAGGTCTTCATAAGGGGTGGGGATGCTCACGGATCCAGCTTACTTTAGCCGCCCGCGCAGGAGCCCGATCACGGCCTCTGCGTCCAGTCCTGCCTTGCGTGTCGCTGCGGCCAGGCGGTCGACGGCGGCCAGCACCTCCGCCGTCGGCGTGTCGCCCGGACCGCGGGAACCGAAGCCTCCCGCCGCAGGGGCTGGGCCGAGCACGACGGTGCCGTTCCGCCGTCTGGACTCAATCAGTCCGGCAGCCTCGAGTTCCTTGTAGGCGCGCGCCACGGTGCCGGCAGCGATGCCGAGATCAGCGGCGAGGCTGCGGACGGTAGGCAGCTTGCTGCCCGGGGCCAGGGAGCCGACGGCGATCAGTGAGCTGATCTGCGAGCGGATCTGTTCGTAGGGCGGCACCGCCGAACGAAGTTCAAGCGAGATTCCGGTCACGGCGCAGCACCTTCAAGGTGCTGGCCCGCCGCCCGGGGCAGTGCGCGCAACAGGGACCGGACCGGGGTCACGGCGATGGCGAGTCCCAGGGTGGCGACGACGGCTCCCGCCGCAATGGAGAACGGCGAGTCCTGGGGCACGAAACTCCTGGGTTCCTCGAACAGCGGCAGCAGTGCGTGGCTCAAGGTCATCAGCAGCAGCCCCGTCTGCACGAAGCAGTAGGCGGCCAGCGTGCGCACGATCCGGTAGGCGGTGATGGCCCGCAATGCACCATCCAAGCCGGCGGTCTTCCCGGGCGCCGGGATGGCCGGCCGGCGGCGGACCGCCCACCACGCGAGGGCCCCGGCCGAAAAGACTCCAGCGGTGAGCCCGACGACGGCTGGCCAGGCGGGAACCTCGTACAGCATGCCCTGGCCCACGGCTGTGAGGAGCAGGACCGCGCAGAGCAGCAAGGCCCCGATGATGGCCGTGCCCAGCAGGCCGCGGGAGACCGGCTGTTGGGGCCAGTCGACGGAGGCGTCGCGGCTGCCGTAGTTCGCGCCGGTGAGCAGTTCCCCGGCCGCGATGGCAAGCAGCAGCAAGGCGGCGATCACGGCCAACCATGCCGGCAGACCCCAGCTGCCCGCTGCCGCCATGGCCGGGATGAGGAACAGGCCGCCGAACAGGGGGAGCGCCGCTACAACGCCGAGCCATGCACCGATCGATGCCGACAACCTCGCCGAGGGATGTGCGTGGGTATCCCGGCTGAGCGGGGCTTCACCCTGTTTATCGATTGCGGCGACGGACGGCAGCTCCCCGGGACGCCACCACCACATCGCGAGCAGAACGATGAGGTTGAACAGTCCCAAGGCGTTGAACCAGGAATTGTATTGTTCGCCGGGAGCAGGACGCGCGGCAAAGTTCCCCGCGATGGCCGCCAGTCCGGAGGCGATGGTTGCCACCGTCCGGAGCAGCCGGTTCATGGCGAGCGTGCGCAGCGCCCGGTTGTCTCCGGCGTCGAGCGTTTCAAGCCGGCGCCGCCGGGCGATCAGCCACAGGACCAGCAACGTGCCGGCCGCCAGCAGGATCAGCCCGCCGCCGAGCCAGGCTGCCAGTTCCGCCCCCGGAATCCTGCCGTCCTGGCCCGAGCGGCTGTAGCTTCCGTCCGACGCGGTGACCGGCTGCACCGGGTCGAAGCCCGGGAGTGCGGAGATCCAGATGATCGCCGCGGCGGCACCGGCGAAGATGGCGGCCGTTGTCCATGCCAATCCGCGGGGCAGGAAGTCGCGGATCCTCCGGATCGACAGCTCCGCATGCCTGCGTGACTGCTTCGGTGCAGGGTAGCTCAACTGGCCGATGGCATGTACGGCGAGGGTGGCAGCCACCGGCCAGCCCAACGCCGTCACAAGATCCTCGGGACGGGACGGATAGTTGCCCGGGGCGCTGTTGGCCTTGATGATCCCGGCATTCATGGCGCCCTGGAGGGAACTTGCCATCCAGCCGATGATCCCCACCCAGAATGCGTGCTTGGACACCGTGGCCGCGCTGCTGCCCGTCTGTGGCGCCCACACCACGAAGCGCAGGAACAGGTAGACGACGGCCGCTCCGGCGGCAGGACCCAAGAACACCGCCGACGGCAGATAGAACTCCATGATGACAACCCCCAAACTTTGTATCAATGTACTAAGTGTTTGATACAAAGAGTGGCTTCGTCAACGGGCCAGGGCAGCTATTCAGTCGTCGAAGGGTTTGACCTGTTCGACGGCGACGATCCGCCCGCCGTTGGCCCGGGACACCTGGCAGACGATCATTTCACCCGGTGTCAGGTACGGATCTTCCTTTGGAAAGAGTTCGCCGAGTTCCGGGCCCATGTGCCGGGCCAGCGTCTTGAGGATGGTCGGCAGGGCCGGCCTGTGCGTGCACACGGCAACCGCCTGCTGCTTGTCAAACAACGCGGAGACAATGTCAGCGGTCTTCTTCGGCTTGCGCTCATGGGCGTGCTCGGTCAGGGCATCCACCAGTTTCACCTTGGCGCCGGCGGCCTTGGCATAAGGGGCGATGGTGGCAACGCACCGGGTCCACGGACTGCTGACGATCCGCAGCGGCTTCCACGCCTCCAGCAGCCGCTGCACAGCGAGGGCCTGCCGCTGGCCAGTGGCCGCAAGCGGCCGGCTGCCTTCGGCCTTCGTCCACGAAGACCGCGGCTTGGCCTTGGCATGCCGGACCAGGATCAGTGGCCAGGTTTCCAGCTCGCCGTTGGCATGGGCCTTCGCAAGTTCCTTGAGCGGCGCGACGTCGCTGGGATTGCTCAGGTACTGGGCTGCCCGCTCGGGACCCGCCCACATGACCGCGTCCACTTCCTTGCCGTCGGGCTTGATGCCGTTCCCGTTGAGCAGGGCGGAGTTCAGGTGCACGGCCCAATAGTGGACCACCTTCAGGCCGGCGGTGACGTGGTAATGGATCGGCGGCAGCGGGATCCCGAGGGTTGCCCGGACGCCGATCTCCTCGAAGACCTCGCGGACAGCGCATTCGGGGATGGTTTCCCCGGGATCGATCTTGCCTTTGGGCCATGACCAATCGTCGTACTTGGGCCGATGGATCAGCAGTACTTCCAGGGCACCCTTATTAAGGCGCCACGGGATGGCCCCTGCCGCGGTAACCGCGACTTCCTCGCCGGGATGGTCGGTCTGGTCCGCGATCGGTGTATCGCTCTTCACCGCTGCTGCCTACCGCCGGGCTACTGCCCGCTGGCGGGACCGCGAGGCCAGGAGCCAGGACTGGATGTCCAGTAGCGGCGTTCCGTCCTCGGCCAGGTGGTGACGGGTCCAGTGGCCCTCATTGTCCAGGTGCCAGCTCGCCGTTCCGGGGTCGAGGTAGCGCCGCAGCAGGTCCATGACCTCCGCGGTGTCTTCCCGGCTGGACAGCTGGACCAGGGCCTCGACGCGGCGGTCCAGGTTGCGGTGCATCATGTCTGCCGAGCCGATGTAAACCACAGGATCGTTTCCGTTGGCAAAGGCGAAGACCCGCGAGTGCTCCAGGAAGCGGCCGAGCACGGAGCGGACCGTGATGTTCTCGCTCAGGCCCGGGACACCCGGGCGGAGGGAACAGATGCCGCGCACCAGCACGTCCACCTTCACACCAGCCTGCGACGCCCGGTACAGGGAATCGATGATGGCCTCGTCCACCATGGAGTTGACCTTGATCTGGACCCGGGCAGGCAATCCGGCACGGGCGTTGCTGATTTCGGCTTCGATCCGGTCGATCAGCCCGGAACGGACGGACCGCGGAGCGACCAGGAGCCGCTTGAAGGTGGATTTCGGTGCGTAGCCGGAGAGTTGGTTGAAGAGCTTGGACAAGTCCTCGCCCACCTGCTCGTTGGAGGTGAGCAGGCCAAGGTCCTCGTAGTAGCGGGCCGTGCGCGGGTGGTAGTTGCCGGTGCCGATGTGGCAGTAGCGGCGCAGCCCGTCCACTTCCTGGCGGACCACGAGGGAGAGCTTGCAGTGCGTCTTGAGGCCCACGATCCCGTACACCACGTGCACACCGGCCTGTTCGAGCTTGCGGGCCCAGGAGATGTTGGCCTGCTCATCGAAGCGAGCCTTGATTTCCACGAGCGCGAGGACTTGCTTGCCGGCTTCGGCGGCGTCGATGAGCGCGTCCACGATCGGGGAGTCGCCCGAGGTCCGGTACAGGGTCTGCTTGATGGCCTGGACCTTGGGGTCCGCGGCGGCCTGCTCCAGGAACGCCTGGACCGAAGTCGAGAAGGAGTCGTAAGGGTGGTGCAGCAGGATGTCCCTGCGGCGCATGGCCGCGAAGACGTTGGCGGCCTTGGACGTTTCCGATTCGTTCAGGTACCGGGAGGTATGCGGCACGTGCTTGGGGTAGTGCAGGTCCGCGCGGTCGATTCCTGCGATCACGGACAGGCCGCGCAGGTCCAGCGGGGCCGGAACCGAGTACACCTCGGACTCTTCGATGCCGAGTTCGCGGATCAGCAGGGCCCGGATGTTCGGGTTGATGTCCGTGGTGACTTCCAAGCGCACGGGCGGACCAAAGCGCCGGCGCAGCAGTTCCTTCTCGAGGGCCTGCAGGAGGTTCTCGGCGTCGTCCTCTTCGACCTCGACGTCCTCGTTGCGGGTGACGCGGAAGCTGTGGTGCTCCATGACTTCCATGCCCGGGAAGAGCTTGTCCAGGTGGACCGCGATGACTTCTTCGAGGGCGATGAAACGGGCCACACGGCCCGGGACGGCGCCGGCGCGCGGGCCGTCGATCGAAACGAGCCGGGGGAGCTGGTCCGGCACTTTGACGCGGGCGAACAGTTCCTTGTCGCTCACGGGGTTGCGGACGATCACCGCGAGATTCAAGGACAGGCCGGAAATGTAGGGGAAGGGATGGGCCGGGTCCACGGCAAGCGGGGTGAGGATCGGGAAGACCTTCTCGCTGAACATGGTGCTCAGCCGGTGCTGGGCCTCGTCGTCGAGCTCGTTCCAGTGCATTAGGTGGATGTGCTCGTAGGCCAGGGCCGGGCGGATCTGCTCGGCGAAGACCCGTGCATGGCGTTCCTGCAGCTTGTGTGCGGCCTCGCCGATCTGCTCCAGGACCTCGATGGGGCTCAGCCCGGCGGGGGAGGGCACGGCAAGTCCGGTGGCGATGCGGCGCTTGAGGCCGGCCACCCGGACCATGAAGAACTCATCCAGGTTGGAGGCGAAGATCGAAAGGAAGCTGACACGCTCCAGAAGGAAGAGGTCAGGGTCTTCGGCCAGTTCCAGGACACGGGCGTTGAAGGCAAGCCAGCTCAGTTCCCGGTCCAGGAAGCGGTCCGGGGAGATATCGCCTTCCGGTTCCAGCGACGGGGCGAATTCGGGGATGTCGATGCGGTCCTGGGTGGCCCTGGACGCGGGTACCTCGGAGGAGCCGAAGCGGGAAGGCAAAGTGGAACCTTTGACCTCGGTCTTGGCCGTTCCTGCCGGTTCCGGGTTCATCGGATTCTCCTTCATTCTTCAGCGGGTTTCCTTCAACCCTACAAGTATCTCCGCGATGCGGAATTCCGCGTGACCGGTGCATGAAGCCGCCACCCGGCGGCACGTTAATTCTCTGTTAACGGCCCGTACATGACGTCCGCATCCCAGCGGACGAATCCCAGTTTCTGGTATAGCGTGACGGCGGCCGTGTTGTCTGCATCCACGTAGAGCATCACCGCATGCAGCTCGTGCTGTTCCAGGTGCCGGATCCCGGCCACCGTCAGTGATTTGCCGAGTCCCATGCCCTGCGCCGCGGGAGTCACGCCAACCACGTACACCTCGCCGATGGGCGGGTGCCCGCCGTGCCCCGGGTGCACCTTGGTCCAGTGGAAGCCGAGCAGTTCGCCTGCGCTGTTTTCTGCAAGCAGGAAGCCTGCCGGATCGAACCAGTCCTCGGCCATGCGCGCCTCAAGGTCGGCCAGCGTCATGGACCCCTGCTCCGGGTGGTGTGCGAACGCCGCTTTGTTAGCCGCAAGCCACGCCGGCTCATCCTGGCCCGGCACGAAGGCGCGCAGTGTTACGCCGTCCGGGAGGCCGGCGTCGGGCATTTCAGAGGTCGAGGCCATGAGGCGCATCCGCCACAGTTCCCGGACGGGACCATACGAAAAGCGGGCGGCCAGCCGCGCAGCGGCGGCGTGGTCACCGTGGGACCACGCGTTCAGCCCGTTCAGGCCGCGGGTGTCCTGCAGGTAGCCGAGCAGCCGTCCGGCGACGCCCTGGCTGCGGTAGCTGGGGTGCACTGCCATTTCGAGGACCCCGGTGCCGTCCTTTTCCCCGACGACGACGGCGACCCCCGCCAGATCCTCGCCGCTGGACGGGTCGCTGTCCTCGTCCGGGGCGTAAAGAGCCAAGGTGCTCAGCGGATGCTCCGAGGAGCCTGCGCCACGCAGCAGCACCAGTGTTTGTTCGGACAACGGCGGGTTGCCGTCCGCCTCTTCCGCGGCTGCGGCCAGGGATTTGATGTCCCTGAGCAGTTCCGGGTCCGCGGCGCCATCGACGGCGAGGACCGGCCATTTTTCCGGATGCGCAAGACTCATGCAGCAAGGCTATACGCCCTGCGGCGGATTGCACCCGCGGTATCCGTTTTGCCGGAACTGCCGCGGCCCTGTAAGGTCTATGTTTCGTCCGGCTCTTCGGAGCGGACTGCGAGGGGGATCCGCCAGTGGGGCGGCCTCGATACGTTCGACCCGTATGTCCTCCACCACGAAAAACAGGGAAGGCCCGGACTCAGTCCGGGCCTTCCCTGTTTTGCAATGTGCCCCCAGTGGTCGGGCTCAGGCGTCCGAAAGCTCTCAGGCGTCCGAAAGCTCGTCGTCCGGCAGCCTGACGAGCGTCAGGCGGTAGCCGACGTTGCGCACCGTGCTGATGAGGTTTTCATGGTCGGCACCCAGCTTGGCCCGCAGCCGGCGGATGTGGACGTCCACGGTGCGGGTGCCGCCGTAGTAGTCATAGCCCCAGACTTCGGTCAGCAGCTGCTGCCGGGTGAAGACCCGGCCCGGGTGCTGTGCCAGGTATTTGAGGAGTTCGAATTCCTTGAAGGTCAGGTTCAGCGGCTGTCCGCTGACCCGTGCGGTGTAGCTGGCCTCGTCGATGACGACGCCGGCGGCGCGGATCTCGCTCTGCGTTTCCTCTTCTTCGGGCACAGCGCGGGCCATGGCCAGGCGGATGCGGGCCTCGACTTCCGCGGGACCGGCGGAGTCGAGCACGATGTCGTCCACGGACCAGGCCGAGGACACGGCGGCCATGCCGCCCTCGGTGAGGATGAGCATCAGTGGTGCGCTGAGTCCCGTGGCTTTCAGGAGCTGGGTCAGCGAGCGGGCGCCCACGAGGTCCTTGCGGGCGTCGAGGAAGACGACGTCGGTGGGGTCGGTGTCGAGCAGCGCAGTGGGTTCTGCCGGCAGGATGTGCACGCGGTGGTTCAGCAGCTCCAGGGCCGGCAGGATGTCCACGGACGAGCCGGGGCTGTTCGTCAGGAGCAGGATGTGCGACATAGTTCCTCCAAGGGGCGGGCCGCGCATCATCGGGCGTCTGGACCGGGCTTCCACCGGCGTCTGACTGCGTCGTGAAGCCGGCTACCCCCGAAAGGGACCTCGGGTAAGGACCCGGCAATGCGATCGCTGTTTGACATTTGAGTATACCCGCCGGGCGAATCGAGGACATGGATTAGGGCAGTCTGCAGCAACTTCGGCGACATATTTCGGCCGCATAGGGCAGGATGGGCGAAGGATGTTCAACGCCGGGTCCGCCGCTGAACGCAGGCCGCAATGAAGTCAGGAACGCAGTGAAGTCTTGGAACATCGGGGTGGTCGGCCTCGTCACACTCGCGGTCATCGTCGCCGGATCGTATGCCCCCGCCGGGGTGATGGTGGGCGTCGGGATCGTGGCAGCGGCCGTCGTCGGCATCGGCTGGCCGCACTTCCTGGCCGTTCCTGCGAAGAAGACCCTCGCCGCTGTCATCGCCCTCAGCGGGATGGGCTCCGCCCTCGCCGCCGCGTACGCGCCGGCGCCCGGCTTCCTCGACTACGTCCCCGCGTTCATCGCCACCGGCGTCATCGCTGTCTTCATCGTCCAGCTGGTCCGCGGCACCGGCCAGGCCCAGCGCCTTGAATCGACCCTGGGCAGTTGCGCCGGTGTCCTGCTCAGCTGCCTCGGGGCCGGCTGGATCGCCAGCGTGCGCTTCAACGGCGTACAGGAGATGGTGCTGGTGGCCGGCCTCAGCGCGGCCGTGGCGCTGCTGACCGGGCTGCTGCGCTGGCCGGACCGGATCGTGGCCCCGCTGGGCATCGCCGCCGCCGGGCTGGTTGCCCCGCTTGCCGGGCTGGTGTTCTCCAACATTTCCGTCGCGGCTGCGGCAGTGGTGGGCGTGGTGATGGGTTCGGTGCTCCTGAGCTTCCGGCGCATGGTCACCCTGCGGCCGGGCCGGCTCAACTTGGCCGCCGTCCTGGGCATGGGGGTGGCACCGGTGTGGGCCGTGGGTTCGCTTTGCTACTTCATCGACAAACTACTCATCTACTAACAGTTAGGATGGCATCATGTCTGTTCTTGCCTTTGAAATCTTCTTCCTTGTCCTGCTCGGCCTGGCCAGCATCTCCATGGCCTGGTTCGCCAGCTTCGTCGTTTACCGCCTTTTCAAGGGCCAGAAGTAATAGTCGTTTCCCTGTCGCGCTGAGGTAGAACTGCTGTGCCCATTGAAATTCCCACGGATCTGACACCCGAACTCGTCCCCCTGTCCTGGCTCATCGGTGAGTGGGAAGGCCGCGGACGCCTGGGAAGCGGTGAAGAGGATTCCGAACATTTCATCCAGCACGTCTCCTTTACGCACAACGGCCTGCCATACCTGCAGTACCGCGCCGAAAGCTGGCTCAGCGACGAGCAAGGCACCAAGCTGCGGCCGTTGACCGTGGAAACCGGGTTCTGGGCGCTTGAGCGCGAACTGGTCGAGGCCGACGGCGGGCCCGGGCTGATTCCCGCGGACATGGTTCCCGTGCTGAAGAACGCCGACGACGTCGAAGCCCGCCGCAATGCCGACGGCGGCTTCGACCTGACGGTGACCATCACACATCCGGGTGGCATTTCCGAGCTCTACTACGGCCAGATCAAGGGGCCCCAGATCCAGCTCAGCACCGACATGGTGATGCGCGGCAGCCATTCGAAGGAATACACGGCGGCCACCCGGATCTTCGGCCTGGTGGACGGCAACTTGCTCTGGCGTTGGGACGTCGCCGCTGCCGGCAAGTCCCTCGAAGCCCACGCTTCGGCGTTCCTGAACAAGGTTTCCTGAACAAGGTTTCCTGAATAAGGGTTTCTGAATAAGGGTTTCCTGGGGAAGGTCTCCTGAACAGCGTTCCCTGATCTGCCGTCCCCGGGCACCATGGTTCCATGTGCAAGCTGGCTCAGGTCCAGCTCACGCGGCCAAGGGAGTGATCCGATGGAAGAACAGGTGAAACCGGGCGGCTACGCCGGCCTCAAGGCCGTCTTCTTCAACGGGACGCTGAAGCCGTCGCCGCAGCTCAGCCATACCGGAGGCCTGATCGAGGTCAGCCGCCGCATCATGGAAAAGCAAGGCGTCAGCACCCGCGTTATACGCACGGTCGACCACAACATCGCCCCCGGGGTCTATCCGGACATGCGCGAACACGGCTGGGCCAGCGATGAATGGCCGGAGCTCTACCCTGCCGTCCAGGAAGCGGACATCGTGGTGCTCGCGGGGCCCATCTGGCTGGGGGACAACTCCTCCCAGACCAAGAAGATCATTGAACGCCTTTACGCGCATTCCGGGCAGCTCAACAGCAAGGGCCAATGGGCGTACTATCCCAAGGTCGGCGGCTGCCTGATCACTGGCAACGAGGACGGCATCAAGCACTGTGCCATGAACGTGCTGTACAGCCTCCAGCACGTCGGCTTCACCATTCCGCCGCAGGCCGATGCCGGCTGGATCGGCGCGGTGGGTCCCGGCCCGAGTTACCTGGACGAAGGTTCCGGCGGCCCGGAAAGCGACTTCACCAACCGGAACACCACGTTCATGACCTGGAACCTCCTCCACCTGGCGCGCCTGCTCAAGGACGCCGGCGGCATTCCCGCCTACGGCAACCTCCCGGCCGAATGGAAGGCCGGAACCCGCTTCGACTTCGAAAACCCGGAATACCGCTAGGCCCAAAGGACTTCTACTGGATATGACTTATAAAAGCCCCCTGTTGTCGCGCCCTGGCGCCGTCGAAGGCGGGGGCGCCGATGCCGGCGTCGCCGCCCACTATGGCGAGCCACTGCGCGAGCAGCGCGCCCTGGCCGCCGGAACCGCCGTCGTCGACCTTTCGCACCGCGGCGTCGTCACCGTTACCGGACCGGACCGGCTCAGTTGGCTGAACACGCTGTCCTCCCAGCAGGTGACCAACCTGCCGCCGCGTGTTTCAAGCGAACTGCTGCTGCTGACGGTGCAGGGCCGGATCGAGTTCGATGCCAGGATCGTGGACGACGGCGAAACCGCCTGGCTGCTGGTCGAAGCCGTAGAGGCCGCCCCGTTGGCGGAGTGGCTGACCAAGATGAAGTTCATGCTGCGCGTCGAGGTCGCGGACGTTTCGGGGGAGTGGGCCACGGTGGGTTCCACCAAACGGGTGGAGGCATGGGCGGACCGGATCATCTGGGAGGATCCCTGGCCGCAGGTGGGTGCGGGCGGATACTCCTACAGCGTGGTTGCCGAGGACTTGCATCCGGGGCTGGAACGTCCCTGGTTCGAATACCTGATCCCGGCCGCCGAACTCGAAGACGCGGTGGAGGGCCTGGCCTTGGCGGGCACCCTGGCCTCGGAGGCCTTGCGGATCGCGGCCTGGCGGCCCCGGCTTGGCGCAGAGACCGACGAACGGGTCATTCCGCACGAACTGGACCTGCTGCGGACCTCGGTGCATCTGTCCAAGGGCTGCTACAAGGGGCAGGAAACCATCGCCCGGGTGCACAACCTTGGCCACCCGCCGCGGCGGCTCGTCTTCCTGCAACTCGACGGTTCCCTGCACACCCTGCCGGTGGCCGGAAGCGACGTGCTTGCAGCGGGCCGGAAAGTGGGTACCCTGACGTCTGTGGCCCAGCATTATGAGATGGGCGCCGTGGGGCTGGCCCTCATCAAGCGGTCCGTGGATCCGGCCGAGGTGCTTGCCGTTCAGGACGGCGACGAAAGTTACGCCGCCGCCCAGGAAGTGATTGTCGCGCCCGATGCCGGCCAGGTAGTGGGGCGCCAGAGCGGATTCCTGAAGGGACCACACCGATGAGCGAAACTCCCGAAACCCAAGGCATCGAGGACGAAGACGCCGCCCTGGCAGAGGCCATGTTCGACGCCGTCCGCGAGGGCGACGACCCCGTGCTCCGCAGCTACCTCGACGCCGGAGCCCCGGCCGGTCTCTGCAATTCCGCCGGGGATTCGCTGCTGATGCTTGCCGCGTACCATGGCCATCCGGAGACCGTCCAGCTCCTGCTGCACCACGGGGCGGATGCCTCCGCCCCCAACAGCCGCGGCCAGACGCCGCTCGCCGGCGCGGTGTTCAAGGGATACACGGATGTCGCCCGGGTGCTGATCGACGCCGGGGCGGATCCCGACGCCGGCAGCCCGACTGCGCGGGAAGCAGCCCGGATGTTCGCGCGCGCGGAGATCCTGCAGCTCCTCGGCTGACGCTTCCCACCGGGGCCGTGGGTCAGGACGCACAGTTGCGGATAGTTGCGCCCAAATATTCCACATGGAATAGTCGTTGTGGAATAAGCAACTTCAGTGAGGAGCACGAATGGCACGCTCTCAGCTGTCCCCGCTGGGGGTCGCCGCCCTGGCGCTCCTGGCGGAAGCACCCATGCACCCCTATGAGATGTACCAGCTCCTGATGGCTCGCCATGAGGACCGCTTGGTGAAGGTCCGGCCAGGCACTCTCTACCACGCGGTGGCCCGCTTGGAGTCGGACGGCCTGCTTGAGGCCACGGGAACGGACCGTGACGGCCGCCGCCCCGAACGCACCACCTACCGGATCACCGATGACGGAAGGGCCGCCCTCTCGCAGCGGCTGGCGGGAATGCTCTCCGAGGCCGTCAACGAGTACCCGGCCTTCCCGCATGCGATCGCGGAGGCACACAACCTGCCTTCCGACGTCGTCCTCGAACTCCTGGATATCCGGCTCGCCGCCCTCGACGAACAACTCGCGTTCCTGGCGGAAGGCCGCGAAGCGGCTATCGCCAAAGGGGTCGAGCGCAGGTACTGGGTGGACGTCGAATACCAGCAAGCCATGCTGCGGTGCGAGATTGACTGGATCCGCAGCTTCCAGGCGGAGCTCCGCAGCGGCGGACTGCCTTGGCAAACCCCCGCAACCACAAAAGACTAAGGAAACCCGTGGAACAAGTAGCCAAACCCTGGCCCGCCCTGTGGTCCCTCGTCATCGGTTTCTTCATGATCCTGATCGACTCAACCATCGTTTCCGTGGCGAACCCGCGGATCATGGAAGGACTCAACGCTGACATCAACGCCGTCATCTGGGTGACGAGCGCCTACCTCCTGGCCTACGCCGTGCCGCTGCTCATCACCGGGCGGCTCGGGGACCGTTTTGGTCCCAAGAACCTCTACCTTTCGGGGCTGGTGGTCTTCACGCTCGCCTCCCTCTGGTGCGGGCTTTCGGGCGACGTCGGCACGCTGATCGCCGCGC
Organism: Arthrobacter sp. R-11; assembly: GCF_049913155.1. GTDB lineage: Bacteria > Actinomycetota > Actinomycetes > Actinomycetales > Micrococcaceae > Arthrobacter. The sequence goes on along the minus strand of NZ_CP183979.1, from coordinate 3,274,789 downwards.
GCGCCGTCCAAGGCTTCGGCGCGGCCATGATGACCCCGCAGACCATGGCCGTCATCACCCGGATCTTCCCGCCGGACCGCCGCGGCGCGGCCATGGGCCTCTGGGGAGCCACCGCAGGCATGGCGATCCTGGTCGGACCGATCCTGGGCGGCGTGCTGGTGGACGGCCTGGGCTGGGAATGGATCTTCTTCGTCAACGTGCCCATCGGGCTGATCGGTTTCCTGGCGGTCACCCGCTTCGTGCCCGCGCTGGGCACCCACAGCCACCGGTTCGACATCCCGGGCGTGCTGCTTTCTGCCGTCGGGATGTTCCTGCTGGTGTTCGGCATCCAGGAGGGCCAGAGCTACCACTGGGGAACCGTCGTCGGGCCCGTCACGGTCTGGGGACTGATCATCGCCGGCATCGTGGTCCTGGCGCTCTTCGTGGTGTGGCAGTGGATCCTGGAGCGCCGCGGCGGGGAGCCGTTGCTGCCGCTGGGGCTGTTCAAGGAGCGCAACTTCTCCGTGGGCAATACGACCATCATGGCCGTGGGCTTCACCATCACTGCGTTTCCGCTGCCTACCATCTTCTACTATCAGGTGGTCCGTGGCCTGACTCCCACCCAGTCGGCGCTGCTGATGATCCCCATGGCGGTGCTCTCCGGTGCTTTGGCACCCTTCGTGGGCAAGCTGATCGACCGGTTCAACCCCCGCTGGTTCGCCGCGTTCGGCCTCATATGCCTGTCCACGGCGCTTTTCTGGACCGGCGCCCTGCTCAAGCCCGACACCCCCATCTGGATGTTCTTGCTTCCCAGTGCTCTGCAGGGTGTGGCCAACGGCTTCATCTGGGGCCCCGTTTCCAACGCGACAACCCGCAACCTTCCGCCGCGCCAGGCCGGTGCCGGATCCGGCGTCTTCAACACCACCCGGCAGATCGGGGCGGTGCTCGGCTCGGCCGCGATCGCCTCGCTGATCCAGGCCCGGCTCGCCGCCGAGCTGCCGGCCGCTCCCGGCGGCGCCCCGGGCGGGGAGGGGCCGGTTGGCGGGCAGCTGCCGGAGTTCCTGCACGCGGGATTCTCGACGGCGATGTCCCAGTCGGTGCTGTTGCCCGCCTTTGCGATCCTGGTGGGCGCCATGGCGGCTTTGCTATTCGGCAAACCGAAAGCTGTCCAGGGCTGGGGAGCCAAGGCGCCGTCGGACGAGGGGGTCAACGCAGCAGCACGGAAGTGACCGTACCGCCGTCGGCGAATCCCAGGCTCCTGGCCAGGGCAAGTGCGCCGCGGTTGTCCAGCGCGGCGCGGCACTGCAGGGTCAGGCCGGAGGCGAGTGCTTCGTGTGATGCGATCGAGGCGGCCAGCGTGCCCAGGCCCTGGCGGCGGAGGTCCGGCCGGACCAGGACGCCCATGTCTGCCAGGATGCCCTCCCACTCGGCGTAGGCACCGCAGGCCACGGGGCTGCCGTCATTTCCGGGGCCGTCCATCACGGTGTAGCAATGGCTCATGGAGCCCAGGCGGGCTTCGTTGACGTCATCGGGCGGGCACATGCCTTCCAGCTCGATGGCCTCCGGGTGCCCGTGGGAGACGGTCAGTTCGCCGCGGGGTTGGGCGAGGGGCAGGTCATCGGCGAACAGCAGGGCCGAGGTGCCCAGGCCGTGGCCGCCGTGTTCGCGGCTCATGCGCAGCAGCGTGGCGTGCTCGCTGAGTTCTTCGTCGCTGTATTCGCCGGCCGCCGCGGCAGCCCAGGGGGGACCCACGAGGGCCGAGTGCCCGAAAAGCCGGACGAAGGTGATGGAATCCGAGCCGTCCTCCTCCCGGACCAGCCGTTCACTGGCAGTGGCCGCCGGGGAGAAGCGCACGTGGGCGAATGCGGCGTCGTCGAATCCAAGATGACGTGCCCAGGCCAGCAGGACGATATCGGCAGATCCCTCAGCAAATCCCATGCATCGAGTGTAGGCAGAGAGGGAACAGCTCCGGAGACGCAGAGCGGGCCCGTGCCGGAAGACACGGGCCCCGCTCTGGTGTTCGCCTCGTAGCCGAACAGCACGGACTTTAGCCGAACAGCACGGCGGCTTCGTCGTAGCGGTGCTGCGGGACGGTCTTGAGCCTGCCGAGGGCCGCTTCGAAGCCGACGTGCACGATGTCGGTGCCGTTGAGGGAGACCATGGTGCCCCAGCGGCCTTCCACCACGGAATCGATGGCGGCCATGCCCAGGCGGGTGGCGAGTACCCGGTCGAAGGCGGACGGGACGCCGCCGCGCTGGATGTGGCCCAGGATCGTGGCGCGGGTCTCGATGCCGGTGCGGGCCTCGATCTCCGGGGCGAGCTGGTCCGCGATGCCGCCAAGGCGCGGGCGGCCGAAGGTGTCCAGGCCGCGCTCGGAGTGCGGGGCTTCCATGTGGTCGGGCACGAAGCCTTCGGCGACCACCACGAGCGGGGCGCGGCCACGGTCGTGGGCTTCCTTGACCCATTCGGTGATCTGGTCGATCGAGATCTTCTGCTCGGGGATCAGGATGGCGTGGGCACCGGAGGCCATGCCGGCGTGCAGGGCAATCCAGCCGACGTGCCGGCCCATGACTTCGGCGATCATGCAGCGGTGGTGGGATTCGCCAGTGGTCCGCAGCCGGTCGATCGCCTCGGTGGCGATCTGCACGGCGGTGTCGAAGCCGAAGGTGTAGTCGGTGGCGTCGAGGTCGTTGTCCACCGTCTTGGGCACGCCCACGATCTTCAGCCCGGCGTCGGTGAGCCGCTTGGCCGCGGCCAGGGTTCCTTCGCCGCCGATCGCGATCATCGCGTCGATGCCGAGCCGGTCCATGTGGCCCTTGATGACCTCGGGCCCGCCGCCGTTCTCGAAGGGGTTGGTGCGGGAGGTGCCCAGGATGGTGCCGCCCTGCTTGGCGATACCGCGGACCATGGTGCGGGGGATGTCGATGATGTCGCCCTCGACCACGCCACGCCAGCCGTCGCGGAAACCGACGAACTCTTGGCCGTGGATGGCGATGCCCTTCAGGACTGCACCGCGGATGACTGCATTGAGTCCGGGGCAGTCGCCGCCGCTGGTGAGGATTCCAATTTTCATGAGCGCTCAAATCCTGGCTAGGAGGTACACGTGCAGAGCGCCACGCTGAGCTCCCCTAGATTGTAGGCGGCAATGTGGGGCAGGACACAAACCGGGCCCGCAGGCCGGGATGAGCACCCGGAAACAATCCCGCAATATTCGCCGGATCAGGAGCGGTTGCGGCCGCGTTGTTCGAGGAAGGATTCCAGTGCAATGCTTCCGTCCTGCGCGGGGAGCAGCAGCCAGGCGAGGATGTAGACAACAACTGCGGGACCGGGCAGCAGGCAGAAAAGCAGGAACGCCACCCGGACGTACGCGACATCGACGTTCAGTTTCGCGGCGATGCCGCCACAGACGCCGCCGAGCCAGCGCTGCGGACCGCGCTTCAGGCCGATGCTTCGGATGATGCTGAAGAATTTGGTCATGGTTCGAGCCTCCCTTGTCGGAGATGTTTTGTCACGCCCCAGCGGACGCCGGAGCCGGCGCCCGCTGGGGCGGTTGGGTCCTTTTTCAGGTGGTGGTCACCCGTGGATGGTTCCGTTCCCGGCGTTTCCTTCCGCTTCCTTCGCCCTGGAGCTGCGCGAACGTGCCGAGACGAGGCCGCCAATGATCAGCGCCGCACCGGCTCCGATCATGAGCCCGATCAGGACGTAGTTCCCGTTGAGGGCCACCAGGCCCAGCTTTGAGATGATCATCAGCGCCGCGAGGGCCACGATGACCAGGCCCCACACCACCGTGCCGACCCGTGGCCCTTGTGCCTGTCCGGTGCCGTCCCCGTTGGCTCCGTAGAGCGGTCCCTGTTCCTGCGTGCTCATGTCAGTTCCCTTCCTGGATGGTGACGTTGCTGAACGTGCCGTCCACCTCGATGACCAGGGTGGCCCCGGGTTTGCCAGTGTTGAACACCTGATGCCCGTCAGACTGGCCGTCCCCGCTGATGCTGCCGGCTCCCTTGAGGTTTCCGAAGGTCATGTCCGCTTTGATCTCCACGGGCACGGTTTCGGGAATGAGTACCCTGATGTTGCTCGCGGTGATATTGAGCGGCACTGTCAGCCCGGATTCCAGGGGCTCGTCCAGTTCCAGTTTCGTGAGGTCTACCGTCCCGTTGGCGCCGGTGATGTCGTAGCCCTTGTGGGCGTCCGCGATGGTGAGCGGCGTCCATTCTGTGTTCTGCAGTGCGAAGTGGTCACCGCGCGGGATCAGGTTGAAGATCCCGCCGATCACCAGCGCCACCACTGCAAGGAAACCGAGGAACCCGGAGGTCCGGCCCCGGAGCCCGGCGACCAGGATGCCCAGCCCGAGCACGGCCGCGCCGCTCGCCCAGACCACCGCGTTGGCGGCGTCGCCCAGCTGGATGGTGCCGCCGGCGTCGAGCAGTTTGATGGTGCCTCCCACCAGGAGCGCCGCACCCGCGGAAACCGCGACAATCGCTGCTCCGGGTCCCTGCCGGCGCGGTCCGCGCGGCGGCCCGCCCTGCCAATGCGGCGCGGTCGGGGCACCGGGGAAACCGGGCCCTGCGGGAATGCCCGAACCCGGAATGCCCGAACCCGGAATGCCCGAACCCGGAATGCCCGACGGCGGTGCCTCGCCCGGGAGCGGAAGGCTCCCGGTCGCGGGGGCGGGGCCTCCGCTTGCCGGGGCGGCGAAGGCCTGCCGGTTGCCGAAGTCCTGCCCGCCGTCGTGCATGTCCGGCGTCCCTGCGAAGGTGCCGCCGGTCGGTGCCGCCGGTGCAGCACCCGCGTAGTACTGATTGCCCACGGTGTTTCCTCCGTTCCGGTTTCGGTTCCGTTGGACCAGGAAGTAGACCAGGCAGGCAATCGCGCCCACCCAGAAGAGGGTCCAGAAGAGGCCGGGCAAGCCGTTCCAGCCCCAGCCCCAGACGCCCCGGCCGAGGCCGGGAAGGCCGATGACCGTGGTGATCACGGCCCCTGTCATGCCCGCGGTCCAGCGGCCGGCACCGGCCTCCTGTGCGTGGATGCGCCCGTCCGGCTCCGGCAGCAGGGCCCAGGCCACGCCGTAGAGCAGGACGCCGACGCCGGCGAAGATCGCGAGCACGACGAAGATGCCGCGGACAATCAGCGGGTCGATGCCGAAGCGGTGGGCGACGCCGCTGGCAACGCCGCCGATCCACCGGTCCTGCCCGCGGGATATGCCCTGGCTGCGGATCCAGTCGAAGAAGTTCTGTGTGGGCCGGGCACCGGGTTCGCCGCTGTGGCCGGTCCCGTCACCCTGCCCGGGGGTCCCGGGTGTGCTGTTCTGGTTCATACCTCGATCCTGCCGTCCGGCCGGGGGTGGCCTCTACTGGGGGATACCCTGAACCGTCCCTGAGGGACCCCTGGGATACCCCGGTTCCGGGGCTCCCGGCCCCCTGATCCGTGTTTGGATGGAGGCATGACAAGCCCTGCCCAACGCCCGCCTCTGTTCCGCAGTGGCGACCGCATGATTGCCGGCGTCTGCAGTGGCCTCGCCGCACACCTGGGTTGGCCGGTGAAGTACCTGCGGATCGGCATGGCTTTGGCAACACTCGCCGGCGGCGCCGGGTTCGTGTTCTACGCCTGGCTCTGGGTCCTGGTGCCCACCGCGGACGAAGGAGCCCGTCGCGCCGCCCGACCGCCGGCGTCACCCATTGCGCCGGCGGTGAGCTCGCCGTCTCCTGCGGCGAACGGGTTCGCTCGCGCTGGAGGGCCGCCGTCGGCCCGGCGCCCGGCCCCTTGGTTCACCGGCGGGCGATTCCAGTACGGCAGGGAACTGTTGCTCGGTGCGGGGCTGCTTTTCGTGGCCGGGATCCTTGTCGCACGGCAATTGGGGGTGGACCTGCCCCTGGGCACGTTGATTCCGGCAGCCGCCATCCTTGGCGGTGCCGCCATCGCCTGGATGCAACTGGACGAGACCCGCCGGGCAGGGTTGGTCGACAAGACCAAGGCGGACCAGGCCGGCGGCTGGGTCCGCCTCGGCGCGGGACTGGCCTTGGTGGTGGCCGGCGTGCTGGTCATGGTGTCCGGGTCGGGCTCATGGGAACAGACTTGGCTGGCCTTGCTGGCTTCGGTGGCCGTGCTCGGCGGCGTGGCCCTTGTGTTGCTGCCCTGGGGCCTGAAGTTCTGGAAGGACCTGGAAACCGAACGGGCGGGCAGGGTCAGGGAAACCGAACGGGCGGAAATCGCTGCCCACCTGCACGACTCCGTGCTGCAGACCCTGGCCCTGATCCAACGCCGGGCCGGCTCGGAACAGGACGTCGTCCGGCTGGCCCGCGCCCAGGAGCGTGAACTGCGCGGCTGGCTGTACCGGGACCAGGCCGCCGACTCCGGGCACCTCGCCGACCGGATCAAGGCTGTTGCCGCTGAGGTGGAAGACACCCACGGGCAAGTGGTCGACGTCGTCAGCGTAGGGGACACCGCCATGAGTGAACGGCACGAGGCACTGGTCCAGGCAGCCCGCGAGGCGATGCTCAACGCGGCCCGGCACGGTGGCGGAGCGGTATCCGTTTATTTGGAGAGTTCGGACACGGGAAGCGAAATCTTCGTTAAGGACCGCGGTCCCGGATTCGACCCGGAGGCCGTGCCGAAGGACCGCCTGGGCGTTCGTGAATCGATCGTGGGGCGCATGAAAAGGCACGGCGGCACGGCGGTCATCAGCAGCGGACCCTCCGGGACCGAGGTGCGCCTCAGCCTTCCGGCGGCGGCGGCCGGCCAGGACGAACGCAACGGAGAGGGAAGACCATGAATGATGCAGGAACCGCGCGTGATGCAGGAACCCGGCGCAGCGTCCGCGTGGTGGTGGTCGATGATCACGCCATTTTCCGTTCGGGACTGAAGGCGGACCTGGATTCCCGGATCGACGTCGTCGGCGAGGCCGGCTCCGTCGACGACGCCATCCGGGTCATCGCCGAACAACGCCCCGAAGTCGTCCTGTTGGATGTCCACCTGCCGGGCGGCCTGGGCGGTGGCGGGCGGGAAGTGATCAGCAAGTCGGCGCAACTGCTCGGCAGCACCAGCTTCCTGGCCCTTAGCGTCTCTGATGCCGCGGAGGACGTGGTGGCCGTGATCCGTGCGGGCGCCCGCGGATACGTCACCAAGAGCATTTCCGGGGCCGAGATTTCCGACGCCGTCATCCGGGTTTCCGACGGGGACGCCGTGTTTTCGCCGCGGCTGGCCGGTTTCGTGCTGGACGCCTTCGGTACCTCACCGGCGGAGATCGCCGACGACGAACTGGACCGCCTGTCCGCCCGCGAACTCGAGGTCATGCGGCTCATCGCCCGCGGCTACAGCTACAAGGAAGTCGCCAAGGAACTGTTCATTTCCATCAAGACGGTGGAAACCCACGTCTCGGCGGTACTGCGCAAGCTCCAGCTTTCCAGCCGGCACGAACTGACCAAATGGGCGGCCGAACGCCGCTTGCTCTGAGCCGATCCTGCGCGGGCGCCGTGCGGGATGGCACCCAGGCATGAAGAACGCCCCCTCAGCGGAGGGGGCGTTCTTCATGTGCTCTTACTTGGCTTTGCCGAGGAAATCCTGCAGGCGGCGCACGCCTTCGGCGAGGTCCTCGTCGCCCAACGCGTAGGACAGGCGTACGTATCCGGAGGGGCCGAAGGCCTCGCCCGGAACGATCGCGACCTCAACCTCGTCCAGGATCAGCGAGGCCAGCTCGGCGGAAGTCGACGGGCGGACCGGACCGTTCGCCGTCGGGAATTCCTTGCCGAGCAGGGCGCGGACGTCGGCGTAGACGTAGAACGCACCGGCCGGCGTCGGGCAGTCAACGCCCTCAATGGCATTCAGTCCCGCCACGATTGCCTTGCGGCGGCGGTCGAAGGCGATCTTCATTTCGTCGACGGCGGTCAGCGGGCCGGAGACCGCGGCAAGGGCCGCGATCTGCATGATGTTCGAGACGTTGGAGGTCGCGTGCGACTGCAGGTTGGTGGCGGCCTTGATGACGTCGGCCGGGCCGATCATCCAGCCGACACGCCATCCGGTCATGGCGTAGGTCTTGGCGACGCCGTTGAGGATGACGACCTTGTCGCCGAGTTCCGGGGCGGCGGTAGCGATCGACGTGAAGGGCACACCGTCGTAGGTCAGGTGTTCGTAGATCTCATCCGTGACCACCCACAGGCCCTTGGCAGCGGCCCATTTGCCGATTTCGGCGACCTGCTCCGGGCTGTAGACGGCGCCGGTGGGGTTGGACGGGGAGACGAACAGGAGGATCTTCGTCCGCTCCGTGAGGGCGGCTTCGAGCTGGTCCACGGTCACCAGGTAGCCCTGCTCGGGGCCGGCGAAGACCTCCACCGGCACACCGCCGGCAAGACGGATGGCCTCCGGGTAGGTGGTCCAGAAGGGGGTCGGGATGATGACCTCGTCGCCCGGGTCGAGCAGGGTGGCGAAGGCGTTGTAGACGGCCTGCTTGCCGCCGTTGGTCACCAGGACCTGGGACGGATCGACCTTGTAGCCCGAATCGCGGAGGGTCTTCGCCGCAACGGCCTTCTTGAGTTCCGGGAGCCCGGCCGCGGGGGAGTACCGGTGGTTCTTGGGATCACCGGCGGCTTCGATGGCGGCCTTGACGATGTAGTCCGGGGTGGGGAAATCCGGTTCCCCGGCGCCGAAGCCGATAACGGGACGGCCGGCGGCCTTGAGCGCCTTCGCCTTGGCATCAACGGCAAGGGTGGCGGATTCGGCAATGGCGGAAATTCTCTGTGAAACGCGGGCGGGAGCTGTTCCGGCAGGCATGTGGGACCGTTCTTCGCTGGCAGCGTGAGCTGGATGATGGGAAACGACGAGTTCTACTCTATGCTGTTCTGCGGACGCCCTGCGGGCCTGTTTGCGAAAGTGACGGCAGCGGCGGGGGAGCCAGGATGCCCGGACACACCGGAACTGTCCCGGTTCGACTATCGCGAAGTTCTTGCGTAGACTGGTTCACCGGTGTTGAAAAACATCACAATGGTCCGCGCCTCTGGCGAGGGGCCAAAACATGGATTCGTTCCATAGGGTAGTGGCGCAATTGGTAGCGCAGCGGTCTCCAAAACCGCAGGTTGCAGGTTCGAGTCCTGTCTGCCCTGCGCAGGCTGTTCCGGTTTCAGTCCGGGGCAGACGCGGCAACGGTTCTGATCAGAACCGGGTCAACAACTTTGCATGGATGAGTGAGGACCGGGTGACCGAAACAGCTGCAAGCAGCTCGAAGGGCCGACCTGCCAGGAAGGCCGAGGCCGGCTTCTTCGCTCGAATCACCCTCTTCGTCCGCCAGGTAATCGGCGAACTCAAGAAGGTGGTCGCTCCGACCCGCAAGGAACTGATCAACTACACCCTTGTGGTGCTGGTTTTCGTGGCCGTCATGATGCTCATCGTCACCCTGCTGGACCTGGCCTTCGGTACCGGAGTCAGCTGGGTGTTCGGCGGGTCAGGCGCCACGGACCGCTAAACGGATCACTCCGCAAGCCGTGCGGAAATCCCCGGAAATTCAAGGGATTTTGCAGGGTTTGTGGAATTGAGCCATTTAAATAGGCATGTTAGGCAATGAGGAAGCAGGAGACCAAGTGTCTGAGCAGGAGCTCGAGGTAAACGAGACTGAGCTGGATGGAAGCACGGACGCCGCGGCGGAGGCCGTGGATACGTCCGAGGCTGAGTCTGCTGCGCCTGAAACCGCCGGAGAAGAAGCCGGCGACGACGCCCTCGCCACCGCGGCTGCAGCCGCACCGGCCGATCCGGCCGAGGAATTCAAGGCCAAGCTGCGCCGCCAGGAGGGTGACTGGTATGTCATCCACTCCTACGCCGGTTACGAAAACCGCGTGAAAGCGAACCTTGAGACCCGCATCCAGACCCTGGACATGGAAGATTACATCTTCGAAATCCAGGTCCCCATGGAAGAAGTCGTTGAGATCAAGAACGCCCAGCGCAAGGTCATCAACCGCGTCCGCATTCCCGGTTACGTCCTGGTCCGCATGGACCTGACGGATGCTTCCTGGGGCGCCGTCCGCCACACCCCGGGTGTCACCGGATTCGTGGGCAACGCCCACAACCCCGTGCCGCTGCGCCTCGACGAGGTCTTCTCGATGCTCGCCCCGGTCTTCGAAGAAGAGCAGGCCGAAAAGGGCAAGCCGGTCAAGCAGAGCGCTGCTCCGGTTGCCGTGGACTTCGAGGTCGGTGAGTCGGTCATCGTCAAGGAAGGTCCGTTCGAGACCCTCCCGGCCACGATTTCCGAGATCAAGCCGGAATCCCAGACCCTTGTGGTGCTGGTTTCCATCTTCGAACGTGAAACCCCCGTGACCCTCGCGTTCAACCAGGTCACCAAGATCTGACAGACCCAAAGATTTCGCCCTGCTTCCGCCTGCTTAGCGGTTGCGGGGCGGCCGGCCGCCTCGCCATGGCGGCCAACAACCTGAGGCACGCTCCTGTGTCCCAGGACGCTATTTAGAGAAGGACCCTACATTGGCTCCCAAGAAGAAGGTCACCGGCCTCATCAAGCTGCAGATCCAGGCAGGTGCCGCCAACCCGGCCCCGCCGATCGGTCCTGCGCTTGGCCAGCACGGTGTCAACATCATGGAATTCTGCAAGGCGTACAACGCCGCAACGGAAGCCCAGCGCGGAAACGTCATCCCGGTTGAAATCACGGTCTACGAAGACCGCTCCTTCACCTTCGTCACCAAGACCCCGCCGGCTGCAGAACTCATCAAGAAGGCTGCAGGCGTTGCCAAGGGCTCGTCGACCCCGCACACCGTGAAGGTCGCCAAGCTTACCCAGGCACAGGTCGAGGAAATCGCTTCCACCAAGATGGAAGACCTCAACGCCAACGACATCGCGGCCGCTGCCAAGATCATCGCCGGCACCGCCCGCTCCATGGGCATCACCGTCGAAGGCTAAGCAAAGCCTTCAACCGCCGGGAAACCGGCACTTGAAATCATTGAAATGTTGGTAGTCCACGCCGGACTCCCAACCGTGGCAGGGCCCCGCGCGGTCCGCAGACCACAACTGCACAAGGAGAAACAAGCAGCATGGCAAAGCGCAGCAAAGCATATGAGGCAGCCGTAGCCAAGATCGAGGCTGGCAAGGTCTACGCCCCGTTCGAGGCAATCAGCCTGGCAAAGGAAATCAACCCGTCCAAGTTCGACGCAACGGTTGAGGTCGCTTTCCGCCTCGGCGTTGACCCCCGCAAGGCCGACCAGATGGTCCGCGGCACGGTCAACCTTCCCCACGGCACCGGCAAGACCGCCCGTGTCCTGGTTTTCGCGACCGGCGACAAGGCTGAAGCAGCAATCGCTGCCGGCGCCGACTTCGTGGGTTCCGACGACCTGATCGAAAAGATCGCAGGCGGCTGGACCGACTTCGACGCAGCCGTTGCCACCCCTGACCTCATGGGCAAGGTTGGCCGCCTCGGTAAGGTCCTCGGCCCGCGTAACCTCATGCCGAACCCGAAGACCGGCACGGTTACCCCGGACGTCGCCAAGGCTGTCAACGACATCAAGGGCGGCAAGATCGACTTCCGCGTCGACAAGCACTCGAACCTGCACTTCATCATCGGCAAGGCATCCTTCGACGCCATCAAGCTGGCCGAGAACTACGCCGCAGCCCTCGAAGAGGTCCTCCGCCTGAAGCCGTCCGCTTCCAAGGGCCGCTACATCCAGAAGGCCACCGTCACCACCACGTTCGGCCCGGGCATCTCCGTCGACCCGAACGTCACCAAGGTCCTGACCGAAGCCTAAGCTTCACCAGTTCCGCTTCAAAAAGCCGCCCGGCATTTGCCGGGCGGCTTTTTCGTAGCCTCGGCCTGGGACCCCTCGCGGGCTAGCGCCTAACCCGCTCCCCGCCCTCGCAAGCTCGGCCTGGGACCCCTCGCGGGCTACGCTTGGAACCATGGTCGAAGCCGCGGAAGCCACCATCCACGAACTCCACCTGCCGCCGGGCCTGGACTCTGCGGAGGCCACGGAGTTCCGCGAATACTGCGAGGCCCTGGACGGGATCCTGATGGAACACTGGGGCAACCTGGATCTGGCGGCATCGCTGCCCGCGCGGCTCGCCGGCTGGGCTGACAACGACTACCGCAAACTCCGCAATTTCTACCTCCGCGCCGACGGGAAGATCGTTGGCAGGGGATTCGTGGAACTCTCGCTGAAGGACAACCTCGGCAGCGCCTGGCTGCGCGTTGACATCGCAGGCCCATACCGCCGCAGGGGCTTTGGCAGCATGCTCCTCCGGCACCTCGAGGCCGTGGCCCGGGACGAAGGCAGGAGCACCCTGATGGCGAGCTCCGGCGACCCCGAACGCCCGGAATACGGCGCCGACGTCCTGCTGTCCCCGGTGGGCACGGGAACGGTACCCAGGAACGCCCCCGGTACCGCATTCGCGCTCCGGCATGGGTACTCGCTCGCCCAGGCCACCCGTTACAGCACCTTGCAGCTGGACGGCGCCCCCGACTGGTCAGGACTGATGGCGGCGGCGGAAACAGCATCCTCTGACTACGAGCTACTCAGCTGGACGAACAGCTGTCCCGAGGAACTGGTGGACGAGTTCGCAATCCTCATGGGCCGGATGAGCACCGACGCCCCCGTGGGCGGCCTGGATTATGAAGCCGAGGCCTGGGACCGGACGCGGGTGCGCACCTTGGAGAAGGAGACCGCGGAGGAAGGCCAGGACTGCCTGGTTGTCGCCGCCCGCCACCGGGCCAGCGGGGTGCTCGGTGGTTACACGGCACTTTATGTGGACCCGCTTAAGCCGTGGCTGGGTGAGCAGGACGATACGCTTGTGGCAGCAGGGCACCGTGGCCACCGGCTCGGCATGAGGTTGAAGATCGCCAATCTGCGACGCTTGAAACGGGAATATCCCCGCGTTGAACGGGTGACCACCATGAACGCGGAAGAAAACCGCTACATGTTGGCAATCAACGTGGCACTTGGCTTCGCACCCTCGGGTGCATACGGCGAATGGCAGAAGAGGACTGGATGACGGACAACGTGGAGATCGGACAGCTGTGGATTCCCGATTCGCTGGAAGCGGCCGATGCCAAGGACTTCCTCGAAGCCGTTGAAGTGAGCAGGAAGGTCCGCATGCAGCTGTGGGGCAGCGACGACCTCGCCTACACCCCGCTGGAAAAGCTCCTCGAACTGGGGGACCCCTATGAGCGCCAGGTCATCCTGGTTGCTCGGATCGACGGGCGCATCATCGGCACCGTGGACATCGCGCTGCCCCTCGCCGACAACCTCGACCTTGCCGAATTCACCCTCGACATTCTCCCCGAATTCCAGCGGCGCGGGGCAGGCCGCCGGCTCCTCGAAGCAGCCGAGCAGCTTGCCCGGGCCGAAGGCCGCACCATGGCCATGGTGGATACCAACCATCCGGCGGCGTCCCTGCAAGGCGATGCGGGAGGGCAGCTGGTTCCAGGCAGCGGCCTGGGCTCCGTCCCCCTGGCCAGCCGGGAGGTGGACTTTGCCCAGCGGGCCGGCTACACCCTCCAGCACATCGAGCAGTTCAGCTCCTGCGCGCTTCCGCTTGATTCGAAGCTCGTGTCCGAACTCGAGGCGGAGGCGGACGCCGCCAACGGCGGCCGCTACCGCATCCACCACTGGACGGACCGTTGCCCCGACGAGTGGCTGGACGCCGTCGCCGCCCTGGAAAACGCCGCGGGTGAAACGGTCGACGACGACGCGGCAGGAGCAGCGGAAGAGCAGCTCGTGTTCGACGGCGGCATGTTGCGCGAGGCGGAAGACGCGGCCATCGCCCAGGGCCGCCGGACTGTTGTCACCGCCGTCGAGCACGTCGCCAGCGGCCGCATCGTTGGGCTGACCACCATCGGGGTGCTCGCCCAGCGCCAGGACGTTGTGTTCCAGGACGACACCACCGTGCTGCAGGAACACCGGGGGAACAAGCTCGGCCTGCTCATCAAGGTGGCCAACATGCAGCGACTCAGCGAACAATTCCCCGACGCCCGCGTGATCTACACATGGAACGCGCCGGAGAACCGCTACCTGCTGACCGTCAACAAGCAGCTCGGATTCACGACGGCGGGCGTCACCGGCCTCTGGCAGAAGGAACTTCCCGCCCGGGCCGGTACCACGTCCTCGGAGTGAGCAGGTTTCGGTGCGCGATTGCCCCGATTTGGAGTTGCGCTGTTCCGTCCCGTAACCTTGAACTACCAAAGACCGTCGGTTGATGGGAATCCACTTTCCAAGGCAAAGCTCAACAATGCAGCTGCGCCCGGAAGGATCCGCGGATTCCCGGACGAAGGACCCTGACAAAGGGCGGCCGGCGCAGGTGAACGAAGCAAGTCTCCGTGGTCATGGACCGCGTCGAGCCAAGCCCCGTGCATCTGCGCGGGGCGTTTTTCGTTGCAGCTCTTCTTGAGCGGGGACCCGGAAGACCGGCACTATTCCCCGGAAGGAGGGTTATGGCAACGCCCAACAAGATCTCCGCAGTAGCTGAGATCACGAACGATTTCAAGGAATCGACCGCCGCTGTCCTGACCGAATACCGCGGGCTCTCTGTTGCACAGCTCAAGCAGCTGCGTGTTTCTCTCGGCCAGGACACCAAGTTCTCGGTCGTCAAGAACACCCTGACCGCCATTGCAGCCAAGGAAGCCGGTGTCGAAGCATTCGACGGCCAGCTTGCCGGCCCCACCGCAATTGCGTTCATCAAGGGTGACGCGGTTGCCGCCGCCAAGAGCCTGACGGACTTTGCCAAGGCCAACAAGCAGCTGGTCATCAAGACCGGCTACTTCGAGGGCAAGGCCCTGAACGCAAGCGAAGTTGCCGCCCTGGCAGCTCTCGAGTCCCGTGAGCTGCAGCTCGCCAAGGTTGCCGGTGTCCTCAAGGCTCCTGCTGCCGCTGCTGCACGCATCATCGACGCCCTGCGTATCAAGCTTGAAGAAGAGGGCGGCGCTCCGGCACCGGCCGCTGAAGAAGCTCCGGCCGCTGACGAAGCACCGGCTGCAGAAGAAGCTGCCGCTCCGGCCGAAGCCGAAGCTGCAAGCGAAGAGAACTAAGTTCTCCCCCCAATCAAACTCCGGTGCGGTAGCGGGCACGGCCCGCACAGGCACCACCTAAAGGAAGGACGCCAACCATGGCGAAGCTCAGCAACGAAGAGCTCATTGAAGCTTTCAAGGAACTGACCATCATCGAGCTCTCCGAGTTCGTCAAGCTCTTCGAAGAGACCTTCGAAGTTACCGCTGCTGCTGTTGCAGTCGCCGGCCCCGCCGGTGGCGCTGCCGCTGAAGAGGCCGAAGAGAAGACCGAATTCGACGTCATCCTCGAATCCGCTGGCGACAAGAAGATCGCAGTGATCAAGGAAGTTCGCGCCATCACCTCCCTCGGCCTCAAGGAAGCCAAGGACCTGGTCGACGGTGCTCCGAAGGCAGTTCTCGAAGGCGCCAACAAGGAAGCTGCCGAGAAGGCCAAGGCTCAGCTCGAAGAAGCAGGCGCAACCGTTACCCTCAAGTAACTCGTCTTGCTCTGGGAAGCCCCGTCCGGTTCGCCGGGCGGGGCTTCCTGCTCTTAAAGCCAACGCGGGGTCAGGCGGGGTCGCTGATGTCCGCCACCACCGCATCCAAGGCCGCCGTCAGCGCATCGGCATCCACGAAGGCGCTGTAGCCGTGGGCCCCGGCGCCCATCGAGATCCGCCGGCCGGCAATGCTGGCGTCCGCGTAGACGGGCCACGCTGTGGTGCTGCCCAAGGGCGTGATGGTCCCGCGCTCGTAACCGGTGGCTTCCAGGGCGACGTCGGCTTGCGGCAGGGAGAGCTTGTTGACTCCCAACAAGGCCCGCAGCTTCGGCCAGGAAATCTGCCGGTCCCCGGGAATGAGGGCGAACAGGAAGCTGCCGTTCCGGTGTTTGACCACCAAGGACTTCACGATGTCCGCCGGGGTGATCCCCAGGATCCCGGCCGCCTCTTCCAGGCTGCGGGCGGCTTTGCGCTCCACAAGCTGGACATCCAAGCCGCGGGCCTGGGCATCGGCGAGGAACCGTTCCGTACCGTTCACGTTTCCTTCCTTCCGCGGGCCCTCGTGGCCCGCACGGATTCCGGCAGCTTCAGTCGCGGTAGAGCAGGAGCGCTTCGCCCTGCCCGCCGCCGCCGCAGAGCGATACCGCCGCCTTGCCCGATCCGCGCCGCTTGAGCTCGTGGGCCGCGTGCAGGGCGAGCCGGGCGCCGGAGGCCCCGATCGGGTGGCCCAGCGCGATCGCTCCGCCATGGATGTTGCACTTTTCCAGCGGGTAGGACAGTTCCTTGAGGGACTGGACAGCAACCGAGCCGAACGCTTCGTTGATCTCGATGAAGTCCAGGTCTTCAGCCTTCCAGCCTGCATTCGCCAGGGCCCGCTTGATGGCGTTTGACGGCTGGGAGTGCAGCGAGTTGTCCGGACCGGCCACCTGGCCGGGCTTGCCGACCACCGCGAGGTACTCCAGCCCCTTCTCCTCCGCGAAGGCGCGGCTGCAAAGCACGAGTGCGGAGGCGCCGTCGGACAGGGGAGAGGAATTGCCCGCCGTGATGGTGCCGTCGCTGGCAAACGCAGGCCGGAGCGGTGCCAGGGTGTCCAGCGTCGTGTCCGGGCGGATGCCCTCATCCTCGGTCACCACCACCGGCTCGCCCTTGCGCTGCTTCACGCTGATGGGGGCGATCTCGCCGTCGAATACGCCTTCCTTGACCGCGACGGCGGCGCGCCGGTGCGAGGCGGCCGCCACTTCGTCCTGGGACTTGCGGTCGATGCCGAGGGTGACGTTCCGGGTCTCGGTGGACAGGCCCATCGACTGGCCGTCGAAGGCGTCGGTGAGGCCGTCATGGGCGGCGACGTCCAGAGCCTGGATGGCCCCGTAGGTCCAGCCCTGGCGGGAGCCGGGCAGCAGGTGCGGGGCCCGGCTCATGGATTCCTGGCCGCCGGCGACGACGACGGTGGCGTCGCCGCTGCGGATCAGGCGGGCCGCGTCGATCACTGCCGTGAGTCCCGAGAGGCAGACCTTGTTGATCGTGACGGCGGGGATGTTCCAGCCGACTCCGGCCGCGATGGCGCTTTGCCGGGCGGGGTTCTGGCCGGCGCCTGCCTGCAGGACCTGCCCCATGATGACGGCGTCGACCTGGCCCGCCGCAACCCCGCTGGCCGCGATGGCCGCCGAAATCGCGTGGGCGCCGAGCTCGACGGCGGTGAATCCTGCCAGCTGGCCGTTCAGCCGCCCCTGTGGGGTGCGTGCCGCGGCCAGGATGACAACGTCATTGTTGTCCGTTGCGTTGCTCATTTTCTCTCTTCCGTTCAGGAAACCAGTGAGCCAAGGCTACAACGCATGGTGTGCCTCACAATGTCAACGCCGGGAGGAGGCGGGGCATTCCGCGGGGGCAGTGGTAGGTGCCTGCGGCAACCTTGCTTGCAATCGGCGGGGAAGTGGGGTAGACACGTAGGGCGATTTGCCGTATTGTGGATATTTGCGTCTTCCCTGTTAACCTTCAGCCTTCATATAGCGGTGGGCTTTACCTCTCAGCTGCGCCATTGACGTGCCTTTGACCAGGCAAATCACGGCCGGCGGGAGCCCGGGTCATATAGCGGAACCGGATTGGTGCCCTGCGGACATTGTGCCCGCGGGATACAAACGGGGGAGATCTGAAAACGCCTGAAGGTCTGTGGAAGGATCCCTCTTGGTCGCCTCGAGCACCTCTAATGTAAATAACGCAGGAACCGCTATCAATGCCGACAGCACCGACGGTGCTACCCGCCGGCTCTCATTCGCAAAGATTCACGAACCGCTTGATGTTCCGAATCTCCTCGCCCTGCAGACGGACAGCTTTGACTGGCTCGTCGGAAACGAACGCTGGCAGGCGCGGGTTGCGAAGGCCGTCGAGGAAGGCGACCTGAGCGTCGCCACTACGTCCGGACTTGCCGACATCTTCGAAGAGATCTCCCCGATCGAAGATTTCCAGGGCACCATGTCCCTGAGCTTCTCCGAGCCGGAGTTCGCTGACCCCAAGTACACCATGGCCGAGTGCAAGGACCGCGACGCCACCTACTCGGCGCCGCTGTACGTCAAGGCCGAGTTCATGAACAACAACACGGGCGAAATCAAGCAGCAGACCGTGTTCATGGGCGACTTCCCCCTCATGACGGAGAAGGGCACCTTCGTCGTCAACGGCACCGAGCGTGTCGTCGTCTCCCAGCTGGTCCGTTCCCCGGGCGCCTACTTCGAGCGGGCCGCGGACAAGACCAGCGACAAGGACATCTTCACCGCGCGCATCATCCCGTCCCGCGGTGCATGGTTCGAGCTCGAAATCGACAAGCGCGACCAGGTCGGCGTCCGCCTCGACCGCAAGCGCAAGCAGTCCGTCACCGTGCTGCTGAAGGCCCTCGGCTGGACCGACGGCCAGATCCTCGAAGAGTTCGGCCAGTACGACTCCATGCGCGCCACGCTGGAGAAGGACACCACCGAAACCCGCGAAGACGCGCTCCTGGACATCTACCGCAAGCTGCGCCCGGGCGAGCCGCCCACCGTCGAAGCTGCCGAGGCCCTGCTGCGCAACCTCTACTTCGAGCCCAAGCGCTACGACCTGGCCAAGGTCGGCCGGTACAAGATCAACCGCAAGCTTGGCATCGACCGCTCCCTTGGCGACAAGGAAGCTTCGGTCCTGCATGTCGAAGACATCGTCGCCATGATCAAGTTCCTCGTCGCGCTGCACGCTGGCGAGAAGACCATCACGGGCAAGCGCGATGGCGAAGACCACGAGATCCGCGTCGAGATCGACGACATCGACCACTTCGGCAACCGTCGCATCCGCGCCGTCGGCGAACTGATCGAGAACCAGGTCCGCACCGGCCTGTCCCGCATGGAGCGCGTCGTCCGCGAACGCATGACCACGCAGGACGTCGAGGCCATCACGCCGCAGACCCTGATCAACATCCGCCCGGTTGTGGCAGCGATCAAGGAGTTCTTCGGAACCTCCCAGCTGTCCCAGTTCATGGACCAGAACAACCCGCTGTCGGGCCTGACCCATAAGCGCCGCCTCTCGGCCCTTGGCCCGGGTGGTCTGTCCCGTGACCGCGCCGGCATGGAAGTCCGTGACGTCCACCCGTCGCACTACGGACGTATGTGCCCCATCGAAACCCCTGAAGGCCCGAACATCGGTCTGATCGGTTCGCTGGCGTCCTACGGCCGCATCAACCCGTTCGGCTTCATCGAGACCCCGTACCGTCTGGTTTCCAACGGTGTTGTCTCCGACGAGGTCCAGTACCTCACCGCCGACGACGAAGCCGAGGTGCTGATTGCCCAGGCAAACGCACCCCTGGACGCGAACAACAAGTTCTCGGAAGAGACCGTGCTTGTCCGTGCACGTGGTGGTGGGGGAGAGCCCGTGCTCGTTCCCGCCGACGACGTTCAGTTCATGGACGTTTCCCCGCGCCAGATGGTGTCCGTGGCTACGGCCCTGATTCCGTTCCTCGAGCACGACGACGCCAACCGCGCCCTCATGGGTGCGAACATGCAGCGCCAGGCCGTGCCGCTGGTCCGTTCCGAGGCCCCGTTCGTGGGCACCGGCATGGAGCGCGCCGCAGCCGTTGACGCCGGCGACGTCGTCATCGCCAAGAAGGCAGGTGTGGTCGGCGAAGTTTCGGCAGACCTCGTCACCATGCTCAACGACGACGGCACCGAGTCCAGCTACCGGATCAGCAAGTTCGCCCGCTCCAACCAGGGCAACTGCTACAACCACCGTGTCCTGGTGAGCGAAGGCCAGCGCCTGGAAGTCGGCGGCATCATCGCCGACGGCCCGGCAACGGACCAGGGTGAACTCGCCCTCGGCAAGAACCTCCTCGTGGCATTCATGTCCTGGGAAGGCCACAACTTCGAGGACGCCATCATCCTGTCCCAGCGCATCGTCGCCGAGGACGTCCTTTCCTCCATCCACATCGAGGAGCACGAGATCGATGCCCGCGACACCAAGCTTGGTGCCGAGGAAATCACCCGTGACATCCCCAACGTGTCCGAGGAAGTCCTGGCGGGCCTGGACGAGCGCGGCATCATCCACATCGGTGCCGAGGTCGAGGCCGGCGACATCCTGGTCGGCAAGGTGACCCCGAAGGGTGAAACCGAACTGACCCCGGAAGAGCGCCTGCTGCGCGCCATCTTCGGCGAGAAGTCCCGCGAAGTCCGCGACACCTCCCTGAAGGTGCCGCACGGCGAGTCCGGTACTGTCATCGGCGTCCGCGTCTTCGACCGCGACCAGGACGACGAGCTGCCCCCGGGCGTGAACCAGCTGGTCCGCGTCTACGTCGCCGCCAAGCGCAAGATCACCGACGGTGACAAGCTCGCCGGCCGCCACGGCAACAAGGGTGTCATCTCCAAGATCCTGCCGGTCGAGGACATGCCGTTCCTTGCCGACGGCACCCCGGTGGACATCGTCCTGAACCCGCTGGGTGTTCCGGGCCGCATGAACGTCGGTCAGGTCCTGGAAACCCACCTCGGCTGGGTTGCGAAGACCGGTTGGAAGATCGAAGGCGAGCCGGAGTGGGTCAAGAACCTGCCGAACCTGCCGCGCGAGACCTCTGCCAACCAGACCCTCGCCACCCCGGTGTTCGATGGTGCCCGCGAAGAGGAAATCACCGGCCTGCTGGATTCGACCAACGTCACCCGCGACGGCGACCGCCTGATCGACTCCTCCGGCAAGACCCGTCTGTTCGACGGCCGCTCCGGCGAGCCGTTCCCGGACCCGATCTCCGTCGGCTACATGTACATCCTGAAGCTCCACCACCTGGTGGACGACAAGATCCACGCCCGCTCCACCGGCCCGTACTCCATGATCACCCAGCAGCCGCTGGGTGGTAAGGCACAGTTCGGTGGCCAGCGCTTCGGTGAAATGGAAGTGTGGGCCCTTGAGGCCTACGGCGCTGCCTACACGCTCCAGGAACTGCTCACGATCAAGTCGGATGACATCCACGGCCGCGTGAAGGTCTACGAAGCCATCGTCAAGGGCGAGAACATCCCCGAGCCTGGCGTTCCGGAATCCTTCAAGGTCTTGATCAAGGAAATGCAGTCGCTGTGCCTGAACGTGGAAGTCCTTTCCACCGACGGCACGACGATCGAAATGCGTGACTCTGATGACGCAGTCTTTACGGCTGCGGAAGAACTGGGCATCGATCTGTCTCGTGCAGAGCCCAGCTCCGTAGAAGAGGTCTAGTGAGCCGGCGACGGCGGCCTCCCGCCGCCGTCGCGCTCCTCCTCTTTCCGTAACCAAGACTTCAGAACTTAGAGAACAAGAGAGAACAGGGACCACATGTCCAGCGAATCCTCCTTCGGCCTCATGCAGATCGGCCTCGCCACCGCGGAAGACATCCGCGGCTGGTCTTACGGTGAGGTCAAGAAGCCGGAAACCATCAACTACCGCACGCTCAAGCCCGAGAAGGACGGCCTCTTCTGCGAGAAGATCTTCGGCCCGTCCCGCGACTGGGAATGCTACTGCGGCAAGTACAAGCGCGTGCGCTTCAAGGGCATCATCTGTGAGCGCTGTGGCGTTGAAGTCACCCGCGCCAAGGTGCGCCGTGAGCGCATGGGCCACATCGAGCTGGCCGCGCCCGTAACCCACATCTGGTACTTCAAGGGTGTTCCGTCCCGCCTGGGCTACCTCCTTGACCTTGCGCCGAAGGACCTCGAAAAGGTCATCTACTTCGCGGCGTACATGATCACCAGCGTCGACACCGAGAGCCGCCACGCGGAACTGCCGAACCTCCAGGTCGAGCACGACCTCGAGAAGAAGCAGCTTGTCGACAACCGCGACAGCGACATCGCCACCATCGCCCGCGACCTTGAGGACGAGCTTGCCCGCCTCGAGGGTGAAGGCGCCAAGGCTGCCGACAAGAAGAAGGCCCGCGACTCCGCCGACCGCCAGATGGCAAACGTGCGCAAGCGTGCCGACGCCGAGATCGAGCGCCTCGAGCAGGTCTGGGACCGCTTCAAGAACCTGAAGGTCGCCGACCTCGAAGGTGACGAGGCCCTGTACCGCGAACTGCGTGACCGCTACGGCATGTACTTCGAAGGCTCCATGGGTGCCGAAGCGATCAAGAAGCGCCTTGAGAACTTCGACATGCAGGCAGAGGCCGAGTCCCTGCGCGACACCATCCAGAACGGCAAGGGCCAGCGCAAGACCCGCGCCCTGAAGCGTCTGAAGGTCGTCAACGCCTTCCTGACTACCAACAACAGCCCGCTCGGCATGGTGCTGGACGCCGTCCCGGTGATCCCGCCGGAACTGCGCCCGATGGTCCAGCTGGACGGTGGCCGCTTCGCGACCTCCGACCTCAACGACCTCTACCGCCGCGTGATCAACCGCAACAACCGACTCAAGCGACTGCTTGACCTCGGTGCGCCGGAGATCATCGTCAACAACGAGAAGCGCATGCTTCAGGAAGCTGTTGACAGCCTCTTCGACAACGGCCGTCGCGGCCGTCCGGTGACGGGTCCGGGCAACCGTCCGCTGAAGTCCCTGAGCGACATGCTCAAGGGCAAGCAGGGACGTTTCCGCCAGAACCTGCTCGGCAAGCGCGTCGACTACTCCGGCCGTTCGGTCATCGTCGTCGGCCCGCAGCTGAAGCTGCACCAGTGTGGTCTGCCCAAGCAGATGGCCCTGGAGCTCTTCAAGCCGTTCGTGATGAAGCGCCTGGTTGACCTCAACCACGCCCAGAACATCAAGTCGGCCAAGCGCATGGTCGAGCGCTACCGTCCGCAGGTCTGGGACGTGCTGGAAGAGATCATCACCGAACACCCGGTGCTGCTCAACCGTGCACCTACCCTGCACCGCCTCGGTATCCAGGCATTCGAACCCCAGCTTGTTGAAGGCAAGGCAATCCAGCTGCACCCGCTGGTCTGTGGCGCCTTCAACGCCGACTTCGACGGCGACCAAATGGCAGTGCACCTGCCGCTGAGCCCCGAAGCCCAGGCTGAGGCCCGCATCCTGATGCTGTCCTCGAACAACATCCTGAAGCCGTCCGACGGCCGCCCGGTCACCCTGCCTTCGCAGGATATGATCATCGGCCTGTACCACCTGACCACCAAGCGGGTCGGTTCGGCCGGCGAGGGCCGCGTGTTCTCCTCGGTTGCGGAAGCCATCATGGCTTACGACGCCCGTGAGCTGCACCTGAACTCGCAGGTCAAGATCCGCCTGGACAACTTCGTGCCGTACGCCGGCTGGGAAGCTCCTGAGGGCTGGGAAGCCGGTCAGCCGGCACTCGTGCAGACCTCGCTGGGCCAGGTCATCTTCAACCAGACCCTGCCCGAGGATTACCCCTGGGTCGAGGCTGTTGCGGACAAGGGCGAACTCTCGCGCATCGTCAACGACCTTGCCGAGCGTTACCCGAAGGTTGTTACGGCTGCCACCCTGGACAACCTGAAGGATGCCGGTTTCTACTGGGCAACCCGTTCGGGTGTCACCGTGGCCATCTCCGACATCGAGGTTCCGACGGCCAAGCCGGAGATCCTCGCCGGTTACGAGACCATGGCTGCCAAGATCCAGGGCCAGTACGACAAGGGCCTGATCGACGACGACGAGCGTCGCCAGGAACTGATCGAGATCTGGAACAAGGCAACCAACGAGATCGCCCAGGTCATGCGCGACAGCCTGTCCCCGATGAACACCATCAACCGCATGGTGTCCTCCGGTGCACGTGGTAACTGGATGCAGGTCCGCCAGATCGCGGGTATCCGTGGTCTTGTGGCCAACCCGAAGGGTGAAATCATCCCGCGTCCGATCAAGTCCTCCTACCGCGAGGGCCTGTCGGTGCTGGAATACTTCATCGCCACGCACGGTGCCCGTAAGGGCCTTGCCGATACCGCCCTGCGTACCGCCAACTCGGGTTACCTGACCCGTCGTCTGGTGGACGTTTCGCAGGACGTCATCGTCCGCGAAGAGGACTGTGGTACCGAGCGTGGCCTGATGACCGCGATCGCCGTGCCGGACTCCAATGGTGAGCTGATCCTGGACGAGAACGTCGAGAACAGCGCGTACGCACGCACCCTGGCTGTCGACGTCGTCGACTCCAACGGCACCGTGCTGGCCCCGGCCGGCACCGACTGCGGCGACGTCGTCATCGGCGAACTGCTGGCTGCCGGCATCACCCAGGTCAAGGTCCGCTCCGTGCTCACCTGTGAGTCCAAGGTCGGTACCTGTGCGCTTTGCTACGGCCGTTCGCTGGCCACCGGCAAGACCGTGGACATCGGCGAGGCCGTCGGCATCATCGCCGCACAGTCCATCGGTGAACCGGGTACTCAGCTGACCATGCGTACCTTCCACACCGGTGGTGCCGTCTCCGCCAGCGGCGGCGACGACATCACCCAGGGTCTGCCCCGTATCCAGGAGCTCTTCGAAGCCCGTACTCCGAAGGGTGTTGCGCCGATCGCCGAAGCGGCCGGCCGCATCACCATCGAAGAGTCCGAGCGCCAGATGCGCCTGATCATCACCCCGGACGACGGTTCCGAGGAGATCGCCTACCCGGTGCTGCGCCGTTCCCGCCTCCTCATCGAGGACGGCGAGCACGTCAGCGTCGGCCAGAAGCTGATCAACGGTCCGGTGGACCCGAAGCAGGTTCTGCGCATCATGGGTCCGCGTGCCGCCCAGAAGTTCCTGGTGGACGAGGTCCAGGGCGTTTACCGCAGCCAGGGCATTGGCATCCACGACAAGCACGTGGAAGTCATCGTCCGCCAGATGCTGCGCCGCGTGACCGTCATCGAATCCGGCGACTCCGAGCTGCTCCCGGGCGAGCTCGCCGAGCGTTCGCGTTTCGAAGACGAGAACCGCCGCGTGGTGTCCGAGGGTCTTACCCCGGCTTCCGGTCGTCCGGAACTCATGGGTATCACCAAGGCGTCCCTGGCAACCGAGTCCTGGCTGTCGGCCGCTTCCTTCCAGGAGACCACCCGCGTCCTGACGCAGGCGGCCATGGAAGGCAAGAGCGACCCGCTGCTTGGCCTCAAGGAGAACGTCATCATCGGTAAGCTCATCCCGGCCGGTACGGGCCTGCCCCGTTACACCGAGGTCACCGTGGAGCCGACTGAAGAAGCAAAGGCAAGCCTGTTCACGGGCCCCAGCGCCTTCACCGACTTCTCGTACGACGCCCTGGGTGGCGACGGAGCTCCCGAGTTCCACGCCATCCCGCTGGATGACTACGACCTGGGCAACGACTTCCGCTGAGCGGAAGCCTGAACCAAGCCGTCAGGCAACAGGAAGCCCCCGTGTCCACCGGACACGGGGGCTTCCCTGCTTTCGCCGTACGGAAGGTGTACGACGGCGGAAGCATCCTGCCGCCGTCGTACACCGTTTTAAGGCGGTACGGCAAGCCATGCTAGACTTTTCGTAATTGTTCTGTGTGGCAGTGGATGAAGACCGCCGCGGCATCATTTTGGTTTTGTTCTCATGATGTCCGGGTGGAGTCTGTTTCCGGGTTGCGGGCAACTTGCGCAACGAATGCCGCACTTTTGCACGCCCACCGGACCTTTGGGGACCGGAAGCTGCATGAGCAACGCCAAAGCTTCCACATCCCAGGCTGGCGCCTGGTGTGGCGGCAGAAATCAAAACAACGGAGAACACGAAAGTGCCTACGATTAACCAGCTGGTCCGCAAGGGCCGCACGCCGAAGGTCTCCAAGACCAAGGCTCCCGCGCTGAAGGGCAGCCCGATGCGCCGCGGTGTTTGCACCCGCGTCTACACCACCACCCCGAAGAAGCCGAACTCGGCCCTTCGTAAGGTCGCACGTGTGCGCCTGAACGGTGGCGTTGAAGTTACCGCCTACATCCCCGGTGTTGGCCACAACCTGCAGGAGCACTCCATCGTGCTCGTCCGCGGTGGTCGTGTTAAGGACCTCCCGGGTGTCCGCTACAAGATCGTCCGTGGTGCACTCGACACCCAGGGCGTGAAGAACCGCAAGCAGGCCCGCAGCCGCTACGGCGCAAAGATGGAGAAGAAGTAATATGCCTCGCAAGGGTCCGGCCCCCAAGCGGCCGCTCGTTTCCGATCCCGTCTACGGCTCCCCGTTGGTCACCCAGCTGATCAACAAGGTCCTGATCGACGGCAAGAAGTCCACTGCCGAGCGCATTGTCTACGGTGCTCTTGAGGGCGCCCGCGCCAAGACCGGCGGCGACCCCGTTGCCGCTCTGAAGAAGGCCATGGACAACGTCAAGCCTTCCCTCGAGGTCCGCTCCCGCCGTGTCGGTGGCGCCACCTACCAGGTTCCCGTTGAGGTCAAGCCGGGTCGCTCCACCGCCCTGGCTCTGCGTTGGCTCGTGGGCTACTCCAAGGCCCGCCGCGAGAAGACCATGACTGAGCGCCTCCAGAACGAAATCCTGGATGCCTCCAACGGTCTCGGTGCCGCTGTGAAGCGTCGCGAAGACACCCACAAGATGGCCGAGTCCAACAAGGCCTTCGCCCACTACCGCTGGTAATACTTCCGTTCGCCGCCGGCTCACTGAGCCGGCGGCGCACGCGTAGTTCATCCGAAAGGGAGACCCCGTGGCACAGGACGTGCTTACCGACCTTAACAAGGTCCGCAACATCGGCATCATGGCGCACATCGATGCCGGTAAAACCACCACTACCGAGCGCATCCTGTTCTACACGGGTGTGAACCACAAGATCGGCGAAACGCACGACGGCGCTTCGACGACCGACTGGATGGAACAGGAAAAGGAACGCGGCATCACCATCACGTCTGCCGCCGTGACCTGTTTCTGGAACAAGAACCAGATCAACATCATCGACACCCCCGGCCACGTCGACTTCACCGTTGAGGTTGAGCGCTCCCTGCGCGTCCTCGACGGTGCCGTTGCTGTCTTCGATGGCAAGGAAGGCGTGGAGCCGCAGTCCGAGACCGTGTGGCGCCAGGCTGACAAGTACAACGTGCCGCGTATCTGCTTCGTCAACAAGATGGACAAGCTCGGTGCGGACTTCTACTTCACCGTTGACACCATCATCAGCCGCCTCGGCGCCAAGCCGCTGGTCATGCAGCTGCCGATCGGTTCCGAGAACGACTTCGTCGGTGTCGTAGACCTGCTCGAAATGCGCGCCCTCGTGTGGCCCGGCGATGCCAAGGGTGACGTGACCATGGGTGCCTCCTACGAGGTCCAGGACATTCCCGCCGACCTCAAGGAAAAGGCCGAGGAGTACCGCGCCCAGCTCGTTGAGACCGTGGCCGAAGCTTCCGAGGAACTCATGGAGAAGTACCTCGAGGGCGAAGAACTCACCCTCGAGGAGCTCAAGGCCGGCATCCGCAAGATGACCGTCAACTCCGAGATCTACCCGGTCTTCTGTGGTTCTGCCTTCAAGAACCGCGGTGTGCAGCCCATGCTCGACGCCGTTGTGGACTTCCTGCCGAACCCGCTCGACGTTCCGGCCATGGTTGGTCACAACCCGCGCAACGAGGAAGAGGAACTGGTCCGTAAGCCCAGCGCTGACGAGCCGTTCTCCGCTCTGGCGTTCAAGATCGCCGCTCACCCGTTCTTCGGCCAGCTGACCTTCATCCGCGTGTACTCCGGTCACGTCGAAGCAGGCGCCCAGGTGGTCAACTCCACCAAGGGCAAGAAGGAACGCATCGGCAAGCTGTTCCAGATGCACGCCAACAAGGAAATGCCTGTTGAGGGCGCTACCGCCGGCCACATCTACGCAGCCATCGGTCTGAAGGACACCACCACGGGTGACACCCTGTGCGATCCGCAGAACCAGATCGTCCTCGAGTCCATGAGCTTCCCGGAGCCCGTGATCTCGGTGGCAATCGAGCCGAACTCGAAGGGTGACCAGGAGAAGCTCTCCACGGCCATCCAGAAGCTCTCCGCTGAGGACCCGACCTTCCAGGTCTCCCTCAACGAAGAGACCGGCCAGACCGTCATCGCCGGCATGGGCGAGCTCCACCTGGACATCCTGGTGGACCGCATGCGCCGCGAATTCAAGGTCGAGGCAAACGTCGGCAAGCCGCAGGTTGCGTACCGCGAAACCATCAAGAAGGCTGTCGAGAAGGTCGACTACACCCACAAGAAGCAGACCGGTGGTTCCGGTCAGTTCGCAAAGGTGCAGGTTTCCTTCGAGCCGATGGACACCACCGACGGCGAGTTCTACGAGTTCAAGAATGCCGTCACCGGTGGTCGTATTCCGCGTGAATACATTCCTTCGGTCGACGCCGGTATCCAGGACGCCATGCAGTTCGGTATCCTCGCCGGCTACCCGATGGTGGGCGTGCGTGCAATCCTGATCGACGGCGCTTACCACGACGTCGACTCCTCGGAAATGGCGTTCAAGATCGCCGGTTCCCAGGTGTTCAAGGAAGGTGCCCGCAAGGCCAACCCGGTGCTCCTCGAGCCGCTCATGTCCGTCGAGGTCCGTACTCCCGAGGAGTACATGGGCGATGTCATCGGTGACCTCAACTCCCGTCGTGGCATGATCCAGTCCATGGAAGATGCTGCGGGCGTGAAGGTTGTCCGTGCCAACGTTCCGCTGTCCGAGATGTTCGGTTACATCGGCGACCTGCGTTCCAAGACCCAGGGCCGTGCCGTGTACTCGATGACCTTCGACAGCTACGCGGAGGTCCCGAAGGCTGTTGCCGACGAGATCATCCAGAAGACCCGCGGCGAGTAATCAGCTTCGGAAAAACCATGGGTGCCTGCCTTCCGGCAACGCATCCGATGCAGCGGCCGGACCGGAGTCCAGGCTCCGCTCCGGCCCTGCATCAACGGATCCCGGGACCGAAATCGGTCCCTGGATCTGAAAATTTCACCAAAACCAAAGCCCCCAAGTAGACTTGCTGAAGTTCTGCCGCGAAAAGCGCGGTTGAGGAGCACGTCACTTGAAATCGTTCTAGGAGGAACCTGTGGCAAAGGCAAAGTTCGAGCGGACTAAGCCGCACGTCAACATCGGCACCATCGGTCACGTTGACCACGGTAAGACGACGCTGACTGCCGCCATTTCCAAGGTGCTGTACGACAAGTACCCGACTCTCAACGAGCAGCGCGACTTCGCGTCGATCGACTCTGCTCCGGAAGAGCGCCAGCGTGGTATCACCATCAACATCTCCCACGTTGAGTACCAGACCGAAAAGCGCCACTACGCCCACGTGGACGCCCCGGGTCACGCTGACTACATCAAGAACATGATCACCGGTGCTGCCCAGATGGACGGCGCAATCCTCGTGGTTGCCGCTACCGACGGCCCGATGGCTCAGACCCGCGAGCACGTTCTGCTCGCCCGCCAGGTTGGTGTTCCCTACCTGCTGGTCGCGCTGAACAAGTCCGACATGGTTGAGGACGAGGAACTCCTCGACCTCGTCGAAATGGAAGTTCGCGAGCTGCTCAGCTCCCAGGGCTTCGACGGCGACGACGCTCCCGTCATCCGCGTTTCCGGCCTGAAGGCTCTGGAAGGCGACCCGGTTTGGGTCAAGTCCGTTGAGGACCTGATGGAAGCTGTCGACGAGTCCGTTCCGGACCCGGTTCGTGACCGCGACAAGCCGTTCCTGATGCCGATCGAAGACGTCTTCACCATCACCGGCCGTGGCACCGTTGTTACGGGCCGCGCCGAGCGTGGCACCCTCGCCATCAACTCCGAAGTTGAGATCGTCGGTATCCGCCCGATCCAGAAGACCACCGTTACCGGTATCGAGATGTTCCACAAGCAGCTCGACGAAGCATGGGCCGGCGAAAACTGTGGCCTCCTGCTCCGTGGTCTGAAGCGCGACGATGTCGAGCGTGGCCAGGTTGTCGTCAAGCCGGGTTCCATCACCCCGCACACCGACTTCGAGGCTAACGTCTACATCCTTTCCAAGGACGAAGGCGGCCGCCACAACCCGTTCTACTCGAACTACCGCCCGCAGTTCTACTTCCGCACCACCGACGTGACCGGCGTCATCACCCTCCCCGAGGGCACCGAAATGGTCATGCCGGGCGACAACACTGAGATGACCGTTGAGCTCATCCAGCCGATCGCTATGGAAGAGGGCCTCGGCTTCGCAATCCGTGAAGGTGGCCGCACCGTTGGTTCGGGACGTGTTACCAAGATCATCAAGTAGTTTCTGCTTGTAGATTCTGAAAGGAACCCCGCCGCATTTGCGGCGGGGTTCTTTTTGTCCCCGGGAGACCCTCCGTCCTGTTGAACCCGGCCCTGATACCGTTGCAGCTGGAGAGAGGAGTCTTTAGTGGAGTTCCTGATTGTGCTTGCCGTCCTGGCCGTGGTTGCCGTCGGCATCCTGTGGGGCCGTAAGTATTTCCGGCGCGAGATCGACCGGGCGAAGCGGATCCGCAGGGCAAACAGACAGCAGTAGCGCGGATCCAGCACACACTCGCGCAAGTGGCCCTAACCGGGTTGCCCGTGCAGGCGGCTGCGGCGCGCCCGGCTGAGCGACCTGAGCCAGTAGAAGGATTCCTTGGGCGTCCTCTGCAGGGTTTCGAAGTCCACGTGGACCAGGCCGAAGCGCTGCGAGTATCCGGCGGCCCACTCGAAATTGTCCAGGAGGGTCCAGACGTAGAAGCCGAGCAGCTCGACGTCGTGGGCAATGCCGTCCGGGCCGGTGGCGGCCAGCACGTGGCCTAGATGACTGGCGAGGTACTCGATCCGGTCCTGGTCCCGCAGGGTCCCTGAAACACGGGCGGGTTCCGGGAAGCTGGCACCGCTTTCGGTGATCATCACGGGCGGCAGGGCTTGTCCGTAGCGGTCCTTGAGTGAGCGCAGCAAAGTCCCGAGATGCTCGGGGGCCACCGGCCAGCCGAAACCCGTGACTTCGTACTCGGGGAACGGCACCAGGTGGAAGGGCAGTCTGGCCATCATCTCGCTGTCACCCGCCGGTGTGCTGTGGCTGCCGCCGCCGGCCGCGATCTTGATGGGGTAGTAGTAGTTCACTCCGTAAAAATCCAGGGGCTGGTGGATAAGCCGCATGTCGTCGTCGGAGGCGTTGCCGAGCACCTTGAACCATGGTCGCACCAGTAGCGGCGGCGTCGGGTACGTTCCGGTCAGCAGCGGATCGGCAAAAATCCGGTTGACCAACAGGTCGAAGGTGGCTGCCATCAACCCGTCCCTGTAGCCGGTGCCGGCTGCGCTGACGGGTGTATGCATGTTGGCCACGCCGATGCGGCCTATTGCCCCGGCTGCACGCAGCGCCTGGACCGCAAGTCCGTGGCCCAGCAATTGGTGGTGCGCCGCCGGGAGGGCATCGAAAAGAAGCCGGTGGCCCGGCGCATGGACCCCGAGCCCGTATCCCTGCAGCGCCACCGAGACCGGTTCGTTCAAGGTGACCCACTGCGCTATGCGGTCACCCAGCCGGGCAGCGACGAGGGCGACATAGTCGCCGAAGCGTTCGGCCGTCGCGCGGTTCAGCCAGCCGCCGTCGTGCTCCAAGGCCAGGGGAGTGTCCCAATGGAAGAGGGTCGCCATGGGCGAGATGCCGGCCGCAAGCAGCTTGTCGGTCAGGCGGTCGTAGAAGTCCAGCCCCTGTTCGTTCGCGGTGCCCTTGCCGTCGGGCTGGATCCGGGGCCAGGAGAGGGAGAAGCGGTAGGAGTCGACGCCGAGCTCCCGCATCAGGGCGATGTCTTCGCCGCTGCGGTTGTAGTGATCGCAGGCGACGGCGGCAGATGCGCCGTCGCTGATCGTTCCGGGCTTCTCCGCGAACGCGTCCCAGCTGGACGGCCCCCGGCCGTCCACGTTCAGGGAACCTTCGATCTGGAACGCCGCGGTGGCTACTCCGAGGATGAACCCTGCAGGAAACAGGCCCGCAAGATGCTCTATGGTGGGTCCATTCTGGACGGTCATGCCCCCATCATGATGATCACGGTGGACGATGGCAACGGGTGCCGGCCGCCCGATTCGCATCTGCCGCCGAATTCCGGCATACTAGATGAGTTGTTCAAGCGCTCCTTCGCGTCCCGATCCGGATAATGCCGGGTGCAGGGTCCAGGCTGGAGCCCAAACATAACCCGGATCCCCCAAGGAACTATGGACTGTTTCGCGTGAAAATCGCGACACGCCCGACCGCGGGGGTCGGAGCACCGGCGGTTTGAGGAACCCGGAATTTCCGGATTCAAGCCGTGCGGTGGGTGGTGGTAGAACCTCAATTGCTTCGGCAGCCACGGAACGCAAGTAAACAGGGCAGCCCTAACCCAGGGAAGCACAGACTGAAAGAGAGTCAGGCGACATGGCGGGACAAAAGATCCGCATCCGGCTGAAGTCATATGACCACGAGGTCATTGATGTTTCAGCGCGGAAGATCGTTGAGACGGTCACGCGCGCAGGCGCAACGGTAGTGGGCCCCGTGCCGCTTCCGACGGAGAAGAACGTGTACTGCGTTATCCGCTCTCCCCACAAGTACAAGGACAGCCGTGAGCACTTCGAAATGCGTACTCACAAGCGTCTGATCGACATCATCGACCCCACGCCCAAGGCTGTCGACTCGCTCATGCGTCTCGACCTGCCGGCCGACGTGAACATCGAAATCAAGCTGTAGGGAGGTGCTGAGAGACTATGACCGCAACCCGTAACGTAAAGGGCCTGCTGGGCACGAAGCTCGGCATGACCCAGGTCTGGGACGAGAACAACAAGCTCATCCCGGTAACTGTCGTCCAGGCTGACTCCAACGTCGTCACCCAGCTGCGCAATGCAGAGGCCGACGGCTACGTCGCCGTTCAGATCGGCTACGGCCAGATCGATCCCCGCAAGGTCACCAAGCCGCTGGCTGGTCACTTTGAAAAGGCCGGCGTGACCCCCCGCCGCCACGTCGTCGAACTGCGCACTGCAGACGCCGCCTCTTACGAGCTGGGCCAGGAGCTCTCTGTTGAGCTCTTCGAAGCCGGCCAGAAGATCGACGTCGTCGGCACCAGCAAGGGTAAGGGCTTCGCCGGTGTTATGAAGCGTCACGGCTTCTCCGGTGTCGGTGCTTCCCACGGTGCGCACAAGAACCACCGCAAGCCTGGTTCCATCGGTGGCGCATCCACCCCGAGCCGCGTCTTCAAGGGCCTGAAAATGGCCGGCCGCATGGGCGCCGTACGTCACACCACGCTGAACCTGACCGTTCACGCCGTTGACGTTGAGAAGTCGCTGCTCCTTATCAAGGGTGCCGTCCCCGGTGCCCGCGGCCAGGTCGTACTCGTACGTTCCGCCGTGAAGGGAGCCTAGTTCAATGACTAGCACTGTGAAGGTAGACCTGCCTGCAGAGATCTTCGACGTCCAGACCAACGTGCCGCTGCTGCACCAGGTCGTCGTCGCCCAGCTCGCTGCCGCACGCCAGGGTACCCACAAGACCAAGACCCGCGCTGAAGTTTCCGGTGCAGGCCGCAAGCCGTTCAAGCAGAAGGGTACCGGCCGCGCCCGCCAGGGTTCGATCCGTGCTCCGCACATGACCGGTGGTGGCATCGTCCACGGCCCGACCCCGCGTGACTACGCCCAGCGCACCCCCAAGAAGATGAAGGCCGCTGCTCTCCGTGGCGCCCTGTCGGACCGCGCCCGCAACGGCCGCATCCACGTCGTCGCTGAACTGGTTGCCGGCACCAAGCCGTCCACCAAGGACGCCCTGGCGACGCTGAAGGCTGTTAGCGAGCGCAAGAACCTGCTCGTCGTGATCGAACGCGCCAACGACGTTGCTGCACTGTCCGTGCGCAACCTCGCCGACGTCCACACCCTCTACGTGGACCAGCTGAACACCTACGACGTCCTGGTTTCCGACGACGTGGTCTTCACCAAGGCTGCTTTCGAAGCGTTCGTCGCTGACAAGGCAAAGAACGAGGAGGCCGCCAAGTGAGCGTCACCACCATCAAGGACCCGCGCGACGTCGTCATCGCACCCGTCGTTTCGGAAAAGAGCTACGGCCTGATCGACGAGGGCAAGTACACCTTCCTGGTGGACCCCCGTTCGAACAAGACCGAGATCAAGCTGGCCGTGGAGAAGATTTTCTCCGTCAAGGTCGAATCGATCAACACCATCAACCGTGCCGGTAAGCGCAAGCGCACCAAATTCGGATGGGGACAGCGCAAGAGCACCAAGCGTGCGATTGTCACCCTGAAGGAAGGCACTATCGACATCTTCGGCGGTCCGCTCGCGTAGCGGAGACCACTTTAACGAGGAAATAAATTATGGGAATCCGTAAATACAAGCCGACTACCCCGGGCCGTCGTGGCTCGAGCGTAGCCGACTTCGCTGAAATCACGCGATCGACTCCGGAAAAGTCGCTGCTGCGTCCGCTGCACAAGACCGGCGGCCGTAACAACACCGGTAAGATCACCACCCGTCACAAGGGTGGTGGACACAAGCGCCAGTACCGTCTGATCGACTTCCGTCGCCACGACAAGGACGGCGTCAACGCCCGCGTTGCCGAAATCGAGTACGATCCGAACCGTACGGCTCGCATCGCCCTCCTGCACTACGTTGATGGCACCAAGCGTTACATCATCGCTCCCAACAAGCTGTCCCAGGGCGACTTTGTTGAGGCCGGTCCGGACGCTGACATCAAGCCGGGCAACAACCTGCCCCTGCGCAACATCCCCGTCGGTACCGTGATCCACGCAGTTGAACTGCGTCCGGGTGGCGGCGCCAAGATGGCCCGCTCCGCCGGTGCCTCGGTGCAGCTTGTTGCCAAGGAAGGCCGTTTCGCCCAGCTGCGTCTGCCCTCCGGTGAAATCCGCAACGTCGACGTGCGCTGCCGCGCAACCGTCGGCGAGGTCGGCAACGCCGAGCAGTCGAACATCAACTGGGGCAAGGCCGGCCGTATGCGCTGGAAGGGCGTCCGCCCGACCGTGCGTGGTGTGGCCATGAACCCGGTTGACCACCCGCACGGTGGTGGTGAAGGTAAGACCTCCGGTGGTCGTCACCCGGTCAACCCCAACGGCAAGCCCGAGGGCCGTACCCGCCGCCCCAACAAAGAGAGCGACAAGCTTATTGTTCGTCGCCGCCGTACTGGCAAGAACAAGCGATAGGAGCCTGGACACATGCCACGCAGCCTGAAAAAAGGTCCTTTCGTTGACCAGCACCTCTTTGTGAAGGTCGCCAGGGAAAACGAAAAGGGCACCAAGAACGTCATCAAGACCTGGTCCCGCCGTTCGATGATCATCCCGGACATGCTGGGTCACACGATCGCCGTTCACGACGGACGCAAGCACATTCCGGTGTTTGTCACTGAGTCGATGGTCGGGCACAAGCTCGGCGAATTCGCTCCCACGCGGACTTTCCGCGGCCATGTCAAGGACGACCGTAAGGGCAAGCGCCGCTAAGGCGCTCGCTCTACGGCTAAGACGAGAGAAGGAAAGCAATGGAAGCCAAGGCTATTGCGCGTCACATCCGCGTAACGCCTATGAAGGCCCGGCGCGTCGTCAACCTTGTTCGTGGCAAGCAAGCGAACGAGGCTCTGGCAATTCTGAAGTTTGCCCAGCAGGCAGCTTCGGAGCCGGTATTCAAGGTAGTTCAGTCGGCAATGGCAAACGCCCGGGTCCTCGCGGACCGCGACGGTGTTGCCTTCGACGAGGGCGACCTCTACATCAGCGAAGCGTTTGTTGACGAGGGCCCGACCATGAAGCGGTTCCAGCCGCGTGCACAGGGTCGCGCCTACCAGATCAAGAAGCGCACGAGCCACATCACCGTGGTAGTCGCTACCCCGGAGAAAGAGGAGGCTCGCTAAGTGGGACAGAAAGTAAACCCGCACGGGTTCCGACTCGGTATCACCACCGATCACGTTTCGCACTGGTTCGCTGACAGCACCAAGAACGGCCAGCGGTACAAGGACTTCGTTCGCGAAGACATCCGCATCCGCCAGCTCATGTCCACGGGCATGGAGCGCGCCGGCATCGCCAAGGTCGAGATCGAGCGCACCCGTGACCGCGTCCGCGTGGACATCCACACGGCACGTCCGGGCATCGTCATCGGCCGCCGCGGCGCCGAGGCAGACCGCATCCGCGGCGAGCTCGAGAAGCTGACCGGTAAGCAGGTCCAGCTGAACATCCTCGAGGTCAAGAACCCGGAGATCGAAGCACAGCTGGTTGCCCAGGGCGTTGCTGAGCAGCTGACTTCCCGCGTGGCATTCCGCCGTGCAATGAAGAAGGCAATGCAGTCCGCACAGCGTGCGGGTGCCAAGGGCATCCGTATCGCCTGCTCCGGTCGACTGGGCGGCGCGGAAATGTCCCGCTCCGAGTTCTACCGCGAAGGCCGTGTGCCGCTGCACACCCTGCGCGCGAACATCGACTACGGCTTCTACGAAGCCAAGACCACCTTCGGCCGCATCGGCGTGAAGGTCTGGATCTACAAGGGCGACGTCACTGCCAAGGAACTGGCTCAGCAGGCAGCTGCTGCTCCGTCCCGCGGCCGTGCCGGCGACCGCCCGGGTCGCCCGGGTGGCGACCGCCGTCGTCGTAACGACCGTCCGGCAGCTGAAGCAGCACCCGCTGCTGCTGAAGCTCCGGCTGCTGAAGCTGCTGCTCCGGCAGCAGAAGGAGGACAGGCTTAAATGCTTATCCCACGTCGAGTCAAGCACCGTAAGCAGCACCACCCGGGTCGTTCCGGCGCTGCCACGGGCGGCACCAAGGTCAACTTCGGTGAGTTCGGTATCCAGGCCCTGAGCCCGGCGTACGTGACGAACCGTCAGATCGAATCCGCCCGTATCGCGATGACCCGCCACATCAAGCGTGGCGGTAAGGTCTGGATCAACATCTACCCGGACCGTCCGCTGACCAAGAAGCCGGCCGAAACCCGTATGGGTTCCGGTAAGGGTTCTCCGGAATGGTGGGTCGCAAACGTCAAGCCGGGCCGGGTTCTCTTCGAACTCTCCGGTGTCAATGAAGAGGTAGCTCGCGAGGCACTGCGCCTGGCAATCCACAAGCTGCCGTTGAAGGCACGCATTGTGCGTCGCGAAGGTGGTGAATAGAAATGGCAGTAGGGTCGAAGGATCTCGCACCCGCACAGCTGGACGGTTTCGACAACGAGCGTCTCGTTGAAGAACTCCGCAAGTCCAAGGAAGAGCTGTTCAACCTGCGTTTCCAGTCCGCCACCGGCCAGCTGGAGAACCACGGTCGTCTGCGCGCGGTAAAGAAGGACATCGCACGCATCTACACCGTTCTCCGTGAGCGCGAGCTGGGCATTCGTGCCGAGGTTGCCGCACCGGTTGTGGAAGCCAAGGAAGAAAAGAAGTCCAAGAAGGCTGCCAAGGCTGAAAAGGCCGAGGTTGAAGCTGGAGAGGACGCCAAGTGAGCGAGAAGGAAACTGTGACGGAAGCAGCAGCCAGCGCTGAACAGCGCGGTTACCGTAAGACGCGTCGCGGCTACGTTGTCTCGGACAAGATGGAAAAGACCATCGTTGTCCAGGTTGAAGACCGCGTGAAGCACGCTCTGTACGGCAAGGTTATTCGCCGCACCTCGAAGATCAAGGCTCACGACGAAGAGAACACCGCCGGCATCGGCGACCTCGTCCTCATCGCCGAGACCCGCCCGCTGTCCGCTACCAAGCGGTGGCGCCTGGTGGAGATCCTCGAAAAGGCCAAGTAAATCCGACGCCGGCATGCCGGCAGGGATTCACTGGAAGGGTCCGCATTCCGCAAGGGATGCGGGCCCTTCCGCGTTTCGGCCCTGGGCGGAAGCGTGCTAGGATATTGAGTTTGTATGGCGCCATTTGTGCGTCTGCAACCACCTCGTAAACAATCGTGCCATGGCATACTGCCCCGCGCCGGTTTTCCCGGCAAGGGAAGCTGATGCTTCCGGCATGGGCGTTTAGGCCTGCTCTGGCAAAATCCAGGCAGGTCCAGAGACACCCCGATCAACCGTTCCGCAAGGCTCATTCCGTATGCATGTTTTCGGCCTGAGAACCAGCGCGACGCAAGGAGTAGAAATTGATTCAGCAGGAGTCGCGACTGAAGGTCGCCGACAACACGGGTGCTAAGGAAATCCTTACCATTCGCGTTCTCGGTGGTTCCGGCCGTCGCTACGCAGGCATCGGCGACGTCATCGTCGCAACCGTCAAGGACGCTATCCCGGGCGGCAACGTAAAGAAGGGCGACGTCGTCAAGGCCGTCGTCGTTCGCACCAAGAAGGAACGCCGCCGTGCGGATGGTTCCTACATCAAGTTTGACGAGAACGCAGCTGTGATTCTGAAGAACGACGGTGACCCCCGCGGTACCCGTATCTTCGGCCCGGTTGGCCGCGAGCTTCGCGACAAGAAGTTCATGAAGATCGTCTCCCTGGCTCCGGAGGTGCTGTAACCCATGGGTGCAAAGATCAAGAAGGGTGACCTCGTTCAGGTCATCACCGGTGCCAAGCAGGACCGCGGCGGCGACCGCGGCAAGCAGGGCAAGGTTCTTCGCGTATTCCCTGAGGCTAACCGCGTCCTCGTGGAAGGCATCAACCGCGTGACCAAGCACACCAAGGTCGGACAGTCGCAGCGCGGCACCAAGACCGGCGGCATCGAGATCGTTGAGGCTCCGATCCACATCTCGAACGTGGCTCTGGTTGACCCCTCGACCAAGAAGCCGACCCGCGTCGGTTTCCGTGTTGAGACCGTTGAGAAGGACGGCAAGAAGAAGACCGTTCGCATCCGCGTGTCCAAGGCCACCGGGAAGGACATCTAATGACTGAGACTCTCGAGACTCCGGTAAAGATCGTTCCGCGTCTGAAGACCAAGTACGCCGAATCCATCAAGCAGTCCCTGCTCGAGGAATTCAAGTACGAGAACGTGAACCAGGTTCCCCGCCTCGTGAAGGTCGTCGTGAACATGGGTGTTGGAGATGCCGCCAAGGACTCCAAGCTGATCGACGGCGCTGTCCGCGATCTGACCCTGATCACCGGCCAGAAGCCGCAGGTCACCAAGGCCCGTAAGTCCATCGCCCAGTTCAAGCTGCGCGAAGGCATGCCGATCGGTGCGCACGCCACCCTCCGTGGCGACCGCATGTGGGAATTCGTGGACCGTCTGGTCACCCTCGCCCTGCCCCGTATCCGCGACTTCCGCGGCCTCAACGGCAAGCAGTTCGACGGCAACGGCAACTACACCTTCGGTCTGACCGAACAGGTTATGTTCCACGAGATCGACCAGGACTCCATCGACCGCGTCCGCGGCATGGACATCACGGTTGTCACCACCGCCAAGACCGACGACGAAGGCCGTGCACTGCTCAAGGCACTCGGCTTCCCGTTCAAATCCGAAGACTAATCAACTACGTAAGAGGTCCGCTGACCTGTCTCCCTAGGGAGAAGAACGGCGGAAACCGCTACGAGGAAGGGCAAGAGCCCAAATGACTATGACAGATCCTGTCGCAGACATGCTTACGCGTCTGCGCAACGCCAACTCGGCATACCACGATTCCGTGACCATGCCGTACAGCAAGCTCAAGGCACGCGTTGCCGACATCCTGAAGGCCGAGGGCTACATCGCCGGCTGGAAGGAAGAGGAAGCTGAAGTTGGCAAGAAGCTGACCATCGACCTCAAGTTCGGTCCGAACCGCGAGCGTTCGATTGCCGGTGTCCGCCGTATTTCCAAGCCGGGTCTGCGCGTTTACGCGAAGTCCACCAACCTGCCCCACGTGCTGGGTGGCCTGGGTATCGCAATCCTGTCCACCTCTTCCGGCCTCCTGACTGACAAGCAGGCCGGCAAGAAGGGCGTGGGCGGCGAAGTCCTCGCGTACGTCTGGTAACGGGAAAGGAAGAGAATAATGTCACGTATTGGACGTCTCCCCATCACCGTTCCCGCCGGCGTCGATGTCAAGGTTGATGGCTCCGTCATCAGCGTCAAGGGCGCCAAGGGCGAGCTGAGCCACACTGTTGCCAGCCCGATCGAGGTCACCCTGGACGAAAGCACCCTGACGGTCACCCGCCCGAACGACGAGCGCAACTCCCGCTCGCTGCACGGCCTGACCCGTACCCTCATCGCCAACATGATCGAGGGCGTTACCAACGGCTACGAGAAGAAGCTTGAGATCGTCGGTACCGGTTACCGCGTCCAGGCCAAGGGCTCCGACCTTGAGTTCGCTCTCGGTTTCAGCCACCCGGTCAACATTTCCGCTCCGGAAGGCATCACCTTCACGGTTGAGGGCCCGACCAAGTTCTCGGTCTCCGGTATCTCCAAGCAGCAGGTCGGCGAGGTTGCTGCCAACATTCGCAAGCTGCGCAAGCCCGACCCCTACAAGGGCAAGGGTGTCCGTTACGCCGGCGAAGTCATCCGCCGCAAGGTCGGAAAGGCTGGTAAGTAAACCATGGCCATCGCAATTAACAAGAAGCGCACGAACAAGAGCAAGGCAGCTGCCCGCAGCCGCCGCCAGCTTCGTATCCGCAAGCGTATCGTCGGTACGGCTGTCCGCCCCCGCCTGGTGGTCAACCGCTCCGCACGCCACGTATTCGTCCAGGTTGTCGACGACAGCAAGGGTGTCACCGTGGCCTACGCTTCCACCCTGGAAGCCGACCTGCGCGCGTTTGACGGTGACAAGACCGCCAAGGCCAAGCGCGTTGGCGAGCTCGTTGCAGAGCGCGCAAAGGCTGCCGGTATCGACGCTGTTGTGTTCGACCGCGGTGGTAACAAGTACCACGGCCGCATCGCCGCCGTCGCTGACGGTGCACGCGAAGGTGGGCTGGCACTGTGACCGTTGAGAATAACGAAAAGGACATTCAGGTGACTGAAGCTGCAGCTGCTGAGGCAACTGAGACCGCTGCTGCCACCGACGACCGCCGCGGCGGCCGTCGCGGCGGCGAGCGTGGCGACCGTGGCCAGGGCCGCGGCAACCGTGGTGGCCGTGGTGGCCGCGACGGCGGCCGTGAGGCCGAGAAGAGCCAGTTCGTAGAGCGCGTTGTGACCATCAACCGTGTCGCCAAGGTCGTCAAGGGTGGTCGTCGCTTCAGCTTCACCGCCCTCGTCGTCGTCGGTGACGGCAACGGTCTGGTCGGCGTCGGCTACGGCAAGGCCAAGGAAGTTCCCGCCGCCATCGCAAAGGGTGTCGAAGAGGCCAAGAAGTCCTTCTTCCGCGTCCCCCGCGTCGGCAACAGCATCCCGCACCGCGTGCAGGGTGAGGCCGCAGCCGGCGTCGTCATGCTGCGTCCGGCTTCCCCGGGTACCGGTGTTATCGCCGGCGGTCCGGTCCGTGCGGTACTGGAGTGCGTCGGTATCCACGACGTCCTCTCCAAGTCGCTCGGTTCCTCCAACGCCATCAACATCGTTCACGCGACTGTTGACGCCCTGAAGCGACTGGAAGAGCCCGCTTCCGTGGCAGCCCGCCGTGGCCTGCCGCTGGACGAGGTTGCTCCGGCTGCTCTGGTGCGCGCACTCCAGAACCAGAAGGCAGGTGCCTAGTCATGGCTAAGAACCTGACTCCCTCCGACGCCAAGTTGGAGATCACCCAGATCAAGGGCGTCATCGGCGCCAAGCAGAACCAGCGCGAGACCCTGCGTTCCCTCGGCCTCAAGCGCATCGGACACACCGTTGTCCGTACCGCTGACGCCGTGACCGTGGGCATGCTCAACACGGTTCCGCACCTCGTGAATGTTGAGGAGGCGAAGTAATGGCCGAGAACAAGAACGCCGAGGCTGCTGAGAAGCAGCACGCGCTGAAGGTCCACCACCTGCGTCCCGCCCCGGGTGCCAAGACCGCCAAGACCCGTGTTGGTCGTGGTGAAGGCTCCAAGGGTAAGACCGCCGGTCGCGGTACCAAGGGTACGAAGGCCCGCTACCAGGTCAAGGCTGGCTTTGCCGGCGGCCAGCTGCCGCTGCACATGCGCCTGCCGAAGCTGCGCGGCTTCAAGAACCCGTTCCGGGTCGAGTTCCAGGTTGTGAACCTGGACAAGATCAACGAGCTGTTCCCGGAAGGCGGCGCTGTGACCGTCGAGGCTCTGGTCGAGAAGGGCGCCGTTCGCAAGAACCAGCCCGTGAAGGTGCTGGGCACCGGCGACATCACCGTCAAGGTTGACGTCACCGCCCACGCTTTCTCTGCCAGCGCTCTGGAAAAGATCGCTGCAGCGGGCGGCACCACCACCGCTCTCTAAGGGACTGTTCCCGAAGAAGCGGCGGGGTTCCACCCTGTTGTGAATCAACTCCCGGTGTGCGGGGCTTCGGCCCTGCACACCGGGAGTTTTTTCATTCCAAGGCCTCCCGATTGTTCGCATGGCGCATCCAACAGCTAGACTCGGGTGTTGGGTTTCATAGGGCCCATCGTTACCTTTGGATTTTTCTACTCAGGAGGACGCTTGCTTAGCGCATTCGGCCGGGCGTTTCGGACGCCTGATTTGCGACGCAAGCTGTTGTTCACGCTGGGAATCATCACAATCTTCCGCTTGGGTGCATTCATTCCCTCGCCTGGTGTGAGCTACCAGAATGTGCAGCAGTGTTTGCATAGCGGTCAGACACAAGGGAGCCTGTACCAGCTCGTGAACCTGTTCAGCGGCGGCGCGCTGCTGCAGGTGTCCATCTTCGCGCTGGGCATCATGCCCTACATCACGTCAAGCATCATCGTGCAGCTGCTCCGCGTGGTGATCCCGCGGTTCCAGCAGCTGTACGAAGAGGGCGCTTCAGGCCAAGGGAAGCTGACGCAGTACACCCGTTACCTGACGATCGCCCTGGGCCTCCTGAACGCCACGACGCTGGTGTCCCTCGCCCGCTCCGGCCAGCTCCTGCCGAACTGCCAGCTGCCGATCATCCCGGACAGCAGCATCATCACCACGATCCTGATCGTCATCACGCTGACGGCCGGCACCGGCCTCATCATGTGGATGGGCGAACTGGTGACCGAAAAGGGCGTCGGCAACGGCATGTCCCTGCTCATCTTCACCTCGATCGCGGCGACGTTCCCCACCTCCCTCGGCGCCATCTGGTCGTCCAAGGGCCCGGGCACCTTCTTCACCGTGCTCGTCATCGGCCTTGTGACGGTGGCCCTGGTGGTCTTCGTCGAGCAGTCCCAGCGACGCATTCCAGTGCAGTACGCCAAGCGGATGGTCGGACGGCGGACCGTGGGCGGAACCAGCACCTACATCCCGATCAAGGTGAACATGGCCGGCGTCGTGCCCGTCATCTTCGCTTCTTCCATGCTTTACCTCCCTGGCCTGATTGCGCAGTTCAACCAGCCGAAGGCGGGGGAGCAGATGGCTCCGTGGGTTGAATGGATCAACAACAACCTGACCCGCGGCGACCACCCCATCTACATGGCGCTCTACTTCGCCATGATCGTGTTCTTCACCTACTTCTACGTCGCCATCACCTTCAACCCCGAAGAAGTGTCCGACAATATGAAGAAGTACGGCGGGTTTATTCCGGGCATCCGGGCGGGCAAACCGACCGCGGACTACCTGCAGTATGTGCTTTCCAGGATCACCCTTCCGGGGGCCGTCTACCTCGGCTTCGTGGCGTTGATCCCGCTGATCGCCCTGGTCCTGATCGGCGCCAACCAGAACTTCCCGTTCGGTGGCACGTCGATCCTGATCATGGTGGGCGTCGGTCTGGAAACCGTCAAGCAGATTGATGCGCAGCTACAACAACGTCACTACGAAGGGCTTTTGCGATGACGAGAATGCTGATCATTGGACCTCCGGGTTCGGGCAAGGGTACCCAGGCCGAACGGATTTCCGAGCGTCTGGGCGTAGTCGCCATCTCCACCGGCGACATCTTCCGTGCCAACGTCAAGGGTGAAACCCCGCTGGGAATCGAAGCAAAGAAGTACATGGACGCCGGCGACTTCGTCCCGGATGCGGTCACCAACAAGATGGTCCGCGACCGCCTGGGCGAGTCCGACGTCGAGAACGGCTTCCTGCTGGACGGCTACCCGCGCACCACGGCACAGGTCGACTACCTTGACCAGATCCTCGCGGAAGGAGAGCAGAAGCTCGACGTAGTGCTTCAGCTCACCGCCGACGACGAGGAACTCGTCAGCCGCCTGCTGGGCCGTGCCAAGGAAACCGGCCGCTCGGACGACAACGAAGCTGTCATCCGGCACCGGCTGGACCTGTACCACGAGCAGACCGAAGCTGTGGTGGCGAAGTATGCCGAGCGCGGCATACTGACCCAGGTGGATGGCATCGGCGGCATCGACGAGGTCACCGACCGCGTGCTGCTGGCAATCGAGGCAGCCAAGGCTGTCTGAACACGCCGCAACTGACGCTTCCTGAAAGGGTGCGTCCCGTACCATGAGTCCGGGACGCACCCTTTTGCGTTTCCCACGCCGCGGACTGGATATGGGGGAGCGGATGGCCGCAGCAGTGCCGGGACTCAGCCGGATCACCGGGGTGGAGGTGTACCTGCCGCCGGGGCGCCTGGCCACGGCCGGCGTCGAGCAGCGGCTCAGGCTTGAGAGCCCCGGTTTCAAGGTGCCCCGGGGCCTCATTGCAAGGGTGACGGGGATACGCACCCG
The DNA here is from genome assembly GCF_049913155.1 of Arthrobacter sp. R-11. Lineage (GTDB taxonomy): Bacteria > Actinomycetota > Actinomycetes > Actinomycetales > Micrococcaceae > Arthrobacter. The sequence goes on along the minus strand of NZ_CP183979.1, from coordinate 3,230,542 downwards.
CAGCATCATGTCCGATGCGGAACAGGCCTCGGACCTTGCCGTCAATGCCGCCGCCAAGGTCCTTGCCGAACGCGGCCTGCAGCCCTCCGACATCGACCTCCTGATCTTCGGCTCCGCCAGCCAGGACATGGTCGAACCGGCCACGGCGCACATAGTCGCCGCCAAGCTGGGCCTGCAGTGTCCGGTGATGGACGTCAAGAACGCGTGTAACAGCTTTCTCAATGGGCTCGAAGTGGCCGATTCCTTCGTCGCGGCCGGCCGCTACGGGAGGGTGCTCGTTGCGGGCGGCGAGTCGCCGTCGCGTGCAGTGCGCTGGACGGTGCCGGACTTCGAGACTTTCGCAGCTTCCTTCCCCGGTTACACCATGAGCGACGGCGGGTACGCGGCCCTGGTGGAACCGGCCTACGGGTCCACGGCCGGGGTGCTTGGTTTCGGATTCTCCGCGAAGAGCACGCACTGGTCCGTTGGTACGCTCGCCGGCGGCGGTTCGGCCCGCCCGCGGGATCCGGACGCCACGTACTTCACGATGGACGGGGAGAAACTCAAGGACGCCTTCCTGGACCTCGGCAGCGGCATCCTGCATTCCACCCTCGAGCGGCTGGGACTGTCCTGGCAGGATTTCGCGGTTGTCTGCGTGCACCAGGTCAGCGCGCCCTACCGGGAGGTGTTCGCCCGGGGTGCGGGGGTTCCGGAGGCCAGGCTCGTGCCCACGGTGGAGGACTACGGGAATCTCGCGTCCGTGACCTTGCCCTTGCAGCTGAAGCTGGCACTGGACAGCGGCCGCTGCGGTCCCGGGGACCTGGTGGCCCTGGTGGGGCTGGCAGGCGGCGTCAGCCTGGGCATGGCCGTGGTGCGCCTGTGAGCGGAGGTATTGCTGGCGCAGCGGCTCTTTCCAGCACGACGGCGACCCGGCCCCTCTGCATCGCGGTGCCGGCCCTGAACGAGGAGAAGCTGATCCGGCAGACCCTCGAATCGCTCGCGGCCCAGCAGCACACGGATTTCACGGTCGTGGTGGTGGACAACGGTTCCACGGACCGCAGCCGCGGGATTGTGGCCGGCTTCGCGGCGGAGCACCCGGAGATGGACATCCGGCTGATCCACGAAAGCCGGAAAGGCACCGGTGCCGCCGCCGATACGGGCATGCGCTTCGGCGTCCGGCATGGGGCCACCTGGCTGGCCCGCACGGATGCGGACTGCCTGGCCGCCCCCGATTGGACCGCGCGGATCATGGCGGCGTTCGACGACGGCCTGGAACTGGTGGCGGGGCAGCTCCTGCCCCGGGAGGACGAGGGAATCACGGCCACTGAACGGCGCATGATGCTGCTCGCCGTCGAGGTGGCCTCCTTCTTCGGCCGGATCCGGCCGGGGAACAAGGGCGAGGGCTACCTGGGGCCGTACCTGATGCTGCCGGGCTGCAACATGGCGATCACGGCAGACATGTACCACCGCTCAGGCGGCTTCCCCCGCACCCGGATCGAGGAGCTCCACGAGGACCGTGCCTTGTCCAACCGGGTCCGCAAGCTCAGCCGGGCGTATGCGTTGCGCCGCGACGTGGTGGTCTACGGCTCCTCCCGGCGGGTGAAAGCCTGGGGACTGAAGAACACCCTTGCCTGGTACGCGGACCACCGGTACAAGCCCGAGGTGGTGGACATCCGGTGAGCTCCCTGGCAACCCTCGAGCCGAAGACCAGCGAACTGGAACGCTGGGAGCGGCGCGTCCACCTGGGCGCCCACCCGGTGCTATACCCGCTGATCCGTGGCCTCGGCTACCGGCGCCCGGTGCAACGGATCCCCGGGCTCGGGATCCTGGTCAGCGAAGCGGGACTGCTGCGCGAGGTCCTGATGGACAATGAACGCTTCGTCAAGCAGGGACCGTCCGCCTCCGGCGGGCTGTGGACCCCCGTGGTGGGGCCCAGGGCCCTGCTCAACATGGACGGCGCCGCGCACCTGGAGATGCGCCGGCGCCTCGGCGGGGTGTTCACGGCCCGCTCCGTGGCGGGCATCGTGGAGCCCGCCGCGGCCAGGCTCCGGGAACAGCTCGGACGCGAACTGCCCGCGGGGCGCCGCGTGGATCTCGTCGGGGCAGTCAAGGAACTGTCCGGCGGCGTGATCGCCAGGATCCTTGGCCTCGCCGAAGACGCCCCCGGCCGCCTGCCGGACCGGGAGCTGTTCGACCTCGGCTCTTCGATCACTTCCCTGGTCCGGCTGGGCCGCCACGAGCTGACGCCGGCGCAGGCAGCCAAGGCGCGTACCGCCGTCGAGCTCCTGGCCGGACCGGCCCGCACCGCCTACCGCAACGGCGTCCCGGGAACCTTTCCCGGGCGCTTGCGCGAGCTGGGCATGAGCGAGCAGGAAGCGGTGGGGGTGGTCAGCGCGTTCGTGATCGTCGGGACCGAGACCCTGGTGTCCTTCATCCCAAGAATTGTCGCGGTGCTCGCCGACGCCGGGCGGCTGCCCGCACTGGCGGCGGACCGCAGCGGCCTGCCCGCCGCCGTCAACGAGGGCCTCCGCTTCACGGTGCCTTCCCCCATGATGCTGCGCGACGCCGTCGACTCCGGAACGCTGGGCGGGATCCGGTTCCGGGCGGGGGACCGGCTGCTGCTGTCCACGGTCCACGCGGCCAAGAGCCTGGGCGGTTTCGATCCGGAACGGACCCTCCCACCGCACGCCAGGCAGCTCTGGTTCGGCGCCGGCCCGCACTTCTGCATCGGCATGCCCCTGGCCATGGCGCAGATCAACTCCACGCTGGAGAGCCTGTTGGACCTCTACGCGCAGCGGCCATGGGGTGTGGTGTCGCGGCGGGTCAAACGGCGGGTGCTCATCCCCGGATACGAAACCCTGGAGCTGGCCAATGCATGACGAGCCATCCGGCGGCGACCTGATCGCCGGAGTCTATGCCGCCGCCCGGCGCTGGCCGGAGCGCCCGGCGCTCACGGCACCGGGCAAGAAGTTCCGGTGGCAGAAGACGCCGACGCCGGGGCGCACCATCAGCTACGCACAGCTCGCCGCGGGCATCGAGTCGACGGCCGAAGCCCTTCGGGCCGAAGGCTTCGGACCCGGTGAACGGATGCTGTTCTCCGTGCGGCCCGGGCCGGATGCCTTCGTCCTGGCGCTGGGCGCCGTGCGGGCGGGCGGTTCCATCGTCTTCATCGATCCCGGGATCGGCCCGGCGCTCTTCCGGGACCGGGCCGGACTCGCCGCCCCGCGTTGGGCTGCCTCGGAATCGCTGCTGTATGCGCTCAGCAGCGGCCCGCTGCGCCCGTTGGCCCGGCGCAGGGGGCTCCTGCTTCCGGACTACGGCGCCCTGGACGTGCGGCACTACTATTCCGGGCCGTGGCTTCCGGGGGTGCCGCGCGGCGCCCGACCGGTCAAGGAGCTGAAGTCTTCCGACGCCGTTCCGCTGCCGGTTCCGGAAGCCGCGCCGGAGCAGGAGGCGGTGATCATCTTCACCTCGGGGACCACCGGCCACCCGAAAGGCGTGGTCCATACCCGCGGTTCGCTCGCGGCAGGCTTCGGGCAGTTGACCCAGCGCTGCACCTTCGCTGCCGGGGACCGGATCCACTCCGAACAGCTCATGATGGGGCTGCCGGCCCTGATCGCCGGGGCCCACTGGACCATGCCCGCCTACGGCTTCTCCGCGCATGTCGATCCGCTGCGGCTGGCCGCGGAGCTGGGTCAGGTCACCGGGACGTACGACGGCGCCACGCACCTTTTCCTGGTGCCGTCCCAGCTGGCGCCCATCCTGGACGCCGTGGAGGCCGGCGCGGTGGCGCTTCCCGAAACGCTGCGGACCGTGATGCTCGGCGCGGCACCGGTCCTGGCCCCGTTCCTGGAACGCGCCATGCGGGTTTTGCCCGGCGTCGACTTCAAGCTCATCTACGGCATGACTGAACTGCTGCCGATCGCCATTGCCGACGGCGCGGAAAAGCTCGCCTTCGCTTCCGGCGCGGAAGCTGAACTGACGGCGCCGGACGGCAGCGGCGAAGGCGACTTCCTGGGCGCACCCCTCCCCGCCGTGCGCATCCGGGTGGCGGAGGACCATGAACTGCTGGCCAGCGGCCCCAACATGTGCCGCGGTTACCTTGGACAGCCCGACTTGGCAGAGCACGCCACGGGAGACCTGGTCCGGCTTGATCACGGCGGCCCGGACGGGACGGCAAGACTGGTGATGATCGGGCGCAAGAAGGACATGATCATCCGCGGCAAGACCAACATCTATCCGGCACTGTACGAGCCGTTGATCGCGAATGTCCGAGGCGTGGCGCAGGCGGCCATGGTCGGCGTGCCTGACGAGACCGGCGACGAGGCTGTGTGGCTGGCCGTCGTCCCGGCGCCCGGCGAAGAGCCGGCAAAGGTGAAGGCACGGTTGCTCCACGAGCTGCCCCGTCTGATCGACGAGTCCGCGCTGCCGGACAGGATCGAAACCCTGCAGGAATTGCCGGTGGGCGGCAGGCACCGCAAGACCGACCGGGCGAAGCTGCGGGAGGACTTCGCCGCCGTCGTTGAGGCAGAGCGGGCCGACCTGGCCGGAAACCGCACATGAGGATCGCGGTCACGGGAGCTGCCGGCTTCATCGGCGGTGCCATCGCCGACGCCGCCGAAGCCCGCGGCTGGGAGGTGGTCCGCTTCGGCCGCCGCCCGGTGCCCGGGATCCTCTCCTGGGACCTCGCCGGACCTCCGCCCGCGCGGCCGCCGGTGGTGGACGCCGTCGTGCATGCCGGCGCCCATGTGGCGGACTGGGGGCCGGCACGGCTGTTCCACCAGGTCAACGTCCTGGGCACCCGCGCCGTCGCCGAAACCTTTCCGGGCACCCGGCTGGTGCACATCTCCAGCTCCAGCGTCTACCCCTGGTGGGAGCCGTGCATCGACCGGGCCGAGGAAGAAGTCGCTGTGGGGCACCTGGGGGCCTACGGCCGCAGCAAGGCGCTCGCCGACGTCGAGGCTCGCCGCCATCCGGACGCCCTGGTGCTGCGCCCGCATGCGGTGTACGGGCCAGGGGACCGGACCCTGCTGCCGCGGCTGCTGTCCAACATCCGCCGCGGCACGCTGCTGAGCGTCGGCCATCCCGGCATCCTGCACCAGCTGACGCACATCGGCAACCTCACGACGGCGGCCCTCGCGGCCTGCAGCTCCGGTGCGCAGGGCGCCGTGAACGTGGCCGACGCCGCCCCGGTGCCGCTCGGTGCAGTTCTACGTTCCGTGCTGGATGCCACCGGTCACGGCGACATTGCCGTGAAATACGTCCCGCGTCCGCTGGCCATGGTCCTGGCCGGCGTGTCCGAGGCCGCTGCGCTTGCCAGCCGGAGGCCGCCGCGGCTCACCCGCTACGCCGTGAGCCAGCTCGGAATGCAGCGGACCTACCGCCTGGACCGGCTCCGCGGAGGGCTCGGAGTGGAGCCGATTTCGACCACGCTCGCCGATGCGGGAAAATGGATGGCAGAGCCAAGGCACGTGCGCCCTGCATGAGCCATTGAGAGCAACCCCCGAGGAGACCATGGCGTTCGGCCAGCCCCGTATCGAATACAAGTCCAACCAGCAGATGCGCAAGATGCACGAGGCCGGGCTGGTGCTCAGCCGTGCCCTCGACGCCGCAGTGGCCGCCGCCAAACCCGGCGTCAGCACCCGCGAGTTGGATGCAGTGTTCGCCGCCGTGCTCAACGACGCCGGCGCCAAGTCCAACTTCCTCGGTTACCACGGCTTCCCGGCCACCATCTGTGCCTCCGTGAACGAGGAAGTGGTCCACGGCATCCCGGGCGACCGCGTGCTGCAGGACGGCGACATCATCTCGATCGACGGCGGCGCGATTGTGGACGGTTGGCACTCCGACTCCGCCCGCACCGTGATCGTGGGCACCGCCGACCCCGAGGACCAGCGCCTCTCCGACGTCACCGAGGAAGCCATGTGGCGCGGCATCGCGGCGCTGGCCAAGGGCAAGTTCGTGGGCGACATCGGCTGCGCCATCGATGACTACGTCTCCGCCGTTCCCGGCAAGCCCCTGGGCATCCTGGAGGACTACGTGGGCCACGGCATCGGCTCCGAAATGCACATGGCCCCCGACGTACTGAACTATCGCACCAGCCACCGCGGCCCGAAGATCCGGCCCGGCCTGTGCCTGGCGATCGAACCGATGCTGGTCCGCGGCGGGATCGAAACCGCCACCCTCGAGGACGACTGGACCGTGGTCACAACCGACGGCCAGCGTTCCTGCCAGTGGGAGCACTCCGTGGCCGTGCACGAAAAGGGCATTTGGGTCCTTTCCGCGCCCGACGGCGGTGCGGAGCGGCTGGCGCAGTTCGGCGTCACCCCGGTGCCGATCCCGGCCTGAGCCTTCCGGGCTCACTCAGACACTGGGCCCACAGCGGCGAGGTGCCCCCGCGTGGGCACCTCGCCGTCGTCGTTTCTGCGAACAGCCGGTTATGCCTCAGTGAGGGCGGCTTCCGGATCTTCCAACTCTTCAACGAGCCTCGTGAGCCGAATGGCGACCAGTTTGCGCAGTTCCTCCCTTGCAGCGTCGCACTCCGCTTCGGGTGAGTTCGCCAAGCGCGCGCGGAGCGCGGCCACCATCTCATCGTTCGTTAGTCCGGTTGCGCTGATAAGGAAGACATGGCCGAACTTCGCTTCGTACGCATCCTGGGCCTCGTTCAGAGCCTGAAGGGCTTCGTCGTCCCTGTCCATGAGAGCGGACTCCTGCTTGGCCCACCGCAGCCGCCGACCCGTGAAGCCGTCGTGCCGGGAGCCCAGCCGCCTCAACCCAACGTGGGCGGCGACCACGTTGGCGTCGCTCAGCGCTGTGACAGATGAACGCGCCTTTTCGATCAGGTCTTCGAAGTCACTGAACGGCCGTTGACGGTCAACGTCGATTGCCCAGTCTTCTACGGGGAGGTGGCACAATTCGAGCATCACTTTGATGAACTCGTCACGGGGGAGGTCGTTGAGCCGTTTGACTCCGTGCATTTCAAGAGAGGTGTTCAAGACAGTTTCCTTTCGCTATCACGTATTCACAACTCGCCGTTGCCTTGCCTGTCAGCGGAGCGGGAAGCTGGACGGCAGGAGTTCCCCGGTGGACCGGCGGGCGTGGTCCGAGACGCTCAGCGAGGCGATGTAGAGCTCCAGGAATTCCTGGGCCCGCTGCCGGTAGTCGCCGGTGTCCACGGTGACGATCTCCCCGCCCTCGACCACGGTGCGGCCGGCCACCACGACACGGGTGATGTCCCTGCCGTCCGCGTTCATCACCATGGTGCGGATGGGGTCGGCGTAGGGGCCGATGTGCTGGCCGCCCAGGTCCAGTACGAAGTAGTCGGCCTGCGCCCCGGGGGCGAGCCGGCCGAGGTCCGGGCGGCCCAGCGCTTCGGCCGGATCCAGCGTGGCGGAGCGGAAAAGGTCCGCGGCCTGGGCGCTCGTGCGGTTGCCCGTGGTGGCCTTGGTCATGCCCATCGCCAGGTCCATGGCACGGATCATGTTAGGCGGGGCGGAGTCCGTGCCCAGCACGATCCGGATGCCGCGCTCGCGGTAGGAATCGTAGTTGTCCAGCATGCCGCCGTAGTGTGCCATCGGGATGGGGCAGAGTAGGACGCTCGTGCCGGAATCCGCGAGCAGCGCGAGGTCGTCCCCGCTGCCGAAGGTTTCGGGCATGAGCGGGTGCCCCGGCACGGTCCAGGCATGCGGGACGAAGGTCCGTTCGCCCAGGAAGCCGAGGTCGGCGAGGTACGGCAGGGATCGCTTGCCGGTCCGGGCGATCATGGTCTCGATTTCGAAGAGCCCCTGGGCGGCGTGCAGGCGCACCGGAATGCCCAGTTCGTCGGCGGCCTTGCGGGTAAGCCGCAGCGTCTGTTCGGTCTGCGTCTCGATCCTGGCAGGCAGCAGGGCGGTGCGGATCAGCCCGCCGGCCCGGCCTTCATAGTCCTGCGCGAAGCGGATGGCGTCCTCCAGCCCGTCCAGGCCACGGCGCTCGTCCTCGTGGAGTAGCACGCGTGTGCCGTCCGTATATGGCACGGCTGTGCGGTAACTCGGGCCAAGGTAGGCACGGATGCCGAGGGCTTCCACGGCGTCGGCGGTGTCCGCCATGTCCTGGTAGTCCTCGCACCATTCGTGGTAGCTCTCCGAGGCGATGGGCATGAGGGTGGTGATGCCGTTGCGCACCAGCTGCGAGAGGGCGAACTCGCGGCGGAAGCGGGACTGTTCTCGGGTGAAGACTGCGCCGTGGTCCTCCAGGTAGGCCTCGGACCAGACCAGGCCGAGGCGTGTGTCCGGGCCGTGCCAGGAATCGAAGATGGCGTGGTCGATGTCGGCGAGGGCGTTGAGGTCGATGAAGCCCGGGGAGACGATCGCCTGCCCGGCGTCGATTTCGGTATCAACGGGACCGGCGTAGTTCCGGCCGACGAAAAGGATGGTCGCGTCGTTGTGGACCAGTTCGGCGTCGGGCAGGATGCAGTGGTCGCCTTCGGCGTAACCGATCACGAAGGCGGCCCTGATGCGTGTGATCATTTGTTCTCCAAATCGTGTGCCTGGCGGTCCAGGATGGACCCGGCCACCAGCATGGCGTCCTGTACGGAGCCGTCCCGGATGGCCTCGAAAAGGTCGTCGTGGTTGTCATGCCCGGCGTGGGCGGCACGGTCGAGGCCGGCGGGGGAGGTCCAGGAGCCGTCGATGTTCGCGGCGAGGGAACCGTAGATCCCGGCCAGGAGCTGGTTGTGCGCGGCGTCCACCACGGCGCGGTGGAAGTCGATGTCCGCCTCGCGGAACCCGTCGTCGTCCCGCGCTTCCGCGGCGGCGCGACGGCGGTGGAGCGCGTCCTCGAGCCTGTCCAGGTCTGCCTGGTTCCGGCGCTGTGCGGCGAGGGCCGCCGCTGGCACGTCCAGGCTGCGCCGGACCTCGACCGCCTCAAAGGGATCCGCGTCCTGGAATCCTTTGCGGAGGGCGATCTCCTGTTCATCGACGGCGGCGACAAACGTCCCGTCCCCCTGCCGGGTCACGAGCAGGCCCGCGTGCACCAGCGCACGAAGGGCCTCGCGCAAAGGAGCGCGGCTCAACCCCAAAGTCCTGCCCAGTTCGGGTTCGGGCGGGATCCGGTCTCCCAGACCCCATTCGCCCTGCCGAATCCGTTGACGGATGTCGTCGATTGCCTCGTCGACCACACTGCGCCGTCCGTTCACCGCCATGGTGCCCCCTCTGGTTCCTACGTCCACGAAGCGTCTCACATGGCTGTTTGAAAATCCACTCTTTCGTAAGACGTCTTACGAGTGTAAGTTTAGCGGCATGACCCAGATCACAGAACCGCTTCCTGGCTCGAGGTCTCCCGAAGACGGGGAAATCCCCGCGGTCCGCCTCGGCATCCAGTTCACCCGCTACCCGGGAATGGAGCAGCTGTCGCTGCTTGCTTCACTCCGCCAGGCCATCGAGGACGGCTTCACGCTCGTGGTCCTCAACAACATCGCCGCGGAACTTTCTGGCGAAACGGAGGACAGGCTTGGCGAGGTGGCAGCGGAAGCCCGGCGCGCCGGCGTCGAACTCCAACTGGGACTGGGCTGCGCGGGTCCGGCCGGTGAACCGGCCGCAGTCCGCCGGGAACTGCACAACTCTCTTTCGCGGGGACTGGAACTCGGCATCAAGGAGTTCTTCGTCTACACCCGCTCCGTGCGGGAAGGCCTGATGGAGCAGGGACGTTTCCTGGACCACGCAGCGCAACTGCGGCTGGTCCGGGCGAACCTTGAATCCCTTGCCGCGGAAGCCCTGGGGGCCGGTGCCCGGATCAACGTCAAGACCCACGAGGACCTCGCCTCGGTCGAGGTGCTGTCCCTGGTGCAGGGCCTCGACCCCGCGGTCTTCAGCATCGGGCTCGATGCGGCCAACCTCGTGGTCCGCGGTGAAGATCCCCACGCCGTAGCGAGGAACCTCGGTCCTTCGATCCGCATGACCCACCTGGAGGATCTTGTCCTGTTTCCGGTGCCGCACGGCTACCGGCGCAGGCTGCGCGCCCTTGGCGAAGGCGTCCTCGACTGGGATCCCCTCCTGGGCAGCCTGCTGGACTCCGGGGTGCGCGACTTCACCCTCGAACAGCACCGCGGAAAGTTCGACACCCCCGTATTCGACCGCTCGTGGTTCCGCCACGAACCGCACCTCGACGCCCCGGAACTCGGCCAGCTGGCCCGGCTCGGCGTCCTGACGCACGACGGCGTGGCGCGCGGGGAAATCCCGACGCTCGCCGACTGGGACGATGACCCCGCCCCTGCCGAACGCCGTCGTCAGCTGCTCCACAGCGCCGCAACGTTGCGGCGGATCCTCACATCGCTCGGGGCCGGCATAGCCGCCCCGGCAACGATCCTCTCCGGAGAGGAAGGACTCTCATGACAGCAATAGCCGCCCCACAGGCCGTTGTCCCGGCCAGGCGCCGGCCCTTCAGCAGCTTCCTTAAACGGGACCGGAAGCTCACGCTCGCCCTGTCCCTGCTGGCCGCCCTGGTGGTGCTGACGCTGCTCGGCCCGCTGCTCTGGCGGGTCCAGCCTGAAGCGATCAACCTTGGCGCAGTCCTCCAGGGGCCGAGTTTCGGCCATCCGATGGGCACGGACGACACCGGCCGCGACGTGATGTCCCGCTTCCTCGCCGGCGGACAGACCTCGATCCTTGCCGGCCTGACCATCGCACTGATCGGCGCCGTCGTGGGCTGCGTGGCCGCCCTGCTTGCCGGCTCCATGCGCGGCTGGGTGGACACCCTTTTCACCTGGCTGAGCAACTCGATCCTGTGCTTCCCGGCGATCCTGCTCGCCATGGCCATCGCAATGGCGCTCAAGCCAGGAGTCACGGCCGCGGTCATCGGCCTCTCGCTGCACTCCTTCCCCTGGTACATGCGGACCCTCCGAGGCGAAGTGATGCGCCTGTACGGGCAGGACTTCATCCGCTCCACCATGGCGATCGGCGCCCACCCCGCCCGGGTCCTGTTCCGGCACGTGCTCCCGCACCTGGTGCCGATCATGATCCTGCAGATGGCGGCCGTGTTCGGCGCCGCCGTGCTGTCCCTGGCCGCCCTCGGGTACCTCGGGCTGGGAGCCCAGCCGCCCACCGCGGAATGGGGCGAAATGATCACCGAAGGCCAGCAGTTCTTCCTGACCGGGCAGTGGTGGATCGCAGGCTTCCCCGGCCTGGGACTGCTCATCGCCGTCACCCTGACTACCGTCATCGCGGACCGGGCCCGGGAAGTCCTGGACCCCCGCGGCGAATTCACCCAGGCGAAGTGAGGCTCCGATGACCAGCACCGTCCTCAAACGACTCGGGGTGGCACTGGCCACCGTCTTCGGGGCCTCGATCTTCACCTTCGTGCTGCTCCGCAAGGTCCCCGGCGACCCCGCACGGGCCATCGCCGGCGACACCGCAACCGAGGAAACCATCGCCGCCCTGCGCAAGTCCATGGGCCTGGATGACAACCTCCTGGTCCAGTACGGCAACTACATGGGCTCGCTGCTCCGCGGCGACTTCGGCTTCTCGTACAGCACCGGCAACAGCGTGGGCACGCTCCTGGGGCAGCGGCTTCCAGCCACCCTCGAATTGGGGCTGCTGTCCGTGATCATCGCGATCGTCGCCGCCGTGCTGGCCGCAAGCTTCGCGGTCTATTCACGACGCCGGTGGCCGGACCAGGCCGTCCGCTTCGCCTCCTCCTTGGCCATGGGTTCGCCGCCGTTCTGGATTGCCCTGCTGGCCCTGATGGTCTTCTCCATCCAGCTCGGGATCTTCCCGGGGCCCGAAGGGCGCCTGTCGCCCGGAATGCTCAAGCCGCCGAACGTGACCGGGATGTTCACCGTGGACTCCCTCCTGGCCGGGCAGTGGGGAACCTTCGCCAACGCGTGGTGGCACCTGCTCCTGCCGGCAACGATCGTGGCGCTGGGCCCCTTTGCCTTCCTCAGCCGGCTCTACCGCAACCAGTTGCGGGGCACCCTCCGGGAAACCTTCGTGGCCGTCTCCCAGAGCCACGGCCTGCGCCGCTTCCCGGTCTACAACCGGCACGTGGCACCGCACGGGCTGCTCTCCCTGCTGCCGGCCGCATCCCTCCTCTTCGCCGACCTCCTCGCCGGAAGCCTGCTCGTGGAAAAGGTGTTCGGCTGGCCCGGCATCGGTTCCATGACCGCCGACGCCATCATCCAGAAGGACTTCGCGGTGGTCCAGGCCGTGCTCCTGATGGCGGCCGTCCTCTACGTGGTGGTCAGCCTCCTGGCCGACCTCCTCATGACCGCTGCCGATCCCCGTACCCGAGTAGGAGCACGCTGATGCAAAGCAACGCACTCTCCCTTCCCGCACCCCGAGTGGCGGGCGACGGCGGCCCGGACCCCGACCACAACGACCCCGTGCTCAGCGTCCGGGGCCTGCGGACCGACTTCGTGACCGCCGTCGGAACCGTCCACGCCGTCCGCGACGTCTCCTTCGACCTCCGCAAGGGGCAGCGGCTGGCAATCGTGGGCGAATCCGGCTCCGGCAAATCCGCCATGGCCATGTCCCTCATGGGCCTCGTGCCCCCGCCGGGCCGGGTGGTCGGCGGCAGCGTCAAACTCAACGGCAAGGAGATCGTGGGCCTTGACGACGCCGGGATCTCCAAGGTCCGCGGCAAGGACATCAGCCTCGTCTTCCAGGACCCCATGGCCGCCCTGGATCCGCTGAAGACCATCGGGAGCCAGTTCGTCGAAGCCATCCGCGTGCACCAGGACGTCTCCGTCAGGGCTGCCCGGAAGATGGCATGCGATCTGCTTGGCGAAGTGGGCGTCAACGATGCCGCCCGGCGGATCTCGGACTACCCGCACCAGTACTCCGGCGGCATGCGCCAACGCGTCCTGATCGCGATGGCCATCGCCAACGATCCCTCCGTGGTGGTCGCGGACGAACCCACCACCGCCCTGGACGTCACCACCCAGGCACAGGTTCTGGACCTGCTGGCCAAGATCTGCGACGAACGCGGCAACGCCCTGGTGATGATCACCCACAACCTGGGCATCGTGGAGGAACTCTGCGACAGCGTCAACGTCATGTACGCCGGGCGTTTCGTCGAATGCACCAGCACCGAGGCGTTGTTCGCCTCGCCGGGCCACCCGTACTCGAAGGCCCTGCTGGACTGCGTTATCGACCCCGCCACCGCCCGGCGCGGTGCGCTGCCAGCCATCCCCGGATCGCCGCCGGACCTCTCGGTGGACGAACCCGGCTGCCCCTTCGCGCCACGCTGCCCGATCGGCCGGGACCAGGAACGCTGCGCGATCGAAAGACCGCAGCCGCGCACCCTGTCCAACGGCGCCGTCGTCCGCTGCCACTTCGCCTACGACCCCCAAGGGGAGACAGCATGAACATCGCAAGCGCCACCCCGCTCCTGCGGGTGGAGAAGCTGAACAAGTCCTATGCCAAGGGCATCGGCAAACGGCACAGCGTACAGATCCTGCACGATGTCTCCTTCCAACTGCGCCGCGGCCAGACTCTGGGCCTGGTGGGGGAGTCCGGCAGCGGCAAGTCCACCACCGCCGCCTGCGTGATGGGCCTGACCGGCGTGGACAGCGGGTTGATCGAGTTCGACGGCGTCGACCTCACCAGCCTTTCCAAGGCCGAGATGCGCAGGATGCGCCGGCGGATCCAGATGGTCTTCCAGGACCCCAACGGCTCCCTCGACCCGCGCTTCACCGTGGCGGACCTGGTGGAAGAACCCCTCATCGTGCACGGCGTCAGCGATTCGGCGGAACGTTCGCGCCGGGTTTCGGAGGTCCTGGACCGCGTGGGAATCAGCGTCAAGCAGGCCCAGCGCTACCCCTTCGCGTTCTCCGGCGGCCAGCGCCAGCGCATCGCGATCGCGCGGGCCCTGGTCCTGAACCCGGACCTGGTGGTGCTGGATGAACCCGTGAGCGCGCTGGACGTCTCCATCCAGGCGCAGGTCCTCAACCTCCTGAGCGAGCTGCAGGACGAACTCGGCCTGACCTACCTCTTCATCGTCCACGACCTCGTGGTGGCCCGGCTCATGAGCCACAACATCGCCGTCATGAACGCCGGGGAGATCGTGGAGGCCGGCACTTCGGCGGATGTCTTTGAGAACACCACCCACCCGTACACCCGCGCGCTGCTGGATGCCGTGCCGGGTGCCCGCCGCCGGGCAGCACAGACCCGGACGACGGCGGCGCTCGCCGCGGCGGGCACGGCCGACACCCTGGAAGGAATGTGACATGTTGACCCTCCCGAAATGGACGGCAGCTACCAGGAAGGCGGCCATGAAGCGGACGACGGCGGCGCTCGCCGCCGTGGGCCTGCTCGCCCTCGCGGGCTGTGCGCAGCCCGCGGCATCCTCCGGCGCCGACGAGCGGCCCTTCACCGTGAACTGGGCCGCCTCCCTGACCAACATCGACCCCGCGTTCGTGTGCGCTGGCAACGAGAACAGCTTCGCCACCAACTTCTACGCCCGCCTCGTCAGGCTCGACGAAGCACCCCAGCAGGACGGCACACTCGTGGCCATCAACGAGCCCGAACGTGTCAAGGGCGATCTGGCCACGTCCTGGACGGTGTCCCCGGACGGGAAGTCCTACACCTTCTCCCTGCACCCCGGGGCGAAGTTCGCCAACGGCAACCCGCTGGACGCCGAAGCCGTGCGGTATTCGATCATGCGCAACCTGACCATCGGCGGCTGCGGGGCACTGGGCCTGCAGATCGGCCTGACGGACCCGCCCCTGATCAGCGACGTCGTCGTGGTGGACCCGCAGACGGTGCGCCTGGAACTCTCCCGGGCCTATCCGGCCATCCTGGTGACCCTGGCCCAGAGCCGCGGCTCGATCTATGACCCGAAGGTCATCAAGGAGCACGGCGAGGATAAGAAGGGCGTGCCCAACCAATGGCTCGCCTCGCACACCGCCAGCAGCAGCGGGCCCTACGTGCTGGACGAATACGTGGCCAACAACTACGCCGTCCTCACCCGGAACCCGAACTACTATGGCGAGCCGGCCAGGGAAGCCGAGGTGCGGGTCAACTTCATCTCCTCGATTCCCACCCTGATGCTGCAGGCCCGCCGCGGCGAAGCCGATGTGACCCTGGGCCTGCCGCCCTACGTGGTGCACCAGCTGAGCCAGGAGGACTGCTGCCGCGTCACGTCCGCCCCGGCCTTCGCACCGGTGACCGTGTCCCTGGACAACTCCTCGGGCACTACGGCCAACCCGAAGCTGCGTGAGGCGCTCACCTACGCCGTGCCGTACGAGCAGATCAAGGCGAGCGTGGCCTACGGCTACGCGGACAGCTACTACGGTCCCTTCGTCCCCGGCATCCCGGGCTTCGACGCACAGCGTTCTGCGCCCCGGCCGCTGGACAAAGACCGGGCACGGGCCCTGGTCAAGGAATCGGGCCTGACGGACCCGCAGATCGACCTCATGATCAACCCGTCCTCGCCCGGCGTGTCCACACTCGCGACCATCCTCAAGTCCTCCTGGGAGGACATCGGGGTGCGGGTGAACATCGACTCACAGACCCCGACGGCCTTTGCCACCAGGTTCAACACGGGCAAGTACCAGTCGGCACTGCTGTTCGAAACCGGCGGCGTCGTGGCCGCGTACGAGCTGCGCAAGAAGATGACCTGCGGCAGCACCTTCAACAACCAGCACATCTGCATTCCCGGAACCCCGGAGCTCATGGACAAGCTCAACGCCGCCTCCGACCTGGATTCGCAACTGCCGTACATCAACGCACTGGTGGATTCCTGGCGGGCCAGTTCGCCCACCATCATCCTCTACCGTGCGCAGTTCACGGCGGTGCTTTCGGACTCGGTCAAGCACTTCGAGTACTCGCCCACGTTCTCCTTCTACAACTGGGGCCGCTAGCTGCACCCCGCCCGTTGCGGGAACCGGTCCGCCCGGTTCCCGCAGCAGGCACCACAAGACATCCAGAACCAGCTAAGGACAAGAAAAATGCGAATTGGTGTTGATGGCAGCAAGATTCCCCACGAAGCCGAGGACTCCGCGGTCCGGATCCTCGAACGCGCCCACGCACTGGGCATGGAGGGCGTCTACTTCCGCAGCGTGATGGACGTTTCGCCCACCCTGGACCGTGGCCTGCTCGCCGAAGTGCGCTCCTGCGCCGATGAACTGGGTCTCTACCTGCAGATGGGCCTGGCCAAGGTCAACCCCTATGCGGCCTCCGAGGCGCCCCAGGTCCGCAGGCTTGGTGACGGCGACTACACCCGCGGCATGGTCAGGATGATCGAGGCCGCACACGAGGCCGCCGGAGTCACCGAGCTCTGGGTGGCCTGCGCCAACTACCAGCGTGGCATGCCCGGTTACTACGTCTTCGACCGTTTCCGCACGGACGCCCCGTGGCCGGACCAGTTGGTGGCGATCGAGAAGTTCCTGCGACTCCTTGCCCCGGTGGCCCGGGACCACGGGGTGCACCTGAACATCGAAACCCACGAGGAGATCACCAGTTACGAGGTGGTGCGCCTGGTCGAATCCGTGGGCCCGGACGTCCTGGGCGTCACCTTCGACACCGCCAACGTGGTGGTGCGCGGCGAGGACCCTGTGGCGGCGGCCCGCCGCGTGGCGCCCTACACCCGCGCCACGCACCTCCGGGATTTCGTACTCGGTGAGCAGGACGGCGTGTTCGGACGGGTCTTCGCCCCCATCGGGCAGGGATCCATCGACTGGGACACCGTGCTGGGCATCCTGCACGCGGCAAACCCGGAGTTGCCGCTCTCCATCGAGAACGCGGGCCCTACGCTGCACCTGCCCATCGGCCTGGACGATCCCGAGTGGCTTGCGGTCCACCCGGACCTGGATGCGGCCGAAGTGGCCAGGATCCGCGAAATGGCCGCCGGATACCAGGCCAAGGTGGATCGCGGCGAGGCTTTGTCGTTGACGGAACTCCGGGCGATTCCGTACGACGGCGAACGCTTCATCCATGAGTCTGCCCAGGCCCTGCGAGCCTCCCTCGCCAGGCTTGGCCTCGCGGAGGGCGTCACCGCGCGCTGACGAGGAGCGGGAACTGGCAGCACCTGCCCTTAAATCCGCATGGAGAGGGCATCTGCTGCCAGTTCGCACGTATTCCGGTCGCCGAGGAGCACAATGGCCCCATGGCATCCAAGATCACCGATGTACCGGGAATCCGTGTGGGGCAGGTCCAGAAGGTCGGCGACGGCTGGCTGTCCGGGGTGACGGTGGTCCTGCCGCCACCGGGAACCGTGGGCTCGGTGGATGTGCGCGGGGGAGGGCCAGGCACCCACGAGACCGATGCCCTCGATCCCACCACGCTCGTTCCCACTGTCGACGCAGTGGTGCTGACCGGCGGCAGCGCCTACGGACTGGCCTCGGCGCATGGCGCCCAGCTCTGGTGCGAAGAGCAGGGCCGCGGTTTCCCGGTGGCGGGCGGCGTGGTGCCGATCGTCCCGGCCGCGGCCATTTTCGACCTCGGCCGCGGCGGCGACTTCGCCGCCCGGCCCGGCGCGGACATGGGTTACGAAGCGGCAGCCGCCGCGGCCGCTTCCGGTGAGCAGGCCGACGTCGCACGCGGAAACGCCGGCGCCGGCACCGGAGCGGTGCTCGGCAGGGGCGCCTTCAAGGGCGGGGTGGGCACGGCGTCCCTTACCCTCGACGCCATCTCCCCGGACGGGCCCGTGGTGGTGGGCGCCATCGCGGTGGTGAATGCGCTGGGCATGCCGGTGGGAGCGGAGGCGCCGGAAACGCCGGCTTCCCCGCAGCTGAACACCACGCTCGCCGTCGTCGCCACCAACGCGGCCCTGGACCCGGCCGAATGCAAGCGGACCGCCGGGGCGGCCCATGCCGGCCTCGCCCGGGCGCTGAACCCCTCCCATACCCTCGCCGACGGCGACACCGTCTTCGCGCTGGCGACCGGCGCCGTCGGGCTTGACCGGAGTACGGAACAGGCGCGGCAGATCTCCTTGATCACCTTGCAAAGCGCGGCGGCTGAAGCGGTGCGGCTCGCCATCCTGGACGGCGTCGCGGCGGCGGAATCCATCACGACGCCGGCGGGGGAGTTCCGCGCTTTCGCCCCCGGAGGGGGCGGCGGGCAGGGGTGACAGCAGGATGCCTCTGCGCTAGCATGAGCGGATTTAACATTCGGCCGGCTTTGGCGTAGTGTTGTCTGTTGGTTGTCTGCACAGTCACGCCCATTTACAGAACCGGATTTTCCGGGTCCGTCGACGGGATGCAGCGGCAGCCGAAAACCCAAAAACGTCCGCAGGGATTCCCTTGGGAAGGACTGCGGCAAACAACAGTTAGCGGAGGATATGGCCAAGAAGGACGGGGTCATTGAGATCGAGGGCGTTGTGACCGAGGCGCTGCCCAACGCGATGTTTCGCGTTGAGCTGACCAACAAGCACATCGTTCTTGCACACATCTCGGGGAAGATGCGCCAGCACTACATCAGGATTCTCCCTGAGGACCGGGTAGTGGTGGAGCTGAGCCCTTACGACCTCACACGTGGTCGCATCGTCTACCGCTACAAGTAAATCGTTGGGCGGCAGGGCATTAGCCCGAGCCGTTCCAGCCGACCACCTGCAACACGCAAAGGAACGCCATGAAGGTCAAGCCGAGCGTTAAGCAGATCTGCGACAAGTGCAAAGTGATCCGCCGTAATGGCCGGGTCATGGTGATCTGCGAGAACCCGCGCCACAAGCAGCGCCAGGGCTAATTCCCGCCAGGGAATCAGCGCCCGCAAGGGCAAACCTGGGCTGTGCCCACGCAAGTAAATAAAGGCAGCACAAGCTGCGCTGGGACATTGAGCAACACAGAGCCCGGACAGCGAACCCCCGGTCGGAGGCTGGGGCCACACTGAAAGTGTGGGTGTACTGCCTACGACCTCCGGTTTATTCAAGGAGTACCGCCACTATGGCTCGTCTCGCTGGCGTAGACATTCCCCGCGAAAAGCGGTTGGAAATTGCGCTTACTTACATCTACGGCGTGGGCAAGACCCGTGCAAAGGAAACCCTGGCTGCCACCGGCATCAGCGCTGACGTTCGCGTCAAGGACCTGACTGACGCCGAACTGGTTCAGCTGCGTGACTACATCGAGGGCAACTACAAGGTTGAGGGTGACCTTCGCCGCGAGGTAGCCGCCGACATCCGCCGCAAGGTCGAGATCGGCAGCTACGAAGGCCTGCGCCACCGCAAGGGCCTGCCCGTACGCGGTCAGCGTACGAAGACCAACGCTCGTACCCGCAAGGGCCCGAAGCGCACCGTCGCCGGCAAGAAGAAGGCCGGCCGCTAGAAATAGCGGTCGTCTTCACCCGATAACTTTTCTGTAGGAGAAAACATGCCCCCCAAGACTCGTGGAGCGGTCCGTAAGCCGCGTCGCAAGGATAAGAAGAATATTGCGCTCGGCCAGGCGCACATCAAGAGCACCTTCAACAACACCATCGTGTCCATCACGGACCCGAGCGGTGCTGTGATCTCCTGGGCTTCCGCCGGTGAGGTTGGCTTCAAGGGCTCCCGTAAGTCCACCCCGTTCGCTGCCCAGATGGCTGCCGAGGCTGCTGCAAAGCGCGCCCAGGAGCACGGTCTGCGCAAGGTCGACGTTTTCGTCAAGGGCCCGGGATCCGGACGCGAGACCGCAATCCGTTCGCTGCAGGCCGCTGGCCTCGAGGTTGGCTCCATCCAGGACGTCACCCCCAGCGCCCACAACGGTTGCCGCCCGCCGAAGCGCCGCCGCGTCTAATTGACTCCGCTGCGGCCGGCCGTGCCGCCGTCGGACAGTCTTCTGTCCGAGCGGCACGGCCGGCAGCTTCGGAAACAAGCCGATTTCCACCACCTGTGTTGCGTCATATAGCGGATGCTCGCCGAAAGGAAACCTAAGTGCTTATTGCACAGCGCCCCACTCTGTCTGAAGAAGTAGTCTCCGAGAACCGCTCGCGTTTCATCATTGAACCGCTGGAACCGGGCTTCGGCTACACCCTCGGCAACTCCCTCCGCCGTACCCTGCTCTCCTCCATCCCCGGTGCCGCTGTTACCAGCATCCGGATCGATGGCGTGCTGCACGAGTTCACGACGGTTCCGGGTGTCAAGGAAGATGTCACCGAGATCATCCTGAACATCAAGAACCTCTCCGTGTCCTCCGAGCACGATGAGCCGGTTGTCGCGTACCTGCGCAAGCAGGGTCCCGGAGTCGTCACGGCAGCGGACATCGCTCCGCCCGCCGGCGTCGAATTCCACAACCCGGATCTGCACATTGCCACGCTGAACTCGAAGGGCAAGTTCGAACTCGAACTGACCATCGAACGCGGACGCGGCTACGTTTCGGCAGCTCAGAACAAGTCCGGCGACTCCGAGATCGGCCGCATCCCGGTCGACTCGATCTACTCGCCGGTCCTGAAGGTGACCTTCCGCGTGGAAGCCACCCGTGTTGAGCAGCGCACCGACTTCGACAAGCTCATTGTCGACGTCGAGACCAAGCCGGCCATCGCTCCGCGCGATGCCGTCGCTTCCGCAGGCACCACCCTGGTGGAACTGTTCGGTCTGGCCCGCGAGCTGAACACCGCAGCTGAAGGTATTGAGATTGGCCCGTCGCCCACCGACGCAGCCCTGGCTGCTGACATGGCACTGCCGATCGAGGATCTGGACCTGACGGTCCGTTCCTACAACTGCCTCAAGCGTGAGGGCATCCACACCGTGGGTGAACTCGTTGCCCGCTCCGAGGCTGACCTGATGGACATCCGCAACTTCGGTGCCAAGTCCATCGACGAGGTCAAGGCAAAGCTGGTGGAACTGGGCCTGTCCCTGAAGGACTCGCCTCCCGGTTTCGATCTTGCAGCCCGCGCCGCAGCCATCGAAGAGGACGACGCCGCGTTCAGCGACGACGAGCTCTAACACAGATCTTGGCCATCGGGTCCCGGACGGACCAGTACGGCCTTCATTACAGGAGAAATTACTATGCCTACCCCCACTAAGGGTCCGCGCCTCGGAGGCGGTCCGGCTCACGAGCGCCTGATGCTCGCGAACCTGGCAGCTTCGCTGTTCGAACACAAGCGCATCACCACCACGGTCACCAAGGCCAAGCGCCTGAAGCCGTACGCAGAGCGCCTGGTCACCTTCGCCAAGCGTGGCGACCTCGCTTCCCGCCGCCGCGTTCTCGGCCTGATCAGCAACAAGGGCATTGTCCACGAGCTGTTCACCGACATCGCCCAGGCAGTGGAGAACCGCGACGGCGGCTACACCCGCATCACCAAGATCGGCAACCGCAAGGGCGACAACGCTCCCATGGCTGTCATCGAGCTGGTTCTCGAGCCGCTCTCCCCGAAGCAGGCCGTTGTCGCCGAAGCCACCCAGGCTGCCGAGAAGGCTGCTCCGGTTGCTGAGGAAGCTGCCGCTGAAGAGGTCGTCGAGACTGAAGCTGCTGCCGAAGAGGCTCCCGAAGCCGCTGCCGAAGAGGCTCCGGCCGCTGAGGAAGCTGCCGAGGCTCCGGCCGAAGAGGCTGCCAAGGACGAGAAGTAATTCGCTGAATTCTTCCCGATAGACTTGGGTCTATGAACGAACAGGAACCCGCTGCCCCCGTTTCCGGAGGCGGCGGGTTCTTGCGTATCCGGATGGATCTTTCCTACGACGGCGGCCCGTTCAGCGGCTGGGCCGTGCAGCCCGGACTCCGTACGGTGCAGGGTTGCCTGGAGTCCGCGCTCGAGTTGGTCATCCGCCGTCCGGTCCGGGTCACCGTGGCGGGCCGCACCGACGCCGGCGTGCACGCCCGCGGCCAGGTGGTCCATCTGGACCTCTCGCCGGAGGAGTGGTTCCGCCTTTCTCGCGATGGCCTTTACGATCCGGCGGCCGCCCTGCAGCGGAAGCTGCGCGGAGCGCTCAGCAGGGTCCTGGAGGGGCACCACGGTGCTGGTGGAATTCGCGGTGCCATTGAGATTCACGACGCCGGCCTGGCGCCGTCGGGTTTCGACGCCCGGTTTTCGGCGCTGTGGCGCCGCTACAGCTACCGGATTGCCGACGGTCCGGAACGCTGGGACCCGCTGCTGCGGGGACTGACCCTTTGGCACAAGGCACCGCTGGACACGGGGTTGATGAACCGCGGGGCGGCCGAACTCCTGGGCCTGCAGGATTTCCGCGCCTACTGCCGGCCCCGGGAGGGCGCAACCACCATCCGGGAACTTCAGGCTTTCGAGTTTGACCGGGGAGACGACGGCGTCATAGTCGCCACCGTCCAGGCCGACGCGTTCTGCCACAACATGGTCCGTGCCCTGGTGGGCGGCGCGCTGCGTGTGGGGGAGGGCCTGGAAACCCCGCAGTGGATGCACGATCGTTTGCTTGCCGGGGTCCGCGATGCCAAATCGGTGCTCGCCGCGCCGCACCCTTTGGTGCTGGAGCATGTGGCGTATCCGGCGGACGGCGAACTGTTGGCCCGGGCCGAACTGACCCGGGCGAAGCGGGAGTAGTTCATTTCCTGCGGCCGTCACGGGAAGTCCTGCCCATGGCCGTTTGCAGGCGATCTTGGCAGGATGCAGCCATGACTCAATTTGTGGGCGCTGACCCTGCGCAGCTGCGTGCCCTCGCGAAGCAGATGGCCAAGAGCGCGGATCGGATCGGGGCCTTGACCCGGAACCTTTCCTCGTTGCTGGATACGCCCGGCGCGTGGCTGGGACCGGACATGCAGGGGTTCCGCCAGTCGTGGCAGAGCGAGCTGATGCCTCACTCAAAATCGGTAGTGCAGAGCCTCCTGCAGGCCGCCAAGACGCTGCAGGCCAACGCCGACGAGCAGGAGAAGGCCAGCCAGGGGGCTGACGGGCAAGGCGGCGGCAACTCCGGCGGCGGCGAGTCCGGCAACGGTGACCGCAGGGATGAGTCCCGGGGTTCAGCTGGTTCCCGGACCGGGCGAGGCGATGACGACGGCGGCGATCCCGGTGGAAAGACGCCAGGGCAGGAACCTTACCCTGGAGGGCTTGGCGAGCCGGTGCCCGGCGAATCGGTACCGAAGCCCGACGCCCCTCCCTGGAAATCGGATCCCGACTCGCAGGAACACGGTTCCGAGGACGCTGGCTTTGGCGACCACGCCACAAAGGTGGGCGTTGAGGCAGCGGCCAATGCCGCCGCG
This sequence comes from Arthrobacter sp. R-11, assembly GCF_049913155.1. GTDB lineage: Bacteria > Actinomycetota > Actinomycetes > Actinomycetales > Micrococcaceae > Arthrobacter. The sequence goes on along the minus strand of NZ_CP183979.1, from coordinate 3,207,519 downwards.
CCCGTAATTCCGAATGCCTCGCGCAACCTGCTGCACTTCCTCGGGAATTCCGGTGAACCCCTCGAACAGGACGTCGACCAAATCCTTGAAGATGCCCCCGGCTTCTCCAGCCAGGCGGATGCCGACGTCGAGAACCTTGCCAAGAGCGCTGTCGAGGACGCCCGGAATTCAGGCGCAACCGGGCCAGTGACGTATCCCGTGAACACTGCTTGGAAGGGCTATTACATCGGCAAGGATGAGAGTGCTGACTGGTTCTACGCCAGTGGCGGGCTCAGCTACAGCACCCAGGGGCAGGTGACCGTGTACCCGCCGAGCACACCTGGCGGGGACTGGACTTACAAAACGGAGACCAGCGTGAGCTATCGTGACCGTTACAACTGGGACGGCGGCAAGTCCACGGACATCGGGCCCCTGAACGTATCTGACGAGCAGCTGGGAAGGCTCAACGAAGTGGGCATCGCGCAGAACTACAACATGACGGGCGAATCTTCCACGCGCCATAGTTCGGGAAGCGTGAAATGAGCGGGCGCGCCATGGCTTGCCTGGCCGTTGCCGGGCTCTTGCTGGCTGGATGTGCGGCTCCGGGGGGTCCCGGCCGCGCAGGGACTACGACGACAGGAACAGACATGGAAACGGAATCCACTGCACCCGGTGATGCACGCGCCGTCGCAGTTTCGCTCTTGGAGCCGGTGGGGCTTGCACTGCCGGCAGACGCCCGGGATTTCACGGTGGACCGGAGCCCGCTGGAACCGTTTCGGAATGCGTCCTTGACCACGTTCACGGCGGGAAGTGCGGAGATGACGGCCGCCTGCGAAGCTGCGGGTGCCGTGGTGGCCCCGGATGCCAGGATCGGGGCCCAGGATGCGAAAGTCCTCCGGGGCGTCCAGGTGGAGGAAGGCTCCACACTCTGCTCCAAGGACTCGGATTACGGCCGCGGCCCGGCCTTCCGCGTGGTGATCCCGCCGGCAGAGACCGGGACAGTTCATGTGGCTCTGTACCAATTGCCGGCGGGGCGCTGAGCGGTTGCTTCCCGAACGTGAGAGACCCCCTTCCGGCTCTGGGTACCGGAAGGGGGTCGGGGTGACCACTGCGGTTCTGGGTACCGGGTGGTCGGTGTGGCGGCGCCCCCTCGCATAGGGCGCCAAATCGGGTACCTCCCTTCGGCAGTTCCAGCAGCTGCCGGTGGTGGCGTTGAGGTACTCCACGTGCCTGCCCAGACAGGCGGCTTGGTGGATCGGTGTCAGGGCAACCCGAGGGCTGCTTTCAGGGTGGTGTTGAGGTAGTCGTAGTGGCCGCTCAACGCCAAACCGAATGCGGTGACGCCCCCCATGACCAGCGTGATCATGAAGGCCATCAGGACCGAATACTCAGTGGCCATGCTTCCGCGTTCATTGTCCTCGGTTGCGGGCTCGGCACTAGGGACCGAGGCGTCCCGTTTTAGGCCGGACATCGCTATCCCTCGAACATCTTGGCGATGGAGAGCACTGCCGGGCCCAGGATGATCACGAGCAATGCCGGGAAGATGCAGGTGATCAGTGGGAAGAGGATTTTGACCGGGATCTTCATGGCATGTTCCTCGGCGCGCTGCCGGCGCTTGAGCCGCATTTCCTGGGCTTGTGCCTTGAGGACTTTGGCAATGGCAATACCATAGGCGTCGGCCTGGACGACGGCGCGGACGAAGCTGCGTACGTCTCTTACGTCAACGCGTTCTGAAAGGTCCAGATAAGCTTCCTTCCGGCTTCGTCCCACTTGGATGTCCTGGAGTGTCCGGATGAATTCGTCGGCAAGCGGTCCCTTTCCGTTTTCAGCGGCCCGTGCCATGGCGGCTTCGAAACCGAGGCCCGCCTGGACCGAGATAAGCATTTGGTCCAAGGCATTGGGAAGGGCAAGCTTCATAGCTTCCCGCCGCTTCTGGGCGTTCGAACGGATGAGGATATCCGGCACGAAGTATGCCAGGGCTGCTGCCGCAAAGCCCAGCAGGGCCTTGCCAGCAGAAGGATCGCCAAGGAAGAGGAGGACGCCGAGGAAGGCGCCGCTCAAGGCCATCAGCGGCTTGACCATGAGGATCCGGCCCAGGGGCCAGTCCTTCGGCCGCCCAGCCCCGGCGAGTTGCTTGTCGAGCCAGGCTATGTAGCTCCCCGGCACTAGCTGCCGGGACATTCCGGACAACCATTGTGCGGCATTTGCCGGCCTGGCGGCGATTGCCGTCTTTTGACCGAGGTTCCTCCTGATGTTGCGCATGGCGACGCGGTCTACGGTAAAGGCGAGCCACACCATCCAAGACACCGGCGCAATAATTGCCAGCATGGCGGCATATGCATAGATCTGCATGACTGACTCCTAGAACTTCGGCTTGATGAGTCGGTTGAGCCAGAGAGAGCCCAGGGAGAGCATGACCACGGTAACCGCAATCATGATGAATCCGGGAAGCGTCGACGTGAAAGTCTGCGCGTATAGGGGATTCATGAAGCACAGGACCACAAACATGACCACCGGAAGTGCCACGAGCACAAGTGCGGATATTCTTCCCTCTGCGCTCAGTGCCCTCACCTGCCTGCGGATCTGGTTTCTGTCACGGATTGTCTCTCCCACATGGTCCAGGACCTCGGCCAGATCCCCGCCCACTTCACGGTGGATTTCGATGGCCTGCGTTATCCAGGTGAAGTCCTCGTTGGATGTCCTGGCCGCGACTTCGTTCATCGACTCGCCGAGATCCCTGCCGATCCTGGTTTCGTTGACGATCCGGGTGAGCTCTTCCGACATGGGGGACTCGCTCTCCTTGGCGGTGGCGTCGACAGCCCGTAACAGACTATGGCCTGCCCGCATGCCGCCGGTCAGCATCTGCAATGCATCTGGCACTTGTTCATCGAATTGCGCTTGGCGCCGGTAGGTCAGCAGTTTCACCGTGAGGAACAACCCCAACAGTGCAACCAAGCACATCAGAAGGGCGAACAGCAGGCCAGCGAGGAGGTAACCAACAACCCCTGCCAGGAGGACCACGACGCCCGAAATCAGGATGTAGTCCGAGGCCTGCTTTTTCAGGCCGGCCGCATCCAGCCGGGCCTGCGAGAGTAGGCCCCCGGATCCCACATGGATCCGTGAGTCGATGGCACCCTTGGCAGTGTCCGTAAGCACCGTCAGGGCCGACTGCCGAACTTGGAGACCAGGTTGCCTGCGTTGGATGTCAAGGGTACGGATCGGTTTGAGCACCAGCACCACCATGAGCAGCAATGCCAGGTAAACTCCGACCAGTCCGGCTGCGAGCATGAGGGACTGGCCAGCCGCGGCATTCATCGCCGTACTCCTGGAACCAAGGCACCGAAGATTGCAGGTGAAATCGGGATCCCCAGCTCCGCAAAGCGATCCGTGAACCGGGGACGCACGCCCGTTGGCATCGGCTTGCCGAGGAAGCGTCCATTGGCATCGACGCCCGCCGAGTAATCGAATACGAAGGCATCCTGCAGGGTCACAATGTCGCCTTCCATGCCCTGGACCTCAGTCAGGTGCGTAATGCGCCGGGTACCGTCGCGGAGTCGCGAGATGTGCACGATGAGGTTCACGGCGGAAGCCACCTGTTCACGGATAGCCCGCAGAGGCAGGTCCATGCCGGCCATCAGAACCAAAGTCTCAAGGCGGGCGATGGCATCGCGCGGCGAGTTGGCGTGGACGGTGGAAATCGATCCGTCATGGCCGGTGTTCATGGCCTGCAGCATGTCCAGGGACTCGCCGCCGCGGACCTCGCCGACCACGATGCGATCAGGCCTCATGCGCAGCGAGTTCCGCACCAGGTCGCGAATGGTTACCTCTCCACGTCCTTCGATGTTGGCCGGCCGGCTCTCCAGACGTACCACATGTTCCTGCTGGAGTTGGAGCTCCACCGCGTCCTCAATTGTGACGATCCTGTCGTCCTCAGGGATGAACGAGGAGAGGACGTTCAGCAAGGTAGTCTTGCCGGTGCCTGTACCACCGGAAACGATGATGTTCATCCGGGCCAGCACGCAGGCCCGCAAGAGTTCTGCCATCTCCGGCGTCAGGCTGCCGAATTCGATGAGCTTGTTGACAGTCAAAGCCTCTCGGCCGAACTTGCGGATGGTGAGCGACGGGCCGTTAACCGCCAAGGGCGGAATAATGGCGTTCACACGGGAACCGTCGGCGAGGCGGGCATCCACCAAGGGAGATGACTCGTCAATGCGGCGGCCGACCCTGGAGACGATCCGTTCGATGACCTTCCGAAGGGCTTCATCGGAAGTGAATTTCGCTTCCGTCTTGAAGAGCCGGCCGTACCGTTCGACATAGATACTGTCGAAGCGGTTGATCATTACTTCGGTGATTTCGGGATCATCGAGGAAGCGCTGGATCGGTCCGTGCCCCAGGACGTCATCGATGATTTCAGAGGTCAGACGATGGCGTTCGGCTGCAGTGAGGGGGACCTGCTCGGCATCGACGACGAGCTTCAGCTCGTCGCGCACGTATTGGTGCAATTCCGCCTCGTCCAGGCTGGAGTCTGTCAGGCGCGAGCCCATGCGTTCGTACAGGGCTGCGCTGGCGCGCTCCTTGAGGCTGCCTAGGGCCTCGCTGGCTAGGGATGTTGATTGCACGCCGCCTGCGCGTTGCATGACTGCCTGCGCGGCTTCCGCTGCGCGGACTTCCTGAAAACGGCTCAGGGTTGGCGACTCGGCGGACTCGGTGTTTGGCGCCTCGGCAGGAGCAGCCGCCCCGCCCCCCGAGGGTTCGTCGCCGTGAAGGCCTTCGAGCCTACGTGAGAGGTTCACCGGACTACCGCCCTTCTGTGAAGTTGCTTGTGTGTTCGTTCATCCCAATTGGGCTTAAAGCGTTCCACGAGGGATCGCAGGCCCTTTGCTGCAGCGTCCCGCCGGCCGTCCTGCAGCAGCGGGACACCCTTGTTCGTGGAGAACGGCAGGGTCTTCGAGCGCGGAATGGCAACGTCCACCGGAACTCCGATGGTCGCCTCCACGTCGGTGAGGCCCAGGCCGCTCCGAGGATCGGCCATGTTTAGCACCACGTGCCGGTGCTGTGGCAGGAGCCGGAGTTCGTCCAGGATGTGCAAGCCCGTCCGCAGGCCGCGGATGCTGGGAATGTCCATGCCGCAGACCCACACGGCGTCCGTCGCATTTTCCAGGGCCGCCAAGACGTGCTCGCCAAGGCCGGGGGCCGTGTCGATGACAACGTACTGGAACTCGTGCCTCAGCTGTCCCAGGAGGTGGCTGACATGCTCGGCCTTGATGCGGTCCATCTCCACCGGGTTGCGGGGAGCGCAGAGTGCGTAGATGCTCGCCGGGTGGACGCTCAAGTAGGTCTTGAGCACCATGGAGTCCTGGCTCGCAGGCCCGAGGACGGCATCGGTGATGGTGTGGTCCGGCTCCAGGAGCAGACCACTTGCAACGTCCCCGAATTGCAGGTCCAGGTCGACGATGACGACGCCCATGGGAGCAAGCGTGCCGAGCCCCACAGCGAGATTCGTGGCCACGGTGGTTTTACCGACGCCGCCCTTGGGCGACATCACCGCGATGACACGTCCGCCCGAGGCCTGGTCCGGAGACTCGATGGCGCTGGGAGCAAGCCCGCGACGGCGGCCTGCCGCCGCGAGGCTGGCACGCTCGACCATGACGCGGATTCCGTCCGCCTCGGCCGCCGGGGACAGGATGTCCCTGACGCCGGCGCGCATGGCTGCCAAGACCAGTTCCGGGGTCTGCTCGGCCGCGAGGACCACGCTGATTTCCGGGAACTGCAAGTCGAGCAGGGAAGCGTGCTTAAGGGACTCAGTGACGTTCAGGCCCGGGCCGAGGATGAGGACTTCCGGGGGCTCACCCAGGAGCTGGTTGAGGATGTCCTGCGGGCCCTCCGGAAGGTAGTCCGCCTGGAACCATTGGAGGCTGCCGCTCATACCGGCTGTCGCCGAGCGGACCCTTCGTTCGAAGTCGGTGTCCGGTGTGATCAAGATGAAGCGGCTCATCGGATTACCTTGCCGAGAGTCATCACACCGGAGTTGCCTTGGGTGGCATCCGTCGGCTCTTTGCTCAAGTAGACCGCACCGAATTCGACCGCGAAGACGATCTTCTCAATGTCGGTCGCAGGGCGGGCCAAGGTCACCAGGTACGTTCCCCGTGCGGACGCGTTCTTGTTGGACTTGAGCGAGCTCTTGCTTGCGCTTTGGTCCTGCTCCGTGGAGGATTCCGCAATGGTACCGCTCGCATCCTGGACGGCGGTGACGAGAACCTTATGCATCGCCAACTGAGTCATGTCCGGGGCGGCGTCGTCCTTGGGCTTGAAGGACAGCAGCACTCCGACGGTGTCGCCTGCCTCGATATTGCCCCCGACAACGCGCTCGATGTCGAGTTTGACGGTGACTTCCTGGAGACCGGTAGGTACTTCTACCCGACCCCGGCCGACTTGAGAGCCTGGATCCACCATGCGAGAGGCGAGCACTTGTTCGCCGGGCATGAATTCGATGGAAGAGACCTTGTTTCCCAGATCGTCGAGGCTCTTGACGCTATCCGCCGCTATCGCGGACCGCGGAACGGCCTTCCTGACCACGCTATCGCCGAACTTGGCGACAGCGGTGCCGGCGGGAATCTCCTTCTGGACGATGTAGACCTCTTCGGTCTCTGTGTTGGCCAGGGCGCGCCTGTCAGCGCCCTGCACGTAGATAAGGAGCATCACCGTCCCGATAATGGCTACGACAAGCGCAGCGATGCCTCCCAGTAGGCGTGTTTTCACTTTTTTCTCCTGTCGATGCGCGGAGGGGGTGGAACCGGTCCGCTATTTGATGAGTTTCACGATGACGGTGCCGAGGTTTTGCCCAGACCCGGCGCCACCGCCTGTGGCGGCATCGATGGTGACGTACTTGACGAATTGGCCGATGATGCAGCGGTCGTTACCTCCGGAACATGCAAGGTTGGAGTTGCCCGTAGCTGCGGTGGTGTTGCGGTACTCGTAGGGACTGCCGTTGCCGAACTTCCACCCGAGGATCTTGAAAGTGGCGTATCCGATGATGTGGTAGAGGGCTCCGTTGCCGGTGCCGGTCGTGGTGTCGAAGACCGGGAAGGTGACTTGGACCGATTTGCCGGCGGCCATGTCATTGATCCAGCCCTGCAGGATCGTCGCGCATTGCGATGGCTTGTCATTGCCGGGATCCGTCCCGACCACGTTGCCCGTGGTCGTGACCGCGTAGCAGTCTCCGTCAGGGTCGGACAACCAGCCCCAGCCGCCTGGAACAACCTGTCCCGAGGGATTGGTGCAAGTGGTGCCGGGCTTCCATGAGATCTTCTGCTTGGTGCCGGTGGATACGGCGGCGGTGAGGTCAAAGCACTTGTTCGAGAACGCGAGCGGGAAAGCCCCAGCTCCGCCCGGGAACGTCAGGCCGGCGGTGGCCGAGGCACCCACTGTGACCGAAGACGCGTTCAGGGCGCTCGCGAACATCTTGTGCAGGAAACCTGCCCCGCTCGTTCCGTCAAGAGTGGACGTGGTGACCGTTACCTGGTTTGCGACGCTGAGGTCCACCGACTTGACCGTGGAGGCATTGTCTCTGGCATTTCCATCTGCCAAGGGCGAGGCCGCCGCATCGGCCTGCGCCTGGGTGCATCCGCCGCCTGAAGCACAGATTTGTGCGACGGCGAGGGCTCCAGCGTCAGCGCCGTTCTGGAGTTCTGTCCGCTCCACGTAGATCTGGCCCGTGTCCACTGCCAGCGCTCCGGCACCAATGAGTACGAGGAGAAGCAATGCGACCGTTACGCCCGCCGCGCCGCGCTCCCTGCCTTTTGGACGGATTTTCTCCACACGATGGCGCGGTTTTGAATTCCTAATTAGCCACCGCATCGCATTGCCCCCACTCCGGTCCTAGTGAATGTTCCGGCAAATGAAACCGAACTGCCGGAGACATTCAATGCGAATCCGGTGAGCGAATTTGCCGTGTACTGCGCTGTAACATGAACGGTGCTGTTCGGAGCGCAGGAAATATCTTTGCTGAAAGAAATCGGGCCGCTAAGGCTTGGTGCGCCGGCCGTGCCCGCGGTAGTTGCCTTGTTCCAGTCGTTTGTCACGGCATAGGTCCTGGCGGCTTCGCGGGCCGCCTGGCTAACCGCGATCTGGACTCCCATCGAGTTCGAAAATTCGATGATCCCGGCCACCAGGAGGAGGAGGAAGGGAACGACAAGGGCGAATTCAACGGCAACAGCGCCCCGGGAATCTTCCCTGGCGCGGCCTTGTAAGTGTTTCACGTGACCCCCCAGATGGCCGTCTCTTGTTTGGTACTGCCCAGAAAATGGCGGTGCCGCGCCCGCGTTGAGCGGACGCGGCACCACGAGTTGAGCCGAAGGAACGGCTAGTTGGCCCAGCCGCCGACGGTGGTGCCCAGGTCTTCGAACCAGTCGCTCAGCTGGGTTCCGAAGAAGGTGACCCCGACGATGATGGCGAAGGCGATGAACGCTACGAGCAGCGAGTATTCAGTCGCCGTCGCGCCCTTTTCGGAGGTGAGCCGATCCTTGAGGCCGGCGATGTAAGAGACCACAGAAAGCATGAGAGATGACATTGGAAAATCCTTCCCAGATAAGGCGAATATTTTTTGGCCGAATTCCGGGCCGCCCCCATATCCAGCGGTTCGGATTTCGATATCAAAAGAATTCACCCGGGGGGTGGAAGGTGGCAAGACATGGCTGTACTCGACTTTTATCGGGTCACCTTGACGGTTTTTCTTCGAGTACTCAGTTTCTATTCCGAGTACTACTTGGAAGCGGCCATGAGCCGTTCGTCAAGTACGCAGGTCGGCACGCGCTGAGCTAGGGGAGGAGTAGCAGTGTGCCGATGGCGGCGGCGAACATGGGCGGGCCGTGAGGGGTCTCTTTGGGCGTATTTCCGCGCCCGAGTCGTAACAGCAGCACCGTCAACAAGCCGCCCAACACAAACCCCAGCAGCCCCCCGTAGAACACCTGTTTCCAACCCAAGTAGCCCAAGTACACGCCAAGGGGTGCTGCGAGCTTCACATCGCCCATTCCGATGCCCCTCGGGGAAATTAATCCGAGAATCAGGTACCCCGCGAAGAGCACGGCTCCGCCGGCGGCCCCCCGGAGCAGCCCGCCCCAGTCTGAGCTGAGCGCTGCGGAGGCTGCGAAGAGGGTCAATCCTGCCACGAGCAGTCCCAGAACCAGGGGATTTGGAAGCAAATGCAAGGCGATATCGACCCGTGAAAGTTGCACCGCCAGCACCGCCAGGAGGAGAAAAGGCGGCAATTCGGGAGAAATGCCAAAACGCCATGCAAACAGGACGAACAGAAGGGCCGTGATTGCCGCCGTCGTAAGCCTCGCCCAAAGGGGCGGCATGCCGCCGAGCCGCGGCAGCCATGCCTTGATGGCCAGGTCTGCCAGCAGGCTCAAGCCGGCGCCTGCAACAGCCGCAAGGACAAGCAGTACAGGGGCGTAGGTCACCGGCACCTCCTCGGACAGCGGCGGACAGTTCCCCTCATTCTGAACCCGCAGGACCGCTGAAGCCCTCATTTTGACCCTGCAAGTCTCTTGGCGCTATTGTTGATAGTCGTTGTGCGTGTCCTTTCTCGATGACACATGCCCGCTTGGGGATCCAGTTGCAGGATCACAAACCCGGGGAGGCATTTCGAGGCCTTGGGATGACTGGTTACATAGAGCCCTCACCTCTGTTCCGGTAGCGCATACCTAGTAGGTCCACGCTTGGGCGTGTGGCCTAAAACATGAACGCCAGAACAAGAACGAGGCAAAACCGTGCGTACGTACACCCCGAAGCCCGGCGATATCAACCGCCAGTGGCACGTCATTGACGCCACCGATGTTGTCCTTGGTCGTCTTGCCAGCCAGACCGCAACACTGCTGCGCGGAAAGCACAAGCCGACCTTTGCGTCCCACATGGACATGGGCGACTTCGTCATCATCATCAACGCCGAGAAGGTCGCACTGACCGGCGCCAAGCTGGAGCAGAAGCGCGCTTACCGCCACTCCGGCTACCCGGGCGGCCTGACCTCCGTCAACTACGCGGAACTGCTCGAGTCCAACCCGGTTCGCGCCGTGGAAAAGGCCGTCAAGGGCATGCTCCCCAAGAACTCCCTCGCCGCTCAGCAGCTGAGCAAGCTCAAGGTCTACCGTGGCGCTGAGCACCCGCACGCTGCCCAGCAGCCGAAGACTTTCGAAATCACCCAGGTCGCCCAGTAGTCCTGGCCACCAAACAACTTTTAATACAAGGAGAATCGTGGCTCAGAACGAAGAACTGACCACCGAAGCCGTTGAGGCTGAGGAACTGACCAGCTACACCTCTGAAAGCGCACCGGCTGACGCCGCGCCGAAGAAGGAGCGCCCCGCACTGACCGTTGCCGGCGCAGCAGTTGGCCGCCGCAAGGAAGCCGTTGCACGCGTCCGCGTTGTGCCGGGCTCCGGCAAGTGGACCATCAACGGCCGCGAACTGGCCAACTACTTCCCGAACAAGCTGCACCAGCAGGAAGTCAACGAGCCCTTCAAGATCCTCGAACTTGAAGGCGCCTACGACGTCATCGCCCGCATCCACGGTGGTGGCCCCTCCGGCCAGGCCGGTGCCCTGCGCCTCGGTGTTGCCCGTTCGCTGAACGAGATCGACGTCGAGAACAACCGCCCGACCCTGAAGAAGGCTGGCTTCCTGACTCGTGACGCCCGCGTCATCGAGCGTAAGAAGGCCGGTCTCAAGAAGGCACGTCGCGCCCCGCAGTACTCCAAGCGCTAAATTTGCGCCTACCCAAAGGCCCGGTCGCAGAGCGACCGGGCCTTTGGGCTCCCTCGGCGCAATTCAGCGCTCGGCTCCACAAGCGCTAAATCCGCTTATCCGGCCTTGGCCGGAGCCTGGAAGCCCGTTCCGCCGTTTCGGCGGGGCGGGCTTCCGCCGTTAACGCTGCTGTCGGCAGCGCGCTTCATGCGCGGGTCGAAGCCGGGGGAGGCCCGTCCGTCGATTAGACTGAGTCCCGATGTCTAGATTATTTGGAACAGATGGCGTGCGCGGTCTCGCGAACGGAGCCCTCACCGCCGAGCTGGCGTTGCAGCTCGCCCAGGCCGCCGCCGTCGTACTTGGCCATGACCGCACCCCTGACGGAAAGCGGCCGCGCGCCGTCGTCGCCCGTGACCCGCGGGCGAGCGGCGAGTTCATCGCCGCGTCCGTCGAAGCTGGCCTCGCCAGCTCCGGAATCGACGTGTTCGACGCCGGCGTGCTGCCCACCCCGGCGGCTGCCTACCTGGTGGCGGACCTCGACGCCGATTTCGGCGTCATGATTTCCGCCTCCCACAACCCGGCGCCGGACAACGGGATCAAGTTCTTCGCCCGTGGCGGGCAGAAGCTGCCCGACGACGTCGAGAACGCCATTGAGGCCCAGCTTGGCAAGGAACCCTCCCGCCCGCTGGGCGGCGACGTCGGACGCATCCAGCGCTTCTCCGACGCCGAAGACCGCTACATCGTCCACCTGCTCACCACATTGCCGCACCGCCTCGATGGCCTGCGCGTGGTCCTCGACTGCGCCCACGGCGCCGCGAGCGGCTGCTCCCCGCAGGTGTTCAAGGATGCCGGCGCGGACGTCATCGTCATCGGCGCTGAACCCGACGGCCTGAACATCAATGACGGCGTGGGCTCCACCCACCTGGGCCCGCTGAAGGAAGCCGTGCTGAAGTACGGTGCCGATCTCGGCGTTGCCCACGACGGCGACGCCGACCGCTGCCTTGCTGTGGACCACGAGGGCAACGAGGTGGACGGCGACCAGATCATGGCGATCCTCGCCCTGGCCCTCAAGGAAGCCGGAAAGCTCAAGGACGACGTCCTCGTGGCCACCGTCATGAGCAACTTGGGCCTCAAGATCGCCCTGCGCAAGGCCGGTATCTCGATCCGCGAAACCGCAGTCGGGGACCGCTACGTGCTGGAGGAAATGCGCGCAGGCGGCTACAGCCTGGGCGGCGAGCAGTCCGGACACGTGATCTTCTCGGACTACGCCACTACAGGCGACGGCGTGCTGACCGGCCTTCAGCTGGCAGCCCAGGTGGCGCGCACCGGACGTTCCTTGAAGGAGCTCGCCGCAAGCATGGCCAAGCTCCCGCAGCTGATGATCAACGTGAAGGGCGTGGACAAGTCCCGCGCTGCCACGGACGAGGGCGTGGCCGCAGCCGTGGCCGCAGCCGAACTCGAACTCGGCGACACGGGCCGCGTCCTGCTGCGCCCCTCCGGCACGGAAGCACTGGTCCGCGTAATGGTGGAGGCCGCTGACATGGAAACCGCGCGGCGGATTTGCACTGAACTTGCCGGCGTCGTGGAAGACCGCCTCGGGATTCCCCGCGAACTCCCGGTCTGATAGCCCCGGTAAGACAATTACGGCTGTGGCCCGCCTCCTTTGGAGGCGGGCCACAGTTGTTTTGTCCGGGCTATTTGTTGGCCAGGCTGTCCCGGATTTCGGTGAGCAGCGCGATCTGCGGATCGGCAGCTTCCTCTTCCTGTGTGATGCCCAGTTTTGCGTTGCGGCGCTCGATCAGATGGTTCATGGGTGCAACAACGATGAAGTAGATCGCGCCCGCCACGAGCACGAAATTGATAATGGCAGCAATGACGCTGCCGTAGGCAAAGCCTTCCCAGGTCATCCCGGCAAGGTCCTTGGCGTTGAAAAGACGGGCAATCAGTGGGGTCAGGAGACCCTTGACGATCGCATCGACCACCGCGTTGAAGGCGGCGCCGATGACGACGGCTACGGCAAAGTCGATGACGTTGCCCTGAATGACAAACTTCTTGAATCCGCTCAACATGGCTCCAAAATAGCGCAGGACATGCGATGGATCCGGGAGGTCAGCGGTAGGCCGGTGCCGCCTCCAGGCCGAAGTACTCCTCCACGGAGGCGATGCCCCGTTTGGCCATGTCACCGGCCGCTTCGGGTCCCAGGTACCGCAGGTGCCAGGGTTCGTAGTAGTAGCCGGTGGTTTCGTGGAGCATCCAGGGGTAGCGGACCACGAAGCCGTACTTGAACGCGTTGGCCTTGACCCAAACAGCCGCCGGCTGCTCCGCGAAGCAGGGCTGGAAGCTGCAGGCTCCGCCGCCGTCGCCGATGTCGAAGGCCCAGCCGGTCTGGTGTTCCGAGAACCCGGGGCGGGCCGAGGCGGTGTCCGCCGACGCCCTGCCGCGGGTGGCGACGTAGCCGTTGTACGTGGCCGTCTGGCTCTGGAAGGAACGGTAACCCGAGGCCAGGGTCAAGGTGACGCCGTCGGCAGCAGCGGCTGCGAAGAGCTTCCCGGCGGCGGCCGCCGTCGTGCTGTTGAGCAGTGCGGACTCGCCGCTGGTGGCGAGCTGCACGGCGGGCTGGACCAGGTCCGGCGGGACGAATTGCAGCGGGGTGAGCGGGCGGTGCTTGTTGACCACCACCCAGGGGCTGCGTGGATCAGTGAGCGAATGCTGTTTCGGGAGGGACGACGACGGCGGCAGCGGGGCTTTGCGGGGTGAAGCGAGCGGCTGCTTGGCGGCCGCGGCGCTCGGGCTGGCTGACGCCGTCGGGCTGCCTGTTGCGCTCGGGCTGGCTGACGCCGTCGGGCTGCCTGTCGCGGCGGCGGTGCTGTTGGCTTCTTCCGGGGTGCAGGCGGTGAGCGCGGCAATCCCGAGGCCCGCGGCGAGCAGCACCGTGAACGTCCTGCGGTCCGGCGCATTGTTATGGCACATGCGTGCTAGACCTTTCGCAGGAGCATCCTGCGGATGGTGTGGTCGGCGTCCTTGGTGAGGACCAGTTGGGCGCGGCCGCGGGTCGGCAGGACGTTCTCTTCGAGGTTCGGCTCGTTGATGCGCTTCCAGATGCCCCGGGCCGTCGCTTCGGCCTCGGCGTCGGACAGCGTGGCGTAGCGGTGGAAGTAGGATTCCGGCTGCGCGAAGGCGGTGCCGCGCAGCTTCCTGAACCGGTCCACGTACCACTCCTCGATATAGGAGGTCTTGGCATCCACGTAGATGGAGAAATCGAAGAAGTCGCTCAGGGCCAGGCCCTGCCGGCCGTCGTGGCGGGGACGCGCCGGCGCCAGGACGTTCAGGCCTTCGACGATGAGCACATCCGGGCGGCGGACCACCACTTCCTTGTCCGGCACGATGTCGTAGGTGACGTGCGAATACCACGGGGCCCGGACTTCCTCGGCGCCGCCCTTGATCTCGCTCACGAAGCGAAGCAGAGCCCGGCGGTCGTAGGACTCCGGGAAACCCTTGCGTTCGAGCAGGTGCCGGCGCTTCAGCTCGGCGAGCGGGTAAAGGAAGCCGTCGGTGGTGATGAGTTCGACGTTCGGGGTGCCCGGCCAGCGGCGCAGCATCTCGCGCAGCACACGGGCGATGGTGGATTTCCCGACGGCGACCGAACCGGCCACGCCGATCACGAAGGGCGTGCGCTGGGTCTTTTCGCCCAGGAAGGTAGTGGTGGCCGCGTGCAGCTGGTGGGATGCCTCCACATAGAGGTGCAGGAGCCGCGACAAGGGCAGGTAGACCTCGCGCACTTCCTTCATGTCGAGAGGGTCGCCGAGGCCTCGCAGCCGGATGATGTCCTCTTCATTGAGAGGCTGCTCCATCTGCGCGGCCAGTCGGGACCAGGTCTGCCTGTCCAGCTCCACGAAAGGCGAGGAAGTGTCGCCGTTCGCCTCGTTGCGTTGCAAAGTCACCTAATTGATTCTGCCCCTCCCGGACTCCAACGCGAAATGCGGACCGTGCAATGCCGGTAAGGAAAGGGGGATGAACAAGGGACGGCCCGGCACCCCGCTTCGAGGGTGAAGCGGGGCCCCGGCCGTGCCCTGCTACGTGGCGTCGTGGTCGGTTTCGAGGACCTGGACCAGGTACTCGAGGGCCTGGTCAGCGCCGTCGCCTTCGGCCCGCAACACCACCACGTCGCCCTGCGCGGCGCCAAGAGTCATGAGCGAAAGGATGCTGGCGGCGTCGAGCGCGTCATCGGCGGAAGCGCCTTGCATGGCGATGGTGACTTCCACGGGCTGCTCGCCCGCGGCTTCGGCGAACAGGGCCGCGGGACGGGCGTGCAGTCCGGAGCGGCTGGCGATGGTGGCTGTGCGTTCCGGCATGGGTGTCTCCTTGGTGGTTGGTCGGAATGGTCTAGAGGCCGAGCTCTTCGAGCACGGGAAGTTTGGCGCGGACCCAGTCGCGCGCCTCGGTAGCGCCGGGCGCCGACAGGGCGAGCTGTGCCAACTCCTGCGCTTGCTCCAGGGTGACGGTCTTGAGGACCGTGCCCACCGCGGCCAGCGAGCGGGCCGTCATCGAGAGCGTGGAGACGCCCAGCCCGGCAAGTACGACGGCGAGGGCCGGGTCCGCGGCCGCCTCGCCGCAGACGCCCACGGGTTTGGCGCTGCCGCCCCGCTGGGACGCTTCCAGGGCGGCGCCTTCGACGGTGAGCTGCACGAGCCGGAGCACGGCGGGTTGCCAAGGGGTATTGAGCTCGGCGAGCGGGCCGAGCTGGCGGTCCGCAGCCATGGCGTACTGGGTGAGGTCGTTGGTGCCGAGCGAGGCGAAGCCGACGTCGCGCAGCACCGTGGCCGCCGTCAACGCCGCGGAGGGAACCTCCACCATGACGCCGGGGGTCTGCAATCCTGCCGCGTCGCAGAGGGAGGCGAACCGTGCGGCTTCCGCGGCCGTGGAGATCATGGGCGCCATGACCCACACGTCGGCTTCCGATTCGGAAGCTGCCCGTGCGATGGCCTCAAGCTGGCGTTCCAGGACGCCCGGAGTGGTGAAGTCCGTCCGGTACCCGCGGACGCCGAGGGCAGGGTTGGGTTCGGTGGCATCGGTGAGGAAGGGCAGCGGCTTGTCTGCACCGGCGTCGAGGGTGCGCAGGACCACCTTCCTGCCGGGAAAGGCGTCAAACACGGCCTTGTATGCGGCGGCCTGCTCGTCCACGGACGGCTCGGTGTCACGTTCCAGGAAACAGAATTCGGTGCGGAACAGGCCCACCCCCTGGGCGCCGAGGGCGGCAGCTGCCACGGCATCTTTGGCACCGCCCACGTTGGCGAGGAGCGGCACCAGGTGCCCGTCCGCCGTCGTGCCGTTTCCGTCGAAGGAGGCCAGCGTCGCGGAGGTTTCCGCCCACGCAGTGGCGGCGGAACGCTGCTCCTCGGACGGCGAAACGGCGACAAACCCGGCAGCGCCGTCCACATAGACCTCGGAGCCGTCGACCACTTCGTCCACGCCGTGTGCGGCAACCACCGCGGGCAGGCCCAGGGAGCGGGCGATGATGGCGGTGTGGGACTGCGGACCGCCGCCGGAGGTCACCAGCGCGAGGATCTTGGCGGGGTCCAGGGTGGCGGTATCGGCCGGGGCGAGGTCCTCGGCCACCAGGATGAAAGGCGTCTCCGAGGAAGGGATGCCGGGCGCCGGGACGCCGCGCAGCTCGGCGACGATACGGGCGCGCACATCCAGCACATCGGTGGCGCGTTCGGCCATGTACCCGCCAAGATTGTGCAGCATTTCCGCTACGGACGCCGCGGCCTCCCAGATGGCGCGTTCCGCCGAGGTGCCCGCGTTGATGAGCTTGGCGGCTGTCTTCAGCAGCATGGTGTCCCTGGCCATCAGGGCAGTGGCTTCCAGGACGGCCTTTCCGTCGCCGGATGCGGTCTCCGCGCGGGCCTTGAGGCCGTCGTGCACGGCTTGCGCCGCGGTCTTCAGTCCTGCGACCGCGGCTTCCGCGCTGATGGCCGGGTCCAGGCGCTCGCCCGACGGTGGTTCGGCCACCGCTTTGGGCATCCGGCGGACGGGGCCGACAATGCGGCCCGGGCTGACTCCTACCCCTTGGAAATTCTGCACTGAATCCTCTGCTTCTGTTTGTACGTCCGGAGCCTGCGGCAGCGGCACCGCGGATCCGGGAAAATTGTTTGTGAGCCACTTCATATAGCGGCGCTATAGATGCTAGGGTAGCGGCTATGAGTTTCGATGACCAGCTTCCGCCCAAAGTCCGGCTGCTCCGCGCGGCGGCCGAATTGCTGGCGAATTCAGAAGGGTCAGCGGTCTCAACGCGCCAGATCACCAAGCTGGCCGGGGTCACGGCACCCACGCTCTACCACCACTTCGGCGACAAAGAAGGCTTGTTCGACGCTGTTGTGTCAGCCGGCTTTGAAGAGTACGTGGCAGGGGAGCGCGACTTTGCGCCCTCCGGGGAACCCCTGGAGGACATCCGGCGGATGTGGGACAAGCACGTAGCGTTCGGACTTGCCCAGCCCCATCTGTACTTGGTGATGTTCGGCAACATCAGGCCGGAGAGCCGCCCGGCAGTCGTGGCTGACGCCGAGGGGCTCTTGGAAGAAATGCTGAACAAGGCCGCGATCGCCGGCCAGATCAACGTGCCGCCCCGCGAAGCGGCACGAAGCATCCTCGCGGCCAACGTGGGTGTCACGCTCATGCTCATCTCCGAACCGGCGGAAGACCGGAACCTCGAGCTCTCAACGATGACCCGGGATTCCATGATTTCCGCCGTCTCCACGGAAACCGCCCGTGGCGCCGCAGCGGAGGACACCGGTAAGTCCTCCGTCGTTGTTGCGGCCATCGCCCTGAATGCGGCACTGCAGGCCTCGCATTCGGACCAACTGTCCAGCTCTGAACTGAAGCTCTTCCTTGAGTGGCTTCACCGCATTTCCGGCAGCTCCTAAGGGCTGCCCTCTGCATCGACTAGCCCGCACCGTAGCGGGATACCGTTAGGAATTAACATGGCAACAGAGACCGTTGCAAAGCCCCGGACCACTCTGCGCGTTCGCGTCCAAAAGTTCGGAACATTCCTGTCCGGCATGATCATGCCCAACATCGGCGCCTTTATCGCGTGGGGCATCATTACGGCCCTGTTCATCGAGAAGGGCTGGCTTCCCGTGCCTGCGCTCGGCGGCTTCGGTACCAACGCCGAGGGAGTTGCCAACGTGGGCCTGGTCGGTCCCATGATCAAGTACCTCCTCCCGCTGCTCATCGGATACACGGGCGGCAAGATCGTCTATGACGTCCGTGGCGGCGTCGTGGGCGCCATCGCCACCATGGGCGTCATCGTCGGCGCTGGCATCCCGATGTTCATCGGCGCCATGATCATGGGCCCGCTGGGCGGCTGGTCCATCAAGAAGCTCGACTCCCTCTGGGACGGCAAGATCCGCCCCGGCTTCGAAATGCTGGTGAACAACTTCTCCGCCGGCATTTGGGGCGCATTGCTGGCCCTGCTCGGCTTCTATGGCATCTCACCGCTGGTCACCTGGTTCAGCCAGGGCGCCGGAAACGTAGTCCAGTTCCTGGTCCACAACAACTTGCTGCCGCTGACCAGCATCTTCATCGAGCCGGCCAAGGTCCTCTTCCTCAACAACGCCATCAACCACGGCGTGCTCACCCCGCTGGGCATCCAGCAGTCCCTGGAGCAGGGCAAGTCCATCCTGTTCCTGCTCGAAGCCAACCCCGGCCCGGGCCTGGGCGTCCTGCTTGCCTACATGTTCTTCGGCCGCGGGGCTGCCAAGGCTTCTGCTCCCGGCGCTGCGATCATCCACTTCCTGGGCGGTATCCACGAGATCTACTTCCCGTATGTGCTGATGAAGCCGATCCTGATCCTCGCCACCATCGGCGGCGGCATGACCGGCATTGCAACGCTCGCCCTCACCAACTCCGGCCTGGTTGCGCCGTCCGCTCCGGGCTCGATCTTCGCGGTCCTCTTCCAGACCTCCCGTGACAGCTACTTCGGCGTGATCCTCGCCGTGGTGCTCGCGGCGACGGTTTCCTTCCTGATTGCCTCCCTCATCCTGCGCACGTCGAAGGACAAGGGCGAGGACGACCTCGCAGCGGCCACGTCCCGCATGGAAGCCATGAAGGGCAAGAAGAGCTCCGTCTCCTCGGCCCTGGCCGGCGGCGGCGCCAGCGACCGCACCGACGTGGCGGTCCTGACCCGGCCCGTGCAGAACATTGTGTTTGCTTGCGACGCCGGCATGGGTTCCAGCGCCATGGGAGCTTCGGTGCTGCGCAACAAGATCAAGGCCGCCGGCTTCCCGGACGTGAAGGTCACCAATTCGGCCATCGCCAACCTGAGCGACACCTACGACGTCGTGGTCACCCATGAAGACCTCACCGAGCGCGCCCAGCCGAGGACGAGCAGCGCCGTGCACTACTCGGTGGACAACTTCATGAACAGCCCCAAGTACGACGAGATCGTCGAACTGGTGAAGACCAGCAACACGGAAGGCCCCGCCGCCGCCCACCCGGACGGCGCCATCGAGGCCCAGGTGGCCACGGCGCAAGGTGCGCACGCCGCTGAGCCGGCTGCCGCCGTCGGGGGCAAGGGCGTACTGCTTGCCGAGAGCGTGGTCCTGAACGGCACCGCGCGCGACCGCGACGCCGCCATCGACGAAGCCGGGAAGCTCCTGCTGGAACGCGGCGCCGTGGACACCACGTACGTCCGGGCCATGCACGAACGCGAGGAATCCGTGTCCACCTACATGGGCAGTTTCCTGGCAATCCCACACGGCACCAACGACGCCAAGGAGCACATCAAGCACTCGGCGGTGTCAATCATCCGCTACCCCGAGGGCATCGACTGGGCCGGCAAGCAAGTGAAGTTCGTGGTCGGCGTGGCCGGCCTCAACAATGAGCACCTCCACATCCTCGCCTCCATCGCCAAGATCTTCACCAACAAGGCGCAGGTGGCCCAGTTGGAGGAAGCCACCACGGTTGAGGAAATCCTGGAACTGTTCGGAAAGGTCAACGCATAGTGAAGGCAGTCCATTTCGGGGCAGGCAACATCGGGCGCGGATTCGTGGGGCTGCTGCTGCACGAGGCCGGTTACGAGGTGGTGTTCGCGGATGTCGCGGACGCACTGATCAGCCAGCTCGCAGCCGCGGACAGCTACGAGGTGCACGAGGTGGGCGAGAACCCGGCGGCCAAGACCGTCGAAGGGTTCCGTGCGCTCAACTCGGGTACGCAGGAAGCCGCCGTTGTCGAGGAAATCTCGACGGCGGATGTGGTCACCACGGCGGTCGGCCCGCACATCCTGAAGTTCGTGGCGCCGGTGATCGCCCGCGGGCTTGCCGCCCGGAAGGCCTCACTGCCGCCGTTGCAGGTGATGGCGTGCGAGAACGCCATCAACGCCACCGACCTCCTCCGGGAGGAGGTCCGGGCGGCTTGGGACGACTCCGCAGGTGAGCTGGACGCCGTCGCTGTCTTCGCCAACACCGCGGTGGACCGCATCGTTCCCAACCAGGCGCCGGGACAGGGGTTGGACGTCACGGTGGAGACGTTCCACGAATGGGTCATCGACCGTACGCCGTTCGGTGTCAACGCGCCCGTGATCCCCGGGGCGACGTTCGTGGACGAGCTGGGGCCGTACATCGAGCGGAAGTTGTTCACAGTGAACACCGGCCACGCCTCGGCGGCGTACTTCGGATACGCGGCAGGCTTGGAGAAGATTTCCGATGCCATGGCCGATCCGGCCGTGGCCGCGAAGGTCCGGGCCGTCCTTGACGAAACCAAGGCACTGTTGGTGGCCAAGCACGGTTTCGCCGAAGCCGAGCAGGAAGCGTACGTGCAGAAGATCCTGTCCCGCTTCACCAACCCGCACTTGCCGGACACGGTGGTCCGCGTGGGCCGGGCGCCCTTGCGGAAGCTCAGCCGGCATGAACGTTTCGTCGGACCTGCCGCGGAACTCGCCGAGCGCGGGGTGACGCCCGTTGCCCTGCTCGGGGCGATGTCGGCGGCCCTGCGTTTCGACGACGGCGCGGACCAAGAAGCAATGGAACTGGCCGAAACCCTGGCTAGGCTGGACGCTGCCGAGGCCACGGAGAAGATCACAGGCATCGGGGTAGGGCATCCGCTGTACAGCGAGCTGCTCCGCCTCGTCGCCGAACGCAAGGCAGAGCTCTAGGCTCCCGCGCTTTTTGCGGCAGCAAGGATGCGGCCCTCCCCGAAACGGACGGGCGGGCCGCATTGTTGCGCCGAAACGGCGCCCTTATTGCGCGGTGTCGTCGGGCGATTGCGTCACATTCGCCCGACATCCCACCTCCGTTGTCCCCGAGAACAGTTAGGCTTATGCCCATGTGTGGAATCGTTGGTTATGTTGGTAATTCGTCCCGTCCGGCCGGTGCCGGGCACGGAGCCCTGGACGTCGTCCTCGAAGGCCTGCGCCGCTTGGAGTACCGGGGCTACGACTCGGCAGGCGTTGCAGTAGTCGCCGACGGCGCCATTTCCTCCCGTAAGAAGGCGGGAAAGCTTGCAAACCTCCTTGGCGAACTCGAAGCCAAGCCGCTGCCTGAATCCCTGACCGGCATCGGACACACCCGCTGGGCAACCCACGGTGGTCCCACCGACGGAAACGCCCACCCGCACCTGGCCGACGGCGGACGCCTGGCCGTGATCCACAACGGCATCATCGAAAACTTTGCAGAGCTGAAGCAGGAACTCCTGGCCAAGGGCGTCGAGTTCAAGTCCGAAACGGACACCGAGGTCGCCGCAGCCCTGCTGGGCGACATCTTCCGCAACCAGCTCGGCGGCGATTCCTCCAAGGGATCCCTGACCGAAGCCATGCAGCTTGCCTGCCAGCGCCTCGAAGGTGCCTTCACCCTCCTGGCCGTGCACGCCGACCAGCCCGGCGTCGTCGTCGCAGCACGCCGCAACTCCCCGCTCGTGGTGGGCCTCGGCGAGGGCGAAAACTTCCTCGGCTCCGACGTCTCGGGCTTCATCGACTACACCCGCCGTGCCGTCGAACTGGGCCAGGACCAGATCGTCACCATCACCGCCGACACCGTGGAGATCACCGACTTCTTTGGTGCCCCCGCAGAAGGCAAGGAATACAACGTCGACTGGGATCCGGCATCTGCCGAAAAGGGCGGCTTCCCCTCCTTCATGGAGAAGGAAATCAATGACCAGCCGGACGCCGTCGCGCAGACCCTGCTGGGCCGTTCCGACCTTAACGGCAAGCTGACCCTCGACGAACTCCGCATCGATCCCGAGCTCCTCAAGCAGGTCGACAAGATCATCGTCCTCGCCTGCGGCACAGCAGCCTACGCAGGCATGGTGGCAAAGTACGCCATCGAGAACTGGTGCCGCATTCCCACCGAGGTGGAGTTGGCCCACGAGTTCCGCTACCGTGACCCGATCGTCGACGCGAACACCCTGGTGGTTTCCATCAGCCAGTCGGGCGAAACCATGGACACCCTCATGGCCGTCCGTTACGCCCGCGAACAGGGCGCCAAGACGATCTCCATCTGCAACACCAACGGCTCCACCATTCCGCGTGAATCCGACGCCGTGCTCTACACGCACGCCGGCCCGGAAATCGCCGTGGCTTCCACGAAGGCTTTCCTGGCGCAGATCACTGCGGCCTACCTGCTCGGCCTGTACTTGGCCCAGCTGCGCGGCAACATCTTCACCGGCCAGATCAAGGACGTCCTTGCTGACCTGTCCAAGATCCCGGCCAAGATCCAGAAGATCCTGGACAACTCCGGACCCCTGCGTGAGCTCGCCCGCAGCATGAAGGACGAAAAGTCCGTGCTGTTCCTGGGCCGCCACGTCGGTTTCCCGGTGGCACTCGAGGGTGCGCTGAAGCTCAAGGAAATCGCCTACATCCATGCTGAAGGCTTCGCCGCCGGTGAGCTCAAGCACGGTCCGATCGCCCTGATCGACGAAGGCCAGCCGGTCTTCGTGGTGGTTCCGTCCCCGCGCGGCCGCGACTCCCTGCACTCCAAGGTGGTCAGCAACATCCAGGAAGTCCGCGCCCGCGGCGCCCGGACCCTGGTTATTGCCGAAGAAGGCGACGAGGCAGTCCGCGACTACGCCGAGTTCGTCTTCTACGTCCCGGAGACCCCCACGCTGCTCATGCCGCTGCTGACCACGGTCCCGCTGCAGATCTTCGCCGCGGAGCTCGCCGGGGCCAAGGGCTACGACGTGGACCAGCCGCGCAACCTCGCCAAGAGCGTCACCGTAGAATAAGCCGCATGATTGTTGGCATCGGCGTAGACGTCGTAGACATCGAACGATTCGAACGGCAGCTGGAACGGACACCGGGGCTGCGGGACCGCCTTTTCGTGCCCGCCGAGCGGGAGCTCCATGTCCGGTCCCTGGCCGCGCGCTTTGCGGCCAAGGAGGCTGTGGCGAAGGTCCTCGGAGCCCCCGCAGGCATGAACTGGCAGGACTGCTGGATCGGCCTGGACGAAAACGGCCCCACCATCAAGGTCCAGGGCACCGTCCTGGCGGTGGCCGACGCCAAGGGGGTCAAGCGCTGGCACCTGTCCATAAGCCACGACGGCGGGATCGCCACGGCCATGGTCGTTGCCGAAGGCTGACAACAACACACCTCGATGATCAGCGCCTTCACCGGAACACAGGTCAGGGAAGCGGAACAACCGCTCCTGGACTCCGGTGAGGGCGCTGTTCTCATGCAGCGGGCCGCCCACGGTTTGGCGGCCGCCGTCGTCCGCGAACTGCAGAGCCGCGGACGCCGGATCTACGGCTCCTCGGTGACCGTGCTGGCGGGCAAGGGCAACAACGGCGGGGACGGACTGTTCGCCGGGGCGAAACTCGCCGCGCGCGGCATGCGCACGACGGCGGTGCTCATCGCGGATAGCGCACATCCCGCGGCGCTGGCCGCCTTCCTCGCGGCGGGCGGCCGCGCCCACCGGCTCGCGGCGGACAATGTGGAGGACCTTGCTGTGCTGGCGGCCGGCGACGACGTCATCATCGACTCGGTACTGGGCACCGGTGCCCGCGGCGGCCTGCGCGGAGCCGCGGCCGAGCTCGTGTCCCTGCTCCAGGAACTCAAGCCTGCCCTGGTGGTGGCCTGCGACATCCCGAGCGGGGTGGATGCCGACACCGGCGAAGTGCACTGGCCCGTGCTGCCGGCCGACGTGACGGTGAGCTTCGGCGGGATCAAGGCCGGCCTGCTGGTCGATCCGGGCGAGGGCTGCTCCGGGCGGGCCGAACTGGTACGGATCGGGATCGAAGACCGGCTGCCGGACGCTTCGCTCCGCCGCTTCGGTGCCGCGGAACTTGCCTCACTCCTGCCGGCACCCGGGCGCCGGGACCACAAATACAGCAGGGGGGTGCTCGGTGTGGTCGCCGGTTCGGAACGCTATCCAGGGGCCGCGGTGCTCTGTGTGGAAAGTGCCTCCGTGTCCGGGGCGGGGATGGTGCGCTACCTTGGACCCGAAAGCGTGGCCAGGCAGGTGCTGGCGCGCACGCCCGAAGCGATCGTGGAGTCGGGCAGCCCGGGCCGCGTCCAGGCCTGGCTGCTGGGCCCCGGACTGGCCGAAGATTCCCCAGAGGGCGCCGACAGCCGCCAGTTGCGGCGGGCCAGGGACACACTGGAGGCTGCCCTCGCAGCCGGCCAGCCCGCCGTCGTCGACGCCGGGGCGCTCGGGCTGCTGCCGGCGCGCTGCCCCGCCAACTGGATCCTCACCCCGCACGCCGGTGAACTGGCCGCGTTCCTTTCGCAGCGCGAAACCGTCAGCGGGGAAACCTCCGTGACGAGGGACGACGTCGAGTCCCGGCCGCTGCATTTTGCCCGCCTGGCCGCCGCGGACAGCGGTGCCACCGTCCTCCTCAAGGGCGCCACGACCCTGGTGGCATCGCCGTCGGGCACGGTGTTCAGCCAGTCGGAAGGCACACCGTGGCTGGCAACAGCCGGCAGCGGGGACGTGCTGGCCGGGTTGCTCGCTTCGCTGTCCGCGCAATATGCCGAAGCAGCCATGGACGACGACGGGCCTTTCGCGGCCCTCGGAATCTCCCGGGAGGACCGCTGGGCCGCGGTGGCGGCTGTGGCTGCGAGCCTGCACGGCCGCGCGGGCAGCCGGGCCTCGGGCGGCGGGCCCCTGACGGCCCGGGCGGTCCTGGGGGAGCTGCCGGGGGTGCTGGGCGGCCTGCGTAACGATAGCCCCGGATGAGGCGATTGGGTTACAGGGGGCGGGCGCGGCCGTAATGTGGGCGTGGTAGCTTGGCACATTGCCGTAACCGCGCCGTTAGCGGGCGGCAGACGCTTGTCCGCTACGCAGAGGAGAACCCTATGGAAGTATGGCCCGGAACGGCTTATCCCTTGGGCGCGAGCTTCGACGGGAGCGGCACCAACTTCGCGCTCTTCAGCGAAAACGCGGAGAAGGTGGAACTGTGCCTGATCGGCGACGACGGCTCGGAAGTGCGCGTCGACGTCAACGAAGTGGACGGGTACGTGTGGCACTGCTACCTGCCGCAGGTCCAGCCGGGCCAGAAGTACGGTTACCGGGTGCACGGCCCCTACGACCCCCCGGCCGGGCACCGCTTCAATCCCAACAAGCTTCTCCTGGACCCCTACGCCAAGGCGGTCCACCGCCAGATCGACTGGGATCCTGCACTGTTCTCCTACAACATGGGAGACCCCGACTCCCGGAACGACGCCGATTCGGCAGCGCACATGATGCTCGGCGTCGTCATCAACCCCTTCTTCGACTGGGCCGGCGACCAGTTGTTGCGGATCCCGTACCACAAGTCCGTCATCTACGAAGCGCACGTCAAGGGGCTGACCCAGCTGCACCCCGAGGTTCCCGAAGAGCAGCGGGGCACCTATGCCGGCGTCGCGCATCCCGCGGTGATCGCCCACCTGAAGAAGCTCGGCGTTACCGCGATCGAGCTCATGCCCGTGCACCAGTTCACCAACGACGGCATCCTCCAGGACCGGGGGCTGAACAACTACTGGGGTTACAACACCATCGGCTTCTTCGCCCCGCACAACGGCTACAGCTCCAAGGGCGACACCGGCCAGCAGGTCCAGGACTTCAAGGCGATGGTGCGTTCCCTGCACGATGCCGGCATCGAAGTGATCCTGGACGTGGTCTACAACCACACCGCCGAAGGCAACCACCTGGGGCCCACGCTTTCCTTCAAGGGCATCGACAATTCCGCGTACTACCGGCTGGTCGAAGGCGACCTGAAGCACTACATGGACTACACCGGCACTGGAAACTCCCTGAACGTCCGCAGCCCGCATTCCCTGCAGCTGCTGATGGACTCGCTGCGGTACTGGGTGACCGAGATGCACGTGGACGGTTTCCGCTTCGACCTTGCTTCGACCCTGGCGCGGGAGTTTTACGACGTCGACAAGCTGTCGTCCTTCTTTGAACTCATCCAGCAGGATCCTGTGGTGTCACAGGTCAAGTTGATCGCAGAACCCTGGGACGTCGGGCCCGGCGGCTACCAGGTGGGCAACTTCCCCCCGCAATGGACCGAATGGAACGGCAAGTACCGCGACACCGTGCGTGACTTCTGGCGCGGCGAACCCTCAACCCTTGGCGAGTTCGCGTCGCGGCTGACCGGTTCGGCCGATCTTTACGAGCACTCCGGGCGCAGGCCCGTGGCCTCCATCAACTTCGTGACCGCGCACGACGGCTTCACCCTGGCCGATCTGGTCTCCTACAACGAGAAGCACAACGAGGCCAACGGAGAAGGCAACAACGACGGCGAATCGCACAACAGGTCGTGGAACTGCGGCGCCGAGGGCCCCACCGAGGACCCGAAGGTCCTCGCCCTCAGGGCCCGGCAGCAGCGCAACTTCATCGCTTCCCTGCTGCTGTCCCAGGGTGTGCCCATGCTGGCGCACGGCGATGAGCTCGGCCGGACCCAGCAGGGCAACAACAACGCCTACTGCCAGGACTCCGAACTGACCTGGATCAACTGGGACAGCGTGGACCAACCGCTCGTGGAATTCACGGCCGCGGTGAGCGCCTTGCGCGCAAAGCACCCCACCTTCCGGCGCAGCCGCTTTTTCGACGGCCGCCCGGCGCTCCGCGGGGAGGGCGAACGCCTGCCGGACATCGTCTGGCTCGACGTCGACGGAAGCACCATGACGCCGTCGGACTGGGACAGCGGCTTCGGCCGCTCGGTGGGGGTGTTCCTTAACGGCGACGGCATCCGGGGCCGGGACAACCAGGGCCGGCGCATCACGGATGTGAACTTCCTCCTGTACTTCAACGCCCACGACGACGAAGTCGGCTTCCGGGTGCCCTCCGATGAGTACGCGCCAAAGTGGGACGTCATCATCGATACGGCCGGCGGCCACGCCGACGCCGAACCTGTCGAGGCGGAATCGCTGCTCGCCGTGGGGGCCAAGGCCCTGGTGGTCCTGCGGGCCCACAGCACGCCGGAAAGCGAACCGGACCATTCAGTGGCCGCCTCCCTCGCTGCGCTCTCCCAGACCACCACCTCGGAGACGGCTTCACTGACCTCACCGTCGACGCCGCAGCTGCGCTCCACCGCGGAACCGGCACCGGAAAAACCCGCACCGGAACGCAAGCCCCCGAGGAAGAACTCCACGAAAGGGTAATCATGAAGGCACCCGTTTCCACGTACAGGCTCCAGATCCGCCCCGGCTTCACCCTCGGGGACGCAGCGGAGCTCACCGGCTATCTCAGATCGCTCGGCGTGGACTGGGTGTATTTGTCCCCGATCCTGACCGCGGAGGAAGGGTCCCAGCACGGCTACGACGTCACCGACCCTTCCTCCGTGGACCCGGCCCGCGGAGGAGCGGAGGGCCTGGCAGCACTCGCCGCCGCAGCCAGGGAGAACGGCCTGGGCGTGCTCGTGGACATCGTTCCCAACCACATGGGCGTGGCTTCGCCGCCGCAGAACGCCTGGTGGTGGTCGCTGCTGAAGGAGGGCCGCTCCTCGCGCTACGCGGAAGCCTTCGACGTCGACTGGGACGCGGCGGGCGGCAAGCTCCGGATCCCGGTCCTGGGCAGCGACGACGACGTGGTCGGGCTGGAAATCGTTAACGGCGAATTGCGCTACTACGAGCACCGCTTCCCGATCGCCGAGGGCAGCCACGCGCCCGGGGACAGCCCGCGCGAGGTGCACGCACGCCAGCACTACGAGCTGGTGGGCTGGCGCCGGGCCGACGCCGAGCTGAATTACCGCCGCTTCTTCGCCGTCAGCACCCTCGCAGGGGTCCGGGTCGAGGTCCCGTGGGTGTTCGAGGAATCGCATGCCGAGATCAGCCGCTGGTTCCGCGAGGGACTTGTGGACGGGCTGCGGGTGGACCACCCGGATGGGCTGGCGGATCCCGCCGGCTACCTGGAGCGGCTCAAGCAGGCGACGGGCGGCGCCTACGTGCTGGTGGAGAAGATCCTGGAACCGGGGGAGGAACTGCCGGGAACCTTCGACTGTGAGGGGACCACCGGCTATGACGCGCTCGCCGACGTGGACCGGCTTTTCGTCGATCCCGACGCAGGCCCGCGCCTGGACGCCCTGGACGCCCGCCTGCGCGGCGCCGCCGCCCCGCCGGACTACCAGGCGATGATCCACGGCACCAAGCGCCGCATCACGGACGGCATCCTGCGCTCGGAGATCCTGCGGCTGGCGCGGCTTGTCCCGGAAACCCCGGAGTTCCCGCGGTCAGTTGTTGCCGATGCCCTGGCGGAAACCATCGCCGCTTTCCCCGTTTACCGGACGTACCTGCCGCACGGCAAGGACATCCTGGTGGAGGCGGTGCAGAACGCCGGGCGTGCCAGGCCCGAGCTTGAACCGGCCCTGCAGCACCTGCTCCCGATCCTCCTGGACGCCGCCGGGGAACCGGGCCGACGTTTCCAGCAGACTTCCGGCATGGTCATGGCCAAGGGGGTGGAGGACACAGCCTTCTTCCGGTACACACGGCTGGGCACCCTGACCGAAGTGGGTGCCGATCCCACCGAACTGGCCGTTGCACCCGAGGAGTTCCACCGGCGCATGGCCCGCCGCCAGTCCCGGCTTCCGCTGTCCATGACCACCCTCACCACCCACGACACCAAGCGCAGCGAAGACACCCGGGCACGGATCTCCGTCATCTCGGAGGCCGTCCCCGAATGGGAGGCCTTCCTGGACCGGGTGCAGGAACTGGCGCCGATTCCCGACGGACCCCTCGCGGCCCTCGTCTGGCAGGCCATCGCCGGGGCCTGGCCGGCCAGCCGTGAGCGCCTCCAGGCGTTTGCGCTCAAGGCCGCCCGGGAAGCCGGCAATTCCACGAACTGGACCGACCCCGATGCCGCCTTCGAGACGGCCCTGGCCGCCGCCGTCGACGCCGCATTCGACATGCCGGAGGTGGCTGCGGCACTGGCCGGCTTCGTCGCGGAACTGGAACCGTACGGTTGGTCCAACTCCCTCTCGGCCAAGCTGGTGCAGCTGACCATGCCCGGTGTGCCCGATGTCTACCAGGGCACGGAGTTCCGGGACGGATCGCTCACCGACCCCGACAACCGCCGGACGATCGACTTCCCGGCCCGGGTCGCCGCCCTGGAGCGGCTCGATGGCGGCACCCGCCCGGCGTTCACCGACCAGGACGCCAAGCTGCTGGTCGTTTCCCGTGCACTGCGGTTGCGCCGCGGCAAGCCTGAACTGTTCGGCGGTTACCGCCCGCTGGCCGCCTCCGGCGCGGCGGCCGGCCACCTCATCGCCTTCGACCGGGGCGCCGACGGCGGCGGAGCCGTGACCGTGGCAACCCGCCTGCCGAAGCGGCTCGAGCGCGACGGCGGCTGGCGGGACACCGCCGTCGAACTGCCGGCCGGCTGTACCGACGAACTCACGGGACGGTCCTATCCTGCCGGAGCGGCCGCCGTCGGGCAGCTGCTTGCGGACTATCCCGTGGCCCTGCTGGTGCCCGCCGGCTAAGCCTTTAGACCACTTCCAATACAGGGGGAGAACCATGCCGCAACACGCCACCACGCCCAGCCCGTATGACGTCTGGGCGCCCTCCGCGGGTTCCGTTGCCCTTGTGTCCGAGGGCCGGGAGTACAGCATGGAGAGACTCTCCGGGCCCTCCGCCGGCTGGTGGCACGCTCCCGGGTTCAACGGCGGCGACGGCGTGCCCTACAGCTACCTGGTGGACGGGGAAGGACCGTTCCCGGACCCGCGCTCACGCCGGCAGCCGGAGGGCGTCCATCGGCCCTCGGCAGGGTTCGACGCCGGCGCGCACCAGTGGCAGGACGCCGGCTGGACCGGCCGCGGACTGCGCGGCTCGCTGATCTACGAACTGCACATCGGCACGTTCACCCCCGAGGGCACGCTCGACGCGGCCGCCGGGAACCTGGACTACCTGGTGGAACTGGGCGTCGACTACGTGGAGCTGCTGCCCGTCAACGCCTTCAACGGAACCCACAACTGGGGCTACGACGGCGTCCTCTGGTACGCGGTCCACGAGCAGTACGGCGGGCCGGCCGCGTACCAGCGCTTCGTGGACGCCGCCCACACGGCGGGGCTGGGCGTCATCCAGGACGTGGTCTACAACCATCTTGGGCCCAGCGGAAACTACCTGCCGAAGTTCGGGCCCTACCTCAAGTCCGGGCCGGGCAACACCTGGGGAGACTCGGTCAACCTGGACGGGCCCGGCTCCGACGAGGTGCGCCGCTACATCCTGGACAACGCGGCGATGTGGCTGCGGGAGTACCACGTGGACGGGCTCCGGCTCGACGCCGTCCACGCCCTCCGCGATGAACGGGCCGTGCACATCCTCGAGGACCTTGCCATCCTTGCGGACGGAATCGAGGCCGAAACCGGGGTGCCCAGGACGTTGATCGCCGAGTCCGACTTGAACAACCCCCGCCTGATCTACCCGCGGCAGGCCAACGGCTACGGGCTTGCGGGCCAGTGGAGCGACGACTTCCACCACGTGGTCCATGTGAACCTCACAGGCGAGACCGCCGGTTACTACGCGGATTTCGAATCCCTGGCCGCCCTGGCCAAGGTCCTGCGGCACGGCTTCTTCCACGACGGCAGCTACTCCAGCTTCCGCGCCCGGCACCACGGGCGGCCCATCCGGCAGGACCTTGCCCACCCGTCCGCGCTGGTGGTCTGCAACCAGAACCACGACCAGATCGGCAACCGGGCCGCCGGCGACCGGCTCAGCGCCTCCCTTTCCTACGGGCGCCTGGCCCTCGCCGCGGTGCTGACCATGACCTCCCCGTTCACGCCCATGCTGTTCATGGGCGAGGAATTCGGCGCGTCGACGCCCTGGCAGTTCTTCACGTCCCATCCGGAAGAATGGCTGGGCAAGGCGACGGCGGAGGGCCGGCTCAAGGAATTCGAGCGCATGGGCTGGGACCCGGCGCTGGTACCGAATCCGCAGGACCCTGAAACCTTCCTCCGCTCCAAGCTCAACTGGGACGAGGCCGGGGAGGGGGACCATGCCCGGCTGCTCGCCCTGTACCGGGCCCTGGGCGTGCTGCGGCGCACGACCCCGGAACTCAGCGAAGGCGGCTTCGAAGCCAGCGATGTGGACTTCAACGAGGACGAACGATGGCTGGAACTGGTCCGCGGTGCCGTGCGCGTGGTGTGCAACTTCGGCCCGGACACCTTGTCCACCGACGTCGACGGCCGGCTGCTGCTCGCCACCGATCCTGCCGTAACCCTCGACGGCGGGACGCTGAGCCTCCCGGGTGAGGCGGCCGCCGTCGTACGAAGCAGGAGCTGACGGGTGGGTGACTTGCCCCCCATTTGCGCAAGCCACTCACTCCGGCCCCGGGGACGCTATTTGCCGAGGGCTGCGGCTCTGGTGTCGGCCGCTGCCCGGATCCGGGCAACATTGTCCAGCTCAGACTGCTTGTCTGCCACCACAGTGGTCAGGTACGGGGCGGCAACATCCTCAAGCCGCTTTTCGAGCTGGACCTGTTCACGGCAAGTAGCGTCGGCGACAGCGATCTTGAGGGCCACGTGGCCGCTCTGCTGCGAGGCCACAAGGGAAGCCTGTCCTGGGTCCTTCATGTTGCCGTACCCTGCCTTGGCCATGCAGGCGGACCAGTCATTCAACGCTGCCTTGAACGCGGGATTGAACTTTGCGGATTCCGTACCCGGTAGGATCAAGGAATAGGCTGCGGTGGCCGCCGCGTAGTCGTTGCCCGCGCCGTACACCGCTTCAATGCCTTTGAGCTGGCAGCCTCCGGTCATGAAGGTTCCACCGCCGCGGGTTCCACCGCTGAAGGATTTCTGTGCCCCCGCCTTTCCGGAGTACGCCTCGACTATTGCGTCCGGCATGTATACCTCGCGGCCCTTCAAATAGGGATAACCGGTCTTCCGCGCGGCGGGGACGTCCATCGGGCTGAAGCCGTACAGGAAGCTGCCCAGGCCCGGGTCCCTGTGGCTCAGCTCGGTTTTCGGGAAGTCGGGAAAACCAGCTCTTGCCATGCACTCGGTGGTAACCGCCATCCGGGCTTCGAAAGCAGCCCCGGACTCGTCCACGTACCCGCGGGTCTTCTCCACGATTCCCGGCTGGGCATGGGTTGCAGGCTTGACTATCGCGTAGTCGGGTGCGGTGGCTGGCAACCCGGCCGGGTCCGGCGTTGCCGGCGGAACCGTCGCCGCAACAAGGGCGGCAACGGCGCCTGCGCCGAGGATTCCGAATCCCCACATTCTTTTCCTCATGATGTTGATCTCCTTAGTTTCCTGGTTTTGCTTGCAGCAGTCCGTGCTCGTAGGCGAACACCACAAGCTGGATGCGGCTTCTCAGCGAGAGTTTGCCCAGCACGTTGGCCACATGGGTTTTCACCGTGGCCTCCCCGAGGAACAGCTCTGCTGCGATCTCCCCGTTGGCGCGCCCGGCGGCGGCCAAAAGGAAGACTTCCTTTTCCCGCGCAGTCAAACCATCCAGCACGGCGTCATTGCCGACGCGGGGAGTGGTGTAATCGCGCAGCAGTTCGTTGGCGGCCGACGGCGCCATGACCGCGTGTCCCGAATGGACAGTGCGGATGGTGGCTAGTAGGAATTCCGGGGTGGCATCCTTTGTCAGGAACCCGGAAGCTCCCGCCTGGATGGCGCGGACCACTGCTTCGTCGTGCTGGATCGTGGTCAGGACGATAATCCTTGGGTGCGGTGGGCGGCCGGCCAGGATCTGCCGAGTGGCAGTGATGCCGTCCATGCGGGGCATCCGGATATCCATCAGGATCACGTCAGGTGCCGCCTCCGCGGCCAGCAGGCAAGCGTCTTCCCCGTTGCCGGGTTCACCCACAAACTCCAGGTCCGGCTGGCTGCGCAGGATCATCTTTAGCCCGGCACTAAAGAGCGGTTGGTCATCCACCAGCATCACCCGGATGCGCCCGCCGCTCATGGCAGCACCGCCGTCACAGTGAAGTGTCCGGCCGAAGCGACGGCCGACACCGAGCCGCCCACCGCCGTCGCGCGTTCCTTCATGCCGCGGATGCCGCGCCCTTCCCGCGAAGGGGCCTCAGGTGTGCCGGCCAGGGCAGAAACGACTTGGAGCTCGACGCCGGAAGGGCCAGCTGAAAGGCTCAGCCACGCCCCGGACTCACGGCGGCCGTGTTTGAAAGCATTCGTCAGGCTTTCCTGTGCGAGCCGGTAGAGCGTCAGTTGTTGGTTGGGCGACAGGTCAAGGGCCTGGTCATTGTCGAGCGTGACGGGCATTCCGCTGGCCTGGAACTGCCGGGCAAGCTCCGGCAGATCGCTGAGCGTGGGAGCGGGGTTCTTCTCACCGGGAGAGTGGCTCAGCATGTGCCGGGTATCGCGGAGCGCGGTCCGGGCTGCCGCGGCGATGACTCCGGCGGCCTCCTCGACGGCGTCGGGCTCGCTGCGGTGGATGAACCGGATGCCTTCAGCCTGTGCCGCGATGACCGTCAATGAATGCGCCAGCACGTCGTGCAGCTCGCGGGCTATGCGGTTGCGTTCCTGCTCCACGGCCAATTCGACGTGAGTCAGCTGCAGTGAAACCTCCGCCCGCAATTGTGCTGCCCTGCTGTTTGAGGCACTGACAACGGCGTGCGCCGCTGCCCAGGCCGAAATGCACAGCGCCGAGCTTGCTCCAAGGACCAGGCCACCGTAGACCACGTTGCGCATCAGGCCTCCTCCCAAGGCGCTGCCGAAGACGAAATTCAGCCACACGCTGTCGCCCAGCCAGTTGGCAGTGACGAGCGCCGAAAGCAGCACACAGAAGGATGGGAGGAGCCAAGGCTTTCCCTGGTACACCAGTGCCGCGAAAAAGACCGCCAGCGGAATTGCCGCGTAGCAGAGCACTCCGGACATCATGACCCCTGGGAACAAGCCACCCAACTGGGCCAGGAGAACCACCCCGGAGAAGGCCAGGCTGCTTTGCGGCACCAGCCGGGCTGCGGCGACAGCGGTGCACAGTCCGATGGCGACAGCAGCTGAGCGGTCAAAGCCGCGTCCGTCCACGAGTATGAAAACACCGAGCAGGGCGGCGGCGGTTGCCGGTGCAGCCAAGGGGGTGCAGCGGCGGAGAAGTTTGGGCATGTCCCTCAGCGTAGGGGAGCGCGGAACCGGTTCATGCTGGAAATGCGCAGCTTCCACCCAAAGGGGGAGGAGCTTCATCCTTGGGGTCGGACGTCGTCGCGGCATGACGTGACCCTGACCACATACCGGACAGCCCGGCACCGCGCCTGGCGCCGGTGGCAGGATGGTACGTATGACTTATGTGGCCGCGGACACCCGCTACGACACCATGCCCTACCGCCGCGTCGGACGCAGCGGTCTCAAGCTTCCCGCCATCTCCCTGGGCCTGTGGCACAACTTCGGCGACGACAAGCGCTTCGAGGAGCAGCGCGCCATCCTCCGCCGTGCCTTCGACCTGGGCGTGAACCACTTCGACCTGGCCAACAACTATGGTCCGCCGGACGGCTCCGCGGAGACCAACTTCGGCCGCCACCTGAAGGACGACTTCAAGGGGTACCGGGACGAACTGGTCATCTCCACGAAAGCCGGCTACTACATGTGGCCCGGTCCCTACGGCGAATGGGGCTCCCGGAAGTACCTGCTCTCCAGCCTGGACCAGTCGCTGCAGCGCATGGGCCTGGACTACGTGGACATTTTCTACAGCCACCGCCCGGATCCGGAGACGCCGCTCGAGGAAACCATGGGCGCGCTGGACCATGCCGTGCGCTCCGGCAAGGCACTCTACGCCGGCATCTCCTCCTACACTCCGGAACAGACCCTCGAGGCGGCACGCATCCTGAAGGAGATGGGGACGCCGCTGCTGATCCACCAGCCCAGCTACTCGATGCTGAACCGCTGGACCGAGAACGGCTCACCCAACCTGTACGAAGCCCTGGACCAGGTGGGCGCCGGATCCATTGCCTTCTCGCCGCTCGCGCAGGGGCTGCTCACCAACCGCTACCTGCACGGGGTGCCGGCCGATTCCCGCGCGGCCAAGGAACGCTTCCTGTCCGAAAAGGCCCTCACCGAGGAGAAGCTCAACCGGGTCCGCGGCCTGAACGCGATCGCCGAAGGCCGGGGCCAGACCCTGGCCCAGATGGCCATCGCCTGGATCCTGCGCGATCAGCCCAAGGGCTCGCCCGTGACCTCGGCACTGGTCGGCGCATCGAGCGTTGCACAGCTGGAAGACACCCTCAAGGCCATCGACAACCTGGCGTTCACGAATGAGGAACTGACGGCGATCGACGAGTTCGCCGTCGAATCCGACATCAACCTCTGGGCGCAGAAGTAGCGCCCGCAACAAAAGGCGGGGTCCGGCAGGAACAAAGCCGGCCCCGCCGCTGTTGCGTATAATGCAAATTGCGCCGAATGGCGCTGTGCCCGTAAGACGCCGCCTCTGTTCCGGCCGCGCTAGGCACCTGAGCTTAGTTCTCGAAGGAGTTCCGTGTCTTCACATCCGATTCGTGTTGCCATCGTCGGTGTCGGCAACTGCGCCGCCTCCCTGGTCCAGGGTGTCCACTATTACCGCGACGCCGATCCGCAGGCCACGATTCCCGGGCTGATGCACGTCGAGTTCGGTCCGTACCACGTGGGCGACGTCCAGTTCGTTGCTGCCTTCGATGTCGATGGCAAGAAGGTCGGACTGGATCTGGCGGATGCCATCGGGGCCAGCGAAAACAACACCATCAAGATCGCCGACGTGCCCGAGACCGGCGTGATCGTGCAGCGCGGCCACACCCTGGACGGCCTGGGCCGCTACTACCGCGAAACCATCGTCGAATCCCCGGCCGAGCCCGTGGACATCGTCGCCGCCCTGCGCGAGG
Organism: Arthrobacter sp. R-11; assembly: GCF_049913155.1. Classification (GTDB taxonomy): domain Bacteria; phylum Actinomycetota; class Actinomycetes; order Actinomycetales; family Micrococcaceae; genus Arthrobacter. The sequence continues at coordinate 3,171,595 of NZ_CP183979.1, read as the reverse complement.
CAAAGGCCGACGTCATGGTCTGCTACCTGCCCGTGGGTTCCGAAGACGCCGCCATGTTCTACGCGCAGGCCGCCATCGACGCCGGCGTTGCCTTCGTCAACGCCCTCCCGGTCTTCATCGCCGGTACCAAGGAATGGGCTGACAAGTTCACCGCCGCGGGCGTTCCGATCGTGGGCGACGACATCAAGAGCCAGATCGGTGCCACCATCACGCACCGCGTCATGGCCAAGCTCTTCGAAGACCGCGGCGTCACGCTGGACCGCACCTACCAGCTGAATGTCGGCGGCAACATGGACTTCAAGAACATGCTGGAGCGCGACCGCCTGGAGTCCAAGAAGATCTCCAAGACCCAGGCGGTGACCTCCAACGTCCAGGCCGAGCTCCACGCCGACGACGTCCACATCGGCCCGTCCGACTACGTGGCCTGGCTCGATGACCGCAAGTGGGCCTTCGTCCGCCTCGAAGGCCGCAACTTCGGTGATGCCCCGGTTTCCCTGGAGTACAAGCTCGAGGTCTGGGACTCGCCGAACTCCGCCGGCGTCATCATCGACGCCATCCGTGCCGCCAAGATCGGCCTGGACCGCGGCATCGGCGGCCCGCTGCTCTCCGCCTCCAGCTACTTCATGAAGTCCCCGCCGGAGCAGTTCAACGATGACCTTGCCCGCGAAAAGGTCGAGGCCTTCATCCGCGGCGACATCGAACGCTAGGAATTCCTCGAGAACGCTCCCTCACCTTCCGGTGGGGGAGCGTTCTTACGTTCACGGTCAGTCGAAACGCCGGATCGCGTGGCTGGCCTGGGCGAGGGCCAGCAGCTTGAGCAGCAGCTGGGAATGCATGTGCATCCCGACGGCGGCCGTCAGGATCGCCCGGTCGAGGTCGGCGGCCGCTGCGGTGAGCTGCAGATCCAGCCCGGCGATGGTGTCCATGGCGGCGCTGTAGGCGTCCAGGATCTCCGCGGACAACGGGATGCCGAGCCGTTCCATGAGCGCCAGCTGGGCGTCCAGGGCGTCCCTGGCGTCGCTTTCCTCGTCCGGCCAGCCCCGCAGGTGCACGACGGCGTCGCCCGGTCGCGCGCGGACGTGTCCTTCGCCTGCATCGTGGCTGCTTCCGGCGTCGTGCGGATCGAGCCGCAGCACCACCCGCTGCACGGTCGCCAGCACCTCCAGTCGCGGCGCACCGCCGTCGGCCAGCGACACGATGGCGCGGATCTGCTCGATGCCCAGCCCGACAATCTGCCGCAGGGCCTGGATGAGTTCCAGCCGTCGCAGATGCTTTTCGTCATATCTCGCCCGGGTGGCGGTGACTGCCTCGCCCGGCTGCAGCAGCCCTTCGCGGAGGTAGTACTTGATGCTGGCCGTGCTCACAGCGCTGCGGGTGCTGAGTTCCTTCAGTTGCACGGCGCCTCCCGCGGATTGGGATTCCGGGCATTGGATAGCGGATCCGGCCCGGACTATCTTGATGTACAACTCTAGGATAGTGCTCCTATCCTAGAGGCATGGAGCACTGGAATGTCCTTCTTGTCAGCCATGTGGTGGCCGCGCTGTTCGTCCTGGTGATCGGCCCCGCCCAGATCCTGCGCCGCCGGCGGGACCGGGTCCACCGGACCATGGGTTACCTGTGGGTCGCGGCGATGTACTACGTCTGCCTGAGCAGTTTCTGGATTGTCTCCGGCGGCCATTTCTCCTGGCTTCACGGGCTGTCGGCGTTCACCCTGGTGACTGTCACGCTCGGCCTGATCAGCGCGATCCGTCGGAACATCCCCGCACACCGGGGCAACATGGTGGGCAGCTACATCGGGACTGCCATCGCCTTCGGTTTCGCCGTTGCCGTGCCGGGCCGGGCGATTCCCCGGCTGCTGGCCACGGACCCCGGCACCGCGGTCTTCGTGGGTGTGCTGGTGGCGGGCGCCGTCGCGGCGCTCTATCTTTCCCTGTTCCGCGGACAGGCAAACGGAAACGGTCGACGGCGGCCGCTTGCCGCCGTCGACCGTTCACCTGCCGTAAAGGCCTAGAACGCCGGGATCAGCGCCGTCCGGCCTGCAGGCCTGCGCGGGCCATGGCGTCCGCGTAGGAGCGGCCCATCTCGATCAGCCATTCGGTCTGGCGTTCCTTGGAACCGGCGAAGGCGCGGCCGTGCAGCGAACGGGCCTTGTAGACCTTCAGGCCGCGGCGCCAGATCAGCGGGTTGTCCGTCTTGAGGAGCATCTGCGCCAGGCGGTTGGCTTCCGTGCCGTGCGCGACGATCGCCGAGGCGCGCGGAACGAGCTTCAGGAAGGTGATCAGCGGCTTGAGGCCGGCGCTGACCTGCTCGGGGGTGAGCTTGCCGTTGGCCTCGCCCGGGGTGAACCAGGGGTGGGTGTTCCACGGCATCATCCATTCCGGACGCAGGCCGAGCTGGAACTGCAGGCCCAACAGCCGGGTGGCGGCGGTGTCGTCGCCGGCCCAGACGGTACCCCGCGGGGAGGCTTCGCTGGTGTTGGAGAACAGGGTGACGATGCGGCAGTCCTCGACCGAGTGCATCGGGTCCACATAGGGCACCTCGAAGCCGGGGCGGAGCTTGCGCAGGAAGTCCACGTGTTCGTTGACCGGGGCGATATGCGGGGCGAAGAACGGGCTGTCCGCGACGGCAGGCTCCGCTTCTTCGGCGCCCTCCGCGGGAGCGCTTTCGACGACGGTGACGGACGCGGTCTGCTCGATCACGGGAGCCTCGGCAACCGGAGCCTCGGCAACCGGGGCGTGGGCAACGGGGGTGTGGGCAGTCGGAGTCTCGGCAACGGGGGTGTGGGCAACGGGGGTGTGGGCAGTCGGAGTCTCGGCAACGGGGGTGTGGGCAGTCGGAGTCTCGGCAACGGGGGCTTCGACAACGGGACTGTCGATAACCGGAGCTGCAACAAGCGGGGCTTCGGCAGCGGTGGGGGTTTCGACAGTGGCCTCTTCCGGAAGCGTGGCCTCGGCCACGGGTGCCTCAACGGGCGGCGCCGCCACCGGTACTACACGGCGCGTGATGACGGGGCTGGCCTTGGGCATGGACTTCGCTGCAGCCTTCTTAGGCGCCGCGGTCTTCGCAGCAGCCGCTTTCGGGGCTGCCTTCTTGCTGGGAGCCTTCTTCTCGGCCTTGGCCGGGGCGTCGAAGTCGTCGTCATCGTCGTCGAACAGGCCGTCGAAGAGTTTGTCGAGTTCGTCGTAGCCCGAGTCGTAGTCGTCGTCGATGTCGGGACCCTGCCCGAAGCCCTCTTCGTACCGCGAAGCGATGTCGCTGCGGTAGTCCTCGTCGTAGTCCTCGAAATAGTCCGGTTCAGCCAAGGCGGTCATGAAGGCAGGGGTCTCCTCGGGTCGGGCAGGGGCCGGTTCCGGACGCGTTGGGGCACGTCCGTTCCGGGCCAGTTGATGGGGAGGCTCTCCGGAATGCCGGTCGAGCTTTTAGATCTTAGCAAGCCGCGGGTGCTCTGGTGTTCTTCCTGCGTTCATTTGACCGGGTGTCCGGCGTAGCCTCGGGTCATGGACGGACACGATGCGTCCAAAATCACCTTGCGCAGGCTCTTGGAGGTCGACGAGGAGCGGCTCGTGGCCGCTTCGCCCCTGTTCGACGGGCCCGTAACGCCGGAGCTGGCCCGGCACTTCCTGCGGCGGCCAGGCCACCACCTGCTGCTGGCCGAAAACGCCGACGGTGCCGCCGTCGGCTTTGTCACCGGCAATTAACGCCGAAGGGCGGGTGGAGCGGGCAAGCGCCCGGTCCACCCGCCCTTCCGGCGTGAGTGCCTACACGTGGATGACGAACTGGGCCAATGCTGCCGCGGCCACGAAGCTCGCCGAGAACGTCAGCATCGCCACGATCACGGTGCGCCAGTTCAAGGTCTTCAGGGCGTTCACGTCGCGTCCCAGGTTCATGCCCAGCAGGGCGATCGATCCGAGGCCCACGTACAGTGCGTCGAGGTTGTGGGTGAGCGCGATGACCGTCTCGCTGAAGGGCATGAACGGTGCGGTGGCCAGGGTGCCAAGGCCAAGCACCCAGACGCTGGACGGCACCGCAGGCACATACTTGGCGAGCGCGAAGGCCAGGGCAGTGAGGCCGCCAAGGAGCACGACGCCGATCATGTCGTTGACGCTGAAGGATTTCGTGCCCAGGGCGTTGAGGACGATGCCCATGGCGATGCTCGCGCCGAAGGCGATGATCCAAGTCGACGGCTTGGTGCGGACCTCGGGGTCCTGGAGCACGGCGGCCACGTCCACCTTGCTGCGCTCCGGCTTGCGTGCCCGGTTGGCGGGGATCACATTGCCGCTGCGGTCCAGGCGGCGGCCCTCATCGTCGCGGCGGAAGATGCGCGACCAGAACTTGTAGAGGCGCAGGGACATCGGCAGCGAGAGGAACGCTCCGGCGTAGAAGCCGATGAGGTTGGTGACCAGGTTGGACAGGGCAGCCAGGGCCATGATTTCCGGTGCCGCCTCGGGGTAGATGATGGACAGGGCAGCCACGCCGCCGAGCATCATGGAGCCGGAACCGAGGCCGAGGCCAAGGGCCAGTGCCCGCGGGTCGAAGATGCCGAAGCCACCCAGCAGGCCGGCCAAGAGGGAAATGAAGACGGCGCCGAATACGCTGCCCAGCAGCCAGACGGAGAACACCCCGCGGTACACGGGGGACTTCACACCGAAACGCTGCAGGGCGTACGCCAGGTAGGACTCGCGGTCGATGGCCCAG